>JAVBPO010000154.1:0-10137 GCA_031549565.1 Thermoguttaceae bacterium
TTCTGGCAACAAAACTTATCGAGATCGTCCATGATCGTTTCCTCCCGTTCCAATGTCTTGACTGTTATCGACTTACAAGCGAGGCAGGAGTATGATGGATTTTTACGGCCGTGTCAATACTAATCGGCCACAAGGAAGAAAAGCGTTGTCGAATTTATTGAAAAATACGACTGCCCGACGCCAATTCCCGAGTCTCGCTAATTAGCGAAACGCCGAAAGGACGGCACAGACCGTCATCGCGGCGGTTTCCGTTCGTAATACCCGGGGTCCGAGGTCGAGCGGAATCCAGTGTCGGTCCAGTGCGCAGCGGACCTCGCGCGGGCTGAAACCTCCTTCCGGGCCGATCAGTACGTTAATCGCGCCCGGCGGGGAATGTCGACTTTCCGCCACCCAATCGTAAATGTCGGTTTGTCCGACGTTTTCGTCCGAAATCGGATGAATCAAAAGGTTCGCGGTGTTTTGCTCCGAATCGAAACTTGCGAGCAGCGTTTCAAAATCGGCTTGGGCACCGATTTCCATCAGCCGCGAACGACCGCACTGCTTCGACGCTTCGATCACATGCCGCCGGAGCCGCTGTACGACCTGTTCGTCCGCTTTGCAAACCGACAACTCCGTATGAAGCGGTATCACCTTGGTGCAACCGAGTTCGGTCAGTTTCTCGATCAACCATTTTTGCCGTTCTCCCTTAGGAAGCGCGGTTGCAAGCGTCAACGGCACCGTCCGCTCCAAATGCGATTGACGGCTTTCCCGGATGAGCAGCTTGACTCGATCCCGACCGATTTCGGCGACCGCGGCCCGATATTCCAAGCCGGACCCGTCGAAAAGGAAAACTTCCTCCCCGATTTTTTTCCGCATCACTTTCGTGAGATGCCGGGCTTCGTCCCCTTCGAGCGTCGCCGAGTGATTCTCATCGGGCGGCTTGGCGAGAAAATAGCGTTGTGTCATGGGAGATGGGTTTGGCGTCGACGTTTCAGGCTTGCGCCAGAAAGTTCCACGCCGGTTTTGTCATCCTGAGGTACTCCGAAGGATCTGGTATCAAGCGGTGTTCGCAACACAATGCGTGTTGGCCGGATACGCCAGATTCTTCGCTCCGTGAGTACACTGCGCTCAGAATGACATCGTTTCTCACTCGGGTATTTACGGCATTTTATTATCTGGCAAAAGCCTCACATTACAAATGCGGGGCAAGCCCCGCCGCTAACGGGAAATCGTTCACTCTTCCGTCTTTTTTCTCACGGGAAATCGCGGTTTTTCAACGGGGGTGTCGTCCCCGGAAACTCCCTGGCCGGGAGCCCAGGACGAATCGGTCGGTTTCCACTCGCCGGACTCTTCTTCTTTTTGGAGTTGTCGCGGAAGTTTGCCGAGGTAGGACGGCCGGTTCGCCATTAACTCGTCCGCCTGCTTTTTCTGGGCGTCGGTCAGGAATTCACGGATCTTGGAGCCGAGTTTTTTGCCGGAAGCATAAATTCGCCCTTCCAACGCTTTTCCTTCCTGCTCGATCATCTTGCGATCTTCTTCGGACATTCTCGGTCCGCCGGCCGCGACCGCTTTTTCTGCGATTTTCAGGCCCGCTTCCATGATTTCGATTCGTTCCCGCTCGGTTTCCTTGAACAGGGCTTTCGCTTTTTCCTTTTGAGCGTCGCTCAGGTTTAACGATGAGATCATTTCCGGGTTGACGAACGGGGAATCAAGACCGCCGAACGCCTGGAACGAAAGGGTTTTCGCTTTTTCCCGCTGAGCCGGGGTCACGATCTGGTCGAGCCGTCCCCGGATTTTTCCGATCGCGCCCTGAATTTCCGCGGCAAGTTCCTTTTCCGTATTCGCGTCGAAATTCTTGAACCGTTCGAGCATCTGCGGAGCCCGCTTGATCGTTTCCGCTTGAATAAAGCTTCGCAGATCCTTCATCTGCTGGTTTTGTTCGTCCGTGAACCCGAAATCTTTTCGCATTTCGGCATTATCCATCGCGGCGAAATACATCGCGGTCGTCGTGGTTCCGTCGGCGGTGGACTCGATGATTTTGCGGCCGACCGCTGAAACAACCCCCGGCGGAGGAGCTTGTCCGCCGAACGGACCTTGGGCAACAGCGTTTTCCAGAAGCGTAGCCGCAATGAACAGCGACAACGCGGCGGCAACGAGCAATGTTTTCTTTGTTTGTGACATTTTATCAAATACGGTACAGAGGTACGGATCCGGGGAAAGTCAATTTCCGACTACCGAGTACGACGCATCACGACGACCTTATATTACAGAATAGGGCAAAAAAGCGAAAAAATCAAGGACAGAATATTGACGCGGGCGCTTTTCTCCGTTCTTCGGATTGCCGTTCGTTTTTCGCTGTGCTATACTCGGACCGTTCACGGTTTTTGTTGCAGGGTTCGCTTTTTTTCTCTTTCCACGAACAAACAGAGGTATTTTCATGCGATTGGTCACACGTTCCGATTTCGACGGTTTGGTTTGCGGTATGCTTCTGAAAGAAGAAGGGCTGATCGACGATGTGCAGTTCGTCCACCCCAAGGATCTTCAGGACGGCTCGTTCACGGCGGAACCGCGGGACGTGTTGTGCAATGTTCCCTATGTTCCCGGCTGCGGGATGTGGTTCGATCACCACTCCAGCGAGAAAGAGCGGGTCGGTTGGGATCAGAGCGTCAAAGGCGTCAGCAAAAAAGCTCCTTCCTGTGCGGGAATTATTTACGAATATTTCGGCGGAGAAGCGAAATACCCGAAATTCAAAGACCTGATCGAAGCGGTCGATAAAGTCGATTCCGGTCAACTGACGCAAGACGACATCCGTAATCCGCAAGGTTGGGTGCTCATCGGCTTCATTGCCGATCCGCGGACCGGGCTCGGTCGGTTCCACGAATTCCGGATTTCCAACTACAACCTGATGATGGAATTCATCAATCATTTCCGAACGCTCAGCTTGGAAGAGATTCTCGTGAACCCCGACATTAAGGAGCGGATCGATCTTTACCGGCAGCAGACGGAATTGTTCGTCGCAATGCTCAAAAAGCACACGAAAATCGACGGAAACGTGATCATTACGGATCTTCGCGGCGTCGAAACGATTTATGCAAGCAATCGCTTTACGGTTTACGGCGTTTTTCCGGAGCAAAACGTCTCGCTTTGGATCACCGAAGGCAAAGGGCGGCAGAACGTCGTGATTGCTTGCGGATACAGCATTTTGAACCGAACCTGCACCGCGGACATCGGGGCGCTGATGCTCAAATACGGCGGCGGCGGACACAAACAGGTCGGAACCTGTCAAGTTCCCTTCGACGATGCCGACCAAACCATCGCCGAAATCGTCGCCGGGCTGAAGTAGTTTTTAGCCGGTACTCCGCGTTTAATGTTTTAGCCGGTACTTCGCGTTTTTTCCTCTTGACTTACTTTTTGTTTTTGCGCATGATTCGCGACATCCGTTTTCCGTAATTGTTGTTTTCACCCGGGAGCGATCCGCATCATGAAACAATTGTTCGTCGAGTTAAGTCAAAAGGTCCGTTATTTCCTGTTTTTCTTCGCGATTTGCGGACTGCTTTCCAGTTCCACCGGATGTGGAATGTGGAAAAAGCCGTGGAAAAACCCATGGAGCCGCGGGGATTCGCATCAGAAAAAATACGGCAAAGAACTGCCGGACGCACCGCTTTATCAGGGCCGCTCCTCGGAGAACGAGCTTGTCGAACAGGCGGCGGTTTTAAGACATACGACCAACGCGCCCGCCCAGGAATCGCAGTACGCGGCGAAAGAAGAAAAGAAAAAATGGTATCAAATCCGTCCGTTCATGAGTTCCAAAGCTTCGCAAATCGATAACCATTTGGGAGAATGAGCCCCCGCATGAAGCCTTGCCTCGACTACGCGGTTTATCTCGTCGTTCGAATTTTCGTTTGCGTGATTCAGTCGCTTCCCCTGGAAAGCTGCCGGACTTGCGCGAAAGGGTTGGCGATTTTGGCGGCGGACGTTTTCGGAATACGGCGAAAGCTGGTCGAAGAAAACCTCAAACACGCCTTTCCCGAACTCGACGGAAAAGAGCGGCACGATCTGACCCGGCGCATGTGGGAGCATCTTTTTTTGCTCGTCTGCGAAGTCGCGCACTGTCCCCGGAAGATTCATGAATCCAACTGGCGTAAGCACATCGAGTTGGATAATGTCGAAGCAATCCACAAAATTCTCTGTACGAACCGACCGTTGATTCTCGTAACGGGACATTTCGGCAATTTCGAGATCGGGGGATATTTGCTCGGCCTGCTCGGCTATCCGACGTATACCGTTGCCCGAAAACTCGACAATCCCTTTCTGGACGAGTTCGTGGAAAATTTTCGCGGTATGACGGGCCAGTTCATCCTCTCGAAAAACGACGGGCCCGAGCCGATTATGACCGTTTTGGAACGAAACGACACCATGACGTTTCTCGCCGACCAATCCGCCGGTCACAGGGGATGCCGCATTGAATTTTTCGGTCGGCAAGCGTCCGCATACAAGGCGATTGCGCTGCTCGGGCTCCAATACAACGCTCCGATTGCCGCCTGTTACGCGGTCCGTTGCGAGGGGAAAGAGCCGTTATCTTTTCGAATGCACGTCGCGGAAGTCTTCGACCCGCTCCAACCGCCGCCCGGCCTGGACAACATCAAGCAGATCACGCAGTGGTACACGTCGTTGCTGGAAGAAGGAATCCGGCTCTACCCGGACCAATATTGGTGGATTCACAACCGCTGGAAATCGATCGGGCGGTGAGAGCGAGGTGAGCGGAAAGAGGGTCGGGACCGTAGATCCCGGCTCGTTTTTTTAACCGTGGCTTTTCCAAAACGCGGGATAAAAAAGTGCGAGGACGACGTACAACTCAAGTCGTCCGAGCATCATCAGCCAGACGAACAGGAATTTTGAGACTTCCGTGAAGCTGCCGTAGTTTTGCCGGGCGCCGATGACACCGAAACCGGGACCGATGTTGTTGAGCGTCGCTGAGACGGAACTGCCGACGTCGATGAGCTTGTGTTCAAGTCGAACCTGTGAATTGTCCCAGTGCCCCGCCGGCTCGATCGCTAAAACCAAAAGCGTTCCGACGACGAACAAGGCTCCGATCATCATGAAATAGACCGGAACCTGCCATGCGATTTCCTTGTTGACCAGACGTCCGGAAACTCTCAGCGCCCGAACCACGCTCGGACGGAACGCCTGTTCGACGGACTGCTTCGCGATTTTCCAGCCGATCAGGTATCGGATGATCTTAACACCTCCCGCCGTGGAACCGGCACAACCGCCGAGGAACATCAAAAGGAACGTGATACCGCGAGAAAATCCGTTCCATTTTTCGAATTCCATCGTACAAAATCCGGTCGTCGTCATGATCGAAACGACGTGGAAACAACTGGAACGAAAATCCGAAAGGAGCGTTTCATGAATCCCTTGCGCCGAGGACGAGTCGCCTCGAAAATCCCCGTGCGAAATTCCGGACAGAAGTACCATCAGCGATGCCGCGACCGCGATCGTCAAGTACAATCGCCATTCCGCGTCGGAAAACAGGCTCTTCTCCCTTCGGGTCAGGACGCGGAACATGAGCATGAAATTCGTGCCGCCGAGGAACATGAACACGATCAGGACCCATTCGATGTACGCCGCGTTCAAGTCGGTTTCCATCGCGAAATGTCCGATGCTCAAATTAAACGTACTGAATCCGCCCGTCGCGACCGTCCCGAACGAATGACAAATCGCGTCGAAAAACGTCAACCCGCCGAAAAGAAGCAAGACGATCAGTATCGCGTTCAGCGAGATGTACAACATGAAAAGCGTCCAGGAGGTCTGGCGGATTCGCGCCTGTTGATTCGTCGCGCCGGGACCGCTCATTTCCATTTTCATAATCGCCTTACCCGCCGAACCCTGTCCGAGGATCGCGACGAATAACACCATGATACCAAGTCCGCCGAGAAAATGCGTCGTACTGCGCCAAAAGAGAATGCACCGGGGAACCAGATCCGCACGCTCCACGTTTCCCAGGACCGTCGCGCCGGTCGTACTGAAACCGGACTGCGATTCGAACAGCGCATCGCAAACACTCATCGGGACGTTTTCCATCCGCTGCGAGCCGCTCAGATAATACGGAAGCGAGCCGAGAATCGTTGCGAGAATCCAACTCAGCGCGACCACGGCCATCGCTTCCTTGCGGAACATCTGTTTCGTCGAACCGCGGCCCCAGACATGGAACAAAACTCCGAGCGAAAGGCAGATGCACATCGAACCGAAAAGCCCGAAAAACCCTTTACGCTCCACTTCCCAGTCTCCGCCGCAAAACCGGGCGCTCCACGGAAGACTGAAAAACATCGAACAGCCGACCAGGATCGAGACGATCCCGAGTAGACGTGAGACGGTACGAAGATTCATGGAGAAAAATCCAAAACCATTGGAGCTCCCAGGAGAGGTTGCGGTAATTCAGGTCAAGTATGCAGTGAAAAAAGGTTAAAACCGCCAAAACGCCGGTCCCCTCTCCCCGGTATTTCCGGGGAGAGGGTTAGGGTGAGGGGAAATGAGGCGGCAAACAGCTCCACCCCCTCACCCTGACCCTCTCCCCCGGAGTACCAGGGGAGAGGGGACCAGATTTTACCACCCCTCCTTAAATTTCACGGCTCCTGCCGAGCTGGAACGCCTTTAAATTGACGTCGATGAATTTTTCCTTGACGCTTTTGCGGATCGCCGTTTCCCACGCTTCCAGCGGCAGATCGAGCTGCGACGACATCGCTCCGAGCAACAGCGTGTTGGCCGCTTTCGGGTTGCCGAGTTTCGTCGCTTCCTGCACCGCGTCGATGTAGAGCAGTCGTGGGAAGTATTTTTTCAAGAGCGGTTCGTCGATTTCGGGATATCCGACCGGACCGGACGACGCCGAGACCGGGACGATTTTCTGGCTCGAAACGACCGCCAAGCCGTTTTCCGCGAGGTAGTCGGTGTACCGCAGGACTTCCATCCGCTCCAGCGAACCGAGAACGGCTGCAGTTCCTTTGGAGATGATCGGGCTGAACACTTCCCGACCGTATCGGATTTGCGCGACCACGGACCCGCCGCGCTGGGCCATGCCGTGCACTTCGTTCGTTTTCACGTCGAACCCCGCCGCGACCGCCGCTTGTGCGACGATTTCGCTCGCCAACAAAATTCCTTGACCGCCGACTCCGACTATAACGACACTGGTTGCCTGCATTTTAATTACGAATTATGAATTATGAATTACGAATAAAACGAGCAACCAGCAGTCTGTAGACTCCTGATTTCTGACTACTGACTACTGACTGCTACTTCTGTAATTTCCTACAAATC
Organism: Thermoguttaceae bacterium; assembly: GCA_031549565.1. GTDB lineage: Bacteria > Planctomycetota > Planctomycetia > Pirellulales > Thermoguttaceae > JAVBSX01. Next base: position 7,294 of record JAVBPO010000154.1, read on the forward strand.
GCGTCGGCCATTTCGCGGGTTCCGACGGCGCTGCGGTCGTTACGGTCCGCTTTCATGTCGTAGGTCACGAATTTACCCTCGGCAATCACGTCGGCAACGGCGATTTCCAAGCGGTCCGCCGCGTCGTTTTCGTTCAAGTGCCGCAGCATCAGCATCCCGGACAGAATCAAGGCAACCGGGTTGACTTTGTTGAGTCCCTTATACTTCGGGGCACTCCCGTGAGTCGCTTCGAACACCGCGCCGCCGGGGCCGATATTCGCTCCCGGCGCAATGCCGAGTCCGCCGACCAAACCCGCCGCGAGGTCGCTGAGAATGTCGCCGTAAAGGTTCGGCAGCGCGATCACGTCGTACAATTCCGGCTTCTGGACAAGCTGCATGCACATGTTGTCGACGATCCGATTGTCGAATTCGATCTTCGGATAATCGGCGGCGACTTTTTTCGCGACTTCCAGATAAAGACCGTCCGTGTACTTCATAATGTTCGCTTTGTGGACGGCGGTCACTTTGTACCGGTTATGCGCCCGGGCATACTCGAACGCGAAACGAATGATCCGCTCCGATCCGGTCACGCTGATCGGCTTGATCGAAATGCCGGTTTCCTCCGGTTTCGTTTTGATTTTCTTGTCGGAAATCCGGTTGATCGTTTCGTAGATTTCCTTTTCCTGTTCGGTCCCTTTTTCGAACTCGATCCCCGCGTAAAGATCCTCGGTGTTCTCGCGAATAATGACCAGATCGACCGGGTTCTCCTTGTAAAGCGTTCTCACGCCGGGATAAAACTTGCACGGCCTGACGCAAGCGAACAGCCCGAGCTCCTGTCGCAAATGGACGTTGATGCTGCGGAAACCGGTTCCGATCGGGGTCGTGATCGGGGCTTTGAGAGCGCATTTCGTGCGACGAACGCTGTCCAGAACGGCTTCCGGCAGCGGCGTGCCGGTCCGCTCCATCACGTCGATTCCCGCTTCCTGAACGTCCCAGTTGATTTTGACGCCGGTTGCGTCGATGCATTTGCGAGCCGCTTCGGCCAATTCGGGGCCGACCCCGTCGCCGGTAATGAGTGTAACTTCGAGTGCCATGTGAAATAGGTGGAGTGCTGAATACGGTGATAGATTCCGGCATTTTAACATCGGAATCGGTCAAGTAAAGAGCGCGCCGTTGCCGTGCGCTGTTGGGTTCGGTATATTGGGGGGATCGTTTGGGATCATTGCGTCGGCGTCCAGGACGCTCGGCTAAACATTTCGGGGGACACACAATGAACATTCGCGTTTTTCTTGGTATTGTGATGCTTTTATGCGGAGGGACCGTTTTCGGATACATTTGTAATACCGATAAGGCGGGAGGGATTTCGATCACCATCGACAAAATCGAGAAGATCACGGAATTCGATACGCCGACAGCGGTGAAAGTCGTCGTGAAAAACGACAGTGCTTCAGCGGCTTCCGTTTCCATGACCGCCAATTCGATCGAAACCGTTTCGATTCAAGGCGAAGCGAAGAAAACCGTCGAAGTCGCCGCCAGCGCAACCGTTGAAACGACCTTCCAGATCATCGCCGCGCCGGGCACGTATTCGGCACATTATCCGATTCACATTCACGCCGAATGCGGCGACGTGAAGCTGCACCCGGTCCAGGTCGTCGAAACCGATTTCGGGGCTCGCGGCGTGATTTCGCAAATCGTCGATGATCCGAAGAATTTGCCGCTCACGACGCTCGTCGACGGAACCGGCCTGTTTTTGCCGAATTCGAAAGCGTACCGGGTCGTCTGGAATCACGACGGGAAAGAGCCGGTCGCTTTGCCGATCGGTTTTTCGGGGAACGATCCCGAATCGATGGCGTCGTTTGCCGTCGTCGATATGAATCGCGGCGGCGTCACGCGGGGATCGTTTTCGGTGCATCCGCCGTGGAAAGGAGGGACGGGAAACGTCTCCGCGGAGTACCGGCTTAAATTGCCGGAATCGAAAAAGATCGTGCTTTCGTTCTTCGGTGCGATGCGGGATGTTCAAAGTACCGAACCGGAGAGCGACGGTATCACGTACCGCGTTCGGGTCGACGGCTTGGCGGTGTGCGAAAAGCATATCGCCGCAAAGAACTGGGTCCCCGTCGAGTGTGATCTGACGAAGTTTGCCGGAAAGGAAATCCTCCTCGGCCTGGAAAGCGATCCCGGCCCGAAGCGCGACTGCACCTGCGACAACGGCTTCTGGGGCGACCCGCTCGTGTTCTGCGGTGAAAAACCGAAAACGCTCACCGCGGAAGAAAAGCAAAAACTGTTCGACGAAAACTTCAAAAATCCCACACGAGCCGGAACCTGCGGTTCCGACACGCTACGATACGCGATCTCATTCGGCCACTACGGCCTTCTCGACGGCGTCATAGGTTTCGGCAACGAAAACAAAAACGTCCAATACGACGGTCTCAACATCTGGATCGAAGGTCAACGGCTCGGCTCCGCTTCAAGCGGCATTTCCTGCGGCCCGTGGAAAGAAGTCGAACAGGACAAGTACGAGCAAATCGTCAAAACCGGCGACCGTGAATTGAAGATGCTTTACACGATTCGCGAAAACGGTCCGGCCCTGCAAATCGGCGTCGAATGTTCCGACGATGCCGCGATTACGAAAATCGAATTCGGCCCCGCGACGCAGCACGCCAAACACGTCTATTTCGGACACGGATACTGTGTTGAAGAGCCGGAAGCGTTTCAGTTGTCGGCGGACGGGCACGTGTTTTCGACGTCGCACATCGGGTTCGATTTCGAGAACGGTTTGTCGCTGCTCATGGCGTCGACGTTCCCGCCGGACTACATCGCGGTCGATCCGAAAATCAAAAAGTACACGATGGGCGTTCATCCGGG
>JAVBPO010000060.1:0-44248 GCA_031549565.1 Thermoguttaceae bacterium
GAGAAACCGGCGTCAGCGAGTCGGTTTGGGGGCGTCAAAAGGAGAAAACAGGTCGAAAATCATGAAAATTTCCTCGAAACTCGATTATCGTGCGATTGGACCCGCTCGTTGACCCGAAAAACGGCATTTCCAGAGGTGCCCTATACTCCTCGGGCCACTCTATCCGACGCACGGGTATTCGCTGTTCCATAATGGAGAATTGATCTATCGATACGATCCTCCGACGCCGGAAGAAGTCGCGGAGGGAAAAGTCAGGCTCGTCTGTTAGTTATCCTGCTGATTTTCGGAAAGCGCCGCTCTTACTGGTTTTTTCAAGAATCGGGGATGTTGCTTCCGAAGAGACGCTATTTCTTCTTTAGTGAACCCTTGGGTTACTGCCTGCGCGAACAGTGCTTCGCACAGGTCACGGGATCCCCGGTCGCGGCATCAACCGGACCGTATGATTTTATCGCTCTTTCAACCAATCGCCGGACTGGATTGCGGGACCTCTCGGTTTGCCCGCCAATTCGTAAATCCACGCGATTTGAGCGGGGGCGTCGCTCAACCGAACCGGCGTGTATTCCCGGCAGAAGAGCGACCGGGCTTTGTCGGCGGAGTGGTAGCCCTCGATCTGGTCCAACTCCCGCAAAGCCGTCTTCCAGTCGCAGACCCGGATCAGTTCGCCGTAGACCGCGCCCCGCCGCCCAAGTTTGATCCCGGGATACGAACCGCAATCGTACAACCTGCCCGAAACCATGCCGGGTCGCTCTGAAAGAATCTTGAATTTTTGCATAACGCCATACCGACAATCTCCTTTGCGAAGCGTTCCGTAACAGAAAAACGAATCAACGTGCGGCGTTTCCGTTCGTGCGGCGGCGGCGTCAAGCTGCGTCCCGGAAAAACCGTATTCCCTCAAGCCCGTCCGCACGGCTTCGACGTAATCCGGCTGCGGCTGGACGTAGGAATTTTCACGGTCGCCCGATTTTTCCAACTCCTCGGAGCAGACTTGATAAACGACGACGTTAAGTTGTTCACCGTTTTCGGCGAGGACTTGCGTTTCCCGTCGCTGGTAATAGTACGGGGCTCCTTCTTTGCGGTCCAGAGCGTCCCAACCTTCGGAAGACCGAATCCGAAACACCACGCCCGGCACGCATTTTCCGACCGATGCGACGACATCGAGGACACCGCCGTTACGACTCGGAGATTTGTACGTAAACCCGAGATCATGATCGGTCAGCCACGCTCGGGAAACGAAATCAAAGACTTCGTTGAACCGAGGGCGGTCGCCTTGGTTCCAATCGGTTTCATTGAGGTTCGACCCGTAAGCGAAATAGAAATCGGTTGTGTTCATTGGGATTTTTCCTTTCTTGTTCGATTTTGAAATACGATTTATCCGTTTTTCCCTCTACCCTGATTTTAAATAGATTCTAAATGCAAGTTTGGAGGAAACACCACGAAATCGCATCAAATTCACACACTTTTCTTGGTTTTTCCGCCAAAACTTGCATTTAGAATCAAAATATTTCATGGGTAGAGGAGCAACGCATTTTTTAGCGAGCGAAGTGACCCGACAATAATCAGGCAACCCGAAGTGATTGAAATGTTGCGTAATTATCATTCATCTTGAATGCTGCCCCTGCAAACATCACATTTTCATACATGTAAAAAACTATGCAATACGAACGATTAACGGAAAGAGCACGAAAGGTCATGGAGCTTGCCGAAACGGAAGCCAGACGGCTTAAAAACGAATACGTTGGGACGGCGCATATTCTGCTCGGACTCATCAATGAAGAAAATGGTGTTGCCGTAAGGATTTTGGAAATCATGCACATAGACGCCCATAAAATTCGCCAAGAAGTCGAAAAACTTACCCGAATCGGCGCTGATTCGCCTCCGGTAGGCCGGTTACAACTCACTCCTCGCGCCAAAAATGTACTAAATTACGCAAGGGAAGAGATGCTTAAGCTTAACTTGAATTATATTTCAACGGATGACCTATTGTTTGGTCTTATCCGAGAAGAAGAAGGAGTCGCCGGTCATGTATTGAAACTTAACGGTTTGAAATATGAGGAGGTTCGCCGTGAAATGTGAAACGTGTCCGAACATGAAAGAGATACAGAGGCGGCTATGAATGATGCCGTCAAAAAAAGATTCATGACCCAGCCGCCCAACCTCACGCCTCCGTTTGATCCGAAAAAACTAAAAAATCAAGGAGAAGTCAAAAAGGACATATACAGCTATATACGCTCGCAAGACGTCGCCGAACATTGCCGTAGCATCGGTAAAACATGGAATACGCTGGAGATAGCGGTGATTATCGACCGAAGTAATCATACCATCGCTGAAAAGCACGCGGCTTGGCAGGAGCTGATCGACCATTACCCCGACATGTCTTCGATGCCGAACGCCAGTAAAGTTCTTTTCGACAGCACCCACAAGGTTATTGCAGCAAGAATGGAATATGAACGGAAAATCATAGAACAGTTCAAAACACCGGGAAACGGTGCGATTTATACTTACGGTCCCCATACTTGGGGAACACCGTTCTTTACGACATTTGAAAAGGCATTGGCAGACTTAAATGAGACGTGGTTGAAAAGAGACGATTTGGACAAGTATTTTGAAAACAAAGTCGCAAATGAATTGATCGATGGATGGACGCAAAGCGGGATGCCGTATGTTCGCTATGCAAAAACAATCCCGGATGCCGATAAGTACAGCATAACTGGCGTTTTTGATTGTGACGGCAATCCATATCAAGTATGGTCTTGGGTTGACGATGATATTCGCGACGAATTATTTCCCGGCGTTACATTCAATATGCCGATGGAATTGAATTTTGCCGACCGATTTTTCATTGATATTCCCATTCCGTTTAAGCGGGGCGATCTATTGACATGTGCCGGGCAAACAGCGAAATCAAATCTGATAATGAATTGTGCCAATCAATCAACGCCGCGTCAGTATTCCAATGTTTTTGTTCTCGGAAGTTTCATGAGTGAAAATCCTGAACGTCTTGAAAAGTGTTTGCGAGGAGAGTTCGCGGACGGTGTTGAAATGATCGGCAACGGGATGTTCGTTGACACAGGCGGTCATTTATTCGGAACGGAAGCAGGTTCTTACGATTGTTTTGAATACTTCAAAGGCAAACTGGAAGGACCGGACCGCCTGCTCCATTACGTCCACCTGTTTATGAACGATAAAATCAGTCTCCCCGCTCTTCTCGGCATGGAACGGAGAATCATCGCGGAAGAATCGGCACGCACTAATATCAACACGAGCGGTCACGGCTGTTATCTCCCGGACCAACTTGTTTACGAATACTACGGAAATTGAGCAATCCCATGCACGACGGCGATAAAAACGAAAACTGCGTCCCCAATCGAAAACACCCTCTCAACATCGCGGCGGAATCTGGAAATGTTGCGAAGTTGGTAGAGTTGCTCGACGAAGGCGCCGACATCGAAACTCGCGATCCGTCCGGCAAGACCGCGATCTTTTTCGCCGTAGGAAGCAATCAACTCAAAGCCGTAAGGTTTCTGCTCGAAAAAGGCGCGAATGTCAATGCACAAGACGACGCGGGTAAAACCCCTTTGCACGTCGCGGCGAAAAAATGTTTGCCGCGAATGGTCGCTCTGCTTCTCGAAGCGGGTGCGGATATCAAATTGAAAACAAAAAAAGGAAACACGGCGCTTATTGACCTGAAAGACGTTTGGTCAAAAGACGTGAACGACGGGTATGAAACTTATATTTTGTTGCGCAATGAGTGGGATAATCAAATCAATCGCACCGATCTTTCGTCCCTCAAGGACGCGGATATCGACAGCTACGGCTGGATACGATTTTATCATGCCCTTGAAACGGACGATGCGGCAACGGTAAAGATATTGATTGACCGGGGATTGGATATCAACGAGAGAATGATGCGTCAAAGTGAAACGCTGTTGCATATTGTCGCAAGCAGAAAATGTCCGAAAATTACTACCGTTCTCCTTGAAGCCGGAGTCGATGTAAACGCAAAAGACAGCAAAGAAAAGACGCCGTTGCATTTGGCGGCTTTGCATCATTCTCCGTCTCTCGCCGTTCTTCTTCGAGCCGGAGCAAACGTCGATGCTATGGATGGTAAAGCCGATACTCCTTTGCATTATGCGGTTCGAAAATCTTCGGACTGTGGGTTCGCCGCGTTTCTCAATGAAAATGCGGCCATTGATATCGTGGAGCGCGAGGCTCACGCAAAACGCACTACTGAGAGTATCGTCGCTCTCATTGAAGCGGGCGCGACCGTCGATTCCGTGAATTATCGCGGTCGCACTCCGCTTTTTGAAGCCGTTTATTGGAGCAATAAAGCTGCCGTGAAAATGTTGATCGAAAAAGGCGCCGATGTCAATTTCCCCGTCGACTTCGCTCACGGCGTTTTGAATGAAGCAACGAAAGGCGAAACTCCGCTTCACACGGCGGCACAGCGAGCGAGTCTCGAAATCATGGCGATATTGCTCGAAGCGGGAGGCGTCATTGAAGCACAAACCGAGCTTGGGAAGAAGAAGCCGATTGCTTACGCCATACGCAAAAGACGAATGGAAATGGTCGAATATTTGATGAAACGCGGAGCCGAATCGCCCGATCTCATCGATTACACCAGCCCGAATAATGCTTGGGCCAAAGCCGAACAATGGTACAAAGGAGTTTTGAAATCAGACACATCGCAGGATAAACCCGACGAGAAGGAAAGACTTTGTCGCGTTGTTCGGCAAAGAGAGGAGAATACGTTGTCGATCTTGCTCCGGAAACGCAAAACGAATATCAACGCACCGGACAAACACGGCTACGCGGCGATCCACTGGGCGGCGTTGGAGGGAAACATCGAGATGCTCAAGGCGTTGCTGGACGCCGGAGCCGACTTGGAATCGCGGACCGAGAAGGGGTGCTTTCCGTTGTATTTTTCCACTTGGCGATACATGTTGAACAAAAAACGGAAAGCGAAAAGCCTTCCCATTGAAAGGGAGGCGACGTTGGACGCGATGCGGTTCCTGATCGAACGAGGTGCGAACGTCAACGCCGTCAATCAGTTCGGTTGCGCATTGCTTCACACGGCGGCCATGAATGGCGAAATCGAGATCATGGCGGCATTGCTCGACAACGGAGCCGACATTGAATTAGGGGACAATTTGGACAGGACGCCGTTGTTTCATGCCGTACTTGCACAGTCGCGTAGTTTGGAAGGCGTCAAATTTCTGATCGACCACGGTGCGAAAATCAATGTCCGTGACAAGGAGTACGGCCGTACCCCGCTCCACTGGGCTGCCGTCCGCCGGGCTATTAAGATTGCGAATTATTTGATCGGCGTCGGAGGCACCCCAATTTTACGCGACAACAACGGTAGGACGGTGCTCGATTATATGTGGCATTATCAAACCCGATAAATTATGAATCGATAATATCATGAAACATTCCGCGAAAGAACAAGGTGAGCCGACGACCCCCGAGAGAGGATTTTTCACGCTGGACGATTTTCGTGCCCAGATGCGGCAGGGGAGCCGACTCGGCTCGATCTGGAAGATCATGAGCTTCATTCCCGGAATGGAAAAAATCGCCCAACTGATGGGGGATACGAACGCTGACCCCGACACCGAATTGCGCCATGTCGCCGGGATCATCGATTCAATGACGCTGGACGAACGTCGTAATCCGACGATCATCACACCAAGCCGACGCCGTCGCATCGCATCCGGGGCGGGAGTCGAGCCGCAAGAGATTTCCAATCTCGTCAAATCGTTTCTGCCGCTTGTTGAAATGATAAAAACGATGGGGTCGATGAGTATGCGTGACCGTATCAAAGCGCTGAATTCGATGACTTTGCACGACCGCAAGAAAACAACGCGAAGTGAGTGGGAAAAATGGAAGGAATAGTGTTCGTCATTTTCAGCGAATCGTTTGGAATCCCAGGTGTTTTTCGTGAATTTTCGCGAAAACTAGCATTTAGAATCAAACTAATTCATGGGTAGAGGAACACGTACTTTTCAACGGACGAAGGAACCCAGCGATGATCGACGAACGCAGGCTCAAACATCCCCGGCATCGTCGTTTTGATCCCAATAAGGACGAAGAGGGCGACCCGGAGGAATACGAATATGCCGAACTCGAATTATTCGGGGTCAAGATCAAAAAGACCGATCCGCCGTCGTCGTGTCCGTACAACGAACAAGGAGAGTACGTGCCCCGCAACCAACGGCAATGAAAAACCGTTGGGCAACGTTCGCCGTTAATCAACACCACACCTCACTAAACCGAAGGAGAAAACCATGCAGTCGCTACTGATCGTCGTTATAATTGCCCTGATTATCGTTGCTTCTTTACAAATCGCAGCCGTCGTCCTCCAATGGATGCAAAATTCCCAACGTCGGGAAATCGACGAAAAACAACAGGAAATTTACGAAGGACTCGGAATCATCAACAGCGTGACCGACGACGTGAAGCGTTTCAAACGGCTGTTTGAAAATTCGCAAGCCAAGGGCGCTCTCGGGGAATTCGTGCTCAAATCGATCCTCGAACAGTTTTTGATACCCGGCCAATACGACTGCCAAGCCCAAATCAAGCGAGGGTCCGAACGAGTCGATTTCGCCATCAAAATTCCGAGCAACGAAGACGTGAACAAATACGTTTATTTGCCCGTCGATTCCAAGTTCACGCTGGCTGCTTATATGGACTTGATGGACGGTTACGACCTTGACGCCGCCCAAGATGCCGATTCGCTCAAACTCCTGATCGCCCAACGTGAGAACGCACTGAAAGCCAACATCAAGGCCGAGGCGGGAAAGATCAAGAGCAAGTACGTTTTTCCGCCCGCGACAACCGCTTTCGCGATTCTGTTTCTTCCGAACGATAAGATGTTCGTCGAGGTCTTGAATATCAAGGGGCTCTTTGAAGAAGTGTACGATAAGCACGGAGTACTGATCGCGGGTCCGAGTACGTTGGGAGCGTTTTTGAGCAGCTTGCGAATGGGATTCAAACATATCGCGTTGGACAAAAGATCATCGGATTTTCTGAAACTGTTCGAGAAAATCAAAAAAAGAATCGAAGACTTCGACACGGCTTTGGGAGGGGTTCACAGCAATCTTCAGTCGTCTTTGAACAGAATCGAAGAAGCCGAAAAAGAGGTTCACAAATTCAAAAAGGCCTTGGGGAACCTCGAAAAGGTGGAGTACGACGGACCGCTCGTCAACGACGCAACTCACGAGTCGATCAATTTAACCGAAGATTCGCAACAGATCATCGCTGGGGTGTGACGAATTTTCGTTTCCGCCGGAGCGGCGGGAGCGCCGATACGATCAAACAATCGTTTTACTAAGGAGTTCTAACAATGTCCGATTGGTATTACTACACACAACTGGGCGAAAGAGTGGGCCCGATTTCGGCGGCGACCTTAAAATTACTGGCCCGACAAGGCGTCCTTTCATCGGGAACCGTCGTCGAGAACAGTGGCGGCAAGGCTGCTCTTGCCGGAAAGATACGCGGCCTGTTTCCCGAAATAACGCCGCCCAAGCCGACACCGCCGATAGCGAATCCGTCGCCCGTTAAACCTTTGACGGACCCCGCTTCCGTTGCGACTACCAAATCGGTTGCTTCTCAATCGACGTTTTTCGATTCGATTATTGTTCTTTTCCGTGTCAGCTTTAGCAGCCCCTTCGCTTTGCTCGTGGCTCCGATTGCCGTACCGATTATTATCGTCTATTTTATTTTCTTTGAGATTGTACTTTTTTTTACCGGCGACACCGAAAAGGCGGCAAAGTGGATGTGCGATTTTAATAATGGAGGACACTAGCGTCCAAGGACACTTTTCAAACGTCGTTGTAAGTTATTGATGTTACGCAAAGCAGGAATGGGGCTGTAACAGTGGGGCTTTTAGCTCATCAACAAGAGATGAATTAGGTAAATTATACATGTCAGGTTGGTATTTTTACAACAAAAAAGACGAAAAAGTCGGACCGGTTCCGGTAACGACGATAAAGCTGCTTGCGCAACAGGGGATCATTTCACGCGAAACCGTAGTAGAAAATAAAAATGGTCGCTCTTTACCCGCCGGACAAGTAAAAGGGCTGTTCCCGGAACCGACTATAGAACCGCAGGAATCGGCGATAGCGCCGCTTGAGGATATATCCGTCGAAGAACCGGCTTTCGACGAAATCTACGGTGTCGCGTCGCTGGAGTTGCCCAAACCGCCGCCGGTCGCTCCACGTTCGATTGCGCACGCCCCTTTCACGATGCCCGTAAACGATAATCCGTTCGCTCTCGATCCATCCGTGGTGGTTCCATCCGCTCCTACGCCCCCGAAAAGAAAACCGGCGGAAATAGAATCGGCGGACCCGTCGCCCATAGAAGAATCATACGTCTACGCCGTTGAAAAATGGATCAGAAAAAATCCCTCTCTTGTGGAAAGAATCGTCGAGCGAATCGTGATTCTTCTGGCGATGCTGCTGCTTTGTTTCCGTATTCTGCCCGCGATCGTCCTGTTGTGGCTGCTGATTCTCTGGTTCGCTTTCGATCTTGTGCGGCAGATAAAAAAGGGAAACGACGATTCGTAAAAGGGATACTCGAACGCCTTTTAGCTTTCGGCAACTGTTATTTGGGTTTTGGCAATGCTGACGACACTTTGCGCTTTTTTGCTGTTTTTTTTTTCCCTCTAGCCCCTTTTTTTTCTTTGGGTTGCGGAAGTAAATGGCTATAGTTTTTCTGTAAATGGTCGAGCATGTCTTCCTTTGAGGCTTCCGTAACAAGATACTTGTAGTAGATGTCGTATCTCCATTTTGCTTCCTCTATAATTGATGCCCACGTCTTGACGTGGGCCGTCAAGTTATCGCGGTGATACAAAACACCCGGACGCCTGTCTGATTGGTTGGCCTCCGCTTGAGCATAATCGTTGAGTTCATTACCAAGAAGCAAAAAAGTCCAGCGAACCTTATTTTTATCAAAACGAGGATCGGCAGCTATTTTTCTCGCATACTTTTTAATCTGCTCTACTTCCTTCTCTCCGATTTTTACAGCCGGTCGTTTTAATTCAACGACCAAATGCTCACACATCGTCGGGGAGGGGATTCGCGTGTAAAGCATCAAATCAATTCTCAACTTTTCCAAGTCTTCGGTCGCGAGGTCAAGACTACTGGGAATAGAGGGGACCAATAGGTCTCTTTCAAGAATGCGTATATGTTCTTCGAGAAGCGTTGTAAGCCGTTGGTCGCTATTCTTGATCTGGTACTGTTCACCGAAAATCCAGAGATTATCCAAGAGCATTTTATGCAACTGCTGCGTTTCAAGTAGTTGCTGTTTGAAATCAGTAAACAATAAAATGTTGAGACTTTCAATAAACTTCATTCTGTCAACAACGAGCGATGTTGTCCTGATGACAGAGGAAAGTTTTGTTTTTTCAAGTAACGAAGCAAAGCTGTCCTGTTCATCTTTATTCAAACTCAGGACATCACGCATGATTTTGCCGACGCTGTCGGGGTTGTCTTCAAGAGCGACCTTGAGTAATTGAAATTGAAATTGCTTGTCCACAATCTGAGATTTCTTAAATGACGGCAGATGCTTATGGATAGTCAAGGCACAGATATCGAACACATCTCTTTGAACCCGAGTGACGGGGTCTGAGGTTTTAGGGTCATAAGGATAGATTTTGTCGCGCTGCCACCCTTCAATTATCTCCCGATGTTTTTCTTCTTTTCGGATTTTGAAATATGAACGCAATTTATTTTTTACCGTTTTTATGACTTCATTGCCGCTCGGGTCGAGCTCGGTTAAAAGCACATTGTCTTTTAACATGAGGGGAAGGGCTTCCGATTTCAGATGGGCGGTATAGTGGATTCCGGAGGAATGGAGGCCGGGTTGTACTTCTTCGAGCGTAAACCCCGCCGCATCACACAAATGTATTTTTCGCTCAACCTTGTCTTTCCATTCAATTACGACAAGCTCCGATTTGAAAAGATTACCGTCATAAGGAATATGTACCGTGATTTTTTTTTGACGTTGTATTTCCGTAATGGGATCGATCTTAACTCCATCGTAAACGATGGAAATTCTTGGATTTTGGTATTTAAGCAGGTAGACCGAAAGATGTCGGCAAAGCGTTTTTATCGTTGGCTCGGAAGCTAATGAAGAATGGTTTTCATTGATAGTTTCGATGATTACTTCTGTGCCCGACATGCCCACGGTCGAGGCTTTTTCGTTTTCAACGTTCACAGAATCCAATTTATGTGCAAAAGAAACAAGGTCGTATTGGTCGAGCGTTCCATTGTTCCCCTTTGATTTTATTCGCCATGTGACCTTTCTTCCGAGTCGAAAAGCTCTGATTCTACCCTGTCCTGATTTTCCGTGAATATCACGGCCGCTAGGGGTCGATTTTAATGATCGTTTTGGTGATCCTCCCAAACTTCCGAAAGCATTCTCATAGTCGTTTTTTGGAATACCTAAACCATCGTCTTTAACAACGATGCGGTCGATCCCATTCATTTCGTTTCGCTGGAATTCGACGGAAATATTCAGAGCATCGGCATCAAGAGCGTTCCAAATAAGTTCTTCTATCGCCGCGAGGGGCGAACACAGCATAATCGATTCAAAATGGTCGTGCGCTGTTTGAACTTTGAAGGTTTTCTTCGGCGTTGTCATGGGGGGATCGTCAAAATCGAAGTTGAATTGTAACAGATAAACAAAAATCACTATTTACTTCTTCTATGTCGATCATCATGGCAGATGTTACACAGCGTCGTCAAGTTTCCTTCCGTATTCTCCCCGCCCTTGGCATGGGCCTCGACATGGTGTAATTCGAGGTGTCGCGGATCGGACGGGTTCCATTGATCGTGCGTCCAGCCGCATTGCATACATCGATAGCCGTCGCGAACCAGCACGACACAACGAACCGGGTCGGGAATCTTGCGGTCGTGAGCCGGGCTTTGCCGATCCTGCTCCAAAACGTAGACACCGATTGGCAGATCGGGACGGCCCGTCGAACGGGTCGTAATCGGCCAACCTTCCTCCGTTCGCAACTCCCGAACCCGCCGCGCCCATTCGCTCTTATCGTTCGTGACGTAACGCAATTCCTCGCTTGTAATCGGCTTGCCGATGTTGAGCCGGAAGAACTTCAAAACTTTGGCGCGGGAACCGACGCTTTCCTTGCGGATGTCGTTCGCAACCTTCCAACGGTAGGCCGCGTCGCGATCTTGAACCGAATCGAGCAGGATGTATTCCTCCGGTCTCAGTTTGTCGATTTCGACCTTGAACGGCAGGATTTCATCATCGGCGATTTCGTGAAGCGTGACCCCGGAAGCGATGCTCCAGCCGAATTCGCAACGCAGTTCACGTAATCGGCGGGGCCAATCTTGAATGCCGGAAACGACCATCAATTCGTCGCCGTGGATCACCGTCAACGGATATTTCCGAAAGTAGGCGAGGATGCGATCGCGGGCCGCCGATGCTTCTTCACGCGGAATCAGTGAACTTCCAAGATCGCGCAGCTTGTGGAAAGCCGGAACCAACGCCAGTACCTTCTTCCGCAAATCATTCTGTTTCAACTTCTTCTCAAAGTCAGCCAGCAAATCGACCAACTGTTGTCGCAGTTCGTTCGGTGTTCCTTCCGTCGGTCGTCGCGTCATTGTTTCGTATCCGTTTTGAGAAATTTGTTCAACTTTCGTATCAGCTTTTCCGTCCGTGTGATTTCACACTCCCAAACAACCAGCACTTTCCAACCCGCCTGCCGAAGCTGTCGTTTGACCTTCGTATCACGGGCTTTGTTCTTCGTAATCTTCTCCAACCAAAACACCGTGTTCGTCGCCGGAATGGTCGCCTTGCGGCAATTCGCATGACCGTGCCAAAAGCACCCGTGAACGAAAATCACTTTTCCGTGTCGCGGTAAAACAATGTCCGGCTTTCCCGGCAAATCCTTTCGGCACAGCGAAAACCTGAAGCCCATCAGATGAACAATCGACCGCACGATTTTTTCCGGCTTCGTGTCGCGTCCTTTGACGCTCGCCATGATTTCGTGTCGCTTTTCTTTGGTGAACACGTCGGTCATCGCCGAATCAGTGCGAGCGGGCACGGCTGTTCACCAGTTCATACACCGCGTCGGCAACCTTAGCGGCCAAGAGCGGAGGAACGGCATTGCCGATTTGCTTGGCAACTTCGATTTTTGTTCCGGTGAAAATGAAATCATCCGGAAAACTTTGGAACCGGGCAGCTTCTCGGTGCGTAATCGGGCGGTGTTGTTTCGGGTGAAGCGTTCGCCCCTTCTCCGGCTTGTAAAACTCGGTTCGGATCGTAAACGCCGGCCGGTCCCACCAAAGCCGACCGAACAGGTCCGTACCACCCTGCGTTTTCCTAATCCAGCAATCAGGCGTCAACTCCGGGGCGATCCGCTGCAAGTCGAAACGATTCATTCCTTCCTTAGGAATCGCCTTGTACCGTTTGAGCGACGTTTCCGTGGGCGTCCGTCCGAAATGGAGATCGTAGGGCGGCTCCTCGTCGCGAATTTCAATTCCGACCGGCGGTTTCAGGTCCGCAATCGCATCCCGAACGGTCGCCCAAGGCTTCGGATCGGCAACGTATTCCGAAAAGTCTTGCAGTAAAAGCGACTGCGGTTTTTTGAGCGGATTGTAGTGTGTCTTTCGCGGCGGAAAATAATCGCCCGGGTCGGCGAAGTAACAACCGACGATGAAAGCCCTGTTTCGAGTTTGTGGTACGCCATAATCGGCGGCACAAAGAACGGCGGCAGTCGTCTTGAATCCCGCTTGCCGAGCAGCTTCGATGATTTCGCCGTGTTCGATGGTTCCCAGCAGTTGCGGTACATTCTCCATGACGAAAATTTCCGCACCGCTCCGCCTGACGACCTCCATATACGGTCGCCAAAGCTGTTTTCGCGGGTCGCCGTCCCGGTTCTTATTAAGGAGCGAAAAACCTTGGCAGGGCGGTCCGCCGATTACGATGTCGGCTTGAGGGATTTCGGTTTCCGGATCGGCGAGCAGATCGATAATATCCCCATCGACGCAATGCGGCCCGAAATTGGCGTTGTACGTTTCGGCAGCGTAACGGTTGAAATCGTTCGCCCAAACGGAAACCGCCGGTCGTGAAGCAAGCCGGGTGAAACCGAGCGTCAATCCACCGGCCCCGCAGAACAGATCGATTATGCGAATAGGCTGTGAATGGGGCGAATCAAGCCGCCGACTATTACGATTAAATGGAACGTTTCCGGGTTCGGAGCGAATCCAATTATCGAGTTCCGGCAGGCTGAACCGCCAAGACCGCCCGATTTTATGGGCAGGAACCTCACCGGCCTGAGCCATTTTGTAGAGCGTCGAACGCCCGACATGAATGTAACCGGCTGCCTTGTCAAGAGTTATCCATTGCGACATGAAACGATCCTTCGCGGTGTGTTAAAATAGGCAAAAACGAGCAAAATCTAATAAATTGGCTTGTTAAGAATATATCAGATAAAAGTTCGTCGGACAATGGAATGACTGATTCGGAACCGAGTAAAGAATTACGCAAAACGACTTGTGATACTATGCCGATTCATGGTATATACCAAACGGAAAAATTTTCCGTTTGCGCTCGGAATTTTCCGTTTGAGTGCTTGTCTATGATAGCCGATGATATATAATGACACTATCGTTCGAGCCTCAAATACAAGGCTTTTTTACAATTATCCCTTGTTTTCGTTTGTTGCAACGAGAAGCGTCTCTTTAGTTTTGGGAGCAGGAAGTCGCAGGTTCAAATCCTGTCGCCCCGATTACATAAGTCCTTATTGCTGAAGGAGTAAATCTTACCGTCGGATGGTCCGGCGTGCAGCGAAAAAGTCGTTTTTGTGTGTAGTACCCGACCAGTTCTAAAATTGCGGATAAAGTCTTTTGAGTTTGATTCGAGCGTCCTGCCAAGCCTTCACCTCCCGACGATACGTTTCAATATCCCCAATCCGACGATTCAAGCACTGCTTTCCCGACGTTGCCGCTGCCGACATCTTCCAGTAAAACGGCAGTTTGTTTTCCCGGCTGTGGCAAGACACCCTTGAAACAAAGGCCGTGCCGTCCTTTACGGCGAACAGTGGAAAGCCTACTGGAACAGTGCTGTTTAACTGCCCACAACCCAATAGTGTTATTTGGGGGTCGAGATGGTATTATCAGGGAGAAGTTCTGGTTCTTGATTTTTCGAGATGTGTTTCCGTTGAAAAACCGGGGTTGTTTGCGGCTATATTTCGAGGATGTGCCAGTCCCTATTCACCGATCATTTG
This sequence comes from Thermoguttaceae bacterium, assembly GCA_031549565.1. Lineage (GTDB taxonomy): Bacteria > Planctomycetota > Planctomycetia > Pirellulales > Thermoguttaceae > JAVBSX01. The sequence continues at coordinate 14,249 of JAVBPO010000060.1, forward strand.
TTGCAACGACCCTTGGAAAGAACCGATCTGGACCGCGTTTTTTGAACTGATCTCAACGAATTTCCACCGAAACAATTCATGAAAGGAACAAACCGATGAAACGATTCTCTTTACAGTTATTTTTCGTTGTTATAGGAGGAGCGTTATTTTGGCTCGGCAATCTTTCGTTTGTCTTAGGCGCAAATCCAAAACAAAGCGAAACGAACCAAAACCGAAAAGAATTCGAGGAATATCAAACTCTCGTCGATTCGCTCATTCAAAAGAAACATGTTCGGGATTATCGCGCCGAAGAACGGGCCGAACTTGCCGCGGAACGAAAAAGGATCGCCGAAGGAAAGTCGCCGTGGGAACCGGTCGTCGCGAAAAATCCGCTCGAGCCGAAATTCAAACCAACCGCTCGTATCGAGGTTGCGCCCGGCGGTTCTTTGACCGAAGCAAGGGATAAAATTCGTGCGTTAAGAGACGACCGCAAGCATAAAGGCGAATCCGAACTCCCCGAAGGCGGTGTGGAAGTCGTCGTTCGCGGCGGCGTTTATCCGATGCGGGAACCGCTCGAACTTGACGCCGCCGATTCCGGGACCGAAGACGCTCCGATCGTTTACCGCAATGCCGACGGTGAAACGCCGCTCTTTCTCGGCAGCGTTTCCTTGAAAGGCTTTCAAAAAATTTCCGATCCGAAAATTCTGGAACGATTACCCGAGGAATCACGAGCCAAGGTGCTGCAACTGAAACTCGCCGACTGCGGAATCGACGTTTCCAAACTTCCGCCGATCAAGCCGCGAGGATTTGGTGCCAACGGGCCCGACGCCGCGCCGTGGGTCGATCTTTACGTCGACGACCGACCGCTGCAAATCGCGCGATACCCGAATCATACGGGCGGAATCGACGCCGATCGGACCGATTTCCTGCGGACCGGGGAAGTGCTTTCCGAGCACAAAACCGGCGTCGAAAATCGTCAACCGGGCCAATTTGAATACACCGATCCCCGGATCGATCTCTGGCGTCAAGCGGACGACGTTTGGCTGTTCGGATACTGGAAACACCTTTGGGCGGCGACGTCGGTTCACGTTCAAAAAATCGATCCGGCGAAGAAGGCAATCACGGTCGAAACGGGCGCGAATCCGTACGGATACGTCAAAAACGCGCCGTTTTACGCGTTTAATCTGCTTGAGGAAATCGACGTGCCCGGCGAATGGTTTTTGGACCGGAAAAGCGGCGTTCTTTACGTCTATCCGCCGGACGGTGTCACGCTGAACGACCCGGCGACCAAGGCGCGGCTCTCCGTGTTCGACCAACCGTTTTTGCAGCTCAAAAACGTTTCCCACACGACGTTTCTCGGATTGACTTTCGAGGACGGTTGCGCGACCGGCGCGCTCGTGGAAGGCGGGGAGCGGGTCTGGTTCGCCGGGTGCCGGTTCCACCGTTTCGGCGTATGGGGCATTTCGATCCACGGAAAAAATCACGGCGTGTTAAGTTGCGACGTATTCCAGCTCGGCGGGGGTGGTGTCTCGATGAGCGGCGGCGACCTTCCGTCGTTGACACCGGGCGGATGCTTCCTTGAAAACAATCACATCGCCGATCTGACCCGGGTCGATCGGGTTTATGGGCCCGCCGTTTCCCTGGATGGTGTCGGGAACCGGATCGCCCATAATCTGATGCACCATTCCCCGGCCCACGGAATGCGGATGGGCGGATTCGAGCATGTCGTCGAATATAACGAAATTCATTCGATGGTCCGCGAATCGGATGACCAGTCGGGAATCGACATGTTCGGCAACCCGACGCTCCGGGGGAACGTGATCCGATACAATTACTGGCACCACATCGGCAGCGGCCGCGACGTCGCCGGACAGAGCGGGATCCGGCTCGACGACATGATCTCGGGCGTGTTGATGTACGGAAATGTATTCTACAAAAGCGCCGACGGCCAGTTCGGCGGCATCCAGATTCACGGCGGCAAGGACAACATCGCCGACAACAACCTGTTTCTCGACTGCAAATCGGCGTTCAGCTTTTCCCCCTGGCCCAAGGAACGCTGGCTCGAACAGCTCGAAAAGGGTCCGTTCGCCGATATGGTGCGCGGCAGCGGCGTTGATATCACGAAGGAACCGTTCAAAAGCCGGTATCCCGACTTCGCGGAGATTCGGGACAACGTGAACCGGAACTACCTGTTGCGTAACGCCGCGATCGGATGCGAAACGTTCGCCCGAAACGATCATGGTCAAAACGTGATCCTGGACAATGTGAATTTAGCAGCCGACGCACTACCGAAATTCCGTGAATTCGACGAAAAACCGCCGATTCCGTACGATTGGCCGGTCTACAAAGTCAACGGGATGCGGCCGCTTCCGATCCCGAAAATGGGACTGTATCCGGATCCTTTGCGTGTCGATGTTTCAACGGATTAACGAAAGGAACGATGATGTTTTTGCGCAACAGCCGCATTTTGTTGACCGGTGCTTCGTCGGGGATCGGCCGGTCGCTTGCCCTGAAACTGGCCGCAGAAGGAGCCGGACTGGTTCTCACGGCACGCCGGGAAAATCTGCTTGCCGAACTGGAAACGGAAATCCGACACCACTTTATCGACGCGAAAGTTTTTTGCGTGGCCGGGGACATCACCGATGCGGACGTACGAAAATATTGCCTGGAAACGGCGGTTGAAAAGCTCGGCGGACTCGACGGGCTCGTCAACAACGCCGGGGTCGGAGCGACGGCGCTGATCGAAGCGACCGACGACGCATTGGCGAAGCGATTGATGGACGTCAATTATTTCTCCGCCCTTTCTTTGACACGGCAAGCGATACCACTTCTCCGCGAATCGGCCGGGAAAAGTCCGAAGAATCCGCCGATGATCGTCTTTCTCAGTTCCGTCGTCGGTTTTCGCGGCGTGCCGCATTACGGAGCGTATGGAGCGGCGAAGTTCGCGGTCGCCGGTTTGAGCGAAGCGGTTCGGGCCGAACTTTACGGCGACGGGATCGACGTGCTTCTGGTTAGTCCCGGCACCACGAAAACGGAGTTTTTCGATGCGCTGTTGGAATCGAGCAGCAAGCCGAACATGCCCGCTCACGGTATGGTTTCTTCGGATTCGGTCGCCGAAAAAATCGTCGCCGCGATGAAACGAAGAAAAAAGCGAATCATCCCTTATTTCCAGGCTCAAATTCTTTACTACCTTAATCGAGCATTTCCAGGCTTGGCCGATCGTATTATGACGTGGTATCGGTAGGGATTCGTCAACGCACGAATTCGACAAATCTCATTTCGGGGCGGGTGGGCAATCTTTTCCAAACCTGATAAACTGTGCGACTTGTATTATCGGGTTATTCTGCGTAAACATCTGCGTGAAAGAGGCCGACAGAAATCCCCCCGCGCTTACGCTTGGGGCTAGTATTGAATGCGGGTAGGTTTCACCGTCAACAAGATCGAAACAATGCCGACGAAAATCGCCAAAGTCAAAAAAACCGTCAAAGTCAAAACGAAAACCGCAACCGCTCCGACGACGAAACGTGCGGAAAAGCTGACGCTCTACGACCGGCTTTCCCATTTGACGTACAAGCAGGCGTGCGACATTCTCGGGCCGGAAGGGGCGTTGATGCTGCGGCGACCGTTTCCGTTCGATTCGCTCGACGTCGACAACGACGTTTATCTCAACGAAGACCTGTTCCGCCTTTCGATTCACGAACCGGGAATCGAACCGTCGACGGTGACCGTGATGCTCGCGCCGGGCGCGAAACATAAACTCGCCGTTTGTTGCTCCTGCTGTAATCCGCAAAAGATTCCGAACCGTATCTGCGAACATACCGCCGCGACGCTTTCGTTCCTGCTCGAAGAAAAATCGCTCGTCGGTTTGGCCGAACATCCCGACCTGGAAACGCCGCCGGAACTCCTTTCGGACAAACGGCTCCGCGAGCGGGCGCTGCACGAACGGTTGCAACGGTCTCAAGCGGAAAAATTCCGGGTCAAAGCGACCGACAAAACGACGCCGTGGACCGATTACCTGATCAGTAGCGACTTGTCGGGCAAAACGTACCGCGTGGCGCTGCGGGGAACGGAGTCGGGCGATTCCTATTGCTCTTGTCCCGATTTCAAAACGAACCGGCTCGGAACGTGCAAGCACATCATGTTCCTGCTCAACCGGATCGAAAAGCAGTTCGACGCCAAGGAAATCCACAAGCCGTACGTCAACCAAGAGGCGATCGTCTTTCTCCGGTACGGGGAACACCGTACGCTTCATCTTGCGCTCCCGGACAAAACCGACGAGTGCGATTGCGAACAGTGCACGGAAGTGATGAAAATCGCGAAACGGTTCCTCGACCGCCCGATCGACGACGTTCACGCCCTGATCAAAGCCGTTTCGAAACTCGAATCGGCGGGGCAATCGGTTACGATTTATCCCGACGCCGAGGAATGGATTCACGAACGGCTTTTCAAAACGCGGATCGCATCGCTCGTCGCGGAAATTCGGGCCGATCCGAAGAAACATTCGCTGCGCAACTCGCTGCTGGGCGTGGAGCTTTTGCCGTACCAACTCGACGGAATCGCGTTCGCCGTCGGGGCGGGCCGCGCGATCCTTGCCGACGACATGGGGCTTGGCAAAACGATCCAGGGGATCGGCGTCGCGGAACTGCTTGCGCGAGTTGCGGAAATCAAAAAAGTACTAATCGTCTGTCCCGCGTCGGTCAAATCGCAGTGGAGTTTGGAAATTGCCCGATTCGCCCCGCATCGTTCCACGCAAGTCGTCCTCGGCGCGTCCGACGAGCGGTACGAACAGTACGGGAACGACGTTTTCTTCACGATCTGCAATTACGAACAGGTCATGCGCGATCTGCTCCCGATCGAGGAAACCAAATGGGACCTGATCATTCTCGACGAGGGGCAGCGGATCAAAAATTGGGAAGCGAAAACGACCAAAGCGATCAAAGCACTCCGTTCGCCGTATGCGTTGGTCCTCAGCGGAACGCCGATGGAAAACCGGATCGACGAGCTTTACTCCGTCGTCCAGTTCATCGACGACCGGCATTTGCTCCCGGCGTATCGGTTCTTTCATCGACACCGGATCGTCGAGGATTCCGGCCGCATTGCCGGTTACAAAAATCTTGAGGAAATCCGCGAGCAACTCCGGCCGATCCTGCTACGACGGACGAAAGAGTCGGTCAGTCTCGAACTTCCCGAACGTTCGACGGAAATCGTACGGATCGCCCCGACGGCGGAGCAACTTGAAATTCACGACGGTCAAATGCGGATCGTCGCGAGCGTCGTCGGGAAATCGTACATCTCCGAAATGGATCTGCTCCGATTGAAAAAAGCTCTTTTGGCCGCGAGGATGTCCGCCGACAGTACGTTTCTGTGCAATAAAACGGAACCGTCATATTCGAGCAAATTGGAACGATTGGAAGAGTTGCTCGGCGAACTGTTGGCCGAATCGAACCGCAAGATCGTCCTGTTCTCCGAATGGACGACGATGCTCGATCTAATCGAGCCGATTCTCCAGGAGCACGACGCGGATTACGTCAGGCTCGACGGATCCGTCCCGCAGAAGAAGCGGCAAATTCTCGTTCAGAAATTCATGAGCGATCCCGAATGTCGTGTCTTTCTGACGACCAACGCCGGTTCGGTCGGCTTGAATCTTCAGGCGGCCAACACGATCGTCAACGTCGATCTGCCGTGGAATCCGGCGATTTTGGAGCAGCGGATCGGGCGGGCGCACCGTATGGGGCAGAAGCGGCATGTGCAGGTTTATCTGCTCGTTACGGAACAGACGATCGAGGAGCAAATGCTCGCGACACTTTCTGCGAAGCACGATTTGGCGCTCGCCGCACTCGACATCAACAGCGACGTGAGCGAAGTCGTCTTGAAATCCGGCGTCGAGGAACTCAAACGGCGTCTGGAAGTGCTGCTTGGCTCCAAACCGGCCGCGCCGGACGATCTTTCGGCCCGGGATACCGTGCAAAAAACCGCCGAAATCGTTCGTCCTCGCGGCGAAAGGGAAGAAAAAATCGTACAGGCCGGAAGCGAGATTGTCGAATCGGTTTTCAAATTTCTCGGAACCATGGCCGACCAGGGCGAAAAAACCGCAACAACCGCGAAAATCGCGACGACGGTTCGCGACGTGATCCCGACGCTGCAAAAAACGGTCGCCGACGCGATTCGCGTGGAAACCGACGCCGAAGGGAAAGCGAAACTGTCGCTCACTTTGCCGGAAAAGCCGGTTTTGGACGGCTTGATCGCGTCCGCGATGCAATGGTTGAGCGGATTTTCGGCGAAATAATTCCTGCCGACTGCGGGCTTGTGCGTGTTTTCGTTTTCAATCAATCGCCCGCGAACAATTTCGTCGACAGATACCGTTCGCTGGCATCCGGCAGGACGACGACGAATGTTTGACCGTCGAAGCGTTCGTCGCCGGAGAGCCGGACCGCGGCCGCCAACGCGGCTCCGGAGGAAATGCCGACGAGAATCCCTTCTTCTTTCGCCAAACGTCGGGCGTAATGGATCGCGTCTTCGTCGGAGACTTTTTCGACGCGGTCGATCAACGACAGGTCGAGCGTGTCGGGAACGAATCCGGCGCCGATTCCTTGAATTCCGTGCGGCGCAGGTCGTAGCGGCTCCCCGGCGAAATGTTGCGTCAACACGGGCGATTTTTCCGGCTCGACGGCAACGGAACAGAGCGGTTTTCCCCGGTTCTTTTTGAAATACCGCGAAACTCCGCTGATCGTTCCGCCCGTTCCGACGCCGCACACCAACACGTCGACGGCTCCGTCGGTATCGCTCCAGATTTCCGGTCCGGTCGTCTTTTCATGAATTTCGGGGTTCGCCGGATTCTTGAACTGTTGCGGCAGATAGTACCGCTTCGGATCGGATGCGGCCAATTCTTCCGCCCGGCGAATCGCGCCGTTCATTCCTTCGGAGCCCGGCGTGAGAATCAACTTTGCGCCGAGAAATTCGAGAAGTTTGCGGCGTTCCAAGCTCATCGTTTCCGGCATGGTCAGCGTCAGGGAATACCCCCGGGCCGCCGCGACGTAAGCAAGGGCGATTCCCGTATTCCCGCTGGTCGGCTCGACGATTTCGATGCCCGGCTTGAGGATGCCGGTCTTTTCCGCCACCCAAATCAGATTCGCTCCGATCCGGCACTTGACGGAGTAGGAAGGATTACGCCCTTCGATTTTCACCAGAATCGTCGACCGGGGATGGCCAAGCCGATTCAACTTCACCAACGGCGTATTGCCGATGGACATGGAATTGTCGTTGTAGATTTTCATGGGGAGAGGAGGGGGGAGGAGTTAGGAGTCAGGAGTCAGGATAGAGGATAGAGGATAGAGGTAGTATTACGTTTTCTTATTTCTTATTTCTCATTTCTTATTTCTCGATTTCCCCTCATTCTACCCATATTGAAATCGTTGGGTATCTTCCATACAATGTTTTGTACGCTGTTTTTTCGATTGTTTCCCCTTTCCTGGAGAATCTCATGGTGCGTAGAATCTTATTGTCGGCCCTGTTTCTGCTGTTGTTGCTGAGTCCGTCGACTCATGCGGCGAGCGTGTCGCTTTCGTCGCTCTTGGACGAAATGATCGACCGCAACGCAATCACGCAATTCCCGAACCCCGAGTACACCTGTAAGCAGGCGAGCAGTTACGATCGCGCTTCTAAAAGTCCGAACGAAAAAGGTTGGTTCGCCAACGGCGACGCTTCGCAGTTCGTTCGTGAGGAAATGAACGGCGATCGTAAGGAATGGGTTCTCATGGACGAAAAGGGGCCGGGCGCGATCGTTCGCTGGTGGATTACCGCTCCGCATTACAAAGTCAATTTCCGGATCTACCTCGACGGAAAAACGGAGCCGGAAATCACCGCCAACATCGGCGACCTGATCGGCGGCAAGTATCTCGTCGACGCACCGCTCAGCGCCGTTCGGGCGAACGGTCGGAATCTTTATCTTCCGATCCCTTATGAAAAAAGCATCAAAATCACCGTCGACGATATGCCGACGCAAAACAATCTGTATTACCAGATTAATTTCCGAACCTACGGCAACGACGTGAGCGTCGAGTCGTTTACCATGGACCGTTTCGGCAAAGCAAAAACGCAGATTGAAAAAGTCCAAAAGACGCTGATGGAAAGCCCGATCAAATCGGAAAGAGGACGCGTTGTGAAACTCGCGAAAAACGGCGGTAAGGATACGATTACCGAAACGACTTCGCATCCGCTGTCGATCAATTCCTTCGCCGTGAAAATCGACGCCAAGGATATTCCGCAAGCGATGCGAAGTACGCTGGTCAAAGTGTCGTTCGACGGGAACGCGACCATTCGGGTCCCGCTCGGCGATTTCTTCGGGGGCGGCGTCGGGATCAATCCTTACCAATCGTGGTATACGAAAGTTGAAAAAGACGGCACGCTTCGCAGTTTCTGGCGTATGCCGTTCCAAAAGAAGATCGAAGCGACGTTCGTCAACTACTCCGATCAGGATGTCGCGATCACGATCAAAGACCTCGATTACCAACCGATCCAGTGGACGGACCGCACGATGTATTTCCACGCCGACTGGCGTCAGGATCGTGCGATCGAGACCTTCCGCGAAGAAGAGAAGAAACAGGACTGGAACTATATCGCGCTCCAGGGAAAAGGGGTTTTTGCCGGCGATTCGCTGAGTGTCCTGAACCCGATCACCGATTGGTGGGGGGAAGGGGACGAAAAGATTTACGTCGACGGTGAAACGTTTCCATCTCATTTCGGAACCGGGACCGAAGATTACTACGGGTATGCCTGGTGTTCCCCGATTTATTTCGAGGCGCCGTTCCACGCTCAACCGCGAGCGGAGGGGCCCAACAATTACGGAAATACGACGAACGACCGCTTCCGGCTATTGGACGGAATTCCGTTCAAGAAGGATTTCCGTTTCGACATGGAGGTTTGGCATTGGGCGGCAACGACGATCGACTACTCCGTCGTAACCTATTGGTACGCATTTCCGGGCGTGAAGCCGATCGACGCTCCAACAGGCAAATACCCGTCCGATGCGCAGTTGATCGAAGAAGTGAAAGCGAAAGTCGTCTACAAAACGCCGTACGTCGTGAAGATACCCGGGTTCGAATTCAAGGAAATGCCGGCCGGGGGAAAACTGACGAGGCAGGGTATGGATAATTGGAAGGACGGCGTTTGGAAAGACAACGACCAGCTCTGGTGGACCGACACGCAGCCGGGCGACAAGCTCGATTTGATCGTGCAGGTCGAAAAGAGCGGTCCGCAAAAGTTGATTTGCGAAATGACCAAAGCCCGGGACTACGGCCAATTCCAATTCTATCTCGACGGAAAGAAGATCGGCGAAGTCGTCGACCTTTTCAACCGCGACAAGGTCGTCAATTCCGGCCCGGTTGTGATCGGAACCGCCGATTTGGAAAAAGGAACACACACCCTGACGATCGAAGTCGTCGGCAAAAACGCCGATTCCGTCGGAACGATGTTCGGGCTTGATGTTTACCGGTTTGAGTGAGATTCATACCCCCCGGCGCCGACGGGTGTCCGTTGACGTCGGAGGATTTCGTAGACGGACGACTGTTGCCGGTCCAGTTCTTCTTCCCGCTGTTGGAGTTGTCGCTCTTTTTCCAGCAGCGCATCCTCGCAACGGTTCGCCCAACGGTCGAGTTCATCGCGTCGCGTGAGGAGTTTTTCCTGTTGTGTGAGCATCTGTTGGCGTAAGAGTTTCAACTCTTCTTTCTGCTGCTCGACATGCGCGAGTGCGTCTTGGTATTGGTCGGCGAGCCTCGCACGGATCCGAGCGAGCGACTCCTTGAGATCTTCCGGAGCGGAGTCGCCTGTCAAGCGAAGCCAAAGTTCTTCCGTTGCGAGCCGGACCTCCAGCGTTTCGCGGTGCATCCGGCCCAATTCTTCCCGGGATCGTTCCAACGTGGTCCGCATCTGCTCCACTTTTTTGTTTTGCGAAGCAAGCTCGATTCGCTCTTCCTCAAGACGTCGGGTCGCCAGTTCGTGCGATTCCTTGAGCCGTTGTCGGTCCGCTTCAATCATTTTCTGCAACTGATGTCGCTCACGAACGAGCCCTTCGCGCATTCGGGTCGATTCCGACTGCGACTGGAGAATTTCCTCTTCCATCTCGCGGAGTCGTCGGTATTTCTCGGCGTCGATCGCGTTTTGTTTTTCGCGCACTTTGAGCGAATCGTCCCGGGAACAGAGTTCGGACTCCTTCGATTTGAGCCGCGTTTCCCACTCCGAGAGAAAGCGTTGGCGCTCCTCAAGCCGGGAATCCTGTTCCGCGTATTGCCGCAGCTTTTCCTGCCGCACCTGTTCGTATTCCGCCCACTGATTCTCGAACGCACTGCGGCGCTGCTCCCATTCGATTTCCGCTTCGCGGAGAATCGTTTCCCGCTGCTTCATCTGCTGTTCGCGGCGATTGAGGCGGGCTTCCGCTTCTTCCCGGCGGGCGATCAGTTCGGCGTCCGCTTCACGCAGACGTCGCTGGAGGTTTTCCTCCATTTCCCGGGCGCGGAGTGTGATTTGTCGCTCCCACTCTTCCTGTCGGAGGAGAAAATCGTTTTGGAGATTGGCTTTTTTGGCTTGAATTTCCTGTTCGTTTTTTTCCAGAAGCGTTTCGTATTCCGCGGCAATTTCTTCTTCACGCCGTTTCAGCAAATCTTCTCCTTCCAGGAGTTGCGCTTCGCAAATCTGCCGATTTTCTTCGCATTTTTTCGCGTATCGGTGCTTGTATTCCTCGAGATAGTGTTCGAGTTGCTTTTCCAGATCCGCGCGATAATGCTCCAGCGAAGCGTTCCACTCGTTTTCACGCTGGATTGCCAGTTGTGTCAATTCTTTTTCCCGCTGCTGCAAACGCTCTTCGATTTCCGATTTACGGGCTTGAAGCTCCAGCCGTTCGTTTTCGAGCCGGTTTTTATCGAGCCGAAACCGCTCTTCCAACGCCGTTTTTTGCGTTTGGAGCGTGGTTTGCAGCTCTTCGACTTCCGCTTCGCGCACGGAAAGATCGTCGTTCTTTTCCTTGAGCGTCAACTGCGTGTTGCGGACAAGGGCTTCGAACTTCGCGATTCGTGAGTTGAGCTGGTTTTCCCGGTAATCGATTTCCTCTTCCCGCCGCAAAAGCGCTTGACCGGGATCGAGCAGCGAAATCGTCGGTTCTTCAGGCTCAGGGGACACTTCTTCATGCGAAGCGTCAAAGCGAATGATCAACGATTCCGGCTCCTCGGATACGTGTAATCTCGGCTTATCGAAACAATCCCTCTTGTTTTCTCGATGATTTTCGTCGGGAAATTTTTGCGCGTTCGGGGGGACATTGACGTAAAAATGCTCCGACTCCCCGGGCCAAGCGGGAATCGTACTGATTTTCAAGGTCGGAATTCCTTCTCCGAAGGACATGTTGGGGTCTTTTTTCATGATCAGAACACGACGGAAGAACACATTTCCGTGAAATACCACGTATTCATCATGATCGGCAAAAACACCCCATTTTCTTTAATCGGAATGGTCAAATAGGTGAAATGTGTAAACCTCTACACGATCCCATGCAGCTTGTACTGCTTGATCTTGTTGTAGATCGTTTTTTCGCTGATTCCGAGTTTTTGGGCGGATTTGGCCCGATTGCCGCCGCAGGAGTGGATCGTTTCGATGATCGCACGCCGCTCAATGTCCGCCATACTCAAGCCGGCGAGCCCCATCGAACCGTCCGGGAGGTTGCCGCCGGTAAAAATCGGATCGAACACAATATTCGCTTCCGTAATCAAAGCGTCGTGCGTCGTGGACATCGCCCGATGAAGAACCGATTCGAGCTCCTGAATATTCCCGGGCCAGGGGTAGAGTCTCAGTTTATTCATCGCCCCGTTGGAAAGAATCGGCTGATTCGCTCCATACTGCCGGGCCAGTCGTAAAATGATTTCCCGCGACAACATCGGCAGATCCTCCAAGCGTTCCCGCAGCGAAGGAACCGTAATCGTCATGGACGTCAATTTGAAAAATAAATCTTCCCGAAACCGCCGCTGGGCGCAGCTCATTGCCAAATTGCCTTGGGAAGAGGCGAGGATTCTCGCTTCGGAGCCTCGGCTTTCCAAGGCGCCGATCGGGCGATACATACGCTCTTGCAAAAAATCATACAACTTTTCCTGTTGATAGGGGGTCATGTACTCGACATGATCGAGTAGGATCGTTCCCCGGGAAAACACGTCGAGTAGGCCCACACGTTCGGTCGTTTTTTCCCCGAAAGCATTTTGAACGATTCCGAAGAAATCGGTTTCCCAAATCTCCTGCGGTAAAAAATTGCACGGAAGGACGAGGAACGGCTCCTTGGCCCGCGAACTGGCCGAATGAATCATCTGCGCGACGATATTTTTGCCGGTCCCGCGCTCGCCGCAGATCAGGACCGTGCTGTCGATCTTGCCGAACGCTTCGATTTGTTTGCCAAGCGTTGTGGAAGCCGGAGACGTGGTCGGAAGCCTCACCGGAAGGATTGGACTACCGAGTCGTTTTTTCAGTTGGGCGTTTTCTTTGAACAATCGGGAGGTTTTGAGCGAACGGTGGATCGTCGTGAGTATTTCGCCCCGATCGCAAGGCTTGACCAGGTAGGCGTCGGCAAAATGAAAGGCGCGTCGGCGTTGATTCTGTTCTTGGGTCGGGTCGTCGAGCACGACGAACGGCAGGTTGGGAAAACGTTCGAAAATATTCTTGCACATCAAATCCACCTGCGGATTTCTGGCGATCGTATCGACGAGAATCATCGCGACATCGTCGTCGATCGAAGAGAGAACCGGATCGCCCCACCCGACGACCCGAACCGTGAGATGTTCCATCTCCAGGAAATGGCACAAAGCCGACCGGGCGGTGGTGTTGGAACTGACGAATAACAGAATTTCCCCGGAGTCGGAAACCGGAATTTCCTCATAGGTCTGAAACGACGTGGGCCGGGTAAGAGTCGATTTCGAAGGCGGAAATTCCCCGGCTTGCGTCGGGAGGCCGACGGTCTCGGAGGAACAAATGGAAGGCGGATTGGGAAACAACGTTCCGACGGAAACATCTTCACGTTGGCGCGCACCGATTTCGTGCGCATAAACTGCGGTGCTGTTCATGAGATACCCCTAAATTGTTCAGCGTGATTAAAATGAAATACTTTCGATGCTTCAACCGCCGACGCGTCGTACTTGGTCGCGTTGCTCCGCGGAGAATCCTCGAAAACTGTTTGAAAGAGCGGCAATGCCGCATTCGCCGAAATGGACGATTCCAGTGGTTGTTTGTGAAAAACCAAAAAATCGTACAAAGATAGGCGACTTGGGTTACAATAACACGTTCCTACTCTCCTTGTCAAGCAAGTTTGTTCTCGAACAAAAAGAAAACGTGTTAAATTTTCAATAGACATGTCGGATTTCCATCCGTCGTGCCGTTTCAAAACTCGACTTCGGAATGTCCGTCGAATTTCCTATTACCAATTTACGTTTTTCTTGACGTTTTTTCCGGGATAAGAATGTTTTCCAGCTTTTAGAAAAAAGTCATGGAAAATTCCACCGGATTCCGGATGTTGAGTCAAGTGAGCCGGTTCGCCTGCGAACCGTAGTGAGCGGCCGCAAACCTTCGTGTGCAGCCCGTCGCAGGCGACGGGGCTAACTTTCGCTTTGAAAGTCTTACGATTGGCAAAAACGTAAAGATCGGGTAATTTTTGCTGTTTGTGCTTTACAGGTAAGGTAGAAGACGATAATCTGGATGTATCGAGGTTCGCTTTGACGGACCTCGGTCTTTTCTCCTGTCAGTTCGGACAGGCGGGACGCCTGTCGACACAGGTACGGACGGAATGTCCGTGCTCTAAGGGATTGCGCCGCTTACGCTTCCAGCCTGTTTGTGAATATGATGCGCTTGTTTAGTTTAGTGCGCTCGCTTACGCTTCCCGCTCTGTTTGGGGCAGTTCTGTTCGGAACTGGCGTTATGTGCTGTGGACAAGAGACGCCGCCTGCGGGAACGGAAGAACCGAAAGAAACCGTGTCCTCCGAACGGCCGGACCCGAAAAAAGGGTATGGGCAACTTCTGCACCCGAGCGTCCAGGAGCGGCTCGGGCTGACCGATGCGCAAAAGCATGAAGTCCAGCAGTTGATGATCGAACGATCGCGGGCGTTGGCCGAGACGAAAGTTGACGAAGTGGAAGCGCAGGACAAAATCGTCGCCGAAAGCGATGTCAAGCTCGAAGCCGTTTTGACGCCGGAGCAAAAGCGGATTTGGCCGAAAGTTTTCGAACCGACGGGATTACGGATCAATTGGAGCGGTCAACCGTGGGAAAAATGTCTGAAATGGATCGCCGATAAAGTCGGGAAACAACTTTCGATGCAGGCCCCGCCGCCCGGATCGCTCACCTACAGTAGCCCGGGCGAAATCTCTCCCGCCGAACTGCTCGATCAAATCAACGGTCGATTGCTCGCAATCGGATACACGCTGGTCAATAGCGACAATAGTCTGATCCTCCTCAATTTAAGACGGGATCGGATTGCGCCGGAGTTTCTGCCGCGAGTCGACGCCAAGACGATCGACAAACACGGCAATTTCGAATTCGTCGCGTACACCCTTCCGCTGGAATATCGGGACGCTGCGGTCGTCAAGCAGATGATACAGCCGTTCCAGGGGCTTTACTGCAAAATCCTCGACCTGCCGGGCAACTCGCTGCTGATCATCGATACGGTGATTAACATCAAGACGCTCGAAAAGATCGCGATGGGCGTCGCGAACCCCGTTCCGAAAAAAGAGGAAAAACCCGCTCCCCCCGCGCAGCCGGAATCGAAGTGGGCGTCCTACCCGATCGAGAACAGCGATCCGGAAAACGTCCAGGAAATCCTGAAAAACTTCATGAACGTAACCGGCCATAAAGAAGGGAACGTCCTGTATTACTACGTTCCGGAAGAACAGCAGACCAATATCAAGGTAATTGTCGACATGCTCGAAAGGGGGAGCGACGGACAGCCGAAGCCGACATTGGAAACCTACTCGATGGAAGGGCTCACCGACACGTCGCCGTACAGTTTGTACCGCAAAGCGGTGATGCAGGCGTACGGTTATTATACGGACGCGTCGGAGAATTTCGGAACGGCGGTCGTCGATCTGATCAAGAAGCTCGCTCCCGCAGCGGCGGTTGCGCCGAACCAGGTTTCCAACAAGCTCGTCGTGTTCGCGACGCCGGAAGATCACGCGAAAATCCAGGAGATGTTCGAGAAACTCCAAAGCGGCACTTCGCCGGAGTTCACGCCGGTCGTCAAAGTTTATTCGTTCAAAAATTCGAAGCGAGTGGGCCGGATGACCGAAGAAGTCGCGGAGATGATGCAAAAAATCGTTCCCGGTATCCAATATTACGCGTACGATCCACGCCGCGCACAGGCGATCGTCGTCGCTTTGCAGAAGGAACACGATATTCTCGCGCAAGCATTGGAAGAATACGAAGTGCAATCGGCCCCGGACGAAGAAAGAGAGGTTCGGATCTACCCGGTGACGGCAACGCAATTGGAGCGGTTTTCCCTGCTGTTCGAGCAGGTTCGACGTTCCCCGGAAATGCGCGAAGCCGTCGAACTGTCCGACGGGCGTCAAAATCAATTGACCATGTTGGCGACGCCGACGCAGCAGGAAAAAATCCAAAAAATGCTCATGGAAATCGCGAACCAGGGAACCGGCGGCGAAGCGGGAGAGGGCGGCGACGGATTCCAAACCGGTTCCGGGCCGATGGAACTCGGCGTGATACCGCTGCGCAACGCGTATTCCTACGCCGTTCGGCAGGTGCTCGTCAACATGATTCCCGGTGCGGAAATTTCGTATGATTATTATTCGAACACACTCTACATCTACGGAACGACGCAAACGGTCGAGCAGGTCAAAAAGACCGTCGAGCTCATGGACGCCGGGCAGGAAAACGAAGTCCGCTTCTTCCCGCTCCTGAAAGAACTGCCGCAGGAAGTCGAACAGTCGTTCGAAACCGTCGCACCGAAAGCCCGGGCCGTGATGGACAAAAAGAATATGCGGCTGATGGTGTACGGCCCGAAAAAAGACGTCGCGGAAATCGAAAAAGTGCTCGACGCCCAAGCGGCGGCGGGTCCGATTTTTCAGGACGCGTTCCGGACGGTTACGGTCGTCCGCGATTTGCCGAACGAACTGCTCGATTTCGTCCGAAAATCGTTCCCGCGCGCCAATATCGACTTCGATCGCGATTCCCGTCGGGTCGTCGTTCGCGCGCCGGAAAACGAACAGCTCCCGATCGCGAAGATGATCGTCGAAGCGGAATCGGCGCTCCCGCCGGAAGAGATCACACAGTATTATCCGACGGACAAGGCGATTCCGGACCACCTGATTACGTTGATTCGCGAAACGACCAAATCGCTCGGACACATCGGCGAAATCAAGCGGGACGATAAAGATCCGAAACTGCTCATCGTCCGGGCGCGGCCGAATCTCCAGGTCGAAATCAAACGGCTGCTCGACAACCGCGACACGCTTCTCCCGGAAGTCGAAACGAACCAGTTTCACAGCTTCCCGATCGCGCAAGACGTGCGCAAACGTTTTGACGCCGTTCGAGACGACTTCATCAAACAACACGGCGATTTCCGCACACTCAACGAAGATCGTAAGGATATCCTTTCCGTTTGGGCGACGCCGACGCAGATCAAGCTTCTTGACGAATTGGTTGTGCAACTCGGCAAGGAAATTGCGCCCGATTTGGTGGAAAAACAGATTTTCCATTCGCTCAAATACGTCGAACTCGATTTCGTCAAGTCGATGCTCGAAGAGATTTACCCGGGAACGAAAATCAACGAGGACAAAGCGAACAACCGGATCGTCGTCCGCGTTCGACCGGAGTTTTACGAAGGGGCGAAAGAATTGCTCAAACAGCTCGATACCCGGGACGAAGATGCGCAGCGGCGGTATCCGAAAACGTACGAAGTCGACGGGCTGTACACGTATGACGCCGTCGGGAATTATTATTCGCCGTACACGCTTATGCAGGAAGTGCAGAAAACCGTACCGCAGGCGAAAGTCCGGTATGATTATTATACCGGAAAGCTCGTCGTTTGGGGAACCGACGAAGAGCACAAGATCGTCGGCGACATGTTCGCGGAAGTGCAGAAAGATTCCGACAAGACGGCCGGTTTCGAACTGTTCCCGCTCCGGCGCGCGCAGCCGTACATGATTATCGGAATGATCAGTCGGCTTTTTCCGCTCGTCAGTCCGCGATACGATTCCGGAACCCAGGCGATCGTCGTCGAAGGGAGCAAACGGCAACTCGAATCGATCCGGAAACTGATCGACAAGCTCGACCCTGCGGAGCCGGGCCCGACCGATCCGGTCGTCCAGTTTTACAAACTGAATTCCAAACCGGAAAACTCGCTCGTTGCGACGCTTCAGCAACTCGTTCCGGCCGCGCAGATCGTTCCGGACCGCGACGCCAAACAACTCATGATCATCGCCAAGCCGGACGAACACAAGATTCTCGAACGGAACATCAAATCGATTCTCGAAACGTTTACGCAACCGGAAGAGCCGATGCTGTTCATTTATCCGGTGAGCGGCAACCAGCGTGCGCAACTGGAATCGTTCCAGCAAAACGCGGGGGAGGAACTCAAGGACATGAAAATCCTGCCCGATTCCCGACCGGACCAGATGCTCATTCTGGCCCGACCGAGCGAACATGAGATCATCTCGTCGGTGCTGCAAATGTTTCAAACGGCGCAAGGAAACGAGTTCGAGTTGATAATGCGCCCGTTCACACTCGTTTTTCTCGATCCGCAACTTGCCCAGGACGTGCTCAAAGAAGATTTTCCCGAAGCGAAAGTCAAGTATGACGCCAAGGGAAACCGACTCATCATCTGGGGAACGGAACAGACGCTCAAGAAAGTCGCGGAGACGCTCAAGAAAATCGATACGAGTATCATGGACGAAACGCAACCGCGATTCGAAACGTACACGCTCGACGGAATCCGGTTCGACTCGCCCTACATGCGGTCGCTCACGATTTCGTATCTGATCGAATCGCTCAAACAGATCGCACCGAATGCGAAATATTTTCCCGGTACGAATTATTATCGGATCATCGTCTGGGGAACGCCGAAAGAATTGACGCTTGTCAAATCGACGTTGGAAAACGTCGGCTATTCCAACGCTCCGGAAGATCAACCGGAGTTGAAAGTGTTCGACTTGAAAGCGGCGGACTCGAAGATCGTCGACTCGATCCTCAAGCCGTTCGTTCCCGACGCTTTGATTACGATCGACGAAACGACCGGGAAGATCGTCGTGTTCGCCCGACCGAGAGACATGCAGACGGTCAGTACGACGATCGAACACCTGGAACGCTCGAACGTCGACGACCGGATTCAAAATACGTATGATATCACGGGAACGAAAGCGGAGATCGTACTCCAATCGATCCAGGACGTTTATCCGAGTTTGAAAATTACGCCGGACCCCGCGAACAACCGGCTCATGATCTGGGCGACGCCGCAAGAACACGTCCGGATCGGCGAAGTCGTCGAACAGGCGAACAAGGAACCGCTCGGCGACGGGGCGGAAAAATTCGTCGCTTATCCGATCACGAGGATGGAGTACACGACCGTCATCGAAATGGTCAAGGAAATGTTCGGCGACAACGCGGTCACTTACGGCGATCCGACCTCGGACAAAATCACGATCAAAGCGTCCGGACGCATTCAGAAGCAGATCAAGGAACTCCTCGAAAGTATCCAGACGAAAGACGATAAATATCGGGTCAAAATTTCCTTCTACCCACTCGGCAAGGCGGATCCGATCACGATCGAAGCGCTGCTGCAATCGCTCCTGCCCAACGGTCGTTCGATGTCGGCCCGGGAAATTCGGGAGCAGGTCCGCGGAATGCAGGATCCGTGGAAAGGATATGATCCCACGGACTACGACGTGTATTCCTCGGGCGGATATTACAACCAGGCGGTCGCGATGGAGTTTTACCGCGAAGGGCGGTCGTTCTATCGGATCGACACGAAAACGCAAACCGCGATCGTCGCCGCGTCCGAAGAAGATCAAAAACGGATCGCCGACGCGGTCGAAAAAATCGTAACGCTTTCCGAGTCGGAGCAAAAACCGGTCGCGAAAATGTTCACGTTGAACGAAATCTACCCGTTCACGATGCTGCAAACGATGAACCAGATCGCGCCGTCGGTCCAGATCATCCCGGCGCATAGTCCGATTTACGGGGTCGGGAACATCCACGATTTCGTCGCGTTCGGGATCAAGCCGGAATTGGCGAAAATCGAAGCGTTCGTCGACGAAATCAACGCGTCCGGCCCGAGCGGCAACCGGCGCGAGATGCTCGTCCTCAACCTGCCCGACGGAACGAAATTCAATCGATACCGCGTGATCCGGATGCTCGTGTACCTCTATCCGCCGGACGACTACACTCCGTATCCCGCTCCCGGACCGGAGTTGAACCAGATCGTCCTCTACGCGCCGAAACATAAACACGAGGAAATTCAAAAGCTGATCGACGACGTGTGCAAACCGCTGCCCGAAGGGAAACAATCGGAGTACAAGACCTACGAAGTCAATCATATCAACGTGGAAGACGCCTACCGTTGGTTGTACGAAATTTGTCCGAACATCCGGGTCGAAACCGATTCGGAACGGCGGATCGATTTTTATACCGGCCAACCGCTCCCCGCGCGGACGCTGCTGATTCTCGCGACGCCGATCGAACACGCCGAAGTCGCCAAAGCGCTCTCGGTCCTCGACCGGGAAACTCCTTCGCAATCCAATTCGTACCCGAAATCGTACACGACCCAACACGCGAGTTCCTACACGTATTTTTCGTTGTTGCGGCAAATCGTCCCGAACGCCCAGTTGCTGTACGGCGAGGATCCGCACGACTTCATCGCTTACGGCGATTCCGCCGACCATGAGCGGTTGAAAAAATTCGTCGACGAAGCGAACGGGCAAGGGCCGTCGGAAAGCGTACGTCGATTCGATATTTTGAACATACCCGAAGGAACACGGTACAACCGGGAAATCCTCGTTTACCTGATCGCCGCGTATTATCCGGAACTCTATCCTCAGGCCGGACTAGAACCGCACCAGATTATGGTGTTCGGATACGATTTTGAAAAGGAAAAAGCGCAACGGATCCTCGACAAAGCGTGCGAACCGGTTCCGGAAGGGCAGCAAACGAGCTCCAAAGTTTATTCGGTTAAGAACATCACGGTTCCCGGCGCGATCTATTGGATCAACCAGGTTTGTCCGAACGTCGTGTGCCAGGCCGACGGAAGGCCGGACCCGGTTCACGGCGTCAATCTGATCGCGACGGCGACGCCGCTGGAACACCTGGTGATCGAAAAAACATTGGCGGACGTTGACAAGGATATTCCCGAGGATCTCAAACCGGTCCCGCGATACTACACGCTCGACGATATTGCGCCGGGAACGTATTATGCGGTCTACTACGCCGTTTATTCCGCTTTCAGCACTGAAATCGTGACTCTGGCCCCGACCAATCCGGGAAAGTCGATTTTCCTGATCGTCGCCCGGGAAGACGTGCAGCAAAGGATCGACGAGTTTCTCAAGAAGCATCTCGCCGAGGAAACCACGCGTCAACCGGTGGTCCAGGTTTACCAGTTGACGAAAACGAACTATTATCAAATCCACCCGCTCCTGGCGCAGGTCGTTTCACCGTACTGTACGATTACGCCCGGCTCCGCCCCGGACGTACTGCAAGTGTACGGTTCGCCGAAGGATCAGAAAGCGGTCGCCGAAACGATCCAGAAGCTCGAAACTGCCGCGATGAAGCGGGCAGAACTCGACAAGGAAGGTTTCATCCCGGGGATCAAAATCTACCGGATTGATTCGCAGACCGCGTATTCAATTTACCCGATGATTCAACAGCAGTTCCCCGGCGCCGTGGTTCGTCCGACCTCGGCGGAGCAGATTTTCGTTTGGGCGTCCCCGGAAGAACATGAAAACATCGCGAAAATGGTCGGCGCGATCGCCGAAGCGTTTCCGCAGCCAGTTTTGAAAATATATTTCTTCAAGAACATCCCGATCATGTCGGCCTACGGGTTGCTCGCCCAGTTTTTCCCGCCGACGCAAGCGACGTTCGTTCCCCGACCCGATACGGGGGATCTGATCGTGTACGCTTCGCCGGAATACCAGGAGAAAATCGCCGCGAGCATCGAACATCTCGACAAGGAGCGCCCGAAGGAAATGGAGATGTACCCGGTCGCTTACGATTTGAGCGAATTTCATCCGACGGCCTGGTCGTACATTTACTCGAATTTCATGCGGGCGGTCCCGACGTGTACGATTCTCCCGACGACGATCCAATCGCAGATTCTCGTCTTCTGTCGGGACTCGGAACACAAGCAAATCGCGCAGATCGTCGAAACGATGATGAAATCGAATCCGCTGGCGCAGCAGAAGATGAAAAAGTACATGGTCAAGACGGCGACCGCGACCTCGGCTTACCAGCTTTTGGCGAGCATGTTCCCGCCGCCGAACGTGCAGTACGGCTTCGGAACCGACAAGCATCAGCTTCTCATTCGCGCCAGTGAAGCGGACCACGTCAAAATCCAGAACGCGATCGACGAGATGAACACCGTCGATTCGGACCGAAGCGTGCAAAAAATTTACCGCTTTCAGCGGGCGCTTCCCTACACGGCAATGGTGCTGATCCGATCGAATTTCCCCGCCGCGGACGTTTCGATCGACGATTACGGCGAATTGCTGCTCGTGAACGCGACGCCGGACGAACAGAAGGAAATCGCGGAAGTGATCAAAGAACTCGACGCCGAAGATCCGCAAACGCAGACGACCGTGAAGATCCATCCGACCGGAAGCGTCGACGCGTACACGCTCTTCTCGGCTCTGCGAATCCTCTACTCGACCAATCCGCGGTTCCGGGTTTGGCCTGACGCATACACCAAGACGCTCACCGCCCTTGCGACGCCGCAGCAGCACAAGTTCATCGACGACCTGATCGAGCAGATTCAGAAAGGCGGTTTGGCCGACCCGACGCTCACGCTCAAGGTCCTGCCGCTCCAGCAGCGGAATGTGTACGATTTAGAGCCGTTGATTCGCAAGGTTTTCAGCGACAAGGGCATCGATATCGATTTGACCCGGGATTTTTCGACGAACAGCTTGATCGTTTACGCCCGACCGGAAGAGATCGCCCTGATGGAGGAGATCATGGAAGCGACGAAGCAGCCGGAACGGACCGTCGATATGTTCGAGTTGCTCAAAACGGATCCCGAAACGATTCAAATGGCCGTTTCGCAGCTTTACATGGAAGAGAATTACTACACTCGTCCGTATGTAACCGCCGACTACAACACGAACATGGTTTTCGTGCGCGGGACGCCGGAGCAGATCGAACGGATTCGTGAACTGCTGATCGAAATGGGGGAAACCCAGTTGATTAAAAAGCGGAAACCGATCGAAGCGACTCCGTCGGCAACCGATCAAACGCCGCTGATTAAGGAAACGTACAGCGGCGCGGAGCCGCTCCCTCCGGACGGAGCGGGCGTACTCAGCAAGGAGTCGGGAAACATTCGCAAATTCCAGTTCGACGGTAAACTGACGCCGGACGTCGAAAAAAGACTCAAGGAAGAGTTGAAGAAAAAAGGGTTGAATCTCATCATCAAACGACCGGGGCCCCCGCTGATCCAGGAAAAACAGGAGACGGACGAAAATTCTTCCGAAGAGAAAGACGACCCATCCGCTCCCGATTCGTCCGGTTTTTTCTCCGAGGAAGAAGAAACCGCTCCCGTCGCGTTTTTCCAGATCCCGCCGAAAACGGGAACGGCGGACGAGGAAACGAAAGAAGAAGCGAAATCCGAAACGGAATCACCGGCCCCCGAAGATCCCCAGTCGTACGTTTATATGGTGGTCAACGACGACGGGTCGATCACGCTCATGTCGCTCTCGCAGGATCCGGAGAAGCTCAACGAAGTCGAATCGGACCTGAAGCAGCTCACATCCCGGGTCTTCGCGACCGGTCGGGACTACACGATTTTCATGATTCGTGAGATCAACGCGTCGGTGGTGCTTCGACGTTTGAACCTGCTGCTCCGGGACAGGATCGCGATTCCCGGACAGGACACGACGCAAGGACGCGGCGGCTACTACGGCGGATATTATGGGGGTTATTACGGTCGGCAACAACCGCGAATCAGGACGCTTCGTTTGGAAGTTGAGCCGACGATGAACGCGATCATCGCCCGGGGCTCGAAAATGGACCGCGAAGAAGTCGGGCGGTTCATTGAAGACCTTGACAAATCGCAACTGGAAGCGGAAGGTTTACCGAAAAAACCGGAAAACGTGTACATCCAAAATCTTCAGGCGTCGGAAGTGATCCAGCAAGTGATGTCGGTTTACGGGGCTCAGATGCTGAAAACGCAGCTCCCCAACGGCGAATTTCCCCGCATTCAGATGAATCGCACCAATAATTCGATCGACATTTTCGCCCCGGAACCGCTCTGTACGCAATTAAAGGAATACGCCCAGCAGTTGGACGAAGAGGCCCCGACGAAACAAGCGGAAAAGATCCATGTGATCCGCCCCGAAAAAACGAACTCTCAAACGATTCAAAGAGCAATCGACCTGATCCGAAGTTCGTCGATGCAAAAGTACCGACTTGCCAATCCCGCCTATTACAATCCCGGTTACTACAATCCAGGGTACTACACCCCCTATCCCTACGCCGCGCCCTACGGCCGTTAATTCTTTATTCCAACGACATGATTCTACTCGGCTTCCTCCGCGCCAAGGCGGTTTTCGACGAACTGCAACGGCTGGGCGTCAACCCGAAACATCTGCGGGCCTCGTCCGCCGGAGCCAATGAACCGATTCCCGAAATGCTCAAAGTCTCCGGCGTAACCGCGCAGCAGGCGAACGCTTTCGTCGAAATTCTGGAAGTGAGCGAATGACACCAGTTTTAGCCGGTACTCCGTGCTTGTCCCGCGTTGGATCAGTTCGATTTCACGTCGAAATTAAACGTGTTCTTCCCTTTCACGACTTTGGCCGTCAGTTTTGTCGATCGGGCCGTTACGCACTCCTTGGGCATGAGTTCTTTCGATGACGAATAAATCATGCCGGACGGACTGGGCCTCGGCTTGTCGAAAGTCGTCACTTCCATTTTGGAAAGCGTTACGAGATACTCGCCTTCCAGAGCTCCTTTGCCGAAATCGCCGTTCATCGAAGAAAGAACGTATTTTCCGGCGGCATCCGTCATACCTCCGGCCGTTTCTCCGGTTCCCGTGTTTTTCGGGATAAAATTCACATTGACTTTCTCGACGGGAACACCGTCCAGCGTAACCACTCCTTCCACGGGCTCCGTGGGAATTCGACTGCTGCCGCACCCGGCAAAAGTACCGGTGAATGCGACGAGCACGGCAAACGACAATAATATCTGTTTCATCTGAGTTGTTTCCTTTGGTGCATTATTCAAATTACAAATGGATTGCGGTCATTTAAGGGCATAGGGCTTCCGCCGGAAAGTAAAATGCCCGTTTTTAGATCACCGAAACCAAAACGCCGGTCCCCTCTTCCCGGACTATCGGGGGAGAGGGGACCGGTGGGTATAAAACTTTCCAGCGACAGCCTTACCCTACCATTACGGAAGGCTGACCGATTCTCCTCCGTTGCGGGATCCCATGCTTCCCCAGAGGCCGTACAGCGATTTTCCGGTGAAGGTCGATCCGGGCCCGTATTGCGAATTCGCCGGCGGCGGTACCAGGTCCAGCCCTTCCGTCTGGATCGTATCGGACACAAAGGAGACCGAGCCGTCGATCTTGGCGACGTTGACGCCACCGGTGTGATAGCTGCTCGCCGTCATGTGAACGACGTCTTCGTTGTTCGTGCTGATGGAGCACACGGGCGAGTTCGGGGGGAGTGCCATGTGAAACTGCGTGAATTGCGCAACGGCGTCGCCCCAGCGAAACCCGATGTTTTGATGCGGGTGCTCCGGCGGGTTCGTCACGACCGGTTCGCTCAACGTTCCCTGGGAGGCCCGTCGATTCAGGCAGTTCAACGGGGGCGGCGTCGATCCGGCGTCACCGCCACCGGCATCGGCAGCCATACCGCTCTTGATCTTGGTGGAGCCGCTCAGACCCGCCACCGCTTCGGAAAACAGTACGGTATTGGACGTGCCGTCGACGATACTCGCGAACGTCAACGCGTCCGTGTTGCCGCGGCTGAACGCACCCCTGGTTTTGAACGCGAACCAGATCACCCAAAGATCGCCCGCGTTACAGCGGTACGAAATTTGTCCGAGGGTATTGGAGCCTTTGCCGACAAGGTTGCCTTCCGAGGGACACACAAACGCCGGAATGTGTTTCGTCCAAGGACCGTCCGGATTGGTGTCCCACGGAAGTTGCATGAGGTCGGGAACGTCTTTATTCATCTCCACGGCGCTGCGAACCAATTCATAGACGGCGGATTGTTCAATGTAGGGCAACAAAACCGCCGCATAACTGACACGGTCGCGTCCTAAAAAGTTTTTGTCCCAGTCGCCGTTGATCCCGCCCCAGCTCGGCTTCCACATATCTTCGCAGAACTCCTTTTGCGCACAGGTACTCGGCAAGTAGTTTCTGGAATCGTGAAAATTATGGACCGCGAGTCCCAATTGCTTCAGGTTATTGGTACACTGCATGCGACGAGCCGCTTCCCGGGCCGCTTGGACCGCGGGCAGAAGCAACGCGATCAATATTCCGATGATCGCAATTACGACGAGAAGTTCGACGAGAGTGAACGCCCGGTTGGTATGGTTGGGTTGAGTTTCAAGTTTCAAATCAAGTTGTGGCATTTTGTTTTCTGAAAAGAGCCATAAAATCGTAGCACAAAACATATCTCATACGACGATACGGGGATCGTCGTGTTATACGGAGGGAAGTTCAAATCCTTTGCGCCGCGGTCGGTCGACTTTGGCGTTGGCTTGTTCATCGTCGAGAATTTGTTCTTGGGCAGGATCCCATTGGATCTTGCGATTCACTTCGCGACAGATTCCGATCAGGTGACACACGGAAATGCTTCGGTGTCCGATCTCCACGTCCGCGTGGGGAAGTTCGCGTGACACCATGCAGTCGAAGAAGTTTTCGATATGTGGTCGCGCGATCCAGGTCGGGCCTTCCGGCGGATCGGCTTCCGGAGCGTCGGCAATCAGGGATTGCGGGTTGGCCTTCAAATGGTTCCTGTTGACTTCGAGGTTTCCTTTTTCGCAACGAAAAACGCCGCCGCCGTAGGGGCCCTTGCCGTCTTCGAGGTTGAAACGCACTTCGGTTCCGTCGGCGTATTTCGCGGCCACTTGCCGTTTCGCGACGTCCGGTTCGTTCGGTGTCAGCGGCCACAATTCGACCGGTCCGGTGTCATCGGCTCCCAAGGCCCATTGAATCTGGTCGATACCATGTGCGCCCCAGTTGGTCATTTCCATCGCGGCATAATCCCACCACTGCATCCAGCCCAAAAGCCGTCCGTTGAATTTTCTAGCCGTCGTTGGTCCCTGCCATTTATCCCAGTTCAGATCCGGCGGACACGGCTCTTCGGGCAGATCGCTCGGAATTTGAATCGGGCCGGGATAATTCATGCCTTGGACGAGCTTGATTTTGCCGAGCTTGCCGGTCCGAACCAATTCACAACCGTAGCGGTTGAGTTTCATGGAACGCTGTTGCGAGCCGACCTGGAAAACTCGTTTCGTCTTTCGAACCCAATTGACGAGCGTACGTCCTTCGGCAATGTACGTCGTCAACGCTTTTTCCGCGTACACGTCGAGTCCGGCCCGCAACGCGTTGATTCCCGCCAGGGTGCGACAATGGTCCTGCGTGATGACGAACGAGCAATCGAGCTTTTCTTGGTCGTACATTTCAAGATCGGAATCATACATTTTCCAATCTTTCGCGTTCGGAATCTGTCCTTCTTCGATTTTCTCCTTGACGCACCCCTCCATTTTGCCCCGCCAAAGTTCGGAAACCGCGACGATTTTCGCGCGCTCCTGCGGAATATGGTTCATGAGCTGTCTCGCCCGACCGCCGGTCCCGACGAACCCGACGATAATTCGGTCGTTCGCCCCGACGTTGTTTCCCTGAGCGAGCACGCTCCGGGGAATAATGGTCGGTGAAGCGATTCCTACGGCGGTTGCCGCAACGGTTGTTTTCAAAAAGTTACGACGTGAGGAATTCGATGTTGGCATGGATGGTATTTCTCCGTGAAGGTTGAAAGGGATACAAAAAAATCGAGAGCGCAATTTTAAGGAAAAATCGAAAAGAACTCTTGAAGCGTCAACGACCGTGACTATAATAAGTGAACGGGAGTGTTGTTCGCCTTGGAAATAACCCGCGATTTTTCAAGAAATGACTTGCAGGAAAAAGGAGGTGGCAATCCGTGATTAAGGAGGCGGCACTTGCGGTTTTCGAACCGGTGTCTTATTCATTTTGAGTTTTGGCGTGCTGGACTTGTTGCACCTGATCAAGGAAAGCCAAGAATGATTTTTTGGACTCTTGGTTTTTTGAACTTGAATGAACAGAATCGTTGTATCTCCTTTAATTTAACACAACTAAAACAGTGATGTAATTGTTAAGGAGCTCAAGGAATTACTGTAAGGCTAACACTATCAGTGGATTACTGTTCTCGCCATACTGGCGAGTACGGTCCATACTAGCGGGTATGGAAGTGTTGTCAAGCGGTAGCCGGAGGCTCTTCAATGGGTTTTTTTCAACTTTTTGACGGATCCGAATCTTGGATTTGGGTGCGGTCGTTGGTTTGTTTCTTGAAGAACAGTTCGCGTTTTCCTCGTGTTGGAATATCGCACATATATGGATATCCCTTTTTGGTCGCGTCCACCATGGCTGCTACGAGCGTTTTAAGCAAAGATTCCATGAAAGAGTCCTTGGCGAAATCCGCTTTTGAACTTTTTTCCGAATCGGGATTCAAAGAGGTCAAGCTCGAACAGGTCGCCGCGCGCGCCGGTGTAACGAAAGGCTCGTTTTATTGGCACTATGATTCGAAGAAGAGCCTGATATTGGCGTCTTGCGATTGCTATTACAAACTCTGGTTCGAGGCCGCGAGAAAGACCGTTTCCACAAAAAACGACCCTTTGGAGCAGTTGGAAGCCGTGATTCAACTGACGACCGAACAATGTTTGCTGGACGAAAAAAACCGGATTTTTACGACGGAATTATTTTCGCTCGTCATCCAGGACGCCGAGGTCAAAGCGGGCTGGCAATGTTTCTATAGGAATGTGCATCGTTTTTACTGCGACATTCTGGACAGAATCAACGCTTCCGGCAAGTTTTTCATCGAAAATCCGGCAGAGAATATCGACTGGTTGCTCTCCGCGGTCGAAGGAATCAAGCAGCGTGCCGTCATAGATCCGGACTTATGCCGCGCCCAAGCACGCGATCATATCGTCCGCAAGTTGGTCACGATCGCTCTGGGAGGGTAATTACGTGTCGTGGAAACTTTATGTTGACAAACCACTATCCTCTATCCTCCATCCTCTTTACAACGACAGCGGTTCGTTCGCCAATTGCCGTTCGCTGCGGGTCAGATCGTAAATGTCGCGTAGGAGCTGCTCGTCGCAAGGCCGCTGTTCGACATTACGACGCTGGAACATCCTCGCTTGCGAAGCGATCACGACATCGACGGTCGCCTCGGTCACTTGTCCGAACGAGCGGGCGTAATTGACGAAACTCGGGACGTTCGTGGTCACGAACCCGTACACCATGCTGCATGAGCCGATGATCTTGCCGGTAAAAATGCTCGTGTTGATCGCCGTTTTCGAAAAATCTCCGATCACACAACCGAGAAATTGCATTCCCGACTTAATTTTGCGGCCGGAAAACTCCGTCGTGACCTCCCCGTACGTGTTTTTCAAATCGCTGTTGCACGTTCCGGCGCCGAGGTTGATCCAACTGCCAAGATAACTGTGCCCGAGAAAGCCGTGGTGCTGCTTGTTCGAGTACGCGCCGATGGTCGACGTTTCAACTTCGCCGCCGACTTTCGCTGTTTCCATGATCGTCACGAAGTCCTTGATCGCCGAGTGTTCGATCACCCGGGTATGTTCGCCGATATACACCGGACCGCGAACGAAGCAATAGGGCGCGATGTTCACGCCGTTTTCGAGCAGAATCGGCCCTTTTTTCGTGTCGAAGACGTGGTAATCGCCAATGGACACTTCGCCGGACGCAAACACGCCGTCTTCGATTTCCCGGTAATTCCCGATCCGAAGGCGATCTTCCAGGTTTTCGTTGAGCATTTTCATCTGGAATCGGACCAAGTCGTGCGTGTATTCCAAGAGCGGAATATTCGCGTCGAGTTGATCGAGTTTCATGTCTGCGATCAACCCCATGAGTTGGCCCGACCCGACGACCTGGTTCGGCAAAGCGGTGTTGTTTTGTCCGGCAAGATAAACACATGCCGTTTGGTGTCCGCTGGACACGACCCCGCTCCTTTCCTGATCAACCAGCTTTCTGAGGACGTCAAGCAACTTGGCGTGCGGCACGGCTCGCGCGTTGAGCAGTAGAATCGGCCCCTGACGCGGTCCTTTTTCCGGCGTCCAGAAGTCCGGAAAATCGACCGCGACGATTTCCCGCAAATGCGGGCGGACCACCGCTTCAATGGTAATTCCAAGCCGTTTGACCAGATTGATGAGGCTATAAGACCCGACATTGAGCAAAAACGCCGGTTTACTGACCGAAATCGGGTAAAGCTGTGAAACAAGCGAATCTTCGAACAGGATGATGTGCATGGAACGCAAGGCAGCCGGGCTGCCAATTTCGAGAAGAAAACAGGTCGGGACACTCGATTTTAGCTTCCTGATCGCACAGCGAAAAGAAAAACCCTCCCTTCCCCTCCATTTTAGTCAAAACAGAGCGGATGGAAAGGAGTTTAAGGGTTAAAGAGGGGTGCGCGCAAATTTTCCGGGTCGTGAGTTGTCATTCTGAACGAAGTGTACTCACGGAGGGAAGAATCTGGTGCATCCGGCAACACGCATTATGTTGCGAACACGGCTTGAAACCAGATGCTTCGGAATACCTCGGC
>JAVBPO010000167.1:0-20122 GCA_031549565.1 Thermoguttaceae bacterium
CATGCCGAGGTGTTCCGAAGCATCTGGTTTCAAGCCGTGTTCGCAACATAATGCGTGTTGCCGGATGCACCAGATTCTTCCCTCCGTGAGTACACTTCGTTCAGAATGACAACTCACGACCCGGAAAATTTGCGCGCACCCCGGGAGCCTTGGCTTTCGCCCGATCTCTTGACGTGAAGAGTGTCCTGCTTGATTTTATCCCGTGCGGCTTCTACAATCGCGAAGAGTGTTTGTTTCTTTTCCACACCTTTTGGAGGACTTTCAATATGTTGATGAACAAATGGAGCCTTGGTTTTCTCGCGGCGTTTTTTGCGATGTCGGTCGTGGTGCAAGCGGCGGACGGAGTCGGAACGAGCCGCTCGTTCCACGGACCGGTCGGGTTGCAAACCTATTCACTGCGGAACCAAATCCAGGAAAACGGAGCCAAAGCCCTTGATTATGTCAAGGAACAAGGTTTTAAATACGTCGAAATCGGCCTTGAAAACCATTACGGTATGAGCCGGGAAGATCTCAAGGAGACTTTGAAAAAGCTCGGTTTGACCGCAACCGCCGCCCACGCCGGGCAGGAGTTTCTCTTGAACCAAACGGACAAAGCCGTCGCGGAAGCGGAGTTTTTCGGTTTGAAATACGTCGGCGTCGCTTGGGCTCCCCACAAAGCGCCGCTGGATGAAGCCCAGACACTGAAAATCGCCGAAGAATTCAACACGATCGGCAAAAAACTTAAAGAAAAAGGGCTCCAGTTCTTCTACCACAATCACGGTTTCGAGTTTCAACCGTACAAAGACGGCGAAACGCTGTTCGACCTGCTGATGCAGAAAACCGATCCGGACCTCGTCAAATTCGAGATGGACGTGATGTGGGCCGTGCATCCGGGGCAGGATCCGGTCAAGTTGCTCAAAAAGTACCCGAACCGCTGGGTGCTGATGCACTTGAAGGACCTCAAGAAAGGGGTTAAAGGAGACCTGAGCGGCGGAACGGACGTGAAAAACGACGTCGCCTTGGGAAGCGGCCAGATCGATCTGCCCGCCGTGCTCAAAGCCGCCCAGGAAGTCGGCGTGAAATACTACTTCATCGAAGACGAAAGTCCCGACGTCCTGAAACAGATTCCGCAGAGTTTGAAATACCTCGAATCGATCGAGTTTTAGTGTAAAGGCTGTTGCCTCAGATGCATCTGATTTTCGTTTTTCACCTGCTGATGATCGGGGTTGTCGCCCTGCTTCTTGGCCGGATGCTGCAAGTTTCCCGAACCGAGCGGTCGAGTTCGCACGGGGATGTTTTCGTCCTGTGTCTCTGGGGAGCCGTTTCGGCGGCGCTTCTGGCGATTGTTTTCGGACGTTTGAGCGACGGTCGGATTGCCGGACAGCGATTTGCCGAAGGGCTCTTTTTTGAAGGCGCTCTTTTCGTTGCGATTGCGTCCTACCATGTTCCACGCCAACGAAAAAACGCGACGCTCCTCACGAAATTCGCCCTGCTGTTCGCGGCGTTCTGGGCGGTCGTCGGGGCTTATGCGCTCTTTTACGAACCGTGGAATCTCCAAGTCAAACGGTATGAAATCGCGACCGATCGGCTGCAACGACAGCTGCGGATCGTTTTTATCGCGGATATTCAGACGGATCAAATCGGTCCTTACGAAGAAAACGCGTTGCTGTTGGCAAAGTCGCAAAACGCCGATCTGATCCTTTTCGGCGGCGATTATTTACAATACGATCATCGCCGCTTCCGCTCCGGGCGACCGGACCGGGACGATCTTTCCCGGCTGCTTCGAGACGCCGAACTGAAAGCTCCCTTGGGAGTTTATGCGGTGTCCGGCAATCACGAAATGTACGATCCCGGCTGGGAAAAAGCGTTTCGCGGCGCCGGAATCGACGTCAGCGACCAGACCCGATCCCTCGTACTGACGCGGGAAAACGACCTGTTGCGGTTAACGTTGCTCTCCTGCCGGGATTCGCAGACGGTCGACGACAAGAGCGGCCTATCGTCCGAAGACGGGGAAGACGGAGAACCTGCTCCTTTTCATCTCCTGCTCGGGCACGATCCGTCATGTGCCGGGGGAAAGACGGGAGCCGACCTGCATTTGGCCGGACACACGCACGGCGGCCAGGTTTGTATTCCCGGTTTCGGACCGATCATCACGTTTGCGCACGGAATCCCCAGGTCGTGGGGTTGCGGTAAAACGGAACTGGCGGACGGTTCGACGCTGATCATTTCCAACGGCGTCGGAATGGAACGGGGCCCGGCTCCGCGCATTCGATTCTGGTGTCCGCCGCAAATCGTCGTTGTCGATCTCTTGCCTTCCGGCGTCGACAGTCCGGAGTTCGTGAGCTCAGCTCACGGCTCGTGAGCGTCGATTGAAATCCGGCGCCGCTCCTTACTTATCCCGCTCGATCACGTATTTTGCGATGTTTTTCAAACCGTCGATCGCGGCCGGATCGGTAGTGTTCAATTGCGGAGAATCGAGAAGCAAGATCGCTTCCCGAACGATTTCGTGAGCCGTCTGTCGGGCTCGCTCAACGGAGCCGCTTTGGGTCAACCTCCCCACGATTTCGCTGATCGTTGGATCGCTTTTGTTTTCCTGACGTAAAAGCGAAAGAAGTTCGGTCCGCTCTTTTTCGCAAGCCGTTTGAAAATAGAGGATCAGCGGCAAAGTCGTCTTCCCTTCCGCAAGGTCGGTTCCGAGTGTTTTGCCGGCGACGCTCTCCTGTCCAACGAGGTCGAGAACATCGTCGACGATCTGGAACGCCATACCGAGTTTTTCCCCGAATTCGGCAAAAAGAGGAACCGTTTCCCGGTGGGGGGAATAATGAGCGCCGAGCACACAAGCGCAGGAAAGCAGCGCCGCCGTTTTTCCCCGAATCAGCTCGTAATATTCGTCCCGCGTCAACTCGAAATTTCCCTTGGAGCCGATCTGTTGCAGCTCCGCTTCACAGGTCGCCCGGGTCGCCTCGGCAATCGTGCGGTACTCGAACACGTCGTCCGAAAGCGTCGTCAAACGCATCGCCCGGGTAAACAGGACATCACCGGCCAGAACGCCGATCGCGCTGTTCCAGCGGATGTTCAGTGTTTCCAAATGCCGACGAACTTTCGCGCCGTCGAGAATATCGTCGTGGATCAGCGTCGCCGTATGAATCATCTCCAGCGCTGCCGCACAGCGGTAGTGGTTCGCATCCATCCCCCCCATCGCTTTGGCAACCAGCAGAACAAGGGCCGGTCGCAAACGCTTACCGCCGAGACGAAAGCCGTATCGGATCACTTCATTGATGAACCCCGTTTCGCTTTCGAGTTCCCGAAGCATGAACGCCTCGACTTCACGAAGATCCGACTCGATCAGCGTATAAGCGGCGGGAAGACCGTGTGAAGTTGATAGGGAAGTTGGTTCTGGACCGCTGTTCATGGGCGACAAATCACTCCGAGACGAAAGAGAGAGGACAAGCAAGACAAACCGAACCGGGAATTATATCTCTTAATCGCAAAAATGGTACGGGGAGACTCGCGGTCGGGGGGGCCAAATTTTCCGGACCCAATGTGCGGTTTTTCCATGAACATCCCCTGTATTAACCCTTACCCTGTATTTCACCCGGCCCCGTGATCTCGCAAGAGGATTTGTCGTACCCTGACAACGAAAAATGAGACATCGCGGTACTTTTTCAGGTCATTCCCTTTTTGATTTCCGTCTTGCACCCCTCGCCGGGAACCTCGCGGACATAGCGGGGAACGGCGTAGCCGGGGAGCGACTTTCGCAGTTCGTTCATCAATTCCAGACCGCGGTCCGTTTCCACCTCGAAATGAGCCGCTCCGCAGACGCGGTCCAGTTGGTGCAGATAGTAAGGAACCATACGAAGCGAAATCGATTTTTCGTATAATTCGAATAGTGCCGCGAAATCATCATTGACGTCGCGGAGCAGAACCGATTGTACGAAAACCGGGATTCCACGGTCGACCGTTTCGGTGATCGCCGCGGCGAATTCGGCGTCGATTTCGCGGGGATGATTGATGTGCAGGACCATCGAAAAGACCGTTCGGTCGTCGCGGCGCAGTTTCGACAAAAGTCGGGTCGTCAACCGTTTCGGCGCAACGACCGGCGTCCGCGTATGAATTCGCAGACGCCGCACTTCCGGTCGGGAACGGATCGAATCAAGCAGCTCGGTCAGCTCGTCGTCGCCCAGCCGCAACGGATCGCCGCCGCTGAGAATCACTTCCGGCGGAAAATGTGCGATTTTCGAGAGGGCCGTTTGAATATTCCCGGACCTGTCAGCCATCCGGTTTTTCGTCTTTCGCCGAAAACAGTAGCGGCAGTGAACCATGCACCGATCCGTTGCGATCAACAGCGTTCGACCGACATACTTTTGCAGCAGCGGACAGGGGCTCGTTTCGGCGTCACATTCCCGGAGCGGATCGTCGCTGAAACCATCGACGGTTCGCAACTCGTCCGGTTGCGGAAGAACTTGGAGCAAAAGCGGGTCGCGCGGATTTCCTTTCTCCATTTTCGCGACAAACGTTTCGGGAACCTCAAGCGAATACTCCGTATGAGCGGCCCAAGCGTCCCTCGCAACCGTTTCCGGAAGTTCTAAAACGCGACAAAGCTCGAAAGGATCGGAGATCAAATGAGAAATAAGAAAACTGTACTGCTCTTCTCTTCCTGGCTCCCGACTACTGGCTTCTGAATACAGACTCCAGACTCATGATTCCTGCCTCCAGACTCCTGCCCCCTGACTCCTGACGTCTAACGCCCACCGAACAGCGATGCGGGGAGTTGGATCGGTTGCATGGTCAGGTCGGAAACGACTTCTTTCGACTCGTTTTCGCATTGCAGGAGAATGTAGAAAGGATTACGATCTTCCTGCGAAACGGTCCAGGCGTAGGAGCCGAGATTCTCCTGCTCGGTCGCGATCGGCGTCCAAGGGCCTTGCTGCGTGGGGCCGCGGAACAGGTGAACTTTGGCTTTTTCCGCGCCGGGCCAAGAGTCGAGTTCCGTTTCCCATTTCACCAGAATCTGGCTCAATTTCAAGTCTCGCATGTGAGAAACTTTCGTAATCCGAATCTGCGCTGATGTTTTTTCGGCAAGTTGTTCGGCAATTTTATCCGACTGCACCGGAGGATGAGCCGTCGCCGCCTCCTCAGCCGGCTTCTCTTCCGGCTCCTTTGCCGTTTCGTTTTCAGAAGCCGCAATGTCGTCAAGAACCGGCGGTGAAACGTCCGCTGGAGTCTCGGAGTATTTCGGGTTCAGCGGAGCTAGTTTCAATCCCTCCTCTTCCGGTAAAGCCGATTCCGGTTCTGATTCCGGTTTGGGTTCTTCCAAAGGGAACTCGATCGCTTCGTTCGTCCCTGCGGAAACCGGAGCCTGGGGGGAGCCGACGGAAAAAGAATCTTTCGTCGTATCCTCGGAAAAGAGCAACGGTCCGATGAGAACGGAATCTTTACCGGCGTTCTTCCCGGCGTCGTTCGCATATTTGGGACTGGTGATATTGCTGAAGTCGGGAATCTCTTCGTCCAAATCGGTCGGTCGCTTCTCTTTCGAGTTGCGAATCGCCTCGTTCAGGTCGTTCAGGTTCGCGATCGGTCCCTTGTCCGGAGAACGATTCGTCGAGCCGCCAAGAACCTGCGGTCTTGGCGGAACGAGCGAGGGATTCGAGGATTTCAACGCGAGCGGGCCGGACTTTACCGTGGGATTGGCGAGTTTCGGAACCGCATCGACGAGCGGTTTCGGTTTGCTTTCGCTTGCCCGCTTCAGTTCGGCCTGCATTGATTCGGTCAGGACGTTCGAGTCGGTCGCTTTGGCGATCGTCGTAAGTGTCACGGTTCGACTTTGCATCTCGCGATTTCCGGCCGCGTCGACGATTTCGCCCTGGATTTCGAAAGAAACCGCGTCCCGTTCCGGCCAGATAATCAATTCCCCCTGGTGCGTATTTCCCTCGGATTGTGTTTTCGACGGATCAATCGCGACCGGTTTCCAATTCGACAGATAGGTACTTTTTTGATCGGGAACGGTGTAGGAAATTTGTAACTGGGGACTTTTCCGGTTCAGGTTCGCGTCTTCGACGGACCATTGGATCGCGATTTCGCCGGTGCTCTTTTGTTCGGCGGAAAGAGACAATTTCGGTGGAATCGTGTCGACGAGCACACGAAGCATCGGCCCCCGACGCCGGGTTTCCTTGACCAAACCGTCTTGTCCGTACGTTTTGAAAATGAACCAATATTCTCCGTCGGCCGGGGATTTGAAGAGAAACTGCTTTTTATCCGGCTGAACGCGACCGTAGGGATACCAATTCATTCCGTGATCGGTCGAGTAGGTCAACTCGACTTCGGCGGGAAGATCACTTGAATCGTCAACTTTAATCTCGAACGGAATCGTGAAGAGATTATTCCGGGTCGGGAACAGGGGGGCGTCCTTGGACGGTGTCACATCGCCGAATGCGAGCGAAACGGCGGGCAAAACCAAAGCGAGGGCAATACTGTGGAATTTCATGGATTCTGGACGAACGTTGATGTGTTCGCCGAAAATTTCTGCTCCAGGGAAGAAACGGACAGGGACGGAATGGGATATGGACAATCCCTGTCGGAGAATTCGACCAAAAAAGAGGTCTTTAGGAAATTACTTTATTTTTTTCAACTTGTTTCGATTGTAACGCTCCTGTCCACCGGACAAGTTTGTGAGAGGGGATGCGGTAAAATGGGTAAATAGACAAACAGGGTTGGTAAACTGGGAACGAAAAACATGGTCCCCTCGCCCCTGGTATTCCGGGGGAGAGGGCTAGGGTGAGGGGGTGGAGCTGTTTGACGCCTCATTTCCCCTCACCCTAACCCTCTCCCCGGAATACCGGGGAGAGGGGACCGGCGTTTTGACTGTTTTAAACGACATATTCCTGTTTATTCTACCTAAATTATGACGGCCCCTCTCAGAGAAACAGCCAAAAAAGTTCCCGAAATTATTTGGCCGGTTTTATAGAGCGTCGAATTTATTAGATTTTACCGAACCTCTTCACTCATCGGGAGATGCACATTATCGATCATTTTAGTCGGCTTTAAAACGCTCTTGTAAAGGATTGTCCTAACGTGAATGTTATAACGGTTTTACAAATAATTTTTCAAAATCGTTGACTCGCGAATTTCATTCGCTATGATAGGGCCTTTCCTGAACGACACACCGTATATGGTATCCTCATCATCAGTAAGCTACTATATATAGTGACCGACTAGCGATTAGTCCGATTTTAACAGCATGTCGTTTTCCTTTGAAAAGCGGCGAATCTCGCGGCTTTCTCCCAAAAACCATCCCTTATTTCCCCTCTCTTTTCATGGTCACGCAAGAACGAATCGAAGTGAAACACCAAGCTCAAAAGGATCTGCTTTCCAACCGAGACACCCGCGCCAATCAGCGCTTCAATGAAGATATTTTGGAATCTCCGGTTTCTTCGGATTTATCCGACATAGAAACCGTAAATATTCCACAAGGCAACAACGGTTCCGGAAGTAACGGTTCCGGCAAGAATGGATCCGGAATCAAAAGCAATGAAAGCAATCTTTTTTCTTCGGAAACATGCCGGGGAATTAAGATCGAGCCGACTTTCTGCCCGGAAGATGTCGCCGACCCGTTTGAGACCGTCCAGTGGGAAAAACGAACCGCGACAATCAAAGGGGACGCCGGGAGCGTCTTTTTCGAGCAAAACGACTGCGAATTCCCGAAAGATTGGACGCAACTGGCCGTCAATGTCGTCGCGAGCAAGTATTTTTACGGCGAACCGAACACGCCGCAACGGGAAAAAAGCATTAAACAACTGATCTATCGGGTTAGCCGGACGATTGCCGATTGGGGACACGCCGACGGATATTTCGCGTCCAAGATCGACGCGGAGCTTTTCTACAAAGAACTGACTTGGCTCTTGCTGCACCAGCACGCTTCGTTCAACTCGCCGGTTTGGTTCAATGTCGGCCTCCAGCCGCAGTACGGAATCAGCGGCGCGAAATGCACCTGGCATTGGAGCGAAGCCGCCGGGGAGGCGGTCCAGCCGGAAAATTCCTACGAATTCCCGCAAGCGTCGGCGTGTTTCATCCAGAGCGTCGAAGATAACATGGAAGCAATCATGGAGCTGGCCCGAAGCGAAGCGATGCTTTTCAAATTCGGCAGTGGAACCGGAACCGACCTGTCGACGATTCGCTCCTGCCGCGAAAAACTCTCCGGCGGCGGCAAACCGTCCGGTCCGCTCTCGTTCATGCGGGTGTACGATCAAATCGCGGCCGTCGTGAAATCGGGCGGAAAAACTCGCCGGGCCGCGAAAATGCAGTCGCTCAAGGTCACTCACCCGGATATCATGGACTTCATCGACTGCAAACATCGCGAAGAGGAAAAAGGGCGACTTCTCATGCGGGACGGGCTGTCTTACGATGAAGCGTACTCTTCAATCCTTTATCAAAACGCGAATCTTTCCATCCGGTTGACCGATGATTTCATGCAAGCGGTCAAGGAGAATAAACTCTGGACGACGAAGTGGGTTACCGATCCCAACAAAAACGGCCCGGAATATCCCGCCCGGGAAGTGTTCGACAAGATCGCCGACACCGCCTGGTCCTGCGGCGATCCCGGCGTTCAATATGACACCACGATCAACCGCTGGCACACCTGCCCGAACTCGGGACGAATCAACGCGTCGAACCCGTGCTCGGAATACATGTTCCTCGACGATTCCGCGTGCAACCTGGCAAGTATCAACCTGATGCGGTTCCGGACCCCGGAAGGATTGTTCGATCACCAGCGTTTCGTCAAAGCGTGCCGCGTGATTTACATCGCGCAGGACATCATCGTCGACCGGGCGAGTTATCCGATCAAGAAAATCGCGGAGAATTCGCACAAATATCGCGCGCTCGGCTTGGGATACTCGAACCTGGGCAGCTTGATCATGAGCCTCGGATTGCCGTACGATTCGGACGAATCCCGCGGTTTGTGCAGCGTGCTTACGGCCCTGATGCATGGGGCGGCGTACAAAACGAGCGCGGAAATCGCCGGGATCGTCGGGCCGTTCGCGGGATATGCCGAGAACAAGGAGCCGATGAGCAAGGTCATGGATATGCACTGGGATGCCGTGAATCGGATTTCCATGTGCCCGAAATACCTGAAAACCGCCGCCCGGGAACTCTGGGACGAAGTGCTCGACGCCGGAAAGCAACATGGTTTCCGTAACGCCCAATCGACGGTGCTTGCCCCGACCGGAACGATCAGTTTCATGATGGACTGCGACACCACGGGAATCGAACCGGACATCGCGCTGGTCAAGTACAAGCAGCTCGCCGGCGGCGGGACGCTGCGGATCGTCAACAACACGGTCCCGCTCGCGCTGACGACGCTCGGGTATTCGCAGTCGGACCTCGAAACGATCAAGCATTGGATCGAGGAAAACGGAACGATCGCCGGGGCGCCGCCGCTTCTGGAAGAGCATTTGCCGGTTTTCGACTGTGCGTTCCCGACGCCGGGGAGCAATCGCTGCATTCCGTGGGACGCGCACGTGCGGATGATGGCCGCGGCGCAACCGTTCATTTCCGGCGCAATTTCCAAAACGGTCAACATGCCGTCCCACGCGACCGTTCAGGACGTCGCCGACGCTTACATGCTCGGTTGGGAACTCGGCCTGAAAGCCCTTGCGATCTATCGCGACGGTTCCAAGTCGGCGCAACCGCTTTCCACGGGCAAAGCCGGTGATACCGCGAAAACCGCCGAAGGAACGTGCGAAAAATGCGGCAAACCGCTCGCCGAAGAAGACGGCAAGAAAAAGAAGAAAAAGGAAACCGCACCCCCGAAACGGGAACGATTGCCCGATACGCGAAAATCCGTAACACATAAGTTCAACGTGTCCGGGCACGAAGGGTACATTACCGTCGGGCTCTATCCGGACGGCCGCCCGGGTGAACTGTTCATCACCATGGCGAAGGAAGGAAGCACGATCGGCGGCCTGATGGACTGTTTTGGAACCGCGATTTCGATGAGTTTGCAGTACGGCGTTCCGCTGAAGGTATACGCGGATAAATTTTCGC
Organism: Thermoguttaceae bacterium; assembly: GCA_031549565.1. Taxonomy (GTDB): domain Bacteria; phylum Planctomycetota; class Planctomycetia; order Pirellulales; family Thermoguttaceae; genus JAVBSX01. Next base: position 10,021 of record JAVBPO010000167.1, read on the forward strand.
ACACCCGGTTCGAGCCGATGGGTTACACGAAGAACCCGGACATTCCGATCGCCAAGAGCGTGGTCGATTACATTTTCCGTTGGCTTGGCAAAACGTTCCTGCCGGACGTGAATCCGGTTCCCCATCATGGTCCGGCTCACGAAGAGGCCCCCGCCGCGAAGAAGGAAAAGGAACCGATCGCCAAAAAAGCGGAAACTCCCGCGGCTCCTGAAAAGACCGCAGTCCCCCCTGCCGGAGAAAAGCCTCACCCGTCGGTTTCTGTCGCAATTATCGATTCGGAAGTCAGCACGTACGAAGAGCTCCGCAATCCGAGCGATCAGTTCGCGAATTTCCAATCGGACGCCCCGGCCTGCGATTCGTGCGGCGCGATCTGTGTCCGGGCGGGGAATTGTTACCTGTGCTACAATTGCGGTAAAAGCATGGGATGTTCGTAAGAGGGGACGCCGCAAAAGTTGTGTAGAACTTTTGGTTTTGATCAGAACCTCGCACGCAGTCCATGCCGTTTACGAAATGTAAACCACAATACCGCTTACTGCGTGCGCGGCTCTGATTCTGGTGAAACTCCAATCCGTTTTCGCTCTCTTGGGAGTGCGGCTTAAGGTTCCGATTCGATTTCGTACGTTCCGCTGCCGAGTTCCAGAACCGGGCCGCTTGCCGGCTTGCCGTTCACCGTCGCGGAGTTCACGTATTCTTTCGGCAGTCGAACCGTCGCCGTCGTGTTCGCCGGGATCACGCAGCGGTATTGGAATTTGCCGTCAGCGATCTTCCACGAACTTTCGACCCGCCCGTAAACCGAATCGTAATGCCCCTTCGCCCACGTGAGATCACCGACCGGCGTCGGGTTGAGGATGAATCGCGTCGGAAAACCACTATCGGTTCCATCCAGAATCGTTGAATCGGCCAAATTGATACCAACGATCGTTCCTGTAAACCATTCCTGAATATGCCCGAACATGCAGTGGTTCATCGAACTGCCGGGGCCGTCCCAGGTTTCCGAGAGCGTTTTCATGCCTTTTTCGCGGAGCATGTACCCGTAGCCCGGCTTGTCGGTGCGGTGAACCATTTTCCAGAGTACGTCGTTGCGTCCCTCATCCACCAAAGCACGGATCAAGCGAACGTGGGACACCTCGCCGACCGAAGGTTTGTAGTTCTCCGATTCGATTTTAGCAACCAACTGATCGGCGATTTCCTTTCCTTCTTTCCGGTCGAGTCCGGGAAGTCGATATGATTCGGCCAAAGACGATTGGGAACCGGTGCCATATTTTTTCGTACTCGGATCGTAATACGCCGTCAAGTAGTTTTTTTTGGCGTCTTCGAGAATGCTTGCGTATTGCTTCATTGCCTGAAAATCCTTGAGTACACCCAAAGACAAAAGCATTTTGACCAGATCGTCGATGAAAATCGCCGTCGCGGTCAATTCGCCCGGAGTGTGCTGTGAATAGCCGGCGTGGGATCTTTCCTCGGACCAATCGTACCAATCGCCCAGTCCCGCTTTGACGAGTCCTTTATCGTTTGATTTGCGAGTCGAATCCAAATACTCGACGTATCTTTCCATGGTGTCGCGTTGTTTTTCGAGGATATCACGATCTCCATAATACTGGTACAGCAACCACGGAATCTGAACGCAGGCGCTTCCCCATTCGGCGGTTTCGAAAAATCCGGCTTCGAACCGCGTGTATTCCGGGGCGATGTCGGGAACGAGTCCGTTTTCCAGTTGCGATTCGGTGGTGTCGCGGCAGATTTTTCGGTACAAATTGTGAACGTCGTACCGGCCCATGATCGACGGGCCCATCAGGTGCGGAACTTCGAGCCAACCGAGCTTCTCGCGGTGCGGGCAGTCGGTCAGGACGCTCGCCAAATTGCTCCGGACCGAACGGTCGATCATCAGATCGATGTCGTTCAGCAATTCATTACTGCACTGGAACGAGCCGACTTTTTCGCAACTGCTGGTCGTGAAGTCGGCCTCGAACGAAACGAGCGTCGGCTTGTCGGCGTCCGCTTCGGTCCGATCTTTTTCCAGGACCGCCCCTTCGAGATAAAGAAATTGGAAACCGAAATAGGTGAATTTCGGGAGCAGCAATTCCTTGCCCTCGCCGCGTAACGTCAAGGTGTACGAATGTCCGTCCCAGATCCGGTCGACGATTTCCGCCGTTTTGACCGTTGCCGTTTGGCCCGCTTTGCCCTGCAAAACGACCCGGGGGCGGCCGGAGAAATTGTATCCGAAGTCGGCCCGGTACCGTCCGTCGCTCAGCCGCTCCAGCGAAATCGGTTTTTTCGTTTCCGCAACGGTAATCGGCGGGGCTTCCTGCGGGCGGAGTCGTCCACCGGGTCCGTCGACGACTGTCGCGTTTTTCCAGTTGTCATTTTCCTTGAAACCCGGCTTATTCCAGCCGGTTTCGGTGCGGCGGTCGTCGACGTCTTCGCCGCCGTAAACGCACGAAAACACGATCGGACCGGGCGACGCTTTCCACGTGTCGTCGGAGCAAACAAGCTGCTCGGTTCCGTCGGCGTAGCGGACGTGAAGTTGGCAGATCATTTTCGGCGGTCCGAACGAACCGGTGAATTTGACGTACCGCCCGCCGGGGACATTGTACATTCCGTTGCCCAAAAGCACGCCGAACGTGTTCTCACCGGACTTGAGCGAATCGGTGAGATCAAACGAAACATACAAGCACGTTTTCTTGTAATTCGTCCAGCCGGGATCGATGAAGTGTTTTCCATAACGATCGCCGACTTTTTCGCCGTTGAGATTCAACTCGAAATGCCCTAGTCCGCAAATATGTACGACCGCCGTTTCGATTTTCTTGTTCGGATCGATTTGAAACGATTTTCGAAAGATCGGCATCGGATCCTGGTCGGTCCGGTCCATGGAAATCCACTTCGCTTTCCAATCGGACGGTTGGAGCACGCCGGTCGTGAGCGATGCCGGTTTTTCCAGCTTCGCGATTTCGCCGCGATTGTTTTTGATTTCGACGGACCAATCGTATTTCGTCGAGGATTTCAACGGTTTTCCTTCGTAAGGAATTTCGATACATTGTCGCGACTTCACCCAGCCGGTGTCCCACAGATCGCCGACGGTGATCCGATACTCTTCCTGCTTGGTGTCAGGTTTCTCGTCGGCGAGATTCCAACTGAAAACGATGCGCTCCGTATCGACGCCGACCGGTTCGATCCGATCGTTGACGCGGGGATTGACGACTTGTGTCGCCGCAACGGCAATCAAACATAAGGCATGAAACATGAAATTCTCCCAAAAAACGCGGTTGGCTTTTATTTCAAATAACGACGAAAATAGTAAATGAACGATATAATGACAGGCAAAAGCGACAATACCACCAATGCGCCGAATAGGACTTTCGTATCTCCGAGACGAATCCCGTAGCCCGATAAAATCAGCAAGGGAATGGAAACGATGATAAATGCGGTTCCAAACAGAGTCATTTGTTTGCCGCCGAATTCATTCACGTCGTACCAAATTTCCGGAGAAGACTGTGTTTTGGGAGTTCGAAATCCGTAAAATGAGTTTGGGGGAACAATTTTCCACCACAAAGGAATGCCAATCGCGACATAGATCACACCGACGGCGGCGAAGAAAGACACGACAATTTGGTAATCGTTCATGGGCTTTGGGATGTTAGTGAATCGACGGGGGACGAAGGTTCCGTCTGGCTCTCGACAGAAAGTTTTGTACCAGACGGTCCCCTCTCCCCCGGTAGCCCGGGGGAGAGGGTTAGGGTGAGGGGGTGGAGCTGTTTGCCGCTTCACCCTCACCCTAGCCCTCTCCCAGAGGGAGAGGGGACCGCGTTTTGGTTGCGACCATCTAACTGTTTTCTTCCGATTGACTCCGGGGGTAACTGACACCACGTCCCTTCAAGACGCCAAAATAACGATCGGAATTTACAGCGTCCAGGGACTGCGCATCGGGCGGGCGAACATTTTTTTCGCGTCGGCGGAAGCGGTCAGGAACTCCATTTTGGTCGGGTCCCAAACGATTTTTTCCTTCGTCCGGACCGCGATGTCGCAAAGCTGGCTCAGGTTATCGCTGCGGACCGCGTCGAACAGCGGCGAAACCGCCGGGCGATGATGCTTCACGGCCTGTACGAAATCGTTGTAATGATTATCGCTACGCTGGAGAATCGGTTTGTCCTCGTCGAGTTTCGTCTTCAAAATTTCCGGATCGCTCGCTTCGATTCCGGCGCGGCGGACCTGAATCCAACCTTTGTCGCCGATGAATTTCGTGCGATCGCCCCCCGGCTTGAAAATCAGATCGACTTTGCCGAGTTTGATTTTCATGTCCCAATTGTACACGGCGTCCATCAGTTCGTCGTCCTTGTGAACGCCGGTCCCTTCGACGCTGATCGGGCCGGACAAATCCGCTTCGCTTCCCCAGACCATGATGTCCAGCGGATGCGCGCCCCAGCCGCCGAGATATCCGATCGATTGATCGTATACCATGTACGTCCCGTCCGGCCGGCAGCGGTCGGCGGTGTACGGTTTCATCGGGGCGGGACCGATCCACATTTCGTAATCGAAACCTTCCGGAACCGGGATTTCCTGGAGCGAACCGCCGCCGTGCCCGTCGGGAGCGTCGACTTCGATCGTGTGAACTTCGCCGATGACGCCGCGACGGACCAGCTCGCAACCGTACCAGCAGTGGTGCTGCGAACGTTGTTGCGTCCCGTACTGGAAGATACGATCAAGCTTTTTGAATTCCTTCAAACAGAGAAGATTCTGCTCCAACGTGAGTCCGAGCGGCTTTTCGATGTACGCGCTTTTTCCGGCCCGGGCAGCCATGAGACCGATCGGAACGTGCCAATGGTCCGGCGTCGCGATGATCACGGCGTCCACGTCCTTGAGGGCGAGAATGTCGCGGAAGTCTTTGTACGCTTTCCCGCCGCAGGCGTCGGCGTACGCGTCCCGACGATCCGTGAAACAATCGGCGACCGCGATGCTTTGCGCGTCTTCGCAAGGTTGGATCGCGCGGAACAGGTGTCCGCCTTGATTACCGACCCCGATATGTCCGATCACGACCCGTTCGTTCGGGGACGCTTTTTGGGGAGTACCGAAGACGCTCCGCGGAACGAACATCGGTGCGGAAACAGCGGCAGCGGCCGCACTTTTGAGCAACGAGCGACGGGTGATTTTCATAGCAGTATGGGTAGAAGGAGGGAGACGGCAGACGGCAGACGGCAGACGGCAGATATCAAATCTGAAATCTGCCGTCTGATGCCTGAAACCTTTACCCAAGACTATAATCCTTTTTTTCGGCTACTGCAACAGAGCGGCGGTGCATTGTGTATTCGATAACCACGGGACCGTGCCCGCTGCCAACACGGTAAAACGTCGCAAAATTTCCAAACGGGCTTGTTCGCTGATCGTAAAGCGGATACGGTCGTTCGCCGGGAGGTAGGGGACCTTGCGAAAATCGTGATCCAACTTCAAGTCGTCCCAACCGTATGCCGCGCAGGTTGTTTCGTCCATTTGACGCCGAAGCTCTCGAAATTCCGCGATTTTCCGATCCGATTTTTCCGGGTCGTGAAATCGGTTGTAGATGTCGGTCAACCCTTCTCCGAACTCTTGCATCGTGTTTTGGCGAAAAGCGTAATATTCCTCGCCGATTCTTTCCATTTCGTTCGATTGCAAATGCAAAAATGGAAACGTGTCGAAATAATCGGACGGCGTGTATCGAAGCCCTTCGCCCAAGGTCGAACTGCCGCGTTTGGCCCACACGTAGTGCAACGTCGATTGGATCGCGGCAAAGGCGGTCCAGTTCGGAAGATCGAGCAGACAGAGCGATTCCTGAAACACTTGTCGCGTCGAAACCCTGGCCAAGGCGAGATGTTTCGCATGCCGGACGAGGGCGAAAACGAATTCGTTGCGCCGGATCCGGTCGTAAAGGGCGGGACGTTTGTCGCCGTGATGCCACCAATACCGTCGATGAGCGGCCCGGCTCGCGCGATCCCGGTCCGGTTTCACCCGGCGGCGGATCCGTTCCAAAAGCTCGGGCCATTCCCGTTCGCAACACGCCAGGGAATAGTCGCGAAAATCAATCACCCAGCGAGTCGCCTCGAACGTCGGCGCCGACTTCAGATCATATCCGCCGAGGTACGGGAAAATCACGGCGGCATTGCTTTTTCGTTCGTTAATATACTGCTCGGCTTCTTCACGGGAAAGGACGAATCCCTCCCCCGCAAGGACCGAGCCTTGGAAATTGATTGCGCGATTTTCAGGAAAAACGGGAGTCTTTCCCCACGAACCGCCTTCGTCGAGAATCGGCGAAATCCGCTCGACGATTTCGCCGTTGAGGCATTTTTTTCCTTGCCAATCCCCGTGCTGAAGAACGACCCAGGCGGCGACGACGGTCGCTTTTCCCGGCCAAGGAAAGGACGAAACGGCATTCCGAATCGTGAAACCGGATCGCTCCGTGAGAAACACCAACCCCGTTCTCGCGGTGTCACCTTGGGCGATCGTGTCGGGAGCCAGGAGTCCGAGTGTTCCGTTTTTTCGCAACAGGGCCGCACCGCGAAGAAAGAAAAACGCACAAAAATCGGCGTTTAAACTCGCGTGAGGCCATTCCGTTTTCAGCCGCTTAACAGAGGCGTCACCGAGAGCTTTTCGCATTTTTCGCCCGCCCATGAACGGGGGATTGCCGACAATGGCGTCAAACCCGGGATCGACTCCGCAGAAAACGTCGGGAAACACTTTCACCCAAGAGAAAAGCGGTTCGCCGAGCAACGAATCGCCGACTCGGAAGCGACGTTCCCAACACCCGAGTGGCAGTTCGTTTCCCCCCGCGATCCGGTTGATCGCAAGCTTTGCCAATTCTACGGCCCGTGGATCGATGTCGACGCCGTACAGGCAATGCTCCGCGACGAGCCGCATCGCCGCCGTTTCTTTTTGCGCAACCGATTCGACGATTCTCAAGCCGTTCGTTTTTTCAATCTCCCATGACTCGACCAGTCGGGCGCCGAGCCAACGGCAAGCCTGGACGAGAAACGCCCCGCTCCCCATCGCCGGATCGCAGATTTTCAGCGACAAAATTTCTTCCGGTTTTTTGAGACGACATTCCGCAACCGGTTTGCCGTCCGCCAGGCCGTCGTAGACCAACGGTTCCAGCGTCGCGCGGACGATTTCTTCGGTCAATGATTGCGGCGTGTAATGCGTTCCGGTTTTACGGCGGTCCGGGCTGGGTGTTACGATCAACGAATCTGGACCGTCGACGCAAGGATGTTTTGCGGCGTTAGGTTCGTCGCGCCGTTTGACGGTGTAGTCGAGCAAGCTTTCGTACACGTGTCCGATCCGCTTCACGTCGTCCGCTTCGGCGACTTGCAGAGCGTTCAACAGACTTAGAATCGTTCGATCATCCGGGGGAGTCTCTTGAAGAAACGGAAATCGATCGGGCGCGAACAAGGTTCCGCTCAACACCGGCAATCGCGGCCAAGCTTCGAAACGGTGTTCCAGCGATTCTTCCCCGTACCGATCGGCGGCTTCGCGCAATTCCGCCGGAAGCGACTCCGTCGGGAGAACGAACGCGAGCCGTATCAGGACGGTCAAACACGCTTCGTAAACCTCCGCCGGATTATGCTGCCGAGCGGCGTCGGCTTGATCGAACCACCGGACGAGCGTTTCGAGAGCGATTTTGACCTGTTTGCCGAATGTTTTGGCGCTCACTTCGTGTCAAACGCCGGGCTGACTCCGACGGCCCGCTCGTAGGTCAGCATGTCGTCGGTCGGCTCCGGGGAAAAATGGACCAGACGAACCAGGAGCCAGTAAATCAGATACGGAAGCAACGCCGCGGCCCAAACGAGCGCCCCGTAACTCTGGGGAAGCAGCCCGCTGGAAGAGGAGCCGGAGAACTCCAGTTGAAACATCAGTTGGAACGGATTGAGAATCGACAGGAGACTTTCGTCGTAATATTCCATGAACTGGAGCTTCTTGTCTTGAAACGTCATTAAAAAGTAAATGAACGCCGAACCGAGCGATCCGACGGCGCCCATTGTCAACGCGATCGCCCAGGTTTTGCCCGGCGTGATCCACTTCGAGAGAAACTGAGTCCGAAGGATCAGCGCCGTGTAGAAATAATCGAAAATGAACAAGAGTAAACAGAACGAATTGATCATGTCGTGCTCTTGGAGTTTCGAAAGGTCGCCGAGAAAGCTGAACGCGACGGAGATCGCCCCGAGATACCCCAACCACCAGACGAGACCGCAAGCGGCCCCGGTGTAGAACGGAAAGACGAACAAACGAAACAGCGCAACGCGTGGAATCGTGCGGCGTATCCGAAAGTTCCATTCGTCCCGCTCCGACGTAAGAAACGGGATGAACGCCCCGAGCATGACAATGTGAAGCGTACACCAGACATCAAAGGAATCGACGAACCCGACGCCCCAGATCGATCGGAAATAGAGAACGAAGCCGAGCGAAAGGAGAAGCCAAATCGAAAGAAACAGCCGCATCGGGAGCATTCGGTTCGACGAGTTCGGCGAAATGATCACGATCGCTCCGACCAGGAAAAAGCCGATGATGCTCAGCGCAAAGAGCGTCGCGGTCAGGAGCGTATCTCCCGTTCCGGCGAATCCGAAAATCGGATAGGACGACAGAAAATAGAGGGATCCGCTGACCATGTAAAAGAAGGGGAAGACGAGAAAGAAGCCGACGAACACCATCTGCACCGTCGTCCGAATCGCGCAGGCGACGAAGATCACGACCGAGTTGAATGTGTGAATCAGGAGAAAAATCAGGTAGACGGTCCGAAGAAACGTCAAAAGATCGAGTCCGCGAAGAAGATAAGCGAGCGTAAAAAACGGAAAAACGGCGCTGAATAAAAGGAGCGACAGAAGCAAACCGGACTCGAATTTGCCCAAGACGATCTGCCAGGGCTTGATCGCCGAAGAGTACATCAGATCGGCGTTGATCCGTTCCCCGGAGGTAACGATTCCGGTATAAAGAACGACGACGAAAAAAGTCGCGCCCCCCATAATCGAGGCAAGGATCCCGAACAGATTCCGTCCGGCCCCTTCCTCCTGCAAAAACGTGGAAAACGCGACCGTACTCAAGCAGACGAACACCAACAGCCCGACATACAGATTGAGCATGGCAACGATGAACCGGCTCCGGACCATCTGCCGCAGCTCCCGCACGAGAATCGGATTGAGGCGATTGTCGACGAACTGTTCCAAAGACGAAAACGACATAGGCGTAAAATGGTGAGGATCCCTTTATCGTATCAGGGAAAAAAAGAAAATAAAGAGCCGCACGTGAAGCGAAGCGAAACTTGCGGAACAGAGACAAATAAGAAATGAGAAATAAGAAACAGAGCGGGAAGCCCAAGCGAGCGAATATAAGGCTTCCACCAAAAATAAGCGGCAAGTTTACGAATAACGTGTCGCTCATGTCATGCTGAGGTACTCCGAAGCATCTGGTTTCAAGCCGGACACGTAATGCAATACGTGTTGCCAAGAAGCACCAGATTCTTCACTCCGTGAGTACACTGCGTTCAGAATGACAAAACTTGCCCGCCAATTTCTGGCGAAAGCCTAACAGAAGCTCAGAATTCAAACAAAATGCAACAGCAAATCGATCGATACGGTGTCGTCGGGGTGATTGTCGAGCGGGGGCGGTATCTTGTGATTCGACGATCGCAGACGGTCCTTGCACCGGGCAAACTCTGTTTTCCCGGCGGCGGAATCGAGCCGGGCGAAACGCCGCAAGAAGCGCTTGTTCGCGAATTCCATGAAGAACTCGGCATCGCGGTTCGTCCGATCCGGTTCGATTGGGAAAATATCACGCCGTGGAAAGTTCATCTGCAATGGTGGATTGCCGAGTTGGAACCGAGCCAAACGCCGCTCCCGAACCGGGACGAAGTCGAAGAGGTTCTCTACTTGACCCTTGACGAAATGCTGACCCATCCCGACATGCTCGAAAGCAATCTGACGTACTTGGAACGATTGCGAACGAGACCCGTGTTGGGTGCGCGCAAATTTTCCGGGTCGTGAGTTGTCATTCTGAACGAAGTGTACTCACGGAGGGAAGAATCTGGTGCATCCGGCAACACGCATTATGTTGCGAACACGGCTTGAAACCAGATGCTTCGGAATACCTC
>JAVBPO010000061.1:0-14872 GCA_031549565.1 Thermoguttaceae bacterium
CCCCGGCGGGAGGTCGATTGTATAGGAGTTTTTGAGCAGGGACCCCATAATCTTGTGCAAATCTTGTGTAGTTTTTTTGATAAACGCTAGCAAACGCTAGTAAAAAGTAGCGATCAATAGCAGTTTAACGACAAGAATCGGCTTGGTCAAGACACAAGAAAACCCCTTAAAAATCAAGGGAAACCAACAAAAAACCCGGGAACCATTGGGTTTCCCGGGCAACGGATGGAGAGGGATTCGAACCCACGGTACGCGGACGTACGCCGGTTTTCAAGACCGGTCCCTTAAACCACTCGGGCATCCATCCGGAGTCTCGCGCAAGTTTATCCGGAGATTGTGGGTTGTCAAGCCTGATATGCGTCAGCGAAAAAGCGAAAAACGGACAGAGAACAAGTCACCCGCTTTGACGCCATCGACATCTCTGCAAGTTGCATCTTGCCGCTGAATTTCGATTCGCCGTGATCCGGTTCACTTCGGATTTTCCGATTCGAAAATCGTCGCTTTCATTTTTTCCGCGGCGGGGGAATCGAGCAGTTGCAACAGCCGCAGGATTCGGAAACCGTGGAAGTTGCCCGGTGTACGGATTTCCTTGAGCTTGCCCGCGTTGTTGGGATCGGCGATCCATTGCGTGAGGAAATCGACCGTCTTGTCCCCGGCGGCGACGAGCCTCCAGCGGGCCGCGTTCGATTTGACGCCGTTCGTTCCGAACATCGCGTCGAAGCATTGTTTCAGTTCGTCGTCGGTTGCGTTCCAAGGGGCGTCAAGCGTTTCGACCCGGAAATTGTCGATGCCCCATGATTCGCCGAACGAGTCGTTGTACAAAACGACCACGTAAGGTCCGTCCTGGAATTGGGTGGTAAACTTGAGGAGCAACTCCGGCTGATCGTGCGGTACAACCAGGTCGACGGCGTACACGGCCCCTTTGAGGTTGTCCAACGTATTGTTCTCGACGGCCCCTTCCCGACCGAGATAAAAGCCGAGTTCGAGATTGTCGCCCCACATACTGTCACTCTTCACCCGACCGTACCACTCGGGCTCGATCCCGAAAAGCGGCGGATAATCGTCCGGATACGATTGTTTCTGGTCGTAATCGTCCTTGCGGAAATTGGAAAACGACGTCCCGATCAATTTCGATTTGGCGTCAAGCGTCAATTCCCAGGTATCGACCCCGAAATGGGAAGAATAACCCATGAGACCATCCGCTCCTCCTAAAATGAACAAATCGAATTTGATACGCAGATATTTGTGCTCCGGAAGATCGTTCCACCGGAATTCGACCGGCTCGTTGGAGAAATCGCCGAGGTACGTTCGCAGTCCCTTCGGCGTGGTCTCACGACGATCGGTCGACCAGTTCGGGTCGACGCCGGACTCGAAATCCGTTTCGTAAACGAGCTTCCCGGACGGCAGTTCCGGCAATCCGGCGTTGTCGGCGGTTTTCGGTTTGCCTGCCTGTTCGTCTTTTTGCATCGTCCCCTTTTTCGCGACTTGGGACAGATCGAAATCGCCCAAGAGCGTTTTTCGTTCCTCTTCGGACATCGAACCAAGCCGCTTTTCCAAGGCGTCAATCTGTGATGTCATGTCGAGATACCGGGGGGAACCGACCGGTTCTTCCGCAAAGTACTTCACGATCGCGACGGCGAGCGCGAGTTCGTTTGCTTCGACGGCCTTGGTCGCTTCGAGCAGCAACCGATGATCGATCGTTCGCCGGAACGGATCCGGATACTGTTGGCTGTCCGAATCTTTCGTGATCTTGCGATACATTCGAGCCCAATCGACGGCCGACTCTTTCGAGTGGTCCAAACCGGAATCGATCAGCGCCGGCCAATGCTTGCGGATCAGGTAATACGCGTATCTCGGGAATCTCGATCCGTGTTCGTACAAGGGGAGAGCGGCGTCAAAAAGCTCCAACGTCTCGGGCGTGACGCCAAGATCGTCTATGGCGAAAAGCACGTATATGGCGTTGCGAGCCCGTTGGGCCGGTGCGTGGCTCGCGTTCGTGAGATTCTTCATGTATTCCCCGGCCCAGCCTTTGAATTCGTCCATGGCGTTCGTCTTGGCCGTGATCGTGAACAGCATGCAATCCCGCATCCCGATCATATCGTCTCTTTTCAACACGGAGCCCGTCCCGAACGGGTTCTCTCCGTCGTGAATTGTTGCCATGGCGTCAAGCCGCGCTTTGACGTCGTCGAGCCGGTTCGCTTTGATCGCCCAATCGATCAGCAGACCGCCGAGCGAATGGAATTCGCCGTTGAATCCGCCCAAATCGTCGTGGAAGCCGAGGAAGATCGTTTTATGTTTTTGTTGCGGTAAAACGATATTCATCAAAGCCTCGGAGGGGAAAAACGGGTCGGTTTTCGATTCTTCCATAGCGTCCAAAGATCGGTACAGAAGCCAGAGCGAAATTTTCGCTTGCGCGTAATCGACGTGCAAATAACCGGTATTCTCCAGTGTCGGCCAGCCGTTTTTGAATACGTTTTCAAAAACATTCAAAACAGCTTTCGCGTTTTTCGCCTTGATCGCGTCGACATACTGTTCACGAATAGCGATATAGCGAGAATTGAGATCGTCGATGAATCGTCCCCCCAAGAAAAGCGAAGTTTCCAGGGCGCTTTCGGAAATCGTGATCGTGATTTTGTCCGCGACCGATGGGGGCACGACTTGCAGGATCCGTTTGTGGAGTGCTTCTCCTTCGCTCTTCATGCCGGCATTGCGGTTCTCGATTTTCCGTCCGACGAATCGGACCGCGAACTGGGTCAACGCTTCGCAATCGCTTTCGAGCCGTTTCGTCAGTTCGGAGTCCGGCTTTTGGTACAGTTCGTCGGCGATCATCCACATTCCGAGGTAGACCTGGTCGGAGGTGTCATTCTTCGCCGCATCGCCGGTCGTCCAAGCCGCGCACGCTTTGACATCACGAACGACCGTCTCGACGTTTCCTTCGACGCAATCGAAATAAACGTTCGCGAGCAGGACCGTCGGATCGTCCGGGAACTCGTTTCGGAGAGAATCAATCGCGGTACGGACTTTCGCGAATTTTTCCGGATCGTTTTGCGCGAGGATTTTCAAACCGGCGTAAAGCTTCGATTCGACGCGGGGTTCGTCTCCTCCGGGGAAGAGCGAAATGCCCAATTCGAGCGGCGGTTTGACGGCCGCGGTTTCCTTGACGTCGTCGCCGTTTTCCGTTTCGGATATTTCGTCGGCGGAAATCGGGAGGAACATGCCGATGTTCGCGGCGTAGTCTTCGGCGGTGATTCGTTCCGCGAGCGACGTGAACGGTTCTTTGATCTGGTCGGCGTAATGCCGGAAATTTTGATTGTCCATCAAGTTTCGATACCACGGTTGTCCGTCGCACTGTTGCCGATAGACCAACAGCAAGTCCAACGCTCCGCCGCCGTTTTTCAGCGCGTTGCCGAATTGTTTGATCGACTCGGACAACTCGTAAATGCTGTAGTACTGATTGCCGATTTGAATATTGTGATTCGTTCCCATCTGTTTGACCAGACGCAGATCGCGTTTGATCGCCGTGAGCGCACGCTCTTTCCCCTTGTCCGGATTGCCCGATTTCAGGTAGAGCAGCACCAATTTTCGTTCGAGGAACGAATCGACATAGCCGCCTCGCGAACCTTGCGATTTGATCGCCGTTTCGCAAAATGACACCGCCAGATCGGTCGCTTTCTGATTGTCGACGGCTTCGAGCTGTTGCGTGATCGCCGTCGCGGATTCGTTGAGAGTCGATTGCGTTTGCGCGTTCTTATCATTACGCAGCTCTTCGAGAGCTTCGATTCCCTGATCGACCTGCTTGAGTTTCAGATCGAGCAGGGCGGAGAAAATCCGGGCGTAATTGCGGCGCTGCGCGTTTTCTTGATCTTTCAGGTCGTCATCGCCGTACGCGGCGAGAACTTCGTCGACCTCTTTTCGCAGATCGTCGAGTTTGTTTTTCCCTTCCGCCATGGTCAGGAGCGATTCGGAGAGCGAATACGAACGATCCGACGACCAGCCCCGGGTCGCGTTGGGATTACTGTCGCCGTAATAGACTTGCGGCTGGTTGGACGCCGTTTGTTTTTTGTCTTTTTTGGCGATCGCTTTGAGGATCACTTCGTTGAAATACGGATAAAATTCATCGTTCGTGTTGAAAATCATTTGATCGATCAACGCGCGACGCATGTTGTCCTTTTCGTTTTGCGATCCGTCTTTCAAATTCCAGAAATGCTCGAACAATGCCCGCGCTTTCTCTTTCGCGGCGTCATTGCGCATCATGTCGGTGATCACGCTCGTCACGGCGTGCATGTTTTGCATCATGTCGGCCGGTTTCATCTTTTTGAGGAAGTCGAGCAGCTTGTCCGTTTGGCCCGCCTCGTTGAACGTCCGCTGGTATTCCCAGTAGTTGTTGAAAAAGAGTTTCGGATCCTTTTCAAGCGCTTTGATCGTCCACTGAACGGCCTGGTCGTTCATGTTCAAACCGCGTAGCACCGTGGAATAGGAGAGCATTTTTTGGGCGTCGTCGGGAACCTGTTTCGCCATTTCCTCGACCATTCGCTTGGCGTCCTCGGTCCGGTCGGCGCGTTGGTAGATGTCGGCCAGCGACGCCATGAGATCAAACGAGCCGGGCGAACTCTTCCACTGGGCTTCGATCTGTTCGATAATCTCTTCGAGTTTGCCCGCCGACTTGAGGATGTCCAGCGCCCGCGTTTTCAAGTACCGGGCGTACGAATCGTTACGCATCGCCTGCGGGCCGGAAAGCGCGGGGCTGCGGAAGACTTTCAGCGCGAACTGGACTGCTTGCTCCTGGTTGGCCGAATCGCCGCGCAGTTCTTCGAGCAGATTCCCCATCGTGTTCATGTCATTGGCTATTAACATGAGCCGGTCCCGGATCGCGTCCGCTTCTTCAAGCCGGTCGAACATGCGCAGCGACGAACGGAGCGTCATGAGTTCCTCGGAGCTCAACTGATATCCGAGCAGTTTATCGATCGCAGCCTGGGCACGCTTGCGCATGCTCTCGTTCTGTTCCGAGCGCGGATAAAGTTGCAGCACGATCGTTTCCCGCAGCTTCACATCCGCGGCGGAAGTGAACGGAATTTCGTCGAGCGCTTGGATCGCGTCCTCGAAACGGTTGTTTTGTGCGTAAATCATAGCGAGCAGGAACATTTTCGTCGCCGGGTACGTTTCCTGCTTTTCCGTCGCTTCTTTACGTTCCTCTTCGAGTTTGGCGAGGGTCTTGAGTATCTCGTCCGGGGATTCTTCGCCGCGATTGAGTCTCACCTGCGATTGCGAGAAACGATAATCTTTCACGATTTTCGTGACCGCGGTATCGGGATCGTTTTCCTTCGCCGCGATCAAATCGTCGAACCGCTTGACGCAATCCGCGGTAAGCGCGTCTTTGTTGACACCGTCGGCGTAACCGGAATCCTTGACCAACTTGTCGAGAATCGGCAAGGTTTGCGAGAGCGTCGTGAGGAATTCGTTATAGCTGAATCCCGGCTGGTTCGGATTGAGAAGCTGGTTGATTTGGTACGAATCCAAGCGGTTCTGTCCGTCGAAATAGTACCGATATTGCGAGAGCGATTGCAGTTGCCGGTTCGGCGCGAACATCGTTTTTTTCTCCGTCGCAGCCGTCGCATGGTTGATTTCCGTTTGCATCGTGAAATAGAAATCGAGCGTTTCGAAAATCCGCTTCTGCAGCGCCGCGAGTTTGTCGACGTCGGCTTGAGTGAGAATTTTCCTCTTGTCTTTTTCTTCCTCGCCCTCTTCTTTTTCTTTGTCTTCTTCTCCTTGCACTGTGCTCCCCCCTCCCATCGGAATGCCAATCTGTGGAATCATGGAGCGGCTGAGCATCACTCTCCCACCTATTCCCATCCCATATCCGCCTCCACTCGGTACGCCGACTTCCAGTTGTGCTTCCTGAATCCGTTCGTTGCCGTAGATCGCGTTCAAGGTCGGATAAATCCGGGTTCCAAGGTATTGCGAAAGCGTCGAAGTCGCCATGATGTCCACCGGCATACCGTACGGCAAACCAGCATTTTTTTTCCCGAGATTCCGAATCAGCGAGTCTTTTCCTTTGAGAACCCACGACTTCATCTCCTCGAACGGATCCGGGGCATTAGCGGATTCGGACGTTTCGTCGATCGGCTCCATCATGCCAAACTCGGCGACCACGGACCGTTTCATGAACGTCAAAGTCCCCATGCCAAAATAGACAGAGGCGTTATCCTTGCCCGCTTCTTCGATCAGATCGTTCAAGATCGTGATATCCGCTTCGCGGTTCTTTTCCTTGAGCAGATCGAACAGCGGCGCGGTTTGATGCAGCAGCATCGCGAATTGCTCCGGTTTTTCCCGGGTCGAGTGTTTCACCGCATCAAGCAGCCAATCGATTTTCTGCGACTCGGAGAGAAGCTCTTTATCCTTTTCCGCCTCTTCCTTTTTCAGTTGCGCGATTTGGTCTTCGAGACTTTTGCGAAGATTTTGCTCCCAATCTTCGCCAACATTCACGTTCGGCGGAAAATTTGCTCGCGCTTTCGCGATCCGATCGTCGATATTGACGGACTCCAACTGCGCCAGGAGTTTCGGCCGCACCAAACTTTGCAGTACGGATCGGAACGCCGCCTGTTTCCATTCGTTTTCACCGAGCAGGCCGAGTTTCGTCATGGACTGTTGCGACGAGGACGTGAGTTCGCGCAACAGTTCGTCCTTTTCCGCTTGCGGCGGCAATTCGGACGGATCAAGCCCTTGCGTTTGCTGGAGAAATTGTTGCAAAAATGTTTCTAGTCTCATTCGAGCCAGCAGCACGTCTTTGTCGTCCGATTTTTCCGGAAGGGCGTCCAACGAATCGGCGATGAGTTTCAGGAAATTTTCGTACTTCGGTCCCGGCGGAGCTTCCTCGGGAGCGGGCGCATCTTCCCCTTCCGGCGTCCCCGCGAACGGGTCGGGATCCGACGGTTGCGGCGTTTCCTCGACTGGCTTGGGAGTTTCCACGACCGGCGGTTTATCCACATCGTGGGCGAATTTCAGCTCCCAGACGAGCGCGGCGAATTTGGCGTCACCGAAATTGTCCGGCTTGAACAGCGGCTTTTCCGGGGTACGGCTCGTTCCCATCCCGCGGTTGTAATAATACTGTTCCAGTTGCAGCAGTTCGCGATAAGTCGTCTGAATCAGCGTTTGATTCTGGTTACGCCAACGTCCGATCGTTTCACCGCCGTCCAGCGGAGAGTAGTACGAACCAAAATACCCCTGATGCTGCCCGAAGCCCCACGGTGAATAGTTCGAGCCCATCCCGTACCTCGCGGCGTTTGGATTCGGTTTTTCGACTTTTTTCAGCGCGGTCAGCTCTTTCTGCTTCGCGGCGGACAGTTCCTCTTCCGGGATGCTCATTTTACGCAATGATGCCGCGATCGCTTGCGGGTCCCCTTCCTTAAGCCAGTACGACAGTTCGAGTTTCCGGTACATCAATTCCCAGTTGTCCGGGTATTTCGACTCCAACCGTTCGACCAGCGCTTTGGCGAATGGGTAATCTTCCCGACCGAGCATTTTGTCCAGCGCATCGATCTGTTCGACGAAATCCCCTTTGCCGAGTATCGTCTGGAGGTAAAGGGCGTTTCCTTTGTCCTTTTCCCCGCCGGCGAAATAGAGTTCGAGTAGCCGGTTCATGTCCTGCGGTTGGCTGCTCAAATCGCAAAGCATCTCCTGATACCGCACCGCAGACGCGAAGTCGCCTTGCATTTCCGCGACGAGGGAAAGCTGGTTGAGCAAAAAGGTATCACTCGTTTTTTCCTCGTCGACGCCGGTCAGGAGCATTTCCAGCGCGTTGCGGGCCGAATAATAATCGCCGACCGAAGCGTGCGCTTGCGCCAAACAGTACGCCGCTTCCCGCCGCTGCGACGGGTTGCTCATGTTCTGCCGCAATCGTTCGACGAGCTTGTCGAAACTCCGCGACATTTGATAATAGTTCGAAAGCTTCGCGATCACGCTCATCTTGCCTTGGAGTTCTTCGGTCCGATCGAAGATGCGCCAAACGATTTCAATCGCTTCGTCGCTTTGTCCCGCTTCGTTGAGTTGATCGGCCAAGGCGCCGAGCGAAGTCTGGTCGGTCGGATCGACCCGCACGGCCCGGCGCAACGCTTCGATTCCGTCCGCCCGGCGTCCGATGCTCAAGAGCATGTCGGCGTAGAACCGACTGTTCGCCGCATTGCCGGATCCGAGCGCCATTACGTTGCGCGCGGTCTCGATCGCCTTGTC
Source organism: Thermoguttaceae bacterium (assembly GCA_031549565.1). Taxonomy (GTDB): domain Bacteria; phylum Planctomycetota; class Planctomycetia; order Pirellulales; family Thermoguttaceae; genus JAVBSX01. The sequence continues at coordinate 8,227 of JAVBPO010000061.1, forward strand.
CGTTTGCCCGAGATCCCGCTGCAAAACGGCGAGCTTCTTCAGGTGTTCGATTCGGTGCGCCGCGTCGATCGACGCCAATTGTTCGTAAATCTCCGCCGCCCGAACCTGGTTATATCCTCGGGCGTAAATGTCCGCGGCCCGTTCCAAAATCAAAAGCGACGGCTTGGTTTCCGCTTTCATTGCCTTTTCGATTTCCGCGGTCGCCGCTTCCAGATTTCCTTCCGCCTGCCGGTACACGGCCAATCGCCAAAACTCTTTCGCGGTCTTGTCCGGTTTTTGGTCCAGCGCGTCCGCCGTCGGTTTCAATTCGTTCGACGCGGCGAGCAGCTTCGTTTCCTGATTCACGTACGACAGGAGTTCGTCGTCCGATTCCACCAGTGCTTGGACGACTTCCAGTTGCGCTTTCGCGGCGTCATATTTTTCCTGTTCGGTCAGAATTTCGGCGTACCGCAGTTGCAACTCGAAATCTTTCGGCGCCAACTCCGCGGCGTCTTTCATTGCGGCAACCGCTTCTTCGTCGTAGTTGAGCGCACGGAAAATCCCGCCGAGCTGCGCGAGGTTCCCCGCCGTGCGACGGGATCCCTCGGCGATTTGTTTCAGCGCGGCGATCGCTTTGTCTTTCTGCTCGGTCCGATTGTAGAAGTATCCGAGGTATTCGCGATACGTCGGATCGTTCGGGGCGAGTTCGACCGCTTTTTGGTACAACGCTTCCGCCTCCGGCAGGATTTTCGCGCCGGCCATCAGATCGGCGACGAGGATCGTGATTCCGACGTCTTTCGGTTTGGCGTCGACGAGCCGTTTCCAGATTTTCGCGGCGTTCGCTCTGCGGGTCTGTTCGTTTTCCTTCCGATTTTCAAGGGCGGCCAAGCCCCATTGCGTGATGTGGTCCGGATTGTCCGGATCGATTTCGTTCAGTTTTTCATACTGCGAGTCGACCGCCTCGAAATCCTTTTCGTTGACCAAAAGATCGATTAGCGCCAATCGGAGCGTCGTGTTCGACGGAGCTTTTTCGAGCATGCCGGCGAGGAGGTTTTTCGCTTCCTCGGTCCGGGAAAGTCGGACCAGCGCCACGGCGAGCCGCCGCGTCGTTTCCTGGTCGTTCGGGTGTTGCGCGAGCCGCTTTTGGTAATATCCGGCCAAACCGGCGTAGTCCGCCTGTCGTACGAAAACCCGCTCGACGCGGTCCCGGATCGAACCGGCGAGCCAGTTGTCCGAGGAAAGTTCGTCGAGCAGCTTCTCGAAATCGGCGATCGCTTCCTGCTTGTTGCCGAGCCGGATTTTGATATCCGCCGCGGAAAGCGTGAACCGGACCCGGGAGTAATTGTCGTTTTTGGCGAGTTCCGCGAGCGTTTGATACCGCGAAAGCGCTTCGGCGTATTTCCCTTCCTCTTCGAGCGTTTCGGCGATTCGGACGACGATGTCCGGATCGTTCGGGAAGAGTTCTTCCATTTTCGCCCAGACGGAATCGGACTGCTTCCGATCGCCGAACCGTTCGTAAACCCGACCGAGCGTTTGCAGGATCGGGAGCGCGTCGTTTTTCGTCGGTTTCCGTTCGACGGATCGTTCCAAGGCCGCGGCCGCTTCCTTGAGCCGCCCCTGCGCGATGAACGCCTCGCCGAGGTAATACGGGGCGATCGGATCCTTCGGGTCGAGCGTTTCCGCTTTTTCGTACGCGGCGACGGTTCCGGCGTCGTCGTTGCGGCGGGAAAGAACCAGTCCGAGCAAAAGCCAGCTTTTCGCGTCGTCGGAAGTTTTTTCGGTCAGCGTCTTGCAGCGGTCGATCAGCGTGTCGAGCTGCCCCGTATCGACGTAATACCCGTAAACCCGGTCCAGCGACGTTCCCCGTCGGGGATTCTTCGTCAACAGCGACCAGAATCGGTCCACGGTTTGCTTTTCCTTATCGTCCTGGGCGGAAAGACCTGTACACAAACAAAGCAGCAGGAGCAGTGAGAGAAGTTTTTTCATGGGAAATCAATCGCGTTAAGGTTTTCGCGCAGTCCGAAAAAAAGACGGAACAGAATCGAGGACCATTTGAGAAAATGGGCAACCTGCAATAACTGTATCCATTATAGCAGAAAGAACGAGGCAAGGGCGCCTCGTTCGCAAGAAATCAAAAGAATTTTCCTCCGTTAGTCCCGAGCTGAATCTGATAAAAACATATGGCTTGATTCGGAAAACCTTATTTTTACCTTATTTTGTTTTAAAAAACAACCTCAGTAGCCCTTGACATTCCATCAACTCCAGCCTTATTACCTTATTCCAAAGTGAGAATAAGGTAATAAGGTCGTTTTAATCTCGTCTTATAGCTACTGAGGTTGTTTCGTCAGAAAAATAAGGTTTTCAGAACCGGATGCAGCACTGCAAAAAGGGCATTCCAAACCGTTCGCAGTAATCGGCATTTCTATTTTTTTCTACGCGTTGCGGATTTCTTCGATCTGGGCGCAGAGTTCCTGATAATCTTCGCCGAGGTCGTCCTGGTACGGTTCCAAGACGTTTGCCGCTTTTTTGCAGTCGTCCATCGCCTGATCCTTTTTGCCGAGCGAATCGTAAACGACGGCCCGATTGCAGTACGATGAAACGAGCGAAGGGGCGAAATGGGCCAGAATATCGTCCTCCAAACTCCATTCGTCTTCCCAGAGTTTTTCCTTCAGGTCGACGCTCTTGGTCAGGTCGGCGATCGCTTCGTCCGGCTTTTGGAGATTGAAGAAACAAAGGCCGCGACGTTCGAACAATCCGGCGAACTCGTTGAACAACATTGGATCGTCCGCATGTTCCCACTCGCCGTACTTTTGGGCGGTTTCATTCAGAACGCTCAGCGCGTCGTTGAATTTGTCGAGATTCAGGAGCATGTCGCCGTAAGCCATCATCGCGCCGAACAGATCGTGATACGCTTCGTAATTCTCTTCCTTCACCAGCTTTTCGAGAATTTCGATCGCACGCTGCATATCGACCAAGACGGCTTCGCCTTGTCCGGCGTCGAATCGGGCCATACATTTGTCGATCAGGACGTTTGCCAAGTCGAGCTCATGCGCCATTTCTCCGGCATCGATCAACTCGACGAAAAGCCGCATCGCCCGGTTATACATTTCAACGATCTTCTCAATCGGCGCATCTTGATCCCGGAGCAGGTTTCCGATCGCGACGCTGACTTTGCCCATATAGAACCGGGTGTCCAGTTCGCTGATCTTCTCCAAAGCCCGGAACTCCATGAACGCTTCGTCGAGCAATTTGTCGGCTTTGTCCAGTTCGCCGAGTTCATGGTAAATCGTTCCCTGATTCAATTTGATGCCGGCGATGTCGTATTTCGCTTCCCCGTCTCCGGCCGTCGCGAGCGGTGTAAGGGTGGTGAGCGCTTTGCCATATTCTTCGATTGCGTCTTCTTTTTCGTCGAGGTCGTTCAGGGCGACGGCATGACTCAAATGGGACAATCCGACCAGCCGGGTCAAATCGGTATCCTGCGGATTCTCCTCGGCGAGCGCCTTGAAGTGTTCGATTGCGTCTTCGTACATCGTCGCGGATTCGTCCAGGAAATCGTCCTGTTGGAGCTGGACGGCCAGAGCGAGGATCGCGTCGGCGAGCTCCCGGCGGATCGCGGTATCGCCGGCTTCGAATTTCTCTTTAAGCTCTTCGATTTGCGATTCCATTTCCGAATAGGCGGACTCGTCTTCGTCCTCTTCATGGTCGTGATCGCAACACCCGCCGTTATTCGAGCCGCAGCAGCGGGCGCCGCCGACCATTGCACAACCGAGAACCGCCGCGGCAATCGTCGGAAAATCCCAAACACCGGAAAGATCGAAAAAAGAAAACATGCTTCTTGACTCCTGCGAGAGTTACGGAAAATAAATCGACACGGTGTCCATTATATTTTCCGGGCAGGGAAAATGAATCCCCCCCGTGCGGGCGCACTGTTTCCAGGTGCGATTTTCCCGTTTGATTTTTGACAGGATCAACAAGATTTACAGGATTAGCGCAATATCACTCATCCTGTACATCCTGTAAATTCTGTCCAAGAAAATAAAGGTGGAAACCGGTAACGTGATCCTTATGACCGCAAGTGGAATTGGCCGTACCCCATGCGGGCGCGACGTCATTGTCCGACGAAGTCGCGGATGATCGTCATTTCCCGGACGTTTTTACTCAGCGGGTCGAACATGCGAATCGTGACCTTGACTCCCCGTAGCGGAACCGCGTACGGCGGTGGAGTCGTCCATTCGTTCAGGTCGTCGATCACGCCGTTTCCGTCGTCGTCGATCTGGTTACGGCCACGGGTCGCGATATAGGAATTCGTCGAGGATTCCGCCTGTGGATAACCGAAGGAATCCCGAAGAGAGTTCATCCCCGGCCAGGAATATCCGTCTCTTTCGTACTCTTCGCTCCAAGTGTCATAAACGCACGGCAGAGCGATCGGATTGCGAATTTGCTGCTTCCTTCCGCTGGAATTGTAGAGCAGCAACGGATAATTCCCCTTCCCGCCAAGCGGTCCGGCGGGAATCCATTTTGTATCATCATTCGGTTTCTCCGAGTCATACTCATACACACCGAAATTGCCGGCGGTGTAAGTGTTCGACTGTTGCGCTTCGCCCAAACTGACATACCGTTTGGCGACGTCGTCCCACACCTGCACGTCGAAGCTGATCACGTTGGTCAGCATCACGTCTTCGGTCAAGCGTTCCTTATCGCCGGAATTTTCTTTGGCTTTCAAGGATTCGAGGACCCCCAAAATCGGATCGATGTCGCTCGAAGGACTATCGACGTTGGTCAGGGAACTCCACGGAAACGGGTGCTCCCAATAATCGATGAAGGGTTTGACACCTTCCCTGGGAAGCGCTACGCTGGTATCGTCCGTCGCCACGCCGAGATTTTCGCTCTCGTAATAGTTCCTGTAGACCAGGACCGGATTGATCTTGTCGTGGTCCCACCGGGTGTAGACGGTTTCGGAATACGGCGGATTGTTCGTCGAACTCCAATCGGTCCGCGCGCCGTGCGCGAAATTCCACTCGGTCGATTGCGACATGTCCCATTTGTACGAAGATGTTTCCAAGAGCGTCGGCAATCGCAGATAGTAATTGGCGGAATTGACGTGGATGTTGAACGGGAACGACTTGTTGAACTTCGCCGCGGTCGCCGTTCGGTTGATCGACACGTCGTTCCAATTGTTGGCAACCTCCCAAACGACGCCGGGTGCGTGTCCGAAACGGTTTTGACGCAGCGCGAGATCTTCAAGCGTATTGGCCGCGACGCAGCCGGTCATCGCGTTGATTCGGGCGGAAACGTCGTTCCTCGCGTAAAAGCCGATCCCATGCCTTTCCGCCGGGGTTTGCGGATTATAGAGTTGTTGAAACTCGATGTCCGGCAGAACGAGCAGAACGCGACGGTAAAGCGTATTGCCGCGACAGAACCAGATGATTTCCGCCGTGTTGGAATAATACGGAGCCCCGCCGACCAGTCCGCGGAACGGCTGCCCGTCCGGCGCGTACGCGGTGAACATGAGAATGTCGTCCATGTCGCCGACCGTGTTGTCGTAATTCAAATCGCTCGAATCCGACGTGTGGGCAATGTCCCGAATCGAGATCGACTGCGAGGGCCCCATGGAATCCCGGTCTTGAAGCAACGCGTTCGAATGCGCAGCGCCCATTCCTTCGATGATACTGAAATAACCTTTATTGATCCCGGTCTTCATCGGGGGCGCTTTCGTCAGGTCCGCGGTGATCAGCGCCAAGTCGCTGTCCAGCCGCGCCTTGACGCCGCGCAGCGTCCCGGCCATCTGGAGTGTCGCCTGCGTGTTGTTGATCTGTGTTCCGACGGAACTGAACAGTTGCGAGACGCCGAGCATGAGCATCATCATCAGCGTGACCGCGATGAGAATTTCCAGCAGCGTATATCCACGCCGCGATAGGGAGGTCGAATGAATCATGGTGGAGTTCCTTGAATAATGTGAGAAACCAGCCCCAAGCGCCAACGCGGGGTGATTCGGATAATGAGTCAGGAAAAATTGGAAGAAGAAACAAATCTTCCCCACTAATATTTAAACTCACAAAACGTCAAAAGTCAACTCAATTCGAAAAAAAACGACGATCGTACCGAAAAAGTACGACCGTCGCCTTCTGTCGAGATACTTACCCCTGATTTACCCCTCTTAGCCCGTACTCGGCGCTAACAAGGTTTTTAGTTGCACGCCGCCGCGTCACAAGCGTCAGGGCCGCAATCGACCGCTTCGTCGCAAGGATTGCACGGACGGTAAACCTGAACCGGGACCTGGCAGGTGATCATTCGCGGTACGCAAACGGTCTTCGTCACGGGAACCTGCTTGGCAACCAATTCACATCCCATTACGGTCTTTTCGTATTGGACCGGCTTGAGAACCGTGTAGTTGACGTTCTTGACGCACTGCTGGGTCACCATACGGCAAACCTTGTAGTTGCACACCTTGCTCCGCTGTTCGGAAACCATCCGGCAAACCTGGTACGTGCAGGTCTTGACCCGCTGTTCCGGAACCATCCGGCAGACGGTGTAGTTGCACACCTTCGTTTCCGGGACCATCTTGCAGACCTGATACGAGCACTGCTTGGTCCGTTGTTCGTAAACCATGCGGCAAACCTTGTAGTTGCGAACGCGTTGTTCGGCGACCATGTTGCATACGGTGTAC
>JAVBPO010000051.1:0-7493 GCA_031549565.1 Thermoguttaceae bacterium
GGCGAGAGCACGTGGACGGTTTTGCAGGACACGGCGGCGACGACGTATTCGCACACCGGCTTGACGCCGCAAACGAAGTATAACTACCGGGCGAGCTCGGACAATTTATAACCCATGGCCTATTCCGTACACGTAGAAACCAGCGTCACGACGCCGTCGCTGCTGACCCCGCCGGACGCCCCGACGAACGTGCAGGCGACGCCGGGCACGGACCGCGTGACGCTCCGCTGGACGGCGTCACAGGGCGCGACCGGCTACGTCGTGGAGCTAAAAAGCGGCACGGCGTGGAGCCAGGTCTACACCGGCCCGAACGCAACCGCGACGATCACCGGCTTGACGCCGGAAGCGGACTACGAATTCCGCGTGAGAGCGTTCGGCGACGGCGGCGAAAGCCCGTGGAGTACGGTGACGGCAAGGACGCGGGCGCTTGTTACCGGCGGTAATACGATTTACCGTGTTTTGAAATTGAAAGTCGGACAAGGCCCGACGCCACAAGTGATCGTGAAAGGACCCTGATGTATTTTCCCTCCTCTGTCAATTTGGTGCGACTGGAGCCGCCGATTTTCGTCGGGTACGTGGAAGGCTCCGTAATCGATCCGGTCACGAAACTTCCGGCCGCCGTCGTTCTCACGAAAGAGAATGTCGAGTCGATTCGGTATTTCCTGTCGCGGCGTCAGCGGGTGATCCGGTCCGCGTTCGGCGAGGATTATATCGATACGCCGGTCGCCGATCAATACGACATACCGATCAGTCCCGAAACGATTGTCGCACCGCAAATGTTGGAACAGGCGATTTACGACATGATCGGCGAGTCGCCGTTTGTCGCGAATTTCGTGTTCTTTCCGGACCAAAACCCGCCGTTTTTCACGACGACCGGACTGTACAACATCCGTTTCGAGTTCACGACGAAAGACGGAAAAATGTATCCGGCGGAAATCGATTGCGAGGTGAAATAATGGCCGCAAAAACCAAAGGATCGTTCGGCGGGGCTCGGTTTACGTGGGACTCCAAATTGATTATTGACGCCATGGGTCGGGTCCAGGCGGAAGCGTTGCAAAAAACAGCCTCTTTTATCGCCACGACCGCCAAGCGATCCATGAAAAAGTCGACGAAAAAAGCGAGGCACAGTAAGCCGGGAACGCCGCCCAAGTCGAAAACCGGAGGCTTGAAGAATTCCATTCGATTCGCATACGACGAAACAACCCGGACCGTCGTGATCGGTCCGATCAAATTGAACGGTCGCAGCGAAGGCGCCAAAGCGTTGGAGTCCGGCGGTTCCGCGACCGTAAAAACATGGAGCAAGAAAAGAAAATCATTTCAAAGCAAAGTCGGTCAGTACGACCCACGACCGTTCATGCGACCGGCTTTGTTGAAAGAAATTCAAAAAATTCCCCAGCATTTATTTGACGCCCGTCACAAATTCGCCAACAAATAGGAGACCAACATGGCCAAAGCCGGATTGAAAGGAAAATGTTACGTCAGGAAAACTTCGAGCGCCGAATGGAACCTGCTCGACCTGGTTCAGGATTTGACCGTCGAAATCGGTGCCACGGAAATTTCGATCAAAAACAAGGGATCGGCCTACGATAAGTATATCAAAGGCCTGCGAACACTCCCGGTGGATTTTCCGTTGACGTATGATCCCTCGAACGACGGATTCAAGATGCTCCGCGACGCCGAGTATAAGGATGAGGTTCTCGAATTCATGTCGCTCGACGGTTCACTCAAGGAAACCGGAGCGTTCGGATTTCAAGGACAATTCCTTGTCACCAAGTTCAAAAAGAACGAACCGGTCGACGGGGAAATGACCGCCGACGTCTCGCTACGGCTCGCCGCCGGGCATCCGGATCCCGTTTTCGTCGAAGTCAAAGGCGGCGACGGTATCACGGAAGGTACGGTCGAACAGGTCTGGCCCAAGCCGTAGTGATCGGTCTTTCCCGTCAGCACACGCCCCTAACCCTCTATTATCATGCAAGTTTTTTACGATCGGCATTCCCAATCGTGGGATGTCGATGTGACGATTTATACGATCAAAGCGGTCCGAAACCGCATGGGCTTCGACCTGCTTGACGCCAAGACGCTGATCGAACGGATTCAAGACCCGATATTCCTTTGCGACCTGCTCTACTGCATTTGCAAGGATCAGGCCGAGGAGCGGGGCTTGTCCGACGAGGATTTCGGGAAGTCGCTTTCCGGCGCGTCGATCAAGGAAGGGCGTGACGCCTTTTTGGAGGCTTACGCAAATTTTATCCCCGACCCGAAAGGGCAGGACGCCTTTCGGGAAATGATCGGCAGGCTCAAAAGCGCCGGGGATCGGATTCTCGACGTCCTCGAAAAGAGAATGGAACCGATCCTGAAAAAGATCGACGCCGACCTGAATCGGTTCGTCAGCGAATTCGAGACAAAGCTCGACACCGACTCTGGAATCTCCTCTTCGAGTGGGCAGGCGTGATCGGGGTCGATCCGTATCCGCTGACGATGCGGGAACTCGACCTGATGTATCGGGAAAAAATGCGGACGCAGTGGCTCCAAACGGCCGTGATCGCGTCCGAAGTTCACAACGTATTCATTCCCAAGGAGAAAGACCGGACCGTCCCGAACGACTTGATCCCGGAATGTTTTCGGTACAAATCGAAACGCAGTCGGCGCGAGGAGCCGGATTATTACCTTTCGCACCGGGATTTGTTCGCCGCGTGGACGGGAAAGAAAGAGGAGTAGTGTCATGGGATCAGGTGCCGCCGCCATTAAAGCCGGAGAAGCGTTCGTTTCCCTTTTCGCCGAGGATAAAGCCCTTGTCCGCGGACTGCGCTCGGCGTCCGACCGGATTCGGCTCTATACGAAAAACGTCAAGGCCCAGGCCGACCAGGCCGCGCAGTTTCTCGGGGGAATCGGTACGAAGATGTTCGCGACCGGCTCCATGATCGGCGGCGGGATGGTAGCCGCCGCGATGAAATTCGCTTCGGCCGGAGACGCCGTCGATAAAATGTCGGCGCGGACCGGCGCATCGGCGGAATCGCTTTCCGAACTCAGTTACGCCGCCGAATTGTGCGGGGCGTCAATCACCGAAATCGAAACGGCGATCCTGAAGACGAACAAAGCCGTCGCGGATGCGAAGGGGGGTAATTCCGACTTGAATTCGCTGTTCGGCAACCTCGGCGTATCCGCCGCCGCCTTGGGTAAAATGTCCTCCGACGACCGGTTGGGCGTCATGATCGACCGGATCGGTCGCATCAAAGACGAAAGTCAACAAACCGCCGTCGCGATGAAGTTGTTCGGCGACAGTGCCGGGCCGAAACTGTTGCCGATGATCCGGTCCGGTAAGGCCGGGCTCGAAGAGATGCGGGACGAGTGCCGCCGCCTCGGACTGAGCATGTCGCAAAGTGACGCCGCGAGTGCCGCCGTCTTGACCGACGCTCTGACGAAACTCTACAAATCGTTCGGCGCGATCACCAACGCGATCGGTTCGGCACTCGCTCCGGAACTGTCGCAGTTGATCGACTGGTTTACCGGTATTTTGACGACGGTGATCGACTGGATTCGGAACAACCGGGCTCTTATCGTACAAATCGCGAAGATCGCCGCAATCGTCGTCGGGGTCGGTGCGGCCCTGCTCGGGATCGCCGGAGCGATCACGGTGTTCGGTGTCGTCGCCGGTGCGATCGGTACCGTGGTGTCGGGAGCGTTCGGGCTGCTCGCAACGATCCTTGTCACCATCGGCTCGACCCTCGCGTTCCTAATGTCGCCGATCGGGCTGTTGACGGCGGCGGTCGTGGCGCTGGCGGGGTATTTTGTCAAATCGTTCGGCGTCGTCGGCGAATGCGTTGACGCCGCGAAGTCGTGGTTTACCGAACTGTTCGAGTGGGCGACCGAGACTTGGGGCGGAATCGTCGACGCGATTGCCGCCGGGGACCTGGAACTGGCGATGCAAATTGTCTGGACTTCGTTGAAAGTCATTTGGCAAACGGGAATCAATTGGTTACTGGGGCTTTGGTATGGCCTGAAATATGGAATACAAGCCGTTTGGGATGAAGCGATTATTTATATTGCTAAAAAGTTTGAGCAAGCGTGGGGAGGGATGCAGACTGCTTGGAAAAATACCGTCGCGACAATGCGTACTCTTTGGCACGGATTTTCAAAAGGAATTGTCGATGCTTGGAAATATGCCGAAAGACTCATTGCGCAAGGCATCGGGTACTTGATTGCGAAAATCAAAATGATTGACCCAGCGGAAATGGCGAAAAACATCGACGCCGAATACGATAAACAACAGTCAACGCGTGATGGTGAATTCGAGAAAAGAATTCAATCTATACATGAAGAGCTCACGGAGAGCAAAAAAGGGATTGCCGAACAACAGAAAATGATGACGGACGGACTGGAGCAAGTCCGTAAAGAACGAGAAAAAAATCGCCAAGAAGCCCATAACAAGGAGACATTCGGACTGGCCGAAGAACTCAAACAACTTCAAAAGCAGCGCGACGACGCGATCAAATCCGCCCACGAAAAGAAACTCGCCATTGACGCCGCCGCTCAAAAGAAGGCGTCAAAGGTCCTCCCGGCTGCAAATGCCGCGCTGGAAATGGCCTCCGGGAAAAGCACATCGCTAGGCGTTTTTTCCGCGTTCGGGGTCCAGTCCCTTCAGGGCAACCGCACCGTCGACCGTATTGCCAAGGCGACCGAGGAAACCGCCAAGCACACCAAAGACATCGCGGGCAAAAATCCCGTCTTCAAATTTGCGTAACCCATGATTATCAACGTCATCCCCGATTGGAACGATAAAGGGCTCACCGAGGACACGACCGGTGCCGACGTCGAGATGCGTTTCAATATTCTCGCGACGATGGGGCCGGGCGAGTCGGGCCGTGATCTCGAACTGCTTGAAGCGCGAGCGGCCCTGCTCGAACAGTCGCCGTTGTTCTTCGGAAATCTGGTCCGCAAAGAGATCGGGATTCCCGAACGGCTCGCGAGAACCGCTTACGCGGCGACGGTCCGGTACGCTCTTCCCGATAAAGGAGACCGGCCCGAAGGGGACGATTCCGGCTGGGGCTGGTCGTTTGACACCACAGGCGGAACAAGCCACGTCACGCAAAGCATCGCGACCATCGGCAACTACGGACCGGGAGGTCGTCCCGCCCCGGATTATCGCGGCGCGATCGGCGTAAGTTCCGATTCCGTCGAAGGCGTGGACGTCGTGACGCCGAATCTTTCGTTCACGATTTCCCGGAATTTTCCCGCAATCGTTCCGTCGCAGTTTTTGGTCATGCTCGCGAAGTTCACCGGCAAGGTCAACGCAACGCCGTTTTACGGTTTCGCACCCGGAGAAGTCCTGTTCAACGGCGCCGGCGGCAGCCAGTCCGGGATCGAGCCGTGGAATATTCAGTACAAATTCACGGTCAGCCCGAACGCGGAAAACCTGACCATCGGGAATATCGTCGTTCCTTTCAAACGCGGTTGGGATTACCTCTGGGTCCGCTACGCCGACCAGATGGACACCGATTCGACGAGCAAAGTCATCAAGCAGCCGATTTCCGCACACCTTGTACAGGTTTATCATTACGTGAGCTTCACGGGTTTGGGGGTTTAACATGGAACCGCTTCGACACGTCCAGCCCGGCGACCCGATGGTTTCCGCCAACGCGTTCAACTGCATCATCGACGCGGCCCGGGATTATCGGGATCGGACGAAAACCTACGACGGCGGAAAAAAGTTCGATCCGGAGATTCCCGTCCGGCTCCGTGTCTACAATCCGACCGAAACCGACTGGCCGCCGTTCACGCCGGTCGCGTTGGACGGTCCGGCGTTTATCGATCCGGACACGCGAGTCGAGCAGATGCTCAACGACGGCATCGTCGTGAAAGCGAAAACCGACGGCCCGGGGATGCTGATGGTTACGATCCAGCCGATTCCCGCCGGTGGTGTCGGTCGGGCCGTCATTCAAGGGATCACCGGCTGCGACGTCGAAATCCTCGACGCGGGGCACGAATTCGCGAGCTTGAACGACGACGGCAAGCTGGAATCCACCGAATTCGGTACGACCCGGATTCTCCACAAAGACGGCGACTCCGAAAAACAATGGTGTCTCCTTTGGCTCGGAGCGATCGAGGACCGCTCCTACCGCACCGGCATCCTCCAGGAAACGTTCACCGAAAACGCCACGGAAACCGGTCGCGCCCGGGTCAAGCTGCACGTCGCCGATTACGAAAACAGCAACGAGGAGAACGGCCTCAAAACCAAACTCGGCGAGGAGGAAGTGACCGCGTACTGCTCCAAGGCGAAAGACGGTGATACCATCGAAAGCGGTACCAGAGTCGATCTTTGGTTCGTCAACAACCGCTGGGATATCGTCAACGCAAACTGCGAACCGGGCTAACCAAATGAGTCGATTGAGAACCATGTTCAGCGGAAACATCGGCGGCTGCGATTGTTGCGGCGGCGGAGGTGATCCGCCGGGGCCGCCCGGTCCGGGATGGGCGGGACCATGGAACGGTAGCGGCGGCTCTGGCTACGAAGTCGGAGGATATCTGTACAGATACGATGCCCGTATCGAGTCCATGATTGGGGTGATCCCTGTCGGCGGCCCATACGGTTCGGTCGATTGTAGTGCGTACACCCCTGAAATGGGGATTCCGGATATGTATGCCGACGTAGCACGGCGCGAAGAAGAGGGCTTCCATGTGACAGACTTGAAGTATGATGGTTACCATTTCACGTTTTGGAATGCTTTTGGTGAACCAGATGAACGAGGTTACCAACAAGACAATGACGGATACTATATTATATCACCTGTTTGGGTCGTTGTCGGGTTTGACGGCGACGGCCCGATTTACGGACGGGGCACGAACGAAAACCCCGGAATTGTTACAATACCTTACAGATATGGCCCTTCTCTGGATGGAGGACCCGTCGGCAGATTCCCCGGGGACTGGCTTAGCGAGGATCTATGGTCGGGAATGTGGTGCTACATCACGGTAGGGTATAGCTGGCGTTACAATCTCTGGAGATACAGTGGTCGGTAGACGAATCGAAATTATTGAAGAGAATGGCGTCAAGCGGATTCGATTCCTTGAAGAACACTCGCCAAAGATGCCGCCGCCGAAAAAATGCCGCGCCTGCGGACGTCCCGGCGGGCTTAACACCCAACCCCAGCCAAACAATCTCAATACGAACCGGCAAAAATGAACCCGACCGAACTGCACACCGGCGATATTCTCCTTTTCCGGCCCGGCTCGCTTTTCGGGCGGCTGGTGGCGTGGTTGACCTGGAGCAGCTATTCCCACGCGGGACTCGTCTCGATCGAGGATGGCGTCACGTACTGTTTGGAAATCCGGGAACTTTACGGCGGGCGGCGGATCGAATTGGAAGAATATCTTCGCACGGAACCGACGACCGTGGAGGTGTGGCGACTGAAAAAACCGGTGTTTCGGGCCGTCCCGTCGTTCGCGGCCGAGAAGATGAAAGAGTACGTCGGCATGAAATACGGCTGGCTGCACGT
>JAVBPO010000023.1:0-62771 GCA_031549565.1 Thermoguttaceae bacterium
TCGTGAAGGGTGAACTCATGGAAGTAAATCAGGTATAAAACGGTCGACATTTCGAATCAGAGCCGCGCACGAAGTAAGCGGTGTTCGAGTCGACAGCTTCGGCGCATTTTACATTTATTAACCACAATACCGCTTACTACGTGCGCGGCTCTGATTGAAAATACTGAATTTTATTGGTTGGCCGGCGGCTGCGAATCTGCGTCTCCCTCCGGTTTCGGTTCCGGTGGAGCGGGTGTGGGTTCAGCCGGAGGAGCCGCGGCTTCTGCCGGTTTTTCTTCCTTCTGTTCCGGTTCCACGGCGGGCTGTTCCACGGCGGGTTTCGCGACCGCTTTGGGCGTGGTCGGGTTCGCCGCGGTTCCCTTGCGGGAAACGTCGATCACCAAGTCGAATTGGTGCGGATATCTCGGGTTCGACGAGACCTTGCTCCCGATGGTCCCGCTGGACGATTGGTGCGTCGCGTCCTGCGTTTTGTCGATCGCCAAAGTCGCGACGTCGGCGTTTTTCGCGAGCCCTTTCATCGACATACGACCTTTGCCCGGCGTCGGGACGTTAAGGTCCAAACTGGTCAACATGAAATCTTCCGACGGAGGAACCGAACGGCTGAGCCAATCGAGTTGCGAAAGCCAATCGAAATCGTTCGATTCCCAAGCGGTAATCGAATTGAGCAGTTTTTGCTGTTTTTCGACTTCTTCAGACTCTTTTTTGAGTTTGTCCTTCCGAATGCTCAGCGTTTTGACTTCCTTTTGGGCCGCGTTGTTGCGCCAAAATCCGAACCCGAGCGCAAAGCAAACGAGCAGTCCGGCGACCAGGGCGACAGTCGTGAAAAGCTGCTGATTTCCGCGATCCGGCGGACGACGCTTCGGATTGACATAATCAATGTCGCTCGGCAAATTGCGACCAAGCAGTAGCATCGAGCCGATCAGCGGCGCGAAAAGCTCCGGAGATGCGGGGAGCGATTTTTTCAGATCCCCTTCCCGTTTGATTCCGATCCATGGGTCGAACTGCATCACCGGAACGGTCAGCGCGACGGAAAGATCGTTGGCGAGTTTTCGATGATCCTCACTGTCCCCGAGCATGATGATCTGGTCGATGGAGACACCTTGAACCTCATTGCGAACCGCGATCAACGTCCGTTTGATTTCGGAGAGAATCTGCGAGGCGAGTCCGGTGATTTTCATCCGCTCGGCACGATCGCCGAACAGACGCGGCGAACGCATGAAAACCGGCTGTCCCCGGAAAATGATCGTCAACAGCGCTTCAGTCGGATCGACTTCGACGAGCAGATACGTTTTCTCGGGAGAAAAGGACGCCGTCTGACGCAGGAGAAACGTTTCTTCGCACGGATGGAGAACGATCCGCTTGAGATTCAGGTTCGCTTTTTCGCAAAGAGCCGTGATTTCCTTGACCAGATCCGGCCGAATGATCGACGCGAGAACTCGACGTTTGCCGATTCCGTCGAGATCGATTTTCGCGGTCTTGCCGATTTTGGTCCCGTTTCCGACGGCGGTGATGCTCGTGTAATCGTGTCCGTTGCCTTCCCGTTCGTTCAGAAGAAAAAAGTCGAGCGGCGAGTTCGGGTCGTATCGGTTGAACTCTTTCGGCGCTTGGTAACGAATCGCGTCCGGAAGCTCTTCGACCGGAATCGGTGGAAGCGAAAAAGGACGGACTTCGACTTCGCTTCGACCGACGACGAACACGACTTCCGATTTGCCGAGCCGGTTGTCCTGGACGAATCGGATTACAGAATCGCTGACCTTTTCGGGAATCAAGCCGAGCTGCGATTCCGCGGAGACGGCGCGAAATTCTCCGCTCTTTTCCGACGGGGATTTCAGCGAAACGTGAGCGGCGCCGTCGAAGACCACCTCTTTCCCGTGATTCTTCGCGGTGAGAAAAAGAAGCTGGTTCTCGTCCCAGGTGATAGTAAGCAAAGACACAGTGTTAGCCCCGTCGCCCGCGACGGGTGGGATCAATCAACGGAAATACAGCGGTTCGCAGGCGAACCGGCTAACAAGGAGTATACCATTATTCTTAACCCCGAGAATCGGAAAAAGGGGCGAAAAACGGGTTTTTCCCCTTTGGGCCGATTCTATTCTTGCCGGGTCACGTTTTGTCAGCTAAAATCTAGTTATTCCGGGAGTTTATCCGTTTTCGTAAAATTTGCCGGTCCGATTGTAATGATAAACAGACCTCTATTCATGGTTCCTCTCATGCGACCTCGGATTGTCAGTATTATTTGTCTTTTAACGATCCTGTGTTCATGCACGGCGATTATTTCGCAGGAGCCCGAAGCCAAGGAAAAGCAGGCCCCGAAAACCGCGGCGGAGCTTCACGCGGATTCCATGAAACGGAAGCTGGGAAAAACCGTGCCCGCTCCGAAAACGGATCGCAAAGCGGATTCACCCCATGCGGAAAAAAAGGGGGCCGGGGAAGAACCTGCGTTGCCGAAACTCACTCCATTCGAAATTCAGGATCAGCAAAAGCCGAAGCAGAAAATCCTTCTCGCGCCGGACAAAACCGTCGCAAGACCGCTGGAACAAGCGAAGCAGTTAATCGAGCGGGAGCGGGTCCCGGACGCCGTCCAGTTGATCGGGGGGATTCTGGAAGGGAACGATGATTTTTTCCTCGAGCCGGACAACGACGCCGACCGATTGACGCGAAAGACCTTGAAACAGGCCGCGGAGGAATTGCTTCTGTCTTTGCCCGAAGAGGGGCGGCGTATCTATTCCATGCAATACGAACCGCTCGCCGCACGGCTGTTGAAAAACGCCGTGGAAAGCGGTTCGCCGGACCGGATCGAGAAGATCGCCGACGGTTATTTCCACACGGAAGCCGGTCTGGACGCCGCGTTTCTGCTCGCAATGTACCAAAACGATCAGGGCGCCCGGGCATCGGCGGTTCTCACGTTTCGACGCATCGCCAAAGCGGCCCCTTCGCTCGATCCGTATGAACCGACGTTCAGCTTGACTTACGCGGCTTGCGAACATTTGCTCGGACACGAAAAGGAGGCGAGGGAAATCCTCGACGCGTTTTTGCGGCGGAATCCGAACCCGCGACTCCGGCTGGGGGGAGAAGAGTTTTGGAACCCGACGACGTCCGACGAAATTCTCGCCAAATTTCAATCGTGGTCCGCCCCACCGGATATCGCCCGTTGGATCGAACAATCCGGCTGGTTGACCTCCGGCGGAATACCGACGCAAAATCCGGACGTGGAAGCGAGCCCGCCCCTGCTGGAGCTTGTCTGGAAACTGCGGACGATTTCGCAACCGAAACTCCTGAGCATGTTCCGGTTGATCGAAGGCCAGATGCGACAGAATCGAACGGTCTTCCTCCCGACCGCACGGCCGGTCGTCGTGGACGAGACGCTCGTTCTCCGCGCCAACGAGGGACTCGTCGGCGTGAACTGGAAAAACGGCAAACGCGTTTGGCTCGGAAAGGATTACGTGTACAAGTCCACCGTTTTCGGTACGACCTCGGCGGCCTCTCCGTATTATCAGCAACAGGCGGCGCAATGGGCAATGGGACTGTTGCGTTTGAGCCTTTGGCATGATACCGCGATGGGCGGCCTGTCCAGCGACGGACGACTCCTGTTCTCCCTCGAAGAGGAGCCGGGCTTGAATTTTAATCAGGGGGTCGCCGCCGTTTTTCTCCAGCAGGGAAAGCAGGTCGAAGACCCCCGTGCGAAATTCAGCTCCACGCTCGCCGCAAGGGACGCCCGAACCGGCGAAGTCGTTTGGCGCGTCGGCAAAGCCGTTCTCGTGCAAAAACAAATCGACCAGATTGAAGAACAAATCAAGGAAGAGAATGAGAAACAGATCGAAGACGGTTCGAACCAGTTCGGCGTCCCGATGCCCGCCGGCGTCGTTCCCCGACAGGGGTTGGGCGTTCCTCTCGGTCTCCAACTGCGTCCCCGAGTCGTGCGGGGGCCGCAGCTCCCCGTGGTTCCGGCCGTACCCGTCCTGCTCCCCGTTCCCGCTCCTGCTGAAATTCCCGCGGACATTGCCGATCCGGCTCCTCCGAAAACCGACGCCGATCCCTTCGCGGACGAAATCCAAGAAGACGTGAAACCGGAAGAGCCGCAAAAAACGGAGCAACTCCCGGACACGGAAGAAATTCCGGCGGACAAGAGCGACGTCCCTCCGGCGCCGGTCGGCCTGTCGGTCGCTTTCCCGACGTTCCGGCTGCTTGACACCCTGCTCCTTTGGGACGGCGAGGAAGAAACGCCGAAGGATATCGAAACGGAATCGGAAGAGGATGCCGCGAACGCCGAAACCGATACGGAAGAAGAATCGACGCCGGCCACGAAAATCGTGATCACCCCCGAGGAGCAGCTTTTGGGCGAAACGTATTTCCTCGGGCCGCCTTTGCCGGCCTTGGGAAACCTCTATGTTCTCGGTGAAAACGGCGGAACGATCCGGTTGTTCATCCTCGACAGTCGAACGGGACGATTGGTCCGACATGTCGGCTTGTTGGAACCGTCGACGCCGATCGACAGCGATTGGATGCGTCGCCGCCGCGGTTCGACCCCGGCTTACAGTGAAGGGATCGTCGTTTGCCCGACGGGAGCCGGCGCGCTTTTTTCGCTTGACGCGACGTCCGGCAAACTCCTCTGGTGTTATGTTTACTCGGACCAACCGAAGGAAAACGACGAAGATCAGATGATGCGCCGCCGGTTCGGACAGATGGGCGGGTTACCGTACAATTTCGGCGGAACGAACGACGAATTTCTTTACATGATCGATTACGTCGGCTGGGCGATTCCCGCGACGATTCTCGTGGACGGCAAGTTGATTTTCGCCCCCACGGACCGCCCGATGCTTTATTGTTTCGATCTCCTGTCCGGTGAACTCCTTTGGAAACGGTCCAAAGGCAAAGGGCGCTACGTCGCTTGCGTTCACGAGAAGAAAGTGATTGTCGTTACGGATCGGTCGCTCGTCGCGCTCGACCTGGAAACCGGCGATTCGCTTTGGGACGATGCGGCGATCGCGCCGCTCCCGGCGCGCAACCCGCCCCAATCGTTCGCCCAGATGTGGTATTCGCCGATGAACGTATCCCGTTCGAGCGATCCGTTCCAGGACGAAAAGGATCAGGAAGCGTCGGTCGATTCGGCGGACGAATCCGGACTTCCCCGGGTCGCGTTTCCCAAGGGACTTTCGCCCGGCGGCGTCGGCGTTCGATTCGGAAAAGAATACATGATTCCGATGAGCGATCAATCGGTCCTCGTCGTCGATCTCGAAGCGGCGCGCGTGCTGCGGTCCTGGAAATCGCTCGACGAAACGAAAATCGGAAATCTCGTCGCGATCGGCGGTCGCGTCTTTTCGCAGTCGGCGACGGAAGTTTCCTGTTTCCATCAATTCGACACGCTGCGCAATTGGGCGGAAAAAACGCTGCAAAGCGACCCGGACAATCCCGACGCGACGCTGCAACTGGGCCGGTTGGCTTACGCCCGGGGGAACCGCGACGAAGCGATCGAACTGTTTCGCAAATCGTTTGAAACGAAGCCGACCTCGCAAAACCGGGAGAGTCTCCGCATGGTTTTGACCGAAGCGCTCCACGACGACTTCGCGAAATACCGGGTCTCGCTCGACCAAATCGATCGACTTAAGGATGCGCCCGATTCGATCGCGCCGCTCCTGAACGCTTACGCGCAAGGGTGCCTCCGGGTCGGGGATTATCCGCAGTTCTCGCTCTCTTTCCGGAAAATCCTGGACATGGACCGGGATTATCGAATCCTTCACAAAACGGCGTCCGGGAATCAAATGCGGTTGTCCTGGTGGATCGGCGAGCAGGTTCAAAAGTACGAGAAAGAACCGCAACTGGCCGAATTCATTCAAACTCTTGCCCGGGAAGAATTCGACCGGATCGAAAAACAGACCGGGAACAATGCGTCCGGCGGCGCCGGTCAAGCGGATCTGTATCGACAATGGACGAAGTATATCGAACATTTCAGTACGCATCCTTTAGCGAAAATCGCCCGGGAAAAGCGGATCGAACTCTTGGAGAGTCAACGCAAAACAACCGAGTTGGAATTCCTGGCGGAAATTCGGGGCAACGACCTTCTCCCCATCCTCGGCGGTCCTCCGTCGGTGAAGGATCGGTATCTGAACGAAATCGCCGAGGCCGCTTCCGCCGCGCAGGCCGAGGGGACCCAAACGTCGTTCCAGAGCGAGATTTTCGATTGGGAATCCCCCACTGCGAGAGAATGGAATCGAACCAACGCGCAGGGAAAACTTCAAATTCTTCTCGATTCGGAACCGTCCGACCGGCTGTTTACGACGAAATCGGACGACGAATCTTCCCCAACGCGCCCGAATGACGCCGAAACGAAAAAGAGAAAGGACTCCTCGAACGACCTGACGCCGATGCAAAACGCGATGCTCCTTCATCGCCTGGCCCAGAGGTTCGAGAAATCCGGAGATTTGCCGGATGCGTTTTTCTTTTACCGTTTGCTCGGAACACGCTATGCCGACCTCGAACTTTCCGTCGCCGAGGCGCCGGACAAACCGGAGACCGGGCGAACGCTTTTCGAGCGAATCCTGGGAGAAACGAAATTCGATCCCATTGCGTTGGCGAAAAAATGGCCGGAAGGTCAATTCGATACGAAAAACATCGTTTCCGAGGAAGAAGAAAAATTCCGAACCGAATACATCGAAGAAGTCGGCGGAGTACTGTCCGGATACAACTACGGTTATAACATCCGACTCGTCTCCGGTTCGATTTATGTCGGTGGAGCGGGTTCGCCGTTTTTTCAAGACTGTACTTTCCACTTGGTCGGCGATTCGAGAACCCATGAGCAGTTGGTCGTTTGTCGCGACGCCGCGGGCCGGAAACAGTGGACGGTTCGCATTCCTTTCGACGAAATGGACGAGGCCGACGCCGGGCCCCAGCTCCAACTCCTCGGGAATGTGGGAAACGATTATACCTACTCGCAGATTCAGACCGGTTATCTGTTCGTTTATCGACATGTCGTATACTACGTTCGCGGCAAGCGGCTTGTCGCGATCGACACGTTGAATCGAAACAAAGCGGGAGAGCCGACCGTCTTGTGGACGCGAACGAACCAGTCCCCTTTCGGGGCGATGCGAGTTTTCCGTACGGCGATCAGCGTCTCCTTCGCGGACGGTTATCGCTACAATGTTTACCAGGAAGGTAATGCGTTCGTTCATCCGCTGGCCGTTCATCCGCGAGTCCTTTGTTTCCAGGATTTGGAGACGCTTTACGGGGTCGACCCGCTGACCGGGGAAGTCCTTTGGACCCGCGACTCGCTCACTTTTCAATCGTACCTGACGTGCGACGAGGAATCGATTTTTCAGATTCGGGCTTTGGAAGAAAAAATCGTGTTCAACCCCAGGAGCATGTCCGGATTCTCGAAACAGTATGAAATCCTCGCTTTGGATCCCGAGACCGGGGAAGTGAAGGCGAGCGGGAAGCTCCCCTCGGTCGGTCCGATCACCTGCTTCGGTTCGTCCTTCGTTTGCTCCAGGATGGTTCGACAGAATCGTGGGGAACTCAACATCGAAGTGTACGATTTGAACGATTTTTTGACGCCCGTTTCCCCGCAAACGCAGGCGAAAAACAGGCCCGCTTCGACCGAAACGAATCGACGGGAATTGCGACTCCGCGCCCTGTCGACGAACCCGGAGACCTTGGAGAAAGGCAACCTCGAGCTTTCCCGCTCCGAAGCGAAACCGATTTTCAATTCGAAGCTGTTGACGCAGCAGGCGACATTCGGATTCGCTGAGAACGGTCGGGTTCTTTTCGTTTTGACGCAGGCGGGCGATTTGCAGATTTGCGATCTGGCCGAACGCCAAACCTTGGTGTCTTCGGTCCGTCTTCCTCTTAACTTCGGCGGCGCGTCGGGCAACCAATATCGTCCGATCCAGCAACTCCACGATCTGCATTTGGAATTCGACGACGACGGGTTCCTGGTGATTCTCATTGTGGATAATAATATCCATTCGAACGCGTACGTTTCCGGCCGCAATTCGGCTCAACGGATGTCGAATCGCTCTTACCTGCCGGGATATCCGGCGCGGGGAATCGGTTTAGGGGCCGTCCTGCGATACGATCGCAATGCCAAGCCGGTCTGGGATCAGCCGGTCGTGATCAATAATTGGCAATTCCTGGACTCCCCACGGGTTTCTCCGGTTCTTCTGTTCGGTGCGTTGATTCAGGAGAACATGAATCACTCGAACAATTCTCCGGTGATCTGGGGATTGAACAAGAAGACGGGAAACCGCGATTTCAGCAAGCAGTTCGTGTTCGATCAATCCCGGCAACGGGTGCGTTATATGCAGCCTTGGGTCAAGGTTTTCGTCGATCCCGAGCAGGAAATCCTGACGTTTTTGACGCCGGAGTGGACGGATGTGGGCGCTTATCGACCGCCCGCCTCCGAGGAGTCGCGGGCTCTCGAAGCGGACGAAACCGAATCGGATGACGACGAAGCGTCCGGGACGAAAAAACCGAAGCCCAACCGCACCGGCGGCCCGATCCCGACCCTGCTGCGGTCCCTGCAAAAAAATTCGCCGTTGAAACCGATGGAAGAACTTTTCGACACGGAAATCCTTGAGGAATTCATGGACTAGGTGAGAAAAGGGGTCGGGAGTCAATATCATCGGCCTAACGAAGTTGCGATAAATCGACAAAAACGGCAATCAACGTTCCGCCAAACGGGGCGAAACGAGCCGGTTCTCCGAACCGCGAAGAATCCGAAGCTTCGGAGATTGACCGACTTCCGATTCCGCGATCAGGATCACGAGGTGCAGGTCGTCTTCCACGGTCGTCTCGTTGTAGGACAGGACGATGTCGCCGGAAAGCAGGCCCGCTTTCGCGCCGGGTGAATCCTGCGAAACTCTTTCGATCCTCGCGCCGATCCGGCGGTCGAGCCCGGCCTTTTCCGCGGCGGCGCCGTCGTACTTCGGATCCAACTCGATCCCAAGATAAGGTCGGGCAACGGTCCCGGTTCGGACAAGCTGCTTCGCGGACCGCATGACCGAATTGATCGGGATCGCAAACGCGACCCCTTCGCTCCCGCCGCTGCCGGACGCGATCGCGGTAATCATTCCGACGACTTCTCCGTCGAGATTGACCATCGGTCCGCCGCTGTTGCCCGGGTTGACCGCGGCATCGGTTTGGAAAAAACTCTGAATCGGAACCGCCTGGTTTCCTTGCGGGATCTTGCGGCGACCTTTGGCGCTGAGTACGCCCGTAGAAACCGAACCGCTCAAGCCGAACGGGCTCCCGAACGCCAGGATTTCGTCCGGGACTTCCATCATGTCGCTGTTGCCGATTTTCGCGGGAACCAAATTTTCAGCCGACACTTCCAGTAAAGCGACATCGAAATCGGCGCTGGAAAGAATTTTGACCGGCTTGAGAAT
Organism: Thermoguttaceae bacterium; assembly: GCA_031549565.1. GTDB lineage: Bacteria > Planctomycetota > Planctomycetia > Pirellulales > Thermoguttaceae > JAVBSX01. Next base: position 9,375 of record JAVBPO010000023.1, read on the forward strand.
CTGGCGGTCGGCCAGATGAATACGAATCGCATCGCTTTCGACCCCGGTCACGATATGGCAGTTGGAAAGGACGTATGTCTTGCCCGCAAGCTCGATAAGCACGCCACTTCCGGTTTCCTCGACTTTGCCGATCCGTCCTGCCAGCGGGCCGGAGTGCCCCATCGGTTTGTACGACTGCGATTCGATATGGACGACGCTTGGAGCGATGCGTTTAACGATGTCCCGTTTGACAGCGGAATCCGCCGCCGGGGTATTCGAGACGCAAAGAAAAAGCAAAACGAAAAAGGAAAATCGCATGGGTTATCTTCCGGAGAGGATCAATTATGTTTATTAAAGAGCCGCATGCGCAGCTTGCGGAACACCAAACGGCGCCCTTCCATTGTCGATCTTCCGGCCAGGGATATAATGGGCGGGCTTCCCGATTATAATTCATTGAACACTCATGGACCATACCGAGCAGACGCGCCAATTGGAGAACGCTTCGATTCGTGTTCTGCTTTGGCGGTACTCCGCGCCGGCGATCCTCGGGATGATCGTCAACGCGACGTATAACATCGTCGACCGGATCTTTATCGGGCAATCGATCGGCGAAATCGGGATCACCGCCGCAACGCTCTCATTTCCGGCAATGATGGTCTTCAACTCGTTCGGAATGCTTATCGGAATCGGCTCCTCGACGCTCATTTCGATCAAACTCGGCGAGAAGAAAAACGAAGATGCGGAAAAAATTCTCGCCCAGTCGCTGTTCCTGTTCCTGGTTGTTTCCGCCTGGTTTTTTGTGTTCGGGCTGATTTTTCTCGAACCGATGCTCAACCTGTTCGGGGCGACGAAAATCTCGCTGCCGCTCGCCAAGGAATACTTGGGAATCATTCTCTTCGGGATTCTGTTTCAAACGATCTCGTTCGGCGTCAACAGTTTTATTCGGGCCGAAGGTCAACCCCGGGTCGCGATGATTTCGATGCTCATCGGGGCGGTGTCCAACACGTTTCTCGACTGGCTGTTCCTGATGGTTCTCGGAACGGGAATCTGGGGCGCGGCTTTGGCGACGATCCTGGCCCAGGCGATTTCCTCGGTCTGGATTCTTTGGCTCTATTTCAGCGGGCGAACGCTCCTGAAGATCCGATTCCGTGAAATTCGTTTCAATCCGCGTTTGACGTTCCAGATCGTTTCGTTCGGCTTTCCGCCGTTCGTGATGCAGATCATGGGCTGCATTTTGCAGATTTTGCAGAATCACCAGCTCAAGCATTACGGCGAAATCTACGGAAACGTCCACGGACTGAAAAACGGCGCGGAATTTTCGATCGCGATCATGGGGATTCTTTTTTCCGTGTTCATGCTTTTCCTCATGCCGCTTTTGGGCATCGGGCAGGGGATGCAGCCGATCGTCGGGTACAACGTCGGCGCCCGCCGGTTCGACCGTGTCGCCCGGACTTTGACGCTTGCTCTGTCTTCCGCGATCCTGTTTTCCACGCTCAGTTTTCTCCTGGTCATGATCCGGCCCGAGTGGTTGATCGTTCCGTTTATCAGGCTCGACTCGCCGGAGCGGGCGGAGATTATCAAGCTGGGCGTCCATGCGGTCCGTATTTTTTCGATCATGATGCCCGGCGTCGGGATGGTCATTATCACGACCTCCTACTTCCAATCGCGGGGCAAGCCGTTGCGTTCGCTTTTCCTGACCATGCTCCGGCAGGTGTTCCTGTTGATTCCGTTGTTGTTGATTTTACCGTATGTTTTCGAGACAATCCCCGGCTCAACCGGCTTGGACGGAATCTGGTACGCGACGCCGATTTCCGATTTCGGCTCCATTGTGCTGGCGATCGTTTTCCTGGCGATCGAGTTTAAACGATTGGGCCGCTGGTACGCCCCGGAACCGCATTCCAGCACCGGGACCTTCGGTCCGCGGGCTAAACGACGAGGTAACGAATGAACATGTGGTATGATATAATGACCAATCCCGTTTAGCCCGCGAACCGAAGGTTCCGGGAGAGCGGTTGCCATGAAAAAACGCAAAACGTAGGAGGTAATCATGCGGATATCGTCTGAAAAAGCGATAAAAGAATTGCAGAATCAATTGAGGAACCGGTTTCCCGATTTTCGGGGATTGTACCTCTACGGTTCCGAAGTGAACGGCGTCCCGGATCACGACAGCGACATTGACGTCGTTTCGATATTCGATAACCGGGACGCGAATTTTCCGGACCGGGAAAAAGAAAACGAGATTTATGAAATCGCCGGACAAATTGAAGCGAAGTATTCCGGCGACGTCTCCAAGGAGCACGAAGCGTTCGTTTTTTTCGATCTAAGGATCTACACCATGGATCGATTACGGCAGAATCCCGTTTATTTCGATCGGGTCGTCGCAAAAGGAGTGTATTATGCCGGAAACCCGTGAAACATTGATTCGATTAGTATTGGAAAAATCGGAAAAAGCAATTCTCGCCGCGAAGAATTGTTTTCACTCCAAGGATTGGGAAGACGCTCAAAACCGAGCCTATTACGCCGTTTTTTACGCATCAACGGCACTGGGATATCTTTACGGCTTTGAATCGTCGAAGCATAACCGTCTCCTCGGTTGGTTCAACACAAAGCTTGTCCGAGAGCTTGGTCTGTTTTCCCCGCAAATGTTTGCGATTTACAAAAGATCGTACAACCATCGCATTCAATCGGATTATGACATCACATGGAACGTTGAACCGGAGGAATTACGGAAAGACATCGATGAAGCCGTACAATTTCTCGAAACGGTTAAAAAACACATCGACGAGAACCCCGTTTAGCCCGCGAACCGAAGGTTCCGGGGAATGAAACTCCCATGCAATCAGAAAACCGCTGGTTTCAAAAATGTTATTTTTACGTCATCCTTGCGATGATTTTTGCCGTTCCCATCGGAATTGCCGTATGGTGGATTGACGTCCTTGTTTTATGCGGTGGAGTTAGCGCCCATGCTCAACCACCATCGCCGTTGCGCAGTGGGTTTTGATTACACTTCCGAAGAATATCGTCTCTCCGCTATTTACGTGTTTTATGCCGGACGACGCCTCTCGTGGTATTGTCGATGTCGTTTCATTGGGGGGCGCGTATAGCATTCCGCTTTTTTCTGTACTTTATTTTGCGGTTTCGTCCAGACGCAAAAAGGAATCAGCGACACCAGCATCGTTCGGGTGAACAATTCAATATTACAATAAACGACATGTTCGACCTCCAATCCCCGTTTCAACCGTCCGGCGATCAGCCGCAGGCGATCGACCAGATCATCCGTTCCATTGAAAACGGCGACAAGTACCAGACTCTCATGGGCGTGACGGGCTCCGGGAAGACGTTTACCATGGCGAACGTGATTGCGCATTTCAATCGGCCGACGCTCGTCATGTCGCACAACAAGACGCTCGCGGCCCAGCTTTACAGCGAGTTCAAGGCGTTTTTCCCGAATAACGCCGTCGCTTATTTCGTTTCCTATTACGATTATTATCAGCCGGAAGCGTACATTCCACAGCGGGACATCTACATCGAAAAGGATGCGTCGATCAACGAGGAGATCGACCGGCTTCGGCTCTCCGCGACTTCTTCTTTGGTGACACGAAAAGACGTGATCATTGTCGCGAGCGTTTCGTGCATCTACGGACTCGGTTCGCCGGAAGATTATCGCAACATGATGGTTCCCTTACGCGTCGGCGATGAAATCCAGCGGGACAAGATGCTCGCGAAACTGATCGACATTCAATACGACCGCAACGACGTCGCGTTCGAGCGCGGTCAATTCCGGGTTCGCGGCGATTGCGTCGAGATTTATCCGTCCTACGAAGAGTTCGCCGTTCGCGTCGAATTCTGGGGAGATGAAATTGAACAGATTTCGATCATCAATCCATTAACCGGCGAAACGGTCCGCAAACAGCCGGAATTTTACGTCTATCCCGCGAAACACTTCGTGATGCCGGAAGAACGGATCGCCAAAGCGATCGAACGGATCGAAGCGGAGTTGGCCGACCGGCTCAAGATTTTCAAGGACCAGGGCAAACTGCTCGAAGCCCAGCGGCTGTCCGCCCGGACGAAGTACGATATCGAACTGATGCAGCAGATCGGATACTGTCCCGGAATCGAAAATTACAGTTGCGCACTCGCAGGCCGTGCGCCCGGCTCTCCGCCGGACACGCTCTACAACTTCTTTCCGGACGATTATCTGCTGTTCGTCGACGAATCCCACGTGAGTGTTCCGCAGATCCGGGCGATGTTCAGCGGAGATCAGGCCCGAAAAACAAACCTTATTGAGCACGGCTTCCGACTCCCGAGCGCTTTGGACAACCGACCGCTGAAATTCGACGAGTGGGATCAACGGATCAACAAGGTCGTGTTCGTCTCCGCGACACCAGGGCCGTACGAATTGGAAAAATCAAACGACCGCGTCGTACAGCAGGTGATCCGTCCGACGGGGCTTCTGGATCCGATCGTCGAAATCGCGCCGGCGTCGAAACAGGTTCCGCATCTTTTGGAAGAGATCAAAATCCGGGCCGAAAAGGGAGAGCGGGTTCTCGTAACGACATTAACGAAACGACTGGCCGAGGATTTGGCGGAATATTTTACGAAACAAAAAGTCCGCTGCAAATGGTTGCACAGCGAACTTGACGCCTTTGAGCGGGTCGAACTTTTGCGGGACCTCCGGGCGGGGCGATTCGACGTTTTGGTCGGTATCAACCTGCTTCGGGAAGGGCTCGATTTGCCCGAGGTGTCACTGGTCGCGATCCTCGACGCCGACAAGGAAGGATTCCTGCGAAGTGAAACGTCCTTGATTCAAACGATCGGCCGCAGCGCCCGAAACGTCAACGCGAAAGTGATTTTGTACGCCGACAAAGTGACCGATTCGATGCAGCGCGCGATCGACGAAACGGAACGACGCCGGAAATTGCAGCAGGAGTACAACACGAAGCACGGTATCACGCCGGAGACGATCAAGAAGAACATTTCGCGTGGTATCGAATCGGAAATCGAAGCGCACCAGCAGGCGAACGCCGCGGTCGGGCAGAAGGACGACGACCTGTTCATCACGGCGGAGTACATCAACGAGCTGGAGAAAGAGATGCTCGAAGCCGCCGACGCGTTGCAATTCGAGCGGGCCGCCGTGATTCGTGATCGGATCGACGAATTGAAAAAACACATCGGCAAGCGTTCGAACATGATCGACTTTTCGAAACTCAAATCGGAACGCGGCCGAAAAAAGAAACGGAATCCCCAAGGGCGCGTTCCGAAACCGGAAAAATAACGAACATGAACGAACCGATGCCACCTTTCCCGCCCGACGACTCCGAAAAAACGGAGCCGGGGGAAAAGGTGAAAACATTTCCCCACAAGCCGGGCGTCTACCTGATGAAAGACGAGGTCGAGCGGGTGATCTACGTCGGCAAAGCGAAAGATTTGCGCAACCGGGCCGGGAGCTATTTCCAGAAGACCGCCGCCGAAGATCCGCGCACTTCGCCGTGGGTCCATGAAATTCGCGATCTCGACTTCATCGAAACCGACAGCGAAGTCGACGCGTTGCTGCTGGAATCACGGCTCATCAAGGACATTCAGCCGAAATACAACCGCGATCTGAAGGACGATAAAACCTTCCCTTATCTCCAGATCACGGTCCGCGACGATTATCCCCGGGTCGATATGACCCGCACGCCGAAAGATAAGGGCGTCAAGCTCTTCGGACCGTTCGCGAATTCGTCGGGCCTACGCGGCGCGATTCTCGTGCTGCAAAAAATCTTCAAGTTTCGAACCTGCACGCTCGACCTGCACGAAAACGATTCGCGTTGGCAGTGGTATCGTCCCTGCCTTTTGTATTCGATTCAGCAATGTTCGGGACCGTGCAATTTTCGGATTCCTAAAATCGCGTATCGCAAGAATATCCGGCGACTGATCGACTTTCTCGAAGGGCGTAAAAAGAAGCTGCTCGGCGATTTGAAAAGGGAAATGCTTATCGCCGCAAAAGAAAAACGTTACGAAGACGCCGCGGAACTTCGGGACCAGATTCACGACTTGGAAACGCTCGACCAACGCGGTGAAATCGACACGCACGTCCAGCCGGAAGTGTTCCAGATCGATCCGCGTAAAGGGGTGCTGGGACTGCAAAAGGTGCTCAAACTTCCCGAGATACCACGGATCATCGAGGGGGTCGATATCGCGCATCTTTCCGGTACGGATACGGTCGCCAGTCTCGTTCATTTCATCGACGGTTTGCCGTTCAAGCCGGGTTACAGGCATTACAAGATTCGCAACGTGCAGGGGGTGGACGATTTCGCGTCGATCGCCGAAGTGGTGTCGCGACGTTTTTCGCACGTGGAAGCCGGAGCGAATCCCCCGCCGGACATTTTGCTCATCGACGGCGGCAAAGGACAACTGGGCGCCGCGATGAGCGTTTTGGAACATACGCCGACCCGACCGAAGTTCGTTTTGTCGTTGGCGAAAAAGGAAGAGGAAATATTCCTGCCCGGCCAGGAGGAACCGTTGGTCCTGAGCCGCCACTCGTTCGCCCTGCGGCTTCTGCAATACGTCCGCGACGAAGCTCACCGCTTCGCACAACATTATCACCACGTTTTGAGGAAGAAAACGACGTTTCAATGAACGGTTTCGTGTGGTATATTGGAGGAGTTGTCGTCAGTAGTCAATAGTCAGAAGATCGTGTCGATACACCAATTCATAATTCATAATTCGTAGTTATATCTCTATGCCTTTAATCACGATAAATTTGCCGGATAATCTGAATGTTCCGTCGAATTGGGATGCGCGGATGTTCGTGGCCGCGAAGATGTACGAAGCGGGCATCCTCTCGTCCGATCAGGCGGCTCAAAGCGTCGGGCTGCCGCAACAGAAGTTCATCGAGTCCGCTAGAGATTACGTTCCCGTCGCCCCGGAATCGGAGTCGGAATCGTGGTTCACGCTGGAAGAAAGGGCGAAGTTCAAAGAGAACCGAAGACGGTTGGACGAAGAGTATTCCAAAACTCCACCGCCAGTGTCTAAAAGTGAATTTATACAATTCCTCGTCGATGGCCCGGTCGCTGACGAAGAAACGATTCGACGGCAAGATGAAATTAGAGAGGACATGAAACGATGGACGCTGCGATCTTGGTAGATTCTTGTGTTTTTATCGACTTTTTCCGATCATCCGGCAGACGGAAAACTTATTTTACGGATTTGCTTGGGCATTTTCAGCGACACTACACTTCTTCCATCACGAAGTATGAAGTACTCTGTGGAGCCTTAGATAAGGATGTCGCGTTTTGGGATACGATTTTTCATCAGATCAAGGTTTTACCTTTTGAAGATTCGACCATCATGACGGCACGTGAAATCTACCGTCAACTTAAACAAGAGAACAAAATCATCGACCTCGGCGACATCCTCATTGCCGCAACCGCGATTGCCAACGATCTGCCGCTGGCGACGTTCAACCGCAAACATTTCGAGCGTATTCGCGGGTTGCGTTTGGTGTGAATGGCAGCGTCATCCCGGAACCTACGGTTCGCGGGCTAAACGGGGGAGAATGAAATCCCATCATAATTCACAATTCATAATTAATCCGTTTTGCCTGATTTCGTTTACACGGCCCGCTCTTTTGACGGGAACGACGTTTCCGGGAAGCTTTCCGCCAATTCGCGGCGGGAGGTGCTCGATATGCTTGCGCGGCAGTCGCTTTTTCCGCTGACCGTCGAAGACGCCAAAAAAGGGCAGATTGAAATTAAACTGTTTAAGGCGAAAATTCCGGATCTGCTGATCGCGCAGACTTTAACGCAATTAGCGGATCTGCTGGAAAACGGCGTTCCAGTTCTCACGGCGTTTCAGGTGCTCGTCAAACAGGCGACGCATCCGACGCTCAAGGAAGTCGTAACCGATTTGCACGACCGCATTTCCGACGGCGAAGCGATCGACAGCGCGTTCGCCGCGCATCCGAAAGTGTTCAACGACCTGACGATCAGTATCATCCGCGCCGGAACCGAAGGCGCGTTTCTCGAAGACGCCCTGCGGCGAACCGCCCGATTTCTCGAAGTCCAAGGGGAATTACGCTCCAAAATCGTCGGAGCGATGATCTACCCGGCGATTCTCGCGATCGTCGGAGTCGTGATGGTGACCGTCCTGATCATTTTTTTCGTGCCGCAATTTCAGCCGATGTTCGACATGGTTCTCGAACAGGGCGGTTCACTCCCGATGATTACGACGCTGCTGTTACAATCGCGGGTATTTATGTTAAAATATTACCTGTACGTCCTCGGCGGCGGTGTGATCGCGGTCTTCTGGCTGCGAATCCAGATGTCGACCGAATGGGGAAAACGTCTGCTCGATCGCGGGAAGCTGAAGATCCCGATCATCGGGCCGATCCTGCTCGAATCGGCCGTTTCGCGGTTTTGCCGTGTGTTCGGAACGCTGCTGGAAAACGGTGTCCCGATCCTGCGGGCGTTGGAAATTTCCAGCGGCTCGACGGGCAACGTGATCCTGTCCGACGCGATCGCCAAGTCGGCGGAAAACGTGTCGTCCGGCGAATCGTTGTCCAAACCGCTTGCGGAAACCGGGATTTTCCCGCCGCAGGTCATGGCGATGCTCACCATCGCCGAGGAGTCGAACACGCTCGAATCGGTTTTGCTCAACGCCGCCGATACGATCGAACGTGGCACCACGCGACGTCTGGATTCCCTGATCCGGATGCTCGAACCGATGATGCTCCTCGGCATGGGTCTGGTCGTCTTGGTGATCATCCTCGCCCTGCTCCTGCCGGTGTTCCAGATGACGTCGCAATTGAAATATTAGGCTTCAGGCTTCAGGAAATATTCGGATCCTGAATCTGAAGCTGAAGCCTGAAGCCTGAAGCCTACAGCCTTACATGAAAAAACTATTCATCATCCTTGTCGTATTTCTACTTCTCCTCCCCGGTTGTTCGAAAAAGGAGGATGATTCGGCCGCGAAGAAATCCGAACCGCCCAAACAGACGCAACCGCCCGAACCGGTTCAGGAAGAGGAAGAACCGCCCGTGGTGAGCGACGGCGTTCTGGGTGACGATGACGACTTCGCCGCGATCCTGCCCCCGCCGGAATACGAAGAGCCAATCACGACGCTGACGCCGCAACCGGCCGATCAACCGAGTGTGAAGCCTGAACCGAAGCCGACGCCCCCTCCTCCCACGCAACCGTCCAGCGCGACACCACCGGTCGCCGACGCCGGCAAGCTCAAGATCGACACCGTCGACACGACCCGGTATCTCGACGACGGCGGTAAATTTTGGGACGCGATCTACATCGGCGCACGGCAGGTCGGTTTCCAGAGTACCGAATTCTCCCGACAGACGATCCAGGATCATCCGGTCCTTTGCGTGATTGCACGAAATGTGATCAACGTCCTGCACCTCGGGTCGCCTACCGAAATTTCCGCGGCCCATCGTTCGTTCGAAACGCCGCAGGGAGAAATGATCGGCAACACGTCGAAAATCAAGCGGGACAGCCTCGTAATCGACCAAATCGCAAAGGTCGTGGAAGAAAGTTTGGAAATCACGACGAAAATGGAAGGGAAGACGACGACCGAGGTTTTGCCGTGGAAGACGGGGCAGGGAACCGGCGGATTCTGCGCGATTCAGATTTCACTATTCAAAAATCCGATCCAGGAAAACGAAGAACGGCGCGTCGCGTTCTATGATCCCACACGGCAGGAAGTCGTCGACGCGATCCTCGCCGCGCGGGACATTGAAATGATCGACATTCTCGGCAAAAATCTGAATCTCCGCAAAATCGACGCGATTTTCAAAACGCCGCAAACGCAGATTCCCGTGACGTTTTGGACCGATGGCGTCGGGAACATTATACGCATGTCGACGCCGTTTGTCGGGACCGAAACGCTGACTTCGATCCGGACTACGCAAGAGGCGATCAAGGCGTTTTCGACGAGTTCCCCCACGGTCGACGTTGGTGCCATGCCGATTTTGCCGCTGGCGCAGCCGGTTCCGAATCCGAATGCGATGCCGAATATCGAATTCACCGTCCGCTGGAAAGGCGAAGTCCCGACCGATTTCAATGTGGCGTCACTATTTCCGAACACGGCGTTCCAGACGGTTCGACCGGACAGCAATCTTGTCGCGAAAATCGCGGTCCGCTCGGCGGTCAACGTCGATCCGTCCGGTTTGCCGCCGGACGGATCGAAGAGCACGGACTCCGATCTCGGCTCGAACCAGTGGATCGCGGCGGACGATCCGGTGATCCAGCAAACGGCCGAAGAAGCCGTCGGAGCCGCGGACACCCCGTGGAAGAAAGCCGTTGCGCTGGAACGCTGGGTGTGCGACAACATTCACGTCTCGGCCAAAGACTTCGGAACGGCCGTGGAAGTCGCAAAGAATCGCAAAGGGGACGCGTCCGGCGTAGCGTTTTTGCTGGCGTCATTGGCACGCGCGCAAAAGATTCCGACCCGGGTCGTCGCGGGTCTGGTCTACACGAAGCTCAACACGCCGGAGTCGGAAAAAAGCGGAGCGTTGACGTTCCACCTTTGGAATGAAATGCTGATCGATAATCATTGGATCCCGATGGACGGAACGCTCGGCCTCGGCGGCGCGAGCGCGGTGCGGATTCAAATTGCCGACTCGGATCTGGAAACGTCGTCGTTCGTGACGCTGGCGTCAAAAATCCTCCAGATCGCGGGAAATCTCGAAGTGAACGCCGGCACCTAAGGTGCTCGGCTAAACATTACATTCACCTATTTTTTTAGCCGGTACTCCGCGCATGAAAACACTACTTTTACTTTGTTCGCTTTTCCTCACTCCGGTCGATTTGCGTTGCGAATCGAAACCGGTGTCCGAGGAATTGCTGGTCGTCGAATCGCAACACCCGCGGCTCGGGTGGAAGCTGGAAAACCAGGGAAACAAGCGGGGCGTTTATCAAACCGCATATCAAATTCTCGTCGCGTCGGATGAACAATTCGAGAACATCCTTTGGGACACTGGCAAAGTCGAGTCGGATCAAAGCGTGTCCGTCGAATACGCCGGCAAGCCGCTTGCCAGTCGGCAGGAGTGTTTCTGGAAAGTCCGCGTTTGGGACAGCGAAGGAAGCGAGTCGCAGTGGAGTGACACCGCCAAGTGGGAGATGGGACTGCTCGAACAGTCCGACTGGACCGCGAAATGGATCAACGACGGCAAACCGACCCCGACCGAAGAAGCCGATTTCTTCAAAGACGACCCGGCGCCGATTTTTGAAAAGGAATTCCAAATTGAAAAATCGGTCAAAAAAGCGAGACTGTACATCACGGGGCTTGGGTTTTATTTCGCCAAGGTCAATAAGCAATCTTTGGGGCGTTCGACAGTCAACCCAGGTTGGACGGATTACGGAAAGAGAGTTCTCTACGACGTTTACGACGTGGAACCGTACGTTGTCGAAGGTGAAAACCGCATAACCGTGGAACTGGGCAATGGATGGTACAATCCCCTCCCGCTCCGTTTTTGGGGAAAATGGAATTTACGGGAACATCTCACGATCGGACGACCGAAGATGATTGCCCAGTTGGAAATCGAATACGACGATGGGACGAAAGAAACATTTATTTCGGATGAGAACTGGAAAACCGCGACGACCGGATTGATTCGTAACAATATTTATCTTGGTGAAATCCACGATCTCCGAGTCGACAAAACGCTGGCCACCTGGAATAATGCGACGATATCGAAGGACCAGACAGGTCCCCTCATGGTTCAAATGCAACCGGAAATCGGACCTATAGAATTCTTGAATCCGAAATCGATTCGGGAAGTGAAGCCGGGCGTTTATATCGTGGATATGGGGTCCAACTTTTCCGGCAAACTGGTTTTCAGCGTCGAACAGGGAAAGGCGGGACAAAAAGTGAAATTCCGTTTCGGTGAGCTCCTCAATCCCGACGGAACGCTCAACGTCATGACCTCCGTCGCCGGCCAAATCAAAAACGGAACGGAAAACATTGACGGTGAATACCCCCAACTCGCTTATCAAGGCGATGAATTCATTCTGAAGGAAGGGGAAAATGTCGCTTTATTTCCCAAATTTTCCTGGCATGTTTTTCGCTACGTTGAAGTCACCGGGTTGGACAAAGAGCCCGAGCTGGAGGATTTCGGAGAGATTAATTTGACCGGCATTACTGGAAATGGCGGTCGTTATATAAATGCCGGTCGTTTCATGTGTTTCAACGAAAACTACAACAAAATCCAAACGATGTGCGTGCACACGTTCGTGAGCAACCTGTTCAGCGTCCAATCGGACTGTCCGGGCCGGGAACGGTTCGGGTACGGCGGGGATATCGTCCCGACTTGTGACGCCTTGATGCTCAACTTCGACATGGAGTCGTTCTACCGCAAAGTCGCGTACGATTTTGCCGACTCCGCACGGCCTAACGGCGGTATCACGGAAGTCGCCCCGCACGTCGGGCTCTGCGACGAAGGGCTCGGCGGCGAGTCCGGGCCGATCGGTTGGCAGATCGCGTTCCCGATGCTCCTTGAAAAACTTTACCAATATTACGGCGACAAGCAAACGATGCGGGAACTGTATCCGGTCGCGAAAAAACAACTGGAGTTCGTCCGCTCCTGCGCGAAGGATGATATCATCGACAAGTGCATCAGCGATCACGAATCGCTCGATCCGAAACCGGTTGCGCTCATGGCGACCGCCCACTATTTCTATCTCGCCAAAGCCGTCGCGGGCTTCGCGGAGAAACTCGGCCACGAGAATGACGCCAAAGAATACGGTGAGCTTGCCGCACAAATCGAAAAGTCGTTCGTGAAAAAATTCTACGATCCCGCGACCGGGAAATTCGACATCGGAACCCAAGCGGCGCAGTCGTGCGCTCTGCATTTCGGGCTGCTTCCCAAAGACGCCGACGGTAAAATCGACGAAACCGAAAAGGCGAAAATCCTCGCCGTGCTGGAAAGCGAGATGCGGCGTCACGACGGTCACATCGCAGCGGGCATCTTCGGGACGCGGTATTTGCTCGAAGCGCTGTCCCGGGAAGCGGATCCGGGGTCGGCGTACAAGATGGTCGACGCGGACGGTTTTCCCGGTTGGCGTCACATGCTTGATCTCGGCGCGACGACGCTGTGGGAGCATTGGGAATTTTCGGACAACACGTACTCGCACTGCCATCCGATGTTCGGCAGCGTCAGCGCGTGGTTTTACGAAGACGTCGCCGGAATCCGCCCCGCCGACGACGCCGTCGGTTGCGACCGATTCCTCATCGCCCCGAAAATCACGGACGACCTGTTCCACGCCGAAGCGGAGTACGACAGCGTCCGCGGAATGGTATCATGCAGTTGGCGCGACGACGGTTCGTACAGCGCGATGAAAGTCGTCGTCCCATACAATGCGACGGCGACGGTTTTCATTCCGGCGAAAGATTACAACGCCGTCTTGGAACGCGACGAGCCGCTCGACCGCTACGCCGAAATCGAAAAGATCAAGCAGGAAAACGGCCAAGTCGTCCTGCAAGTCCGCGGCGGGGAGTACTACTTCTCGTGGACGCGGTAACGGTTGAAGGGACTTGGATTCACCCGCCGCATCCGCAACAGCATCCGGCTTTTTTACGCTGGATCAGTTCGACGGGGACGCCGTTGTTGTCGATGAAGGCACACTCAACGCCTTCCATCGCGAAAAACGGCTCGACGATGATTTTGGCTCCACGCAGGGCGTTTTCGAGATTATCAACCTCGAACGCCACGTGTGCGACCTTCTGAATGAGTTCGGGCATGGGGCTGTTCGGCTCGAATTTCAGCCATTCGACGCCGTAGGGATCGACCGTCGGATCGGATACGTGTACCTTGCCGCCTTCGACGAAAGCGGACCATTGTTTTTCCTCGGTCGTCGGAATTCCGATGTGATCATATTTCATGGGAAATTTCTCCTGCAAATGTAAGAGTACTCAAACGGTAAACGATAGGACGTAATCGTAATCATAAAGGCTGTAGACTGTAGGCTTTAGGCTGTAGCTTCCAAAGAAAAATTTTTCTGACAAAAAAACATAGCCTATTTTCCAGAGATAGCTCTGAATTACCTTTGAATTCCTATAGCCTACAGCCTATAGTCTAAAGCCTTTCCTCAAACTGTTTACAGTTTGGGGAAAAGTAAAAACGTGAAAAACGTCCGCTGATTGTACCACGAACCCGGGTCGGAAATCAAGACCGCAATTCGAGGACGACATTTCCGCTCACAAACGCAGGGCGGGCCCACGGCGCTAACGGGATGCAATACGCTTGAATATCGGTCGGTCGGTGATACAATCGTGGGTGTGCTTCAACAATCCCGAAAACCGTCGTTCACTCCGTTTCATGGATCCCACAATTTTTCCCGGCTCTACGTTAAACGCAGTTCCCGCCCCTTTTTGGTTTGTCGAACTTTTCAAAGGGATCGGTTTTTTTCTGCACTTGATTCCGATGAACCTCTGGTTCGCCGGGCTGCCGCTCGCGATTCTTGCTCTCCTGTTCGGCGGTCCGCAGGCGAAACGGTATGCCCGCCGCATGTTCGGGCAGATGCCGATCTTTCTCGCTTTGGGCGTCAACTTCGCGATCGTTCCGCTGCTTTTCCTGCAAACGACTTACTATAAGGCGGTTTACACCGCGACGATTTTGACCGCTTGGCATTGGATCGCGATTATCCCGCTGTTCCTGTTCGCTTATTACGGCGTTTACATCTGCTCCTTTTCTATTAAAAATGTGTCGGGACAGCCGAAACCGGCCGACGTGAAAAAAGACGGCAAGCCGAATCTGGCGCCGACCGCGCCGGAAAAAGCCGCGAGCTCCGGCAAATTCCGGACGGTCCTTGTCGGACTGCTCGCCTGGGTTTTTCTCGCACTGATCGGGGTATTGATGACCCACGCAATGAACCTGATGGGCAAGCCGGAAGTGTGGAACGCGATTTGGGAAAAAACGCAAATCGGCGGGGCCGTAACAGGTCTCGGGAATCATTTCCGCGACAGTGAACTTTGGCTGCGGTTGACCGGAATGTTCGGGCTCGCTTTGATCACGACAAGTTTTTGGGCCGTGTTCGATTCGCATTTTCTGATCAAATCGCCCGGCGAAAAAGAGGATGCTTACCGAAAATGGACGATTTCCTTCGGGGCACGCATTTCGTGGATCGGCCTGATTTTTTCTTCGGGAGCGTTTTCCTATTATTTCTGGCTCCTCGACGGCAACGAAGGAACCAAGTTCCTATTCCAGTTTCCCTGGTGCTTTTTGCCGATTTTCGTGATTCTTCTCCCGCTTGTTCCGGCGGTTCTCTTAACGCAGTTCGGGCGGGGAGACCGTGTACGTCCTCTGATTCTTACCGGACTTTTTTTCGGCGAAGTCGGATTGCTTGGTAGTTTTGTCGTTGTACGGCAACTCATCCAAAACGCGGAGGTCGGACGTTTCCTTCGGGTGGATCTTTTACCGGTCTCCGTGAATTGGAGTCCGCTCCTCGCGTTCCTCGGGGTTTTCGTCCTCGGGGCGGGCGTGATTTATTGGATTGTTCGTCAGGTCGCTCTATGCCCTGCGGAAAAAAGCTGATTTGAGTTTTTTTCGATACAATCGCGAGGATCGTCCGTATAATTCCCAACGTGAATCATCGCCATTCGAATCAGAGCCGCGCACGAAGTAAGCGGTGTTCGAGTCGACCGCTTTGTTGCGTTGACACAATGTGAGCCGTAGTACCGCTTATTTCGTGCGCGGCTCTGAGTGACATAAAAATCCAGACCAATCATCTTATTATGCGTACCTCAAATTTTCAAAGAAATATTTCGTTTGTTTCCGTTCTGTTTTTCGCAACGATTTTGTCTCTCGGGTTGGGATTCTACTTTGCCGACGGGAATCCCAGGGTTTCCGCGCAAGACAAAGCCAAGTCGACCGTGGAGGCCGAAGAAGATTCGCAAATCCCCGCCGAGCGACTCAATGAGCTCGATCCGGAAGAACGGATCAACGTCCAGGTTTACGAAAAATGCAATAAAAGCACGGTTAATATCGATACGAAAAGCGTCCAGCAAAGCTCCCTCTTTTTCGGCGTTGCCGCGGAAATCGAAGCGGAACGGGGCAGCGGAATCGTGATCGATAAAAAAGGGCATATCCTGACGAATTACCATGTCGTCGAAGGAGCCCGGGAAGTCAACGTCACGCTTTTTAACGGCAAATCTTACGTCGCGGAAATGATCGGCGTCGATCCGCCGACGGACATCGCCGTGATGAAAATCGACGCCCCGGAAGACGAATTGTTCCCGGTCGAAATCGCCGATTCCTCGAAACTGCTCGTCGGGCAGAAAGTTTACGCGATCGGCAACCCGTTCGGTTTGGAGCGGACGCTCACCAGCGGGATCATTTCCAGTTTGAACCGTACGATCGGCAGCCGTGTCCGCAATCGACCGATCAAGCAGGTGATCCAGATCGATGCGGCGATCAATCCCGGCAACTCTGGCGGACCGCTCCTGGATTCCAAGGGGCGAATGATCGGCATGAACACGGCGATCGCGTCCCGGGTCGGGGAAAACAGCGGCGTCGGTTTTGCGATTCCGACGAACAACATTCATCGGATTGTTCCGATTTTGGTCAAAGAGGGCAAAGTCGCCCGCGCGGAAATCGGCTTGCAAATCTTTGAAACCGAAGACGGTCTGCAAATCCGTGCGGTCAAACCGGACGGGCCCGCCGATCGGGCCGGATTACAAGGGCCGAAACTTGTTGACAAACGTTCGAATCGTGGTGGTTTTTCGATCACCCAAAGATACATCGACACGTCCGCAGCCGATTTAATCACGGCGATCGACGACGTTCCGGTCAAAACCGCGGAGGATTTCTTCACGACTATCGAATCGCACAAAGCCGGCGATCGAGTCATGATTTCGGTCCTCCGGGACGGCAAAACGGTGAAAGTTCCGGTCGTGCTGGAGAACCCGCAGTGATCGGAAAGCCTGCGGTCCCAGGAAAATCCCTTCATTCGTCTTTCACGATGATCCCGACTTCCGCAGGGGGATAGGAACGCCGTTTCTTCTCGGAAATCGAGAGCCCAAGGGATTCGAAATCGAACCGTCCATCCGCTTCGATCACAAAAAGAGAGTCGATCGGAGCGGTTTCGTAAAGACTGCCGATCATTTCGACCATTTCACGTTTTCGTGAAATAAAGAATTCGTACGGCGGACTGACGAAGACCAACCAAGGAGCTTTCGATTCGAAATTCTCCCGGGTCTTGGCCCAATAGAACGTGTCCGTATTGACTTGCCGGCAAATCTCGCCGAGTCCCAGATTCTCGATATTCGTTCTCGCGTTTTTCGCTGTGGGAAGATGAAGCTCGATCATCGTCGCGAAAATCGCACCGCGGCTGATCGCTTCCAGCGCAAGAGCCCCCGTTCCGGCGAAAAGGTCGACGACATGCTTCCCTTTCACGCTCGGTCCGATGAGATTGAAAACCGCTTCACGCACGCGATCTTTCATCGGACGGACGCGATTGTCGCCGGAATAGGCGAGCGAACTACCGCGCAGCCGTCCCCCGATGATCCTTAGACCGAGCGGCTCTTTTTCTCGCGGCGTACTACCGAGATTCCTGCCCGCTCGCGGTTTCGCGGATCGGTTGGAATTTACTCGAGTCCCCACGCCTGGATCACCCCTTCGGCGCCGATCGTCATTTTACGGAGCTGGGCGGCCATCTTTTCCTTGGTCGCTCCGTCCGCCTTGGCGAGCTTCGTCTTCATGTGGGCAAATTTCTCACGGCGTTTGCGGCGTCTTCGCAATTCTTTTTTCCGTTCACTCATGGACATGCTTGAGTTTCTCCTCTAATCGTAAGTGGTTCTTGGATAAAAATATCGATTATTCTCCACGCAACTTGACGTTGAACGCGGTCAGTTTTTCCGAAATCTCTTTGAGGCTCGTTACGCCGAAGTTTTTGCATTCGAGCAGTTCTTCGGCGGTGCGGCGTACCAGTTCGCCGATGGTTTGAATTCCGAGCCGATTCATGCACTTCCTCGCGCGAACGGACAAATTCAAATCCGTAACCGGTCGGAGAAGGACCGCTTGTTCGTCCGGCGAAAGCGTTTCGACTTCGGCAACGTCGGTGGTATGCTTGTCTGTCGCGAACTGACCGAGCCGGAGCCCTTTGAGGGTCAGCATTTCACGAATCTCGACGAGCGAGGTTTCGCCGAAGTTTTTACTGCCGAGCAATTCCTGCTCCGAATGTCGACAAAGGTCGCCGAGAGAGACGATTCCCATGTTTTTCAAGCAGTTGCGGCTCCGAACGGAAAGCTCGAAATCGGAAACCGGCAGATTCAAAATCTGGCTCAAGCGGTCGTGTTTGCGTTGGGCGTCTTCGTCGATGTGCATCTCGCTCGACGCCCTCGCATCTTTGAGAAACAGTCGCGCTTTCGGGTGATTCGGAAACGCGTCCAAAACGCGCTGATAGCAAAGGATCGCCGAGTCGTACATTTCCAGATCTTCGTAAAGAATACCGAGGTTGATCAGCACACCGACATGGGTGGGGAAATGCGTAACGGCCCGCTTGTAAAGTTCGAGCGCATCCTGGTCGAACCCTCGACGTTCGCTTTCCAGAGCGAGGCCGAAAAGGGCGCCGGGATGATTTTTGTCAACGTCGACGGCTCGTTTATAAAGGGCGGTCGCTTCATCGGGATTCCCTCCGATCGCGAACACCGTCGCACCGCGCTCGTAGAGGTAATCGGCGGTCTGTTCCACCGCGCCGGACAACTTGTCGAGTTCGACGAGTCCCTTATCGGGCTGCCGGAGATAACGGTAGACTTCGGCGCGGCCAAGGGCGCAGGAATCAACATTGTAGCCCGCTTTTTGGGACAGATCGTAACTTTTCAACGCCTGTTCGTACTCTTTATCGACGAAATACGTTTTGGCAAGGAAAAAGTGGGCCAACGCGCCGCCGTCCCCTTTTTTTAGGGCGATCATCGCTTCCGGAAAGCGACCGATCAGATAAAGACAAACGCCGAGACGAACCTGGCTGGCCGGGCTCAATTCGTCTTTTTTGGTCTCCAGCTCCGCGACCGCTTCTTTGAGCATGTCGTACTGGGTGAAATCCCGGCTGATGCCGTCGGTCAATTTTTCGATTTCCCGAGGTCCGAACGTTCCGTTGTAAAGGACGGTTTGCTTGATGTCGAAGTCCGAAGTCTGTGAAACCATAGCACTTCCTGGGAGTTGGGATTCTGAGAGGGCTAAACCCGGAGTGGGGCGGAACCGGCAGGAGAGACCCCGCCGATCTAAAAAAGGATCAGGTATTATATAATCTTTTGTCCGATCACGCGAGGGGGAGCGACGAGAACCGCAAAGGGGAAACCTTGCGCAAGTCTCATTTCTCATTTCTCATTTAAAACGCTCGCTTACGCTTCCCGCTCTGTTTTAACGTCCTGTACCTTCGTTATAGGCTTCGGCTCGTTGTTTGAGATTTTGCGGCGGATTGAATCGCTGCGAACCGGTCGCGGTCGCCCGGTCTTCGTTCGTCGTTCTCGCTTTGATCGACGTTTCCCGGGCCGGTTTGACCGTTCCCAAGCTTCGGAGCATCTCCCTCCACGCTTTGTCGTCTTTAGTGCCCGGCGTCGCTTTTTTCGCCTGCTCGGACATCGTCTTCCACTTCTCGACGAACGCCTTGAGCTCGTCTTTCGACCAACCGAGCTGTCGGAGCAGCTCCGGATCCGGCTCTTTCTTTCCCATTTCTTCTTCAAGATATTTCAGGGCGAGCGACGTTTGCTTTTCCTTGAAATCGAGATTCGCTTCGCTCTGAACGCCTTGCTCCGGATTGTCGCCGAGCGGGTCCAGCGAAGTATTGCCGGTTCCGCCGCTTTGACGCCCCTGTTGGCCGCCGGGCGAGTTGCCGCCGGATTGCTGTCCTTCCCCGGGTGTTTCTCCTTTTCCTTCTCCAGATTGTCCTTCGCCAAGCTGTTGTCCTTGTCCTTCGCCGGGTTGTTGACCTTGACCGGGTTGTCCGCCTTCGCCGGGCTGCTCCTCTTTGCCATCAGATTTCTGGTCTTGACCGGGTTTTTGTCCCTCCGATTTTTCGTCGCCTTGCTGCTGTGGGCCGGGTTCTGTTCCGGGGGCTGAAGCCCCCGGCTCTTTCGCGTTGGGATCCGGGCCGGGATCGGGAGCCGTTGCGTTTTTCTGCGTCGGATCGTTGACGATCGGCTTACTCGGGTCGGCTTTTTCCTTTTTCGCGTTGGGATTGTCGTCGGTCGCTTTGAGCACCTCTTTTTTCGGGAGACCGTCGCGATCTTTGATCGTTTCTTTCGGCATCTCTTTCGGAGGAGTTCCTTGGTCGGAGAATTCATCCTTGTTCGGATCGAGATCGTCGGAAGAGACGCTTTTCCCGCCGGATTTGTTCGGATCGACTTCTTTGCCCTTTTTCTTCATTTGCTCAAGGACCTTATCGAACACATCCCCCGGCTGGGAATCGGGATCCAACGGCGAATCTCCGTCTTTCGGGGAACCTTTTTGTCCGCCGTTTTTTCCGCTCGCTTGATCTCCCTGAGCCTGCCCGGAATCCGGAGCCCCTTCGCCGGATGCTCCTTGCGATTCGCCGTTTTGACCTTGTGGTTGCGGGGCATTTTGTTGGCCGCCGGATTCGCCGCCCATCTCGTCGCCCGCTTGGTCGGACTTGTTCTGTTGCCCGCCCGCTCCGTCGGATTTTCCGCCGGCGCCCTGCTGTTTCGGACCGGAAGATTCCCCCGAATCGGATTGCTCCTGCTCGCCCGACTGCTGTTTTCCCGATTGATTGCCGTTTCCTTTTTCTTGTTGTTTATCGTTTGCGGAACCTTTTTCGTTTTGGTCCTGTTTTTGATTGCCGTTTTTCGGATTCTGGTCCTGCTCTTGCTTTTGCTGATCCTTTTGTTGCTGTTGGTCGGGTTGATTTTTTCCGTTTTGCTTTTCGTTTTGCTTTCCGTTTTGTTTTTGGTCCGGTTGAGTTTTGTCGTCTTTGTTTTGATCCTGCTGATTCGGGGGATCGTCTTTGCCGTTTTCTTTTTCCGACTTTTCACCGTCTTTTCCCCCGCTTTTCTCCTCCTGTTGCCGTGAATCGTCTTTGGCCGTTTTCGAATCGTTTTCTTCGGTTTTCTGCTTCTGGGAATCTTCTTCCTGTTCGCCGTCTTCGGTTTGATCCGGCTTTTTGTCTTCCTGATCTTTTTGTTTCTGTTGCTCGTCTTGGGATTCCTGTTGTTTTTGTTCCTCGTTGGCGTCTTTGCGTTCGGCGCCCGGTTTGGGGGGATCGACGATGAACGATAATCGTTCCGTAACCGCGGCGTTACCCTTGGGCAAAAGCGTATCGACCGCTTCGGCCCAGTATTCCACGGCGTCCCCGACTTCGAGTCGCAATGAATCCGGCTTAATCGATCCGCCGATGTTCACGACGCCGCCGTATTTCGTCGGACCGGTTGCCGGAGTGTTGGGGAGCAGTTCCAGCGAGGGGAGTGTTTTACCCGTCGCTTCGAAATGGATGCGGATGTTGCGCAAACCGAAATCGGCGTCCTCGGCGGACACGCGGACTTCCGTGAAACCGTTCTGCGGAATTTTGAGCTGATCTTTCGGCGGATCGATCCAGGAGATTTTCGGCGGTTTATCCTTGAGCATTTCGATTCGATAAACGCTCGGATTACGATTCGAGTTGCGCTCCGCGTCGTATCCTCGAAGAACGTAGGTTTGATACTCCGGCTTGTTCGGATCGTTCGCCAGCGAATTGAGGAAAAACGAAAACGTCGCCGACTTGCCGTCTTTCGAATTGATCACGAGCGGTTTTCCCTCTTTTTCCTCACCGTTGGGAACGAACGCGGCGGACTTGAGCGGAAAGTTCGATTTCGCCGTGATCTGTACCTGCGTTCCTTCGACGGCTCGAATATCGCCGGTTCCCTGGACGGTTTGGTCCGCGACGCCGGTGTACGCCGGATATTTGTATGTCAACGACTGGACTTCGAAAATTCGCGGCGATTGCACGTCGAAACGATAAATGGAGCTCCGCTCGTCTCCGACGCCGATTTGATACGTCATTCCCTGCTCGAATCCGGATTTACCCGGCGGAAAACGACATTCGTATCGAAAATCCCCTTCCGGGATCAACATCGGAACGATCTGGTCGACGAGTCTTCCGTCGTCGGTCGAGTAGTAAAGATAAACCGGATTTTTTCGCACGCCGTCGATATGGGCCGAGATCGTCGTCGTTTCCCCTTGGGCAACGGTCGCGTTTCCCGGCGTGATCTCAAGGAATCGGACCCGGGTCGGCGTCGAAATGTTCGCAAATGGCATCGCGAGCCGGGCAAAGGAGCCGAGCGGATTTTTGGGCGAAAAGAGCGTGTAAAGACAAAGAACGACGACGAGAGCGACCAATCCAATTCCCCAGCGGATGATCGGGGCGTGATCGACGACCATTTCGTTCGGAACTTCGTCCAGATCACGAACCGCTTTGGTCGCAACGCCGTCGAGCATTCGGGACTGGAACGGATTCTGCGCCGTGCCGGTCGGACGACGCTCCTGATCGCGACGGAGCAGGAGCCAGTTGATGAGCGTGTTTTTCATCGAGGGACGATGTTCCTCAAGAATCTTCGCCGCATAGAGAGGGTTGATGGAATGCCGCAACAGGGGAACAAGCCGAGAGACGGCATAGAGACACGCCGCGATCAACCCCGCGAAAAAGAGAATTTGGCGCCAAAATATCGAAACACCCCCCTTGAAAACCCAGTGGTCCAACAGCGCAAAAAGAAAAAAATACGCGATCGTGCAAGTCAACAGGACGGTCAGCGTCAAAAAGACGTCCCGCTGCTTCACTTGTCGACAGGTTTTCTTCACTCGACGTTCGATCAGATCGGTTTTCGTCGGCTGCTTATAATCTACATAACTCATCGCTTGACCCTTGAATTTCCCCGGATATTCCTTTGGCTCTTTGACTCACCATTATACATCATCGGCAGGAAAGCGCCAAAGGAAGAAACGCCGTAATCCAAGAGAACGGCAAAAGTCTTGAAAAATGTTCGCCGGAATTGCATTTTTTCGTCAATTTGACTAGAATGGAGTAATGGTTTATCGATAAATTTTGGTCAAACTCCCTTTTCCGTGATATGCACGAAACCCTTCAAATCGACCGATATCAGTGTGTTCGCTGCGGACAGTGCGTATTAAGCTGCCCGAATCAGTTGTATACCCGCAAAAATCATAGCGAATGTCCTTCACTCGTTCCCAATGCCTCCGAAGCCTGTATCAACTGCGGGCACTGCGTTGCGGGCTGTCCCGTCGGAGCAATTACCGTCGGCGGGCTGGGACATGAAGCATGCCAAACGATTCCGAAAGAAAGCATTCCGCGATTCGATCATATTGCCACACTGGTCCGGATGAGGCGTTCGATCCGGCATTTCGAGGAAAAACCGGTCGAGATTGCCAAATTGGAATCGCTGCTGGATGTCGTGCGCTGGGCGCCGTCCGCGCGAAACGGGCAGCCGGTCAAGTGGATTGTGGTCCGACATCGGGATAAGATGCTCGAACTCGGGGAACTCATTGCCGAAACGATGCGCGGACAGGATCCGTACAAGCGGCAGGTCGACGCATGGGACGAAGGAAACGACATGATTCTTCGCGGGGCGTCCACTTTGGTCGTCGCTTACACCGAACCGGACGCGATCTTTGCCGAAGTCGATTGCACCATCGCCGTGGAAACGCTCGAACTGTGCGCCGTCGCATTACGTTTGGGAACCTGCTGGGCCGGTTATTTCATACGAGCCGCCCAAGCCAATCCGGCGATCGGGAACTGGCTCGGACTCAAAAAAACAGAAAAAATCCAAGCCGCGATCCTTGTCGGCTACCCTGGCCAGGAAGTTTACAAACGGATCCCCTTCCGCAAAGAGTTGGAAGTCAAGTGGATCAGCTAGAAGGCCGCGAGCACACGGAATCGCAAATCATCTTTCATGAAGCCGCTTTTGGCTTGGTTTTTATTCTTCTCACGGAGGCGACGGGGACACGCAAGAGGAAAGTCCCTGTTTTCAACCGCTCCGTGCCTCTGTGAGAGACAAAAAACATCTATTTTTTTGCTACTGTCTCAATAAGTATTTCGTCGATGCGGGCAAATCGCACTTGACGGGATATGTCTTGTGTGCTAAATATATAACATCTGTTAAAAACACTTCACTTTAAAAAAATCGGAGGTGCGATGTCGAAAAAAAAGGTGAACGTCAAATTGGAAACCCTGCCGCCGAGGGAGCGTCATGTGCTTGATACCGTTTACAAGCTGTCCGAAGGGTCCGTGAGCGACGTGCTCGCCGCGATGGAGGATCCGCCGGGGTACAGTGCGGTGCGGACCATGCTCAACATCCTCGTGCAAAAAGGATTTCTCGATTATCGTCGGGAAAAGACGAAGTACATTTATCGACCGGTTCACGCCCGGGAACAGGCGCACCGTTCGATTTTCCGGAATCTGCTCGATACGTTTTTTCCGGGAAAACCGACCGCGGCGGTCGCGGCACTGCTCGACGTCGCTTCGGACGATCTGACCGACGACGATTTCAGGGATATGGAAAAACTCATCAAAAACGCCAGGAAAGGAGAACGTTGATTATGATGACTCTCATGATTCAAACGTTGATCGGCGTCACGATTCTGCTCGTGGCGTCTCTGTTGTTGTATTTCGGCTTGCGGTCGTGCAAAACCGGGGCGTCGCTTAGGCACGGCGTGCTTGCGACCGTACTTGGCGGCACGTTGGTTCTGCCGTGCGTGATGCCCTTTGTGCCGATGCGGGTGGTTGTGAAAAGCCCGGAGAAACAGGAAACGACAGTGTTTGCGGCACCGCGACCTGTTCCGGAATTCCTGCCGCCGCGAAGGGACGAATATTTGCCGCCGCCGGTTTTGGGGCCGCAAGAAATCGAGGAAAGACAGATTGCACGGGCCGAGGAGGTGATACGGGAAACCGTTGTCGCGGAAAAAGAAAACGTCGTCGAACCGGTGGAAGAAGTCGCCTTCAATGTGACGCCGCCGATTTTTGTCGACGTTGACACCGTTCCGCAAGCTGCGCGGAGTACCGTTTCGCGTGCGGCTCTTTGGGTGGCTTGGTGTTTGGGAACGATGTTCTTTTTGCTGCGGTTTGCTCGGTCGGTCGTGATTTCACGTCGCATTCTCGACAAGACGATGCCGGTTGACGATCCGGAATTTGCGATGCTGCTGAAGCGCTTTGGATTGCAAAACGTCGCGTTGCGGCGGAGCGAAGTCGGCGTGGTGCCGTTCACGCAAGGGGTACTGCGCCCGGTCGTGGTGCTGCCGGAAACGGCGGACCGTTGGACAAGCGAGGAACGCCAGGCGGTACTTACGCATGAACTGGCACACGTGAAACGCCGGGACGTGCTTGGGCAGATGTTCGCGGAGCTTTGCCGGGCGGTGTACTGGTTCCATCCGCTGGTGTGGCTCGCGGTCCGGCAGATACGGATCGAGCGGGAATTCGCGTGCGACGACCTGGTGGTCTCTGCCGGGGAAAATCCGCCGGTTTACGCGTCCGTCCTGCTGCGAATCGCCGCCGACTTGAAATCCGTGCCGCGGCGCAGCGTCGTACTCGGCTGCTCGGTTGCGATGGCGAGGCGTCATGAAGTGAAAGGCCGGATCGCGGCGATTTTGAATCCGAACCGCGTCCGAAAACCGCTCGGCAAACTCGGTTCTATTGGCGTGGTACTAAGCGTCTGCGCAGGCGTCACACTTGCCGCGATGTTGACGCCGGAGGAAGAGAAAGCGAAAGACAGCACACCTTCCGTTGACGCCTCGAACGTCGTCGATGTTTCACAGCCGTCCGAGAACATCGTGGTCGAAGTTTTCGATACGGCTGGAAAACCGATTCCCGGTGCGAAGCTCAGCTTATTCAACTCACCCACATATCCCAGAGCCGAAGAATTTATCGCCGACGGAGAGGGGCGGATCGAGTTGCCGTATACCAAATACTTTTCTCCGCGAAACGACACCGCTTTCATGGTTACGGCGCCGGGGTATATCACGGGTTTTCGATCGTATCAACGGAGGATGTTGCAGCCTTACGTTGAGATTCCGGACAAGTTGACTTTCAACCTTGAAAAAGGTGTTACGATCAGCGGCCAAATCGTCGATCAGGACGACAAGCCGCTTGCCGATCAGGAGGTGCGAATCTTTTCAACGGATTCCCCGTATGAGAATGTCAAGATGTACTTGAAGAGCCGACATCCCGACCTGATTTGCAGAACCGATGCGCACGGTCGTTTTCAATGCGACACGATTTCACCGCATGTTAAAGATGTTTTCCTGCAATTAGTCGAATACGATACCGTCGTATTTCGTTGTTGCTTGGACAAAGACGGCGAACATTCGCTGGCGTCAGCGTTGGACGGAACATTAAAACTCAAGGCCAACCGAACATTTACGACGGACGGTAAGGCCGAAATCGATAAGCTGCCGGTCTTTCGCGTGGGAGGTGTCATCTTTGATTCGCAGGGAAAGCCGGTTACCGACGCCATCGTCAAGTCGTTGTTGGGTAATTCCGATTCTGGAGAAACAACGACTTCCGACGCCGAAGGACGATTCGAGTGCTTTTCGCCGACGCCGATGATTCGTCTGCTCGTTTTCGCGAAGGATTTCGTGCCCGCTCAGGTCAAAATTCCTTTTCCCGGCACCGAAGGCGTCAAGGAAATAAAAGACGGCGTCGTTTCATTGAACGAGGTCGAAGTGCAGCTCTATCCCGGGCGTCAAGTGACAATCAACGTTGTCGACACCGAAGGAAAGCCGATCGCGGACGCCGAAGTCCTGCTCGGCTATTTTCGTAAAACATCGTCGTATCAGCAAACCCGTGAGCTCGAAGCTCTGCCCGGGGCAACGGATGAAAACGGAGAATTCACCTGCCGAAGCAGCGGCGCCGCGGATGAAATCCTCCGATTCGAAATTCGTCATCCGGAATATCGAAGTCAGGAAATGTTCATCTCGCCGCTCAACGATCTCCGATACAGATTCATGCTCCGGAAAACTCTTATCGTCAGCGGCAAGGTGATCGACGCCGACACCAAAGAGCCGATCAAGGATTTTTTAACGATCCATCGCGATTTTGGTGGGACACGTGATTTCGAAACGCTCAAAAGGGATTACGGTCGACACTGGACGGACGGGACCGGGCGGTACTCGGTCACGTTCGGTCGTGACGCCTTTGCCTATGACATCGACGTTCTCGCCAAAGGGTACGCCAAATCGGAGTCGCGCACCATTTACAGGAGCGAAAAAGAGCGACAAACTCTCGATTTCGAGTTGAAAAAGAACGCCTGGGGCGCCGCGAAAGATCCTGACAAGCCGACCGTGCTGTTGACGCTCGTCGATGAAAACAACCATCCGATCCCGCACGGCAAAGGTCGTTTGGCCCGGTATCCCCTGCCGCGAGGGTACAACGCGGAATCGTATATGCAGGACTTCCGCTGGTTTGAAAAACAGGCGACCTCCGCGTACGATTTTACGGCCGACGCTGACGGGAAAGTCGAAATCCTGCTTCCGAAACAGGAAAAGCTTTACGCTTACAGGATTCAAACGACCACGCCGGGCTATGTGCCGTACGACAGTTTTTTCGATGAGAACAGCCTGGCCGCGAAACTTGAGATTCGCACCTCGTCGACCAAAACAATCGGCGGTGTCGTCCGGGATTCCGACGGCAACCCCGTCACGGGCGCCGAAGTCGAATTGACGGTCGTTTATTCGGTGTCGCCCCAAAATCAATCGATACCGCCGTCGCTCGTTCCTGCCGGTTTTTTCAAAGCGAAAACCGACGCCAACGGGCAATGGAAAATGGAAGGAATCCCGACCGATCAAATCCTGTATGAAAAATACATCCCTCGTCCAAAGATAACGACGCAAAGTTACCTCGAAACGGTCCGCCCCCGTCGTTTGTTCTTCACGCACCCGTCGTACAAAACGACGCCGGTGGAGATCGAACTGCGGAAACTGTTGCCCAGCGGCGACGGGGAATACGAGTACGGCGTGGAATTGGAACGAAAATAGGGGCGGGTTTGGCGAACTTGGGGAAAATGAACGGAATATTCTTGACTTTCCGTTGAGGAAAAGCTAGAAATGAGTGTGATGGGAAATCGGGCATTCCTATTTCCTGTCGCACTTTTGCTTTTTTGTGTCGATCAGCGTTTCCCCCCACAAACGCGGGGCAAGCCCCGCCGCTAACTGCCATGACATCAATCCTTATCGCCGCCGGTTTGAGTTTTTTTTGGACGTATGCCGTTCTGATCCTGATCGCGCTTGCGGCATCCGTGATGCTGCTGCTTGCCGTAATGGTCAAGCAGTATAAACGCTGCCCGAGCAACCGAATTCTCGTGATTTACGGGCGGGGAAGCAAAGGAGCAACCTCCGAGTGCATTCACGGCGGGGCGAAATTCGTCTATCCGCTCATCCAGGATTACGCTTATCTCGGATTGGAACCGATGCAGATCGAAATTCCACTCCGGGGAGCCCTTTCGATGGAAAATATTCGCGTCAACGTCCCAAGCGTTTTTACCGTTGCGATCGGAACCGCTCCGGAACTGATGCAAAACGCCGCGATCCGTTTGCTCGGCCTCTCGAAACCGGAAGTGTCCAAACAAGCCGAGGACATTATCTTCGGCCAGCTTCGGCAAGTGATCGCATCAATGCACATCGAGGAAATCAACCGGGATCGGGACGCGTTTTTGAGCAGCATTACGACTTCGCTGGATCCGGAATTGCGGAAAATCGGTTTGGTTCTGATTAACGTCAACATTACGGACATCACCGACGAGTCGGGTTACATCGAAGCGATCGGTCGCAAAGCGGCTTCGGAAGCGATCCAAAAAGCCCGCGGCGATGTCGCCGACAACGAACGGATGGGAGAAACCCGCGTCGCTGAAGCGGAACAGGCCAAAGCGATTCAGGTCGCCAACGCCGTAAAAGTCCAGATGATCGGGACCCGGGAAGCGGAGCGGGAACAAGCGGTCCGACTCGCTGAACTCCAGCGGGAACAGGCGGTTCGATTGGCGGAATTGGAAAAAGAGCAAACCGTCGGCGAACAGACGGCGTCGTTCCAGCGAGAATCGCAGGTCAAGCAGGCGGAACGGGACATGCGTGTGCAGTTGGCGGACGCGAACGCCTTGGCGATCGAAGGGGAAAACAAAGCGAAAGCGGTGATCGCGGCTTCACAAGCGGAACTGCAAGTGAAGCAGGCGGAATCGTTCCGGATCGGCGAAACGAAAAAGCGGGAAGCGGACGCCGCCGTGTTGGAAGCGGAACACCGGGCCCAAGCGAAAGCGGCTTTGGCCGAAGCGGAGCGGATCGAAGCGAAACGCCGCGCGGATTTGGAAGCCCCGGCGAAAGCGGAAAAGGCGAAACTGATCGTCGACGCCGAAGCGAACGCCGAGCAGCGCCGCATCGAAGCGGAAGGGGAAGCGAAAGCGATCTTCGCCAAGCTCGAAGCGGAAGCCCGGGGGCAGTACGAAATTCTCGCCAAGAAGGGGGAAGGTCTCAAGGAAATCATCAACGCGTGCGGTGGTGCCAAGGAAGCGTTCCAGATGATGATGCTCGAACACTTCGACAACCTAATCGAAGCGTCCGCATTGGCGATTTCGAGCATCAAGTTCGACAAGATCGTCGTCTGGGACGGCAGCGGCGGAAAAGACGGGACGAGCGCGACGGCAAACTGGCTGCAAAACATGGCCAAAACGCTCCCGCCGATGATGCAGGTCATGAAGGAAGTCGGCGGCATCGAGTTCCCGGAAACCCTCGCGACCATTGCCGGTGTGGAAAAGGAAAAAGAAAAGGAATCCGTAAAACCCACCATTCCACCTCAGGGGAAAAAATAAACGCGACAAAAGGTCTTCGCCAAAAAGTCAAAGACTCGTTTTCATTTGATTACTAGAACAAATTCACTGTAATGATGCCATGTTCCAATCAATTTTAACGACGTTTGTTTTGGGTGTTTCATTTTTTTATTTGACGGCGAACAGCTTTGCGGTGTCTCCGGAAGAGGAGTCTGTCGTCGTCCGATTTATCGAACGATTGGTTGACGGTCGATACTCGCAAGCGACAAAAGATTTTGCTCCTTCGCTTCTCCCGTGTTTCGTAACCGAGGGCTTTGAATCGCAAATGCATGAAATAACGCTCACGGGGCTTGGGGTGCAAATCAATCCCCCCAACAGCGGCGGCTTGACAACAATTCGCTATTATCAGGTCGGAAAATTTCAAAAGTTGCTCGAGACCAAACTCGTCGATCATTCCGGCGGAAAACTCTGGGAATGTCTTTGTCAATGTGAAAAAACGAAGCTCCTCGTTCGTGTCGCCCTTGATGATTCGGCCCGAATTGCGGGATACCAAATGCTTCTTGCGTCTGGTGAGGAAGGGAGCGATTTATCGCACGATTACAATATGTACTATCGCGGTGATCTGCTCCTGGAACGACTCGGACATTTCTGTTCGATTGCTCTTGAAACGAACCAGCCGAGTACCGTGAGAATTTCCATGAAAAATCTCACGTTTTGGCAAAAACGCGAAACGCCCGAAGGAATATGTTGGCGGGAATATGTAGGTCCCCTCTCCGGCGTTCCAACCGAATCCGACAAACAGGATCGGATTATCGTTCGAGGATTGCCGGTCGGCAATTATTTTGTAACGGCAGTCGGTTTGAAACAAGGCGATCACGACGTCTACTGCGAGGGCGGGCCGGTTTCCGTGAGTGCGGAAAATCGGCAACAAAAGTTGATTCTCAGCGCCCTGAATTGTGGAGAATTGCGAATCATAACCATCGACGCGGAAACGGGAGACATACTCGATGGAACTCAGATCGCCAACATCAAAAGAAAAGATGATCTCACCCCCTCGAAACAGTTTTTTCGCAGTTCCAACAGTTCGACGAGTTTCCTTTACCACCAGGTTCCGCCGGGAACGTACACATTCGAGGCGAGCAAACCGGACAATAAAAAGGATGAACCGCGATACGTCCCCGAAAAGAATATGTACGAAATCGAGGTTCCTAATGTTCGGGATGGAAAAGCGGAAACGACTGTTCGTTTCGTTCGTGAAGCGTGGAATGAGGAAAAGCTCGCCAAACGTCTTCCTTTTGTGCTGAAAGGAACGGTTAAAACTCCGGAAGGAACTCCTCTTTCGGGAGCGAAAATCGTTTTCACCTATATTCATCACGACCCGATCCGAGTTCGCAATTTTGAAAACGTAGGACCGGAAGAGTTCACGGATGAAAACGGCAATTTTTCCTTTCGATTCTCGTCCCGGGATTTGGCGGGGCGCGATGCGCAAAGTGAATTCTATCGCACGAATCCCGAGGAAAATTGGATCAGTATCCAAGCGGAAAAAGACGGATACACGAATCTCGCTTATGTCAAGAATAACGATTTTCAGCCGACGAACGACAATTACTATTCCGAGGAACGTTTCCTCCAGCGGCCGACGATTTTTCAATACTTAACGGTTAATCCCAAACCCGATCCGGAGAGGAAACCTGACCCGCGAATTAAGGCCTTGGGGACAATCAATGGACCGCCCTCCCACATCCCGCGAATGTATCCGGATGAAACGGTAGAATTGAATTTTGTTTTGGTTCCATCCGTGCAAATTCTCGGACGAATCGAATCGGACTCCGACGAAAAGAACAACGACCCGACCGCGAACAGTTTCGCGGGTGGTTCCATCCAAATGGCTGGTCCGGCAAAAGTCGTTACGATCAAGAAGGATGGATCTTTCCAAATGAATGTTTTACCTCAGAAAAATGCCTACTTTACGACGTCCGCCTTTATGATTCGTTCTTCGGTTTCAGTCGATTACACACCCGATTTTACTCTCGAAAAGACCGGCAAATACGAGGTTGTGTTGAAATACGAAAAGCTGGAGAAAAACGGAAATTTCGTAAAGAAGCTCAGTATCTTATCATTCAAAGATCCCGAAGGGAACGATGTTTCCTTGACTGAAACGCCAAAATCCTCAGTCCAAAATTTCATGTTTTTACGATGGAGATTCAAAGGTAAGGTTCACGACGATACGGGAGTGTTGGTCCCCGAGCCGCTGGTTTATGTTACCTTCAATAGTGAACGAGGCGGAGGGATGGACTGTACGGACACGAAAATCGTCGCTCCCGGCGAGTACGAAACATCGTTCATTCCGAAGCAATATTCATTCGATAAAACCGGAACGGCGTACATGCCGCCGACCACCGTATTTCTCCAAGCATCGGTGTTCCAGAACAAGGGAGAGTCGGAGCGTTTCATTCTCTCCGAGAAGGAATTGGAAAAAACGATCGATATCACCATCCAGCAAAATGTCCGGGAGGTTATCGCGAGGGTTTTGGATGCTCAAGGGAAACGGCTTGATTTCAGCGAATACGACTTGCAATTAGGAACGCAGGGTGCGTTGAGATACAGAGACGGGACATTATTCATTCCCATGGGAACGGGAACAGGCGACCTGATGTTTCGGGACATTTCCCCGAACATCCCCCTTTGGTTCGTTCTTTACGATCGAAAAGAGAGCAAGGAAAAATACTGGGGTTCCGAAACGATTGTCTTGCAGCCGGGAGAAGAATATGACATCACGCTTCGCCTTCAGGATGCCGGAGAGCAGAAAAAAGAACGCAAGTTCTCTCTGGAAAAAATACTTGATCTCTCCGGTAACGACAAAACAAAAGACGTGATGCAAGTTGAATGACGCCAAACCCGCCGAACCGAAACCGAACGGCCCGATGGACCCGGCGAAAGCGAAGAAATAAAGCCGTGTCCCATCATTCCTGATCCTCAAACGCCGCCCCGTCTTCACCAGCGATTGATGTCGCGGTTTTGCCGAACGGGACGCTTCGGCGGATTTTGACTTTTTCCAGCCTTGGCACCACGGCACTGCGGACCGAGGGCTTGTTGCGCGGGATCGCCGTCGGGTTGACCGGGTTCTGCTTTCTCGGTCCGTCGGCGGCTTCGGCGATACGCTGTTCGTACACTTTTCGCCAATCGCCAAGCGTCAAGACGACTTCCCGGGCTTGTGAACCGTTGTAAGGTCCGACGACCCCCTCGGCGGCCATGCGGTCCATGATCCGCGCGGCGCGGTTGTAGCCGATGCTGAAGCGGCGTTGCAGCAGCGACAAACTGCCGCGGCCTTCCCGGATCAGAAATTCGACGCACTTTTCGTACATCGCGTCCCGGCCCCGGGGAATTTCGTCGCCGTCTTCTTCTTCCCCTTCGATTTTCAGATCGAAAAGTTCGGCCGCGAAATCCTGTTCCTCGGTTCCGATCTGTTCGATAATCGCTTCGATTTCCTTGTCGCTGACGTAAGTTCCCTGTCCGCGATGGACTTGCGAAGTTCCCGGCTTGAGGAAAAGCATGTCGCCGTTGCCGAGCAATTTCTCCGCGCCGACCCGGTCCAGGACGACCAGCGAGTCGGTCCGGCTGGCGACCTCGAACGCGATCCGGGCCGGCAGGTTCGATTTGATCAGCCCGGTCAGGATGTCGACGGTCGGCTTTTGCGTTGCGAGAACCAAATGGATGCCCACCGCCCGGCTTTTTTGCGCCAAGCGAATGATATGCGTTTCGACTTCCTTCGCGGCGGTCATCATCAAGTCGGCCATTTCGTCCGCGACGATCACCATATACGGCAACGAATGCGGCAGAGATTCCCACTCTTCCAGCGATTCCGGCTTCATCCGGTTGTACAAATCCTCTTCCGAAAGATTGTTGTACTCGCTGAGCTGCCGGACCCCCGCCCGGGCGAGAAGTTGATACCGCTCTTCCATCTTTTCGACCGCCCAACCGAGGATCGCTTCCGCTTTGCGCATGTCGGTTACCACCGGGTGCATCAGGTGCGGAATCGATTTGTACGGGCTCAACTCCACCATTTTCGGATCGATGAGGATCATCCGGACCTGCTCCGGCGTCCGGGTCATGAGCATTGAAACGATAATCGAGTTAAGACAGACGCTCTTCCCCGTCCCGGTTCGCCCGGCGATCAAAAGGTGCGGCATTTTCGCCAGATCGACGACCATCGACGTTCCGGACACGTCCTTGCCGAGAAAGATCGGAATCTGCATGTTCTTCGCGATTTCCGTCGTATCTTCGATCACTTCGCGCAGCCGGACGATCTGCCGGTCTTCGTTCGGAATTTCGACGCCGACCGTGTTCTTACCCGGAATCGGCGCAACGATCCGAACCGTCGGGACTTTCAGCGCAATCGCCAAATCGTCGGTCAGGTTTTGAATTTTGCTCAACCGCAAACCCCGCTCCAGTTGAATCTCGAACTGTGCGATCACCGGCCCGGTTTGAATTTCGACGACACGAATATTGAAACCGAAATCGTGAAACGATTTTTCCAACAGAGCCGCCTGTTTTTTCACCGTGCTCTCGAACACTTCGTAATTGAACGGAGCCGAGGGGATCAGCAGCTCCACTTCGGGCAGGCCGTAGGATTCCTCCTCGACCGCTTCGGCGTCCTCTTGCGACGGTTCGTCCGGTTCCGATTCTTGTTCGACGGTTTCCTCCGGCGGAGGTTCCGAAGGTCCGAGTTTGAGCCAGCCGAACAGTCCGGATTTTTCCGGGACCGGTTCGGGCAGCGATTCCGTAACGATTTCGGCTTGCGGTTCGTCCGGTTCGTCTTCCGCAACGGGTTCTTCGATTTCCTCCTCGATCGATTCTTCTTCGACCGGCTCTTCTTCCTCTTCGTAATACTCTTCTTCGTAGGGTTCGGTTAACTCGTCGGATTCTTCTTCGGCGTACTCCATCTCCTCTTCTTCGTACTCCACCTCCGGTTCGGGTTCGTACGCTTCGTCTTCGATTTCCTCGTAATCTTCTTCTCCGTACTGTTCTTCAAAGATTCCGTCGTCGAGTTCATCGCTCGGCTCGGGCTTGGGCTCGGGGGGAGCCCAAACGGGTTCCGGTTCCGGAGCCGCCTCGAATTCGGGAGGGATGAATTTTTCCTTGGTTTTTTGCGCGAACGGATTTTGACTTTCCGGCTTTTGCCGAGCTTGCGGCTTTGCGGGTTCGACGGTTGCCTTCTCTTGCGGCGGGTTCAAAGCGACGGTTTCGGGTTTCTGGGTTTGCTTGAGTTTGTCGACAAGCGTGTGTCCGATCGGCGTGATTCCGAACGCCCAGAGAAAAATCCGCACGATCGTGTATTCGCAAGTGAGAATCAACCCGGCGATCAAAAGCGACGCAAGAAAAATGTAGCACCCGACCGCCGCGAAATACTTGCCGAGTCCATGCTTGAGTGAAGCGCCGAGATACCCGCCCGGCCCGATCACCAAGGCCGATCGTTCTTCGCTGAGCAACAGTGCACAAAACGTCGAAACGGCGCAAAGAATCAAGCCGAACCCGAAAATCCGCAGCGGGATTTGATCGAACGAACGATTGAACCAAAATGCGACGGTCCCGACCAACAGCGGAATGAGCAGAACGTATGCCGCGAAACCGAGGCCGGAAAACAAAAACGACGCGCAGGTCGCTCCCCACGTTCCACAAAGATTGTGAAAGCTTTCCGTTTGCGGAAACTGAAGGGTGTGCGGTCCTTCGTCCGGCGAGAAACTTCCGAGACTAGTCCCAAGGAAAAGAAGAAGCCCGACAAAAAACAGCGGTAGAATGCGCTTAACCATAACCAAAGGGGCAGAAAATCCATCGAGCCTCCCTTCCCCACTGTTCGTTTAGCCGAGCCTCCTAGAGGCCGGCGCAGCATCCCGCACATCATTTATCGGTCGTTTACCCCATTTTCTCCAAAAATTCGCTCGTGGACTTGCACAACATCTCTGAAACCCCTAAATTGACACTGAATCCTTTTTCACATCCATTTCACCAGGAGAACAACACTAATGAGAAAAACAGGCTTGATCGCTATTCTTTTCGTTTTCGCGTCAATTTCGGTACTTTCAGCCCAGAACGCCCGCCCGGAAAGAACACCGAACGTGCTCACCGATCAGGAGAAAAAAGCCGGATTCGAGCTTCTGTTCGACGGTAAGGAAATCAACCGGGACATCTGGCAGGGAGCGGTCGACGGATACAAAGCCGTGGACGGTACGATCGTGTGCGAGCCGGGCGGAAATCTTGTCACGAAAAAAGATTACGACAATTTCGTCTTCCGTTTCGAGTTCAAGCTCCCCCCGGCGGGCAACAACGGAATCGGTATCCGAACCCGGGTCGGCGTCGACGGCGCCTACAACGGACACGAAATTCAGATTCTCGAGGATTCCGCGGACGTCTACAAGAATTTGGAGCCGTACCAGTTTCACGGCTCGGTTTACCGTTTCGTTCCGGCGATTCGCGGCTCGCTCCGACCGGTCGGGCAATGGAATCGCGAGGAGATCGTCGTCTACGGCAATAAAATCCAGGTGATCTGCAATGGCAAAGTCATTGTCGACGCGGACATGACCGAGTTCGTGGAAGGGAAAAAACCGCCGATGGACGGGCATTCCCACATTTTCAACACGACGGGAGTGATCGGTTTCATGGGTCACGGCGACCCGGTCGCGTTCCGCAGCGTTCGGATCAAAGAGCTTAAAAACGAGAAAGAAGCCGAACAATACCTCGGCGACGACCGCGAATAAGACGCGTTTCGCACCCGTAAAGAACCGGGGAGGAAGCCGAACTCATTTTACCATACAAATATTCAAGGTTTGATTCGGAAAACATTATTTTGACCTTCGGCTTTTGCCAGAAAGTAAAATGCCGAAAATATCCGAGTGAGATAATGATGTCATTCTGAGCGTAGTGTACTCACGGAACGAAGAATCTGGTGTATCCGGCCAACACGCATTGTGTTGCGAACACCGCTTGATACCAGATCCTTCGGAGTACCTCAGGATGACAAAACCGGCATGGAATTTTCCGGCGACCTTTTAGAATCTATTGATGCCAACCCCTTCAACACTGCTCAAACGGCTTCGCAAAGCCTATCCGGACGCCAAGTGTTCGCTCGATTTTCGAACACCGTTGCAACTGCTGGTCGCGACGATTCTTTCCGCGCAGTGTACGGACGTCCGGGTCAACATGGTCGTCGGACCGCTGTTCCAGAAATACCGCGACGTCGAAGATTTCGCCCGGGCCGATCGGGAAGAATTGGAATCGATGATTCAAAGCACCGGCTTTTACCACAGCAAGGCGAAAAACATCCAGGAGTCGTGTCAGATTCTTGTCGACAAGTACGGCGGCAACGTCCCGGCGGAACTGGAACTGCTCGTACAACTTCCCGGCGTCGGTCGGAAAACGGCGAACGTCGTTCTCGGAAACGCGTTTGGTATCACCGCCGGAGTCGTTGTCGATACGCACGTGTCGCGTCTGTCCCGGCGAATCGGTTTGTCCCGGGAAAAAACGCCGGAAAAAATCGAAAAGGACCTGGTTCGACAGTTCCCGAAAAAAGATTGGGTCGAACTGAGTCATCTCCTCATCCAGTTGGGACGGGGATACTGCAAGTCGCAAAAGCCGGATTGCGAGAATTGCCCGATCCGGGAGATATGCCCCAAAATCGGGGTCGTTAATGTTTCCCCGAGTTTTTGAGTTCCTCTTCCTGCATCCGTTTGCG
The DNA here is from genome assembly GCA_031549565.1 of Thermoguttaceae bacterium. GTDB lineage: Bacteria > Planctomycetota > Planctomycetia > Pirellulales > Thermoguttaceae > JAVBSX01. The sequence goes on from JAVBPO010000023.1 coordinate 46,819, forward strand.
GTCGTATTCGGAGATGATCGAATCTTTCCGTTTGCTGGAGCGGACGATCACGATGATACCAAGGGCGATCGCGAAGCCGACAAACGCGTACGACAAAATCCACTCCGGCGCTTTCTCTTCCTTCTCCTGGCCGAACGCGAAACCGGTGTTCATCATGAGCATGAGCCAGGACAGAAAGAACGTCGTGAACATACGAATTTTGCGTTTCATCGAAGCGTGGTTAAAATGTTTAGCCCGTACAGCGATGCTGTCGGTGCGGGAGGGTAGAATCAAGTGAGGATATCCGAGACCATATGGAGCGTTTCGTCGATGTGGGTCTTTTCGGTGAAACCGATGGTCATCGCGTCGACGCAACCGAGGTTCATCGCGTACTTGAGCGAATCGTAACGCTGCTGTTTGTCGGTGAACTTGCCTTCGCCGTAGATTTTCATGCCGAGAATCCCGACGCCGCGGTCGTGCAGCTTTTCAATGATCGGAACGATTTTATCCGGGGTCGCATCCATGTTGACGCCGAACGGATTGATCCGGACCAGAACGACGTCGATGTCCTCGACGGACAACGTCGCTTCCAAAGCTTCGATCGTATGACAGGAAACGCCGATGCTCTTGACGCGACCGCTGTTACGGAATTCCCGGAACGTGTCCCAAACGTCGGCGTGCGCGGTCGGCCAGTCGCCGTTGGTCAGACAGTGCATCAGCAGCGTGTCGATATATTTACACTCCATCTCGTACAGATACCGATCGACGATCACTTTGGCCGCTCCGGCGGTCCGGGCGAACGATTTGGTCAGGAGGTAGAAATCTTCCCGTTGGATACCGAGCTTGGCCGCCTCTTGTAATGCGAACCGCATGAAGATATGCGTTCGGTAATTTTCGGCCGTGTCGATGTACCGGATTCCATTTTGAAACGCGTAGACCATCAGGTCGACGAACGTCGATTGGCCCATGTTGAGAAAATCGTTTCCGCCGTGCGTTCCGGTTCCAACGCCGAGCAGCGTCGTTTCGATTCCCGTTTTCCCGATCTTGACCCGGGGAAGCGGTTTGAGCGGTTTCGACTCCTGCGCGGAAGCACGGGGGATAAGGGTTCCGCTCAACGTCGCCGCAACCGACGCCGCCGAAACACCGGAAAGAAATTGTCGTCTGGAAAAAGGCATGGTCGTGAGTGGGAAATGGGATGCGAACTACTGACTTTTATGATAGACAAAAACGGGGAAAAAGCAACTGTGCTGATCTACGCCGCTCAGTGATTCCCTGGGACCGCAGGCATCTTGCCTGCATCTGGGTCGGTAGGCTTTCAGCCTGCCGAGGGTTCGCTACGGGCTGGAAGCCCATAGACCCAGGTGCAGGCAAGATGCCTGCGGTCCCGGGAACATGACGTCTCTTACTGGTTTTCCTTATCAAACGCTCCGTCGAACGCGATGTTGCTCGGCGAGAAGTTGCATTTGCGGACGAACGCGCACGCTTCGGTTGCGCCGTATTCGCGTTCCATGCCCATATCTTCCCATTCGACCGACAGCGGGCCCTGGTAGTTGATGTGGTTCAAAGCACGGATGATTTCCTCGAAATTGACGCCGCCGTGTCCGAGCGAACGGAAATCCCAACCGCGACGCGGATCGCCGAAATTCAGGTGCGACGCGAGAATGCCCGTCTTGCCGTTGAGCGTGACGATCGCGTCCTTCATGTGGACGTGGTAAATTCGATCGCCGAAGCGACGGATGAATTCGACCGGGTCGACGCCCTGCCAAATCAAGTGCGACGGGTCGAAGTTGAATCCGAATTCCGGCCGCCATTTCAAAGCGTCCAGGGCCATTTCGGCGGTGTAAATGTCGAACGCGATTTCCGTCGGGTGGACTTCCAACGCGAATTTCACGCCGCATTCGCCGAACACGTCGAGAATCGGATTGAATCGTTCGGCCAGGAGTTTGAAGCCGTCGTCGACCCAGCTTTGCGGAACCGGTGGGAAGGAATAAAGATACTGCCAAATGCTTGAACCGGTGAAACCGGGAACGACGCTCACCCCCATTTTTTGGGCGGCGCGGGCGGTGTCCATCAGTTCCTTGGCGCAGCGCTCGTTGACTTCCTTCGGATTCCCGTTCCCCCAGAGGTAATCGGGCAAGATCGCTTTGTGTCGTTCGTCGATCACGTCCAAGACGCCTTGTCCGGCCAGGTGCGCCTGAATCGCCCAGCAATCCAGGCCGTTCGCTTTGAGAATTTCGCGACGTTTGGCGCAGTAATCGCTTTCCTTCAACGCCCGCTGCACTTCGAACAATTCGCCCCAACAGGCGAGTTCGAGGCCGTCGTATCCGAACGATTTCGCTTTCGGAGCCAGCTCGGAAAGTTTCAGATCCGCCCATTGCCCGGTCGTGAGAGTGACTGGTCTTGCCATAAAATGTTTCTCCTTTGAGTGTGGAATATAGTAGAGACAATACGAAATGACACGGTGAAACAGACACGTTCACCGACACAGAGCCGCATTATAACCGGAGCGAATTCGAATTTCAAATCCGGCGAAAAAAAATTGGGGCCCCACATCCCGATCCCGCGCTATCGGCATCGATGTCGTGACTGTCGATTGACCGCCTTCAAGTCTCCGGATGGACGAACAGGGAATTACACGATCTTTTTGACCTTCGCCGGAAACCGCTCTTTTTTTTGCGGGAATAATTTGCTATAACAAGGGAACGATTTTGGTTTTCGGGTGGATCCGACCGAAAACGCCGATGTTGCCGGATCTTGTTCCGTTTTACTTTTGGAGACAATTCATGTCAGAGAAAAAGAGTACTGTTCGATCCCGACGGGATTTTATGAAAACGACCGGCCTGGTCACGACCGGCGCACTCCTTGCCGGCGGTTTGACGCCCCGGGTTCATGCGGCGGAGAATAACACGATCAAGGTCGCGCTGGTCGGCTGCGGCGGTCGCGGCACCGGAGCGGCGGTCAACGCGTTATCCACGAAAAACCAGGGGCCGGTGAAACTCTGGGCGCTGGCCGACACATTCAAGCACAAAGTCGACGGCAGTTTCGAAGCGATCTCCGGCGAATTCGAAGATCAGGTCGACGTCGGCGATCGCAAGTTCGTCGGACTCGATTCGTACAAAAAAGCGATCGACACGCTCGGCCCCGGCGACTTGGTCATGTTCGCGACGCCGCCGCTTTTCCGACCGGATCACGTCGAGTACGCCGTGGAAAAAGGGATCAACGTCTTCATGGAAAAATCGTTCTGCGTCGACGGACCCGGGTATCGCAAGATCAAAGCGGTCGGTGAAAAAGCGTCGCAAAAGAATCTCAAAGTCGGCGGCGGACTCATGACCCGGCACGATCCCGGCGTCGAAGAATGTATCAAACGCATCCACGACGGCCAAATCGGCGAGGTCATCACGAACTGGGTCTACCGCGTTCACGGCCCGTTCCCGTGCGGTCCGAAGACCCCGGAAATGACGCCGCTGCACCACCAGTTGCAGAACTTCAACTGCTTCACCTGGCTGTGCGGAAGTTTCGCGCTGGACTGGATGATCCACAACCTTGACGCCGCGTGCTGGTCCCGCAACGAATGGCCGGTTTCCTGCCAAGGCCAGGGCGGTCGCCAGGTCCGGGAAGTCAAGGACCAGATGTTCGATCACTGTGCGTACGAATATTCGTTCGCCGACGGGTCGCAGATGATGGTTCAACTGCGGCAGCAGCCGAACACCTGGGGCTTCTTCGGAGCGGTCGTCAACGGAACCAAGGGCACCGCGATTCTCGGCGAAGGACAGGAAAACGTGTCACGTATCGTCAGCGACCGCAACTGGAAAGACGGGTTCGCCAAGCCGGACAAACTCGTCTGGCAGTACGGCGGCGATAAGCTGAACAAGTATCAAGTAGAAATCGACCGCTTGGTCGCCGCGATCCGTGCGGATAAACCGTACAACGAAACGAGCCGCTGCGCCGACGCTGCGATGGTCGGAATTCTCGGACGCATGGCGACCGAGTCGGGCAAACAGATTCTCTGGAACGACGTCGTCAATTCCGACGTTCCGCTCACGCCGCACCTGGACAAGCTCGACCTGAACGGTCCGTCCCCGGTGATGCCGGACGCGAACGGCAATTACGAAATCGCCAAACCGGGAATCACCGAACCGCGTTAGTGAACCGCGTCGCCCCCGTTAGCCACGTCGCCTGCGACGTGTTGCCCGTTCGACGCGGACTGATTCGAGATCATCACGAACAGGTCTCGAATCAGTTGGTCCAATCCGAGCCCGGTCACGCCGGAAATCAAATAGACGGTTGGACCGAGCTTTTCCTGGAAAAGCTTTCGGACTTCTTCCGCTTCCGGCAGATCGGCTTTGGTAATCGCAACGAGTTCCGGTTTCTTGCCAAGCTCCGGGTCGAAATCGGTCAATTCCTTGCGAATCGCCTGGTAGGTTTCCCAAGGGGAAGTTTCGTCCCCGGGCGCCGGTTCGACCAGGTGCAGCAGGATCTTTGCGCGCTGAATATGTCGCAGAAAATCGTGCCCGAGCCCAAGGCCGCGACTGGCTCCTTCGATCAAGCCGGGAATGTCGGCCATGACGAACTGCCGATCCCGATCGACGGCGACGATCCCCAAATGCGGATGTTTCGTCGTGAACGGATACGAAGCGATCGCCGGTCTTGCGCGGGACAAACGGCTCAGGAGCGTGCTTTTCCCGGCGTTCGGTTTTCCGACCAGCCCCACGTCGGCGATCACTTTCAGTTCGAGTTTAACGGACCGCTTTTCGCCGTCTTCTCCTTGGGATGCTTCACGGGGAGCCCGGTTGGTTGACGTTTTGAATCGGGCGTTTCCTTTTCCCCCTTTGCCCCCGCGGCAAACGACGACTTCCTCGCCTGCCGTCGCGAGGTCTTTCAAGAGAAAACCGTACTGGCGGTCGATGATCACGGTCCCGGGCGGCACGTCGAGCCGAAAATCGTCCGCTTTCGCCCCATGCCGCTTGGACCCCTGGCCGGAGATTCCGTCGTTCGCTTTCCAGAGTTTCCGCTGGGTCAGGTGAATCAGTCCGGTCACATTCGGAGCGGCGCGGAGGATGATACTCCCCCCTTTGCCTCCGTCTCCGCCGTCCGGTCCGCCCCGGGGCACGTACTTTTCCCGTCGGAAAGAGACGCATCCGTCCCCTCCTTTGCCCGCTTCCAATTCGATTTCCACTTCGTCGACAAACATCGGTTCCTCCTTAGCACAGGAATTATACCGTCGCGCGACGTGTCGTCCATAATACAAAGACGATAAAAAAGAGCCGGGGATGAAGCGAAGCGCAATCCCCGGGTTGAATGTTGAATCCGGGCTTCCGGTAACGTTGCCAAGGATTATACTTGTATTTTACGCTCGCTTACATTTCCGGCTCTGCTGTTGGGGTTATGTCAAAAAAATCGTCAAAAGCAAATTCCGTTTCCTCGAAAGATCCGAACCAAGGTATTACGATCAATGCGTCGGACGACAATGGAACTTCGTTCCGAAGTCTGCGGGAATTGATCGAAACGCTGGCGATCGCGCTGGTTCTTGCGTTTCTTTTCAAGACGTTCGAAGCCGAGGCGTTCGTGATTCCGACCGGCTCCATGGCCCCGACGCTCATGGGGGCCCATAAAGACGTTCACTGTCCCCAGTGCGGATATCGGTATCAAATCAGTGCAAGCGAAGAAGTCGACGAAGGGAATAGCGGGACGACCACGATGCGCAATCGCCTGAAAAAAATGAACCGTCCGACCCCCGATCCGCCGTCGGTCGTCGGGGGAACCTGCCCGCAATGCCGCTTCACCGGGTATTTCGGAAACGATAACGATTCGAAAAACCGCTATCCGAGATACGAAGGGGATCGGATTCTCGTCTACAAATATCTTTACGACATGATGCAGCCGCAGCGGTGGGCCGTGACCGTCTTCCGCTATCCCGGCGGACCGCAGACGAATTTCATCAAACGGCTCGTCGGTTTGGAAAACGAAACGATCCGAATTCGCAACGGTAACCTTTTCGTCAAACCGGACGGACAGGACAACTTCAAGATTTTGCGCAAACCGGCCCGACATCTGCTCGCGATGCTCCAGATCGTTAATGATAACGATTACGTCAATCCGAATCTCGTTGCGATCGGTTGGCCGACCTCTTGGGCCGACGAAACGGATACGTTCGGGAACATGCCGCCTGTCGAGCCGGCATTACAACCGGTCTGGTTCGCTTCCGAGGATGGAAAATCGTTTCAAACCGACGGAACCGCTCCGCGAATGCGATGGTTGAATTACCGGAATATCGTTCCGACAACCGACGATTGGCTCGAATTGAGGCAGGGTCGAATGCCGGTTTACGGCGTGGTGAACAATCCGCGGTTGATCACCGATTTCAGTGCGTACAACAGCGGGATCGTCAAGGATCCGCAAAACGCGGGGTCTTCGCAAGACGCGACGTTCCGGCTTTCCCGAATGGATTTGGACGTCGGCGGACACGTCGAAGCGCAGACCGTTTGCGACGCCGATCCGGACGGCGTCGGTTTCAACTGGGACGGCGATCTGGCCGTTCAGTGCGAACTCGACGTGCAGGAAGCTCGTGGACTGTTCGCACTTCGTTTGATCAAAGGGGGAATCCCGTTCCTTTGCCGAATCAATCTTGCCGACGGAACCGCGATCCTTTCGATCGAAGGTTGTGAGGATATTTTCCCGCCGATTCAAGCGGTCACGAACGTGAATAAGCCGGGCCAATACCGGCTTCGGTTTGCGAACATCGACGAACAGCTCCGGCTTTGGGTGAACGAGGAGGAATTGTCGCTGGAGCGTAACGGCGAATACGACGAGTTGTGCGAACGCCCGAACTCTCCGCTCCGCCGGGATCGGAATCCGACGTCGCTTGACTTGACCCCGGTATCTTTCGGTTCGCAAGGCGCCAAGGTCCGGGTGAATCATCTGCAAATTCACCGCGATATTTACTATATCGCGACCAATAGTCCGACGATGAACGGAAGCTGTGACTTGACGCAAAATCCTTTCTACGCCCCTTCTTCGGTGGACTCCGAGATAAAAAACGCAAGTGTCCTTTCCGACCCGGTCGTTTGGCGTTCGTTCGGTAAAACGCGAATCGTCGATTTCCCGTTGGCCAAGGACCAGTTTTTCATGATGGGGGACAACAGCGCCAAGAGTATGGACGCCCGTGTATGGAATTCGATGCCCGGCGGCGGCCAATACGTTCAACGGGACCAACTGATCGGCCGCGCCGCTGCGGTTTACTGGCCGCACGGATACCATTTGCCGTATCTGAACGAGATTCCGCTGCTCAAACGGGTCCCGTTTCTCAACTGGGCGTGGGTCCCCAATCCAGGGGACATGAGGTTCATCGACTAAAGAGTCGCCCGTCACGAAGTCGTTGTCCGGGGGCGTCTTGATGTCCGCAGGTAGGCTGAAGCTGCGCCGCAGTCGTTTACGCGAATCATGGCATCACCGGTGCAAAACTCCGCCTGTTTTACGGCAATATTTAGTCCCGATCGCTTTTTTCTTTCTGACGTATTTTCTCATATTCATTTGCGAGAATATCGTCGTTATAAATAACGGCAACTTCACCAAATCGCTCTTTTTTGGGGACCGGCTGCAAAGCCATAAACTTTTCATTTTCATCGATCCAACTTTCCAAAAAAAGAATGATTTTCGCGATGTCTTCCGTCGTAATACTTGCAACACCTACGTAAAAAATAAAATGATGGTGATTGTAATCATGGGAGCGATGGTACTGACGTGAAACGAAATAGGTAGCCTTGCAGGGGTTTCCTTTGTGTAACACCATGCCATTTACTTCGAACCAGATGAAAAAATCCTTGTAGAGTACATAACCGTCGACAGATTCGCACTGTTCGGGAAGGTAATTGATTTTTTGCAACACTTCGACTTCATCCGCGCAAGGATGTATAAGCACCAAACGTTTTTTCCATCGCTGCAAATTGGGAGATTGGGAGCGAAGCGATTCATAGGCTTTAATTTTTTGGTGAACCAGCTTTTTGTAAAGCCTTTTTTTCATTTCAGCTTCTTTCCCGACCAAATTGTTATGGAATGGGATTGTTCGTAGATTGTTTAGGGCGTGAATAGTCGTGTCGTTTCTGCAACGATTTCGCAAAACGGTTTTAAGTACAAACGATAAGGACGTTTGTGTCAGCCACGACAACCTTGTTTTCCCAAATCTGCGATCTATTTTCGCTCATTCAGGGTCATCAATCCAGTTCGCTCCACTCGAATTGAATGTCGGATTCGAGAATTACCTCGATATGTTTCAACGGGGAATTCTGTTTCAGCGATCGTAGGAGAGCCGGGATTGCACTGCCGGTTCGGTCGGGTTTTTCCTTTTTCGTCCCGGATGCTTCGGTTTCGTCCGCCTCTTGTGCTTGCGAATCCTCGGGATCGGGCGGGAGATAACGTCCCAAAAGCGTCCATTCCGGCGTCAGGAATGTCAGGACTTCCTGTTCGGAATCGACGAAAACCTTGACCCAGGGCTGAACATAACGGACCCGCTGCTGGGATTGGTCGAATGCGAATTTCGTGCTGAAATCGATTTTTCCCGTCTTTTTATTCAATCCGCTGACCGCGGGGGTGTTGTTCGATCGGTTGCCGGATTCGTCGTAAATCATTGCTCCGAACAATAGTACCGGAGAACTCCGCGGGCCGTCCAAAAATTGCCAGTTTTTGACCTCGACCGGTTTCTCCCAAACGGGTTTGCCGTTCAGATCGTATCGCATGACGGCCCCCAAGCCGATCCCTCGCGCCGGATAACCCGGTAGACAAGCTCGATTTGAGGAACGACGAATCTGTTCGTTTTGGTAAACCGCGTTGATATTATTGTCGAAAATGAGAAGCACCAGAAACCCGTCGTCGTCGAATTCGACGTGAAGGTCGCGAAATTGCGGGTTCGGACGAAATTGGTTGTTTGCAGTGTTCCCGCCGAGATTACGCAGACGGATCGAAGAAATCAAGGTTCGACGCTCGGCCAAGTCATAGATCTGCAAATCGCTCGCTTGCGTCAAAATGAAAAGAATCCGGCCGTTTTCCGCAAAACCAAATGTCGCCATGCCGGTCAGCAGCTTCGAGGTGAAGATCGGTTTCGGCTCGGGGCGGGAAGACTCGGCGTTGGCTTGCTCCAATTTTTCCGGGTTCGTCGACAAGGCACGCTGCCGTAATTCCCGCCGATTCGTTGCCGTCGGGGGGGAAACGTCTTTTTCTTTTTCCCGCGATTGCGGAGAGATAGGATTGAGAAATTCATTCAGGTCGAACACTTCGACGCAATATTCCGAGGAATTTTTTCGCGCCATCCCGGAGCAAATGAGGGATGAACCGAAACACGCGATCAAGCTGTTTGCGGGAAGTTTTCCACCGGCCTTCACTTCGCCGGTCGCGGGATCCAAAGCGACGATTTCGTACTGTTTCAGCAGTCCGGACATGGTCCTGGGATTGATCACGGTTTTCTCTTCCGCGCCCCGGATTTGAAAAATCGACTCGTCGTCGCAGGTCAGGTACGACTGAAAGGTAAGCGAGTCGCGGGTCCAGAGCACTTCACCGGTCAGCGGATCGACGCCGTAAAGCGTTTCAAGGTCTTGGAAACAAAGCACTCGCGGGTGAATCGCCAACGGGTGAACGAACATCGCGGTCTCCTGGTTCATATTGTAGCGGAAATTATCCATAGAGGAGACGCTGATCGCGGAACGAAACTCGCGCACCATTCCGAAAGTCGACTGGTTCGTTCGCGTCCACAGAACGGTCGGTTCTCCCGATTTGTTCCGGCTCAGCGTGTCGATCGCGATGAGTCGTTTTCCGCGAACAAAGTAAACGACGTGTCGATAAACGAACAGATAACCGGTTTGAATCTGCGTGTAGGAATAGTCGTTTCTGAAAGTGCCGAAAGGCAGGAGTTGGGATCCGGAGTCCGTATCATCCATTTCATCGTAGGGAATTTTGACCGTCCATAGTTTCCGGCCCGCCGCATTACGGCAAACGATCAACTGCTCCTGATTTTTCAAATCGCCGACCAAGTGGAAAGTACAGTCTTGGAAAAACGGCGAAATTATTCCGGCGGGAAAAATAGGACCGGAAACGAGGTGGGGATTATAACCGTAATTGTAGCCGGACAAGTATCCGGAAACCTCTTCGACATACTCGCTGTGAAAATTTTGCAGCTCTTCGGAATCGGTTTCGTCGATCTCGAATTTTCCCTGCGGCCACTTTTTCGCGAAAGCGACGGTTTCAAATTTCGTTTCCCCCAGGATTCGTTCGAACAGCGTTCGCCCGGTTTCCGATTTTTCCGAGGTTCCGCCTTCGGCAAGTTCGAGCCCGGCGTATCGCGTTCCGAGCAAACGGTAAAAGTAGAGCGAGTCCTGCAAATTTCCGGCTTCCTCGAACCCACGGGCGAGGCGGAGAAGCAGCGCCGCGTTTTGGTTCGGCGACGGACTATCGGAGAATTCATTCACTCTTTTCGTACCATTTTCGACCGCGAGAGTTTCAGAAGAGCCGGGATTCGAGTTGGCCGCAATTCGAGCGGAAGACGGCTCCGAATCGAGGAGAATCTGGAGTTTGCCTTTCGCGTTGGTCCGGTTCCATGCTCTCGCCGCGGGAGATTCCCAATCGAAAAGTTCGTTCTGGAGCGACGTTTGGGTTCCCGCCGTCTCTTGTGGAGAAGCGGCCAGGGCGATTTCGGTCAGATATTTCTCTTTCGAAGACGGAGGACCGCCGAGAGGGGGAAGAAGGTCCTCCGGTCGAATTTCCGTCAGGAATTCCAGCCCGGTCGTTTTTCGTTGGCTTTCCAAAAGTTCAATCCGCTTTTCCCTCGCGATTTGGGCCAACGGATGCGAACCGAAATGTTCGATAAACTTCGTCCACTGTCGATACAGGTCGGCTTGACCGGCGTTTTCGGACGAAACCGATTCCGCCAGCTTCCCGATCCTGTCGAATTCGTCCACGGCGAGAGCTTGGATGAACTCGGCCAGTTGCGGTTCTTTTTCATACTTTTTGATTTGCTCGCCGATCCACAGGGATAAACGGAGTTGATTGCCGGAGACCGTTTTATGGAGAAGCCGATGATCGCGATCCATCTCCAGAATTTTCCGGAAAGAGAGCGAGAACTGCGGATAATCCTGGACTTGGAGGCATCCTTGGGCGTAAGCGTTTAAAAGCGGCGCGATCGAATCGGGCGCGTCCTTGAGTTTTTCGATTTCGTCGAGCGAAATTCGATACTTGGCGAAATCGTCGTAAAACGCTTCGGTCAAGACCATACGGAGACTCTCCCGGCTTTGCGGGGTCGATTCCACCTCGAACGATTTTCGAAACAGCTCGATTGCTTCATCGCGGTTTCCCCGGGCATAAGCCAGTCGGCCCAGTTGCAGCATCGCATCGGAATTGTTTGGGTCGTTTTGCAGCGTTTTTTCCGCCCAATTTCGCAATGTGTCCAGTTGATGAAAACAGGACACCTCCGTCGCCGATTGCGAAAAGATACGACCGCCGATCGCGACGAGATTTCCGATTTTCGTTGCGTCGAGCGATTTCCAGGAGCGTACCGTGCGACCGGAATCGAGATCGACGACGAGAACCGATTGATCGCTCATCGGGATCATGTACTCTTTTCCAAACCGAACGCCGACGCCGCCGGGGGAGAGCCCTTGGGGAAACGCGACCAGCGGGAGTCCGGATTCGCCCGTGAGTTCGAGCGACGCCTCTTTGTCTTTTTCGTCTTGAAACGGATCGCTGGAACGATGCGCGTGTATGGGGGAATACATCGCCTCTTCAAACGCTTGAGGCGGTTGACGCGTCGGAAGCGGAGCGATCGCGGAATCGTCCCAGAGCGAATCGCCGGTTTCCAAATCGAGCGCGACGAGCGACCGATCCGTAACGACAATCACTTTCTTCTCGTGAACGCAGGCGACGTATCGCCCTTTTCCTTTGGACCGTTTCCAGAGAAGTTCGCCGGACAACAGATCGAAACAATAAAGCATCGGACGGTCCGTGGGGGCGAAAATCAATTTGCCGTCCACGGGAATCGTCGCGGGAATCGCCCATCCGACATAGTCGATCATGTAAAGAAATTCGTCGTTCGTTCCACCGAAATTGTACGGCATCCCCCCCATCTGGCCGAATCCCATGCGACCGCGTCGCATCATTCGCTCTTCTTCGTTTTCCTTCGGTTGGTCCGAGTAGATATAACACCAGAGGAGTTTGCCGGACGTCGCGTCCAGCGAGAACACCGCGCCGGCCCCCGTCGGGCAAACGAGAATCCCTTCGCTGTACGCCGGGGTCGAACCGCGACGACGTCGCATCCAATCGTTGTCGATCGACGTCGTCGGTTCCAACAAGCCGACATGCCGGATTAATTGTCCCGTGCGGCTGTCGAGAACGAACAATCGAATCGTGCCGCCGTTTTCTCCGAGAACATAAAGGTTCCCCAAGACCGGCAAAGGCGGACCGAGAAAATAGGTTTCGCCCAAAAGCTGTTCCTCGGGTGTGATCACGATTTTCGTGGTCGGCGACGGCTCACTTTCCTCTTCGGCGTCCGCGTCGTCTTCTTCCGATTCCGTTTCGATATTCTTCGGGGGTTCTTCTTCCTCGCCGTCCAGAAGAAGCAGGGTGTCAAGCAGTCGGAAGGTCGGGAAAACGGTCAATAGGCCGACGGACGCCGGAGGAACCTCCTCTTTATCGTCGGTTTTCTCCGCTGGATTTTCTTTCGTCGTCGGAACCCCGTCCGTTTTTTGCGGTTCTTCGGGTTTCGTCTCTTCTTCCTTTTCGTCGGCAAAAGGATCGGCGTCGGTTTTTGGGGGAGCCGGATCGACATTGTCCGCAGGAACCTCGACGGGAACGGGAAGCTGGACCGGAGCGATCGGCGGGGCGGGAAGCAACGGAGCTTCTTTCAAAGCCCGACGAACCGGAACCGGTTGCGGCGGCAGTATGCCGGGCGGAAGTTTTCGATTATTCCTGGGAATGACACCGGCGGGCATTGGGACGCCGAACTGGTCCGAACCGTCCTGGGCTTGCTTTTCCTTCTCTTCCTTGATCTGCTCTTCGATCTGGTCGATCTGTTTTTGTGCGAGAACGGCTTTGCCGACGCGCCAAACGACTTCGCCGGTCCGGGCGTCCCTCGCGGCGAGCGTGGTGCTGAATTTCGCACGGGGATCTTCGACCTGCCTGCCCTGCTGGAGAAAGAGGCCGGGGTTTCCCTGGTTGAAAAAGATGCCCGGCTCTTCTTCGAGAGAAAACAAAAGACGCCCGTCGCCGGACAAACCGCCCATCGCGGTGTCATGCCAAAGGCTCATCCGTAAGAGACCCATGGCCCATTGCGCCGCCTGCTGCTGAATATGCATCATAGAGCCCGTGGACGCGGTCCCGAACACCGAGGATTTGTATTCGTAATCCTTTCCGAGCCAAACCCGCTTGCCGTTTTTCCAATTCACGCCAACGAGTCCTTCATGGGAACGGAAAATCAGCGTGTCCCCCACGACGACCGGTCGCGCGGTCGGAAGGAAAACCGTTCGATTTTGACGCATTTGCCCTTCGATCACCCGGAGCATGCTCAAGAGCTTCGGCTGTGAAATCGACCGGAGTTTCCAGACGAGTTCCAACAGGGGCGGGCTTGCTTCCACGTCCGGGTTTTGTGTCGGAATGCCGCCGGAAGTCAACCAACCGGACTGCTCGATCCAAACGGCGATATCCGGTTTCGTCGACCAGGATTGAAATTTGGCGAGAATTTCGTCGGAAGTCGTCGGATTCCAGAACTCTTCGCCCCCCAATCGAATGCGCGGGTTCGGATTCCGTCGCAAAAACGCATCAAGGATTTCACGGGCCTCTTTTTCATGTCCAAGAGCTTTTTCGCAAGCCGCGTAGGTCAAGCTAAACGTCGGTTCGTACGGGTCCAACGAAGGGGCCGCTTTCGCGAACCGCCGAAACGTGAGAACCGCCGACGCACGGGCTCCTTGATCGTTCTGGTACATCGCGAGCAGAAATGCCGCATCCAAACCGGCTTCGGTATGGAAATAAGCGTCGACGATCTTTTCGATTTGATCCGGCGAACCGTTTTCCACGGCGTTTTTCAACAACCGAGCGGCAAGCGGTTCGTACTGCATGGAATAGATTCGCCGTCCTTCTTCGGGCAGGGAAAGGAACAATTCCTCGGCGGCCTGTTTCAACGTTTTTCGCGTGAGTCGATCGGCGTTGTTGTCCGGTTCGAGAAAAAAATCGTCGTTCCCTTCCAAAATACCGCCGATCAACTGGACGGCGTCCGGGATCCGATTTCGTTCGATCAACTGTTTGGCTTGCTCCAACGGTCGCGAGACGGTCTTGTCCGGCGCGAGAAGGATTTTCTGCTTCGGTTTCTGCTGATCCTGAATCTCGAACGGTGTGAGTTTCGGCAAAACGGGTTCTTCCGTAGACTCGGTTTTTTCCGAATCGGGAGAATCGGTTTTACGGTCCGCCTTCGGGGCTGGCAAGGTTTTCCCCAACCTCTGCTTCATGGCATCCGCGCGAATCTCCGCCGCGGTCTTGGGGGCCCGCTTTTCAGTCCCTTCCGTTTCCTGAGCGAACAGAGTCGCACACGAAAACAAGATCGCAAGAAGACTTACAATACTGACAATCCGAGGTTGCATGAGAGTAACCATGGGTAGAGGTCTGTTTATCGATACAATCCGCCCGACAAACTTTATGAAAACGGATCAACTTCCGGAATAATTAGATTTTAGCTGACAAAACGCGACCGGGCAAGAATAGATTGCGTCTGTCCGAGAAAAAACCAATCCGGCTTCTAAATTCCCATAAATAGTCGGCTCAGAAAAAAAGTAGCCGCGAAAGATTAATTCGTTTCATCCAGAGCCGGGCGAGCCGCAGACAGAAACGGTGGAAAACTTGCACGATTCCCCCAGAAAAGCCCTCCAGATTCTCGGCTTTAACGGATTTTAAGTTTGCAGTTCTCTTGCCCTGCATTGACGAGTCACGTCTTTGAAGTAGAATTCTCTTGTTTTTTGGGGAAGCCCGGAACGATGGTGGTTGTAGCTCAATTGGTGGAGCATCGGATTGTGGCTCCGAAGGTCGAGGGTTCGATCCCCTTCAACCACCCTGTAGGGCAAATTCTTTTGTGTCGAAAGGGTTTTTAGTGTTAACCCTGCTAAGGGAGAATTTTCGGGTTCTTCCTTCTTTTTGTGCGCTCGGCATGTTGTAGAACTTGGGGGAGCAAGTCCTCTACGGACCCGTCAGGGGGAACCGTTAGCCAGAAAGGCAAGGGTGTCGGTCGCAAGGCCGAATCCGAAGCTGATTTTCCGAAATACGCGAGGCAAAACGCTGGTCTGACGAACAGAAATCGGATAGGAGGCGGCTATTTCGGATGAGAAGGCCAAAAACTTCAAAGTCCAATACCAGAACGTCGGCGCATAAATCGTGCGCAGAAAATCGGAAAATTTGAGCATGATACGGGGGAGAAAGTAAGAGATTAATGTAACTGGAAGACCGAACCGTATCAGAAAATAGAATTTAAATCAAGAGCAGGCGCATAAAAAAAGAGGGGTGAATCCGGAATTCACTCCTCTCGTGGGCCAGTTACATAACCCTTTTAACGCAAAAGAATTTCCCTGCAGTGGGCAGGGCCGGGATTGAACCGGCGACACCTGGATTTTCAGTCCAGTGGTCAAACATCTTCATCCACGGCTTTCTTAAGTCGATTTATAACAGATTTTTGCTACTTTGGGAATGTCATTTTCCATCTTTGAAAACTCTCTTGTTTTAAAACCTATTTTTGGGTACATTTAGGGCCTTAGACAAATCTTCACCCCCTTTTTATCGTACCCCCCATGCTCAAATTTTCTGATTTTCTGCGCACGATTTATGCGCCGACGTTCTGGTATGGACAAGTCTCCGTCGCGACGATTGAAAACTATTTGATTTCCGCCGAACGCTATATGCAAATCGTCGGCAATATCAATATTTTCGACATCACCCCGGCGATCAATGCCAGATTCACC
>JAVBPO010000001.1:0-47647 GCA_031549565.1 Thermoguttaceae bacterium
CATGCCGAGGTATTCCGAAGCATCTGGTTTCAAGCCGTGTTCGCAACATAATGCGTGTTGCCGGATGCACCAGATTCTTCACTCCGTGAGTACACTTCGTTCAGAATGACAACTCACGATCCGGAAAATTTGCGCGCACCCTTCAGCGCCTACGAGCACCCTTGGCCCTGGATTTTTTCTAAAAAACAAATGACAAGTTATTTTGTCGGCATTATCCGGAAATTTTAACTTGATTCTCCGAAAGCTAAGGATAAAATGAGTGTTTACGAATCTTTTTCTAAAAAAATGGCGGAACGCGTATGCCCCCGTATTGCCTTTTGATCCCGTTCCACATATCATAAAGTAACGGGGGGCGGGATTTGCCTGTCCTTAGAACCGGGAGCGCCGTTGTGGTGTTCCCGATCCCGCGTTCCTTTCACAAAAAAACTACGGTAAAAATCATGAAAAATTTTGTCGCTTTGACTCTCATTGCTGTTTGCCTCGGTTGCTTCTCGCTCGGTTGCGGTGGCGAAAAAGCCAAAGAACCCGTGAAGAAAGACACGACGACCACTCCGGCTCCCGCCGATGGCGCAGCCGCGCCGGCTGGTGGAGCTGCTGCTCCGGAAGCCGCGAAGTAGTCGTTTTTCGCTTAGTTTATAAGCATTCAGGGGAAGCCGGACATTGTTTTGGTTTCCCTTTTTTGTGCGCTGAACCATGGAGTGTGGACGCCCCGCACGCACGTTATTATTCCCCATCAACACGTCGCAGGCGACGTTTCTAACTCAATGAATATCCTCCTTGGCATCACCGGCGGAATCGCCGCGTATAAATCGGCCTTCCTGGCCAGCCGCCTGATCCAGGCGGACCATGAAGTGTCCGTGATCATGACCCATTCGGCAACGCAGTTGGTTTGTCCGAAAACGTTCGAGGCGCTCACGAACCGCCCGGTCCAGACGGAGTTGTTCCTCGCCGACCTCGCCCACACGCACATCGAACTCGGTCGCGAAGCGGACCTGTTTTGCGTTGCGCCGGCGAGCGCGAACTTTTTGGCCAAAGCCGCGACGGGAATCGCCGACGATCTTTTAAGCACCGTTTATCTCTCGTTCGCCGGACCCGTTCTGTTCGCGCCGGCGATGAACACCGCGATGTGGGAGAAACCGGCCGTTCAGCGCAACGCCCGGCAGTTGATGAAAGACGGCGTCCAACTCATCGGTCCCGAGTCGGGCCGACTCAGTTGCGGCGAAACCGGAGCCGGACGAATGAGCGAGCCGGAAGAAATTTTCAAACGAATCACGCAAATGCTGGAACAAAAAAACGCGAAATAATTTTCACTGCGAAAACGGCGAAGCCTCAAATCGTACGATTAACCTTTCGGTTCCTTGAGTCGCATTAAAACCCAATGGGCGATCGTCAAACCGAAAATGCCGGTGATCGTCGGCAGGCTTCCGAGCGAAGAGCGGCGACGGCCTTTTTCCTGGAGGTGAATTTCCGTTTCGTCCGGCGGGAAGACGGCGTCACGGTGCAACAGTCGCGTCTCCTCATTCGAGTACACGCACGGCAGATGCGGTTCGATCTCCCGACGTCTGAGGCGTTTGCGTAAAAACGCGGCCAAGGGACAGTGCGTGATTTCCGCGAGATCGCCGATCCGGATTTTCGTCGGATCGATCCGCAACGCCGCCCCCATGCTGGAAATCGCCGGCTGTTTGCGACGGATCAACTCCGCGATCAGTTCGATTTTCGGGTTGAGCGAATCAATCGCATCAATCACCCTATCCGGTTCACCGGCGAGGACTTGGTCCAGCGTGTCGGTATGGACGAAGGCATCAAGCGTTTCCACGCGGCACTCCGGCGCAATGGAATGGACCCGCTGGGCGGCAACTTCCGTTTTCTTGCGGCCGAGCGTGTCCCAAAGCGCGAAAATCTGCCGATTCAGGTTGCTTTCCCGGATCGTGTCGTGATCGACGAGCCGAAGCCGTCCGACGCCGGACCGGGCCAACGCTTCGGTCGCGAATCCGCCGACGGCACCGAGTCCGACCACGACGACGAACGATTTTCGAATCCGCGAAAGCGCTTCGGCTCCCAAAAGCTGCTCTGTTCGTTGGAATTGCACGGCTCACTCAAATGTTTTCGCCATTTCCTTGACCCCGCGCAGGTCCAGCTTGCCGGTTCCCAGAACGGGAATGTGATCGACCAAATGAAAATTCTGGGGGAGCGGAATCCAAAGATTCGGCAAACCTTCCGCTTGCAGTTTTTTGCAGATCTCTTCAGGCGAAATCGGAAGCGGTCGATGCAGCACGACAATTTTTTCCCCTTTTTTGTCGTCCGGCAAACCGGTGACCGCGACGAGAACGCCGTCGTCTTCCTGCTCGTTGCTTCGGACAAGACGGTCGATCATCTCCTCGATCAAGATGTGCGGGACCATTTCGCCGCCGATTTTCGACATCCGGCTTTCCCTGCCCGTGATCCAGATAAATCCGTCCGGATCGACTTTCGCGACGTCCCCGGTCGTGTACCAGCCGTCTTTGAGCACTTCGGCGGTCTTTTCCGGCTCTCGAAAATAGCCGAGCATCACGTTGTCCCCTTTGACCTGGAGCATTCCAGGCGTATTCGGCGGTAAAATGGAGCCGTTTTCCAAGTCGACAACACGGACTTGGACTCCCGGAAGCGGACGCCCGACGGTTCCGATCCTGAACCAGTCGGCGTAATCGGATCGGCGCGTTTCGTCGATGTTCGCGGAAACGACCGGCGAGAGTTCCGTCGTTCCGTATCCTTCGGTCAGGGTGTGTCCGAATTTTTCCTTCCACGCTTCCATGAGGTTCAGCGGAACTTTCTCGGCGCCGCAAACGACGGTCGTCACTTTTTCGAAATCTTCCTTGGGACAACGCCTGAGGTAGTTGCGTTGGAACGTCGCCGTCGAGGGAAACAAAGACGGTGCGTATTTCCGGGCCATTTCGCCGACTTTTTTCGGATCAAGCGGGTTAAAATGAAAAACCCCGCCGTAGGGGCCGACCAGCACGATCCAGATGTTCGTTGCGTAACCGAACGAATGAAAAAAAGGAAGAATCCCCAAGAGTCGGTCGTTTTCCGTCAGTAAAAGGTGTTTCTCGAACCCTTCCGTATTCGAGGCGAGATTGCGGTGAGAAAGGCAAACCCCTTTCGGCGTTCCGGTCGAACCGGAGGTAAAAATGATCGCGATCGGGTCGTCTTGCTGCACTTTTTTCAATCCGAGCGACCATTCTAACAAGGGGAGCGGCATGAATCGGGCTTCGAACCAGCCGGAAAGTTTATCGAATAAGGAAACTTCCTTGACGTGATCTTCGAGCACGACGACTTCCGCGTCGATCTTCAGGTCCGGAAATCGCTCCAAAAGCCGCTTCGTCGTGATAACGTGCTTAATTTCCGCTTTCTGGATGCAGTAATTGATCGTATCGACGTTGAACGTGTAGTTCAGGTTCACCGCGACCCGGCGATCCATGGTCAGCGCCGCGTTGACGATCACGCCGTAAACGGAAGTCGGGAACAGAAGGCCGACGTTTTGTTCCGACGGCGCAAGAATCTTCCGCAACAGCCGCCGAATGACCAGCGTATTGACAAGCGTATCAATGCCGTTGAGCTCTTTGCCGGTCGAATCGGCGAGCTTGAGCAGATGCGGATATTTTCGGCAGGCGCGAAGCATCTTCCGCGCGGGAATCATATAGTCTTGCGGCATAACACAATCGAAAAAACTGTGGGGACGGACCTTCCTCCTGTCTTTGTTTTCGGATCAGTATTGTACGCAACATGAATTGAAAATTCAATCTTTCCGAAAATCGTGTTATGCGGCGGCGTCCAGGACGCTCGGCTAAACGGGTTATTCCTTGTTGGAAAAGCCGATTTTGTGGTACAGCCGGCTCGTTGTTTCCGACATGGATCGCGTGATGACGTACAAACTGGGAATAATGACCATGCCGACGAGCGTTGCGGCGAGCATTCCCCAAAACGTCGTCACTCCGATCGATGCGCGGCTTCCCGCTCCGGCTCCGGAGGCGATGACCAGTGGGAAAACGCCGGCCGTGAACGCCAGGGCCGTCATCATGACCGCCCGGAATCGTATCCGCATCCCGATCATCGCGGCTTCATGGAGCGACATTCCCTGCTCCCGCATCTGTTTGCAGTATTCGACCATGAGAATCGCCGTTTTCGCCGTCAAACCGACGAGCATCAGCAAACCGAGTTGGCAATAGATGTCCAGCGACATTTTCGCGATGTCCAGTGCCACCATCGCCCCGAGCGTCGCCGTGACGACGGAAAGCATGACCGAAATCGGCGTCGTCCAGCTTTCATATTGCGCGACAAGAAACAAATAAGCGAACGTCATGGCCAGACCGACGAGAAAGACGATCTGTCCTTCATTCTGGCTTTCCTGGTAACTCAGGTCGGTCCAACTGATTTGATACCCCTCCGGGAGCTCGTTTTTAACGAGGTTTTGAATGGTTTGCATCAATTCGCTGGAACTGACGTTCGTCGCGGTTTGCGCGCGGATGACCGCCGCCGGAAACATGTTGAACCGCTCGACCTGTTGGGCTCCCAAGGTCCATTGGACCGTCGCCAGATTGTCCATGGGAACCAGCGCCCCGGTGTCGGAAACGACCGTCAACTGTCCGATCGCGTTGGGATTCTCGCGGTACTCCGGTTCGGATTGAATGACGACCCGGTAGGTTTTGCCAAACATATTGAAGTCGTTGACGTACATCGAGCCGAGCTGCGTTTGCAGGGTTCGGAAAATGGAATCGACGGAAACGTGCATCGCTTCGGCTTTGTCGCGGTCGATTTCCAGGTGGATCATCGGCGTGTCCATGCTGAACGACGTATTGGCGTTGAACGCTTTGCCGGACTGGAGGATTTTTGCAACGAGCGCGTCGGCGTTTTGCGACAGTTCTTCCAAGGACTGGTCGCCGACCGCCTGCAAGGCGAAGCTGACGCCGCCGGTCGAACCGAGACCGTTGATCGCCGGGGGAGTGAACACGTTGATTTTCGCTTCCGCGATCGCTTCACAGCGCCGCATGACTTCCCGCTGGATGTTTTCGATGGAGGTTTCGGGCGTCTTGCGTTCTTCCCACGGATCGAGTCGCACGGTGATTTGTCCCATGTTTTCCGCCTCACCGGAGGATCGGCTTCGGAGCGGAACGGCAATGCAGAAGGCGACGCCGTCGATTTTTTCGACGATCTCAGTAAACTCCTGCAGCACCGCTTGTGTTCTCGGCAGCGACGCTCCGGCCGGGAGAATGACTTCGCAATTGAGGGTTCCTTTGTCTTCTCTCGGCAGAAACGCGGACGGCAACCGCTTGAAGTAGGCGTAGTTTCCATAGAGGATCAGGACGAGCAGAAGAATCGTCACCACGGGATACCGGGCAAGAAAACCTCCGATATTCAAGTACCGGTTTCGAGTGAAGTCGAGTCCTTTATTGAACCATTTTCCCCATCCGCGATCTTCGCCGGTGTTGCGCAAAAGCAGCGCGCACAGAGCCGGCGAGAGCGTCAGCGCCACGACGGCGGACAAACACAGGGCGATGCACATCGTGATCGCGAATTGACGGTAAATCGTACCGACCATACCGCTGAAGAACGCGAGCGGAGCGTAAATCATGACGACCACGAGCGTGATCGCGATCAGGGCGCCGGTCAGTTCGCGCATGGCCCGCATCGCCGCTTCGCGCGGAGAGAGATTTTCCTCGTGAATCAATCTCATGCAGCATTCGACCACGCAAATCGCGTCGTCGACGACCAGGCCGATGACGAGAATCAAACCGAACATCGTGAGCGTATTGATTCCCATCCCCAAAATGCTCATGAACAAAAACGTTCCGATCACCGAGACGGGAATCGCGATCGTCGGAATAATCGTCGCACGCCAATCCTGGAGAAACGCGTACGTGACGAGAATGACGAGAATGAACGCGATAATCAGCGTTTCGAGGATTTCATGCATCGAAGCGTTGACGAACAACGTCGAATCGTACCCCATTTGCCAGTGCATTCCTTCCGGAAAGTGGACGGACATTTCATCGATCAGGTCTTTCGTCGATTCGACGACGGACAAGGCGTTGGCGTTGCTCAATTTAAAGACGGCCAACACGCCCGCCGGTCGACCATTGAGCGTCGACATTCCGGAATAATTCTCCGCCCCGAGTTCGATCCGGGCGATGTCCGACAGTCGTACCAAGCTGCCGTCCTTGCCGGTGCGCACGATAATGTCGGCGAATTCGGAGATTTCACGAAGCCGTCCCCGCGTATCGACTTTGAACTGCATCGCCGAACTGGACGCTTCGGTGCCGATGGAACCGGTCGCCGCCTGGATGTTTTGACTTTGAATCGCCGCCTGAACGTCCCGATGCCCGAGTCCGTAATACCGCATCCGGATCGGGTCGAGCCAGACACGCATGCTGTATTTCATCTCGCTGAAGATCGTCGCCTGTCCGACGCCGTTCAGTCGCGCCACGGCATCTTTGACGTTGTTGCTGATGTAATTGCTCAAAAATAATTGCGTGTGCTCCGGATTGTCGCTGGTGAACACGATCGACGCCAAGAAGTCGGCCGTTCGTTTTCTGACGCTGATTCCGCGCATCGTCACTTCGCTCGGCAAAACCCGCTCCGCCCGTTTGACGGCGTTGTTCACGTTGACCATCGCGATGTCGGGATCGACATTCGGATCGAACGTGAGCGTCAGGTTGTAGCTGCCGCTGTTGTTCGAAACGGACGAATAGTAGATCATCCCTTCGATTCCGTTGATTTCCGCTTCCAAAGGGGCGGCGATGGCGTCGGAAATGACCTGCGCACTGGCCCCCGTGTAGGTTGCGGAAACGACGATCGTCGGCGGCGCGACTTCGGGATACTCGGCAAT
The DNA here is from genome assembly GCA_031549565.1 of Thermoguttaceae bacterium. Lineage (GTDB taxonomy): Bacteria > Planctomycetota > Planctomycetia > Pirellulales > Thermoguttaceae > JAVBSX01. The sequence goes on from JAVBPO010000001.1 coordinate 6,860, forward strand.
CGGCAACCGCCCGACGCAGATCGCCCCCGCCAGGATCAGGAACAGGGAAATCACCATCGCGAACTTCGGACGGTTGATGAAAAAATCGGAGAACATGGGAGTAAATTAATCAGAGCAAAAATCAGAGCGGGAAGCGTAAGCGAGCGTTTTGAAAATGAGAAATGAGAAATCAAAAACCAGAGCGGGAAGCGTAAGCGAGCGTCATACTCCAATTCCCATTCCCCATTTCCCAAGGATCACTGGCCGGTGGTTTGAAGAATCGTTTCCTTGTCTTTGGGCATAACGGGATTCACTTTCACGCCGGGTGACACCTTGTTGGCACCTCCGACGACGACCTGTTCGCCGGCGACGAGTCCGTCGGCGATTCCGTAACGATCGAACACCAGCGGTCCCACGGTGATATCACGCCGCCGGACGGTATTGTCCGCGCCGAGCACGTAAACATAGTGTCGCTTTCCGTCGGTCATGACGGAGGCGACATTGACGGCCGGGATCGGCTCCTTGAATTTTTCGGCAAGACTGACTTTGGCAAACCCTCCCGGCAACAGTTGGGCTTCCGGATTGTCACAGAGCAAGTAAGCCGCGATCGTTCCCTCGGAGTGATCGACCAGGTTGTCGAAGAAATCGATTTTGAAATTGCCCGTGTACGGTCGTCCGTCGGCACGGAGAATGACGATTTCCGCATCGGCGGCCTCGCCGTTGGCCTGGAAAAATTGCATGAAATCCATCTCGCTCAATAGAATTCGCACGGAAATCGGATCGTATTGAACGATCGTCGCCAAAACGCCCGAGGTCGTGGTGATGTAGTTTCCTTCGCTGAATTGCTTCGCTCCGATCCGACCGGTCAAAGGGGACCATATCTTCGTGTACGAAAGATCGTTTTCCGCCAACGCGAGCTTCGCTTTGGCCTCGTCCAATTTGGCTTTCTGCAAAGCGTGGTTTCGTTTGGCGGCGTCCAACTCCTGTTCGGCCACGACGTGTCCCGATCGAAGGGTCGTCATTCGTTCGAGGTCTTTTTCGGCCAGGTCGATTTCCGCTTCGATTTGATCGATGACCGACTTGGCGACCTGGACGTTCATTTCGTAGACCGTATCTTCAATTTCGAAAAGCAGGTCTCCTTTTTGAACCGTCGATCCTTCCTGGAACGCGATTTTCTTCAAAAACCCGGAAACACGCGGGACAATGGCGACGGTTTCCTTGGCTGTCACGGCACCGACGTAGTACTTCGGCTGCGAGGCGGACAATATTCCGACCACTTCCACCCGAACGCTCGGCGGACTCTTGTCTTGACCTTGAGCCGGCCCTTTCGCGGGACTAAAAAACAAAGCGATAAGGACCGTAAAAACCAGCAGTACTTTCGAACAACGAATCCATTGCATAATAACACCTGAATAATACGATAAGGGACTGAACAAACCGAGTCGATCCGGGAACGGCTCAGCGACAGAACGCGTCAAGCCGGATTTCGAAAGCCGCTTCGAATTTCTTGGACCGGACACACCGACAAGACTGGAATCTCCGCAGCCCGAAACGCCGCAAGGTCATTCGGGCCGGTCGCCGGAATTATTCTTCAAAGACGAAAGAAAGAGAACAGAAGATAAAGAGGGTGTGACATCGGAACCATTATTGCAGAACAGGATTCATATTGTTCCCGGCAAATGGGGGATGTGACAGGGGATTTCAGGAAGAGGCACTCAAATTCCGAGCATTTGACCGACTCTTTGGTCTTACATGTTCGCGTTACGGCTTTAGGAATTTTCCGAGGGCGGATCAAATCATTTTCTTCATCCGTCTCCGCATCCGCGACCGAACAAGGACCGGGCACTGTTTGACACGGTTCGTCCATGGATTGCAATCCCGCCAAGCAGGGAGAACCAATCGAATGCCAAACAAGGCAGAGAACGAGGATAAAACGGATCAGTAACATGAAATGAGACAAATTCACAGATGTCGACTACCCACAGTCTAATGGATCGGTAAAGCCAAGTCAATTCCTGCCCAAGAGAACGGCCAGACCGTCTTCAAGTTTCACGGAAAAAGTTGCGAACGGAGGTGGGATTTCTTCGTATTGAGAACAGGACGTGAATGGTTCGCGTCGCTTTTTCTTACAAGGAGGTATACAAATGTCCGCCGCCGAAGCCCGCTCCACTGCCGAATCGCTCGAAATTTTCGTCAGCTGTCTCAAAGTGCCCGATCCCCGCTCTCCGCAAGGCGCTTCTCAGCCGTTTCTCACCGCCGTGACCCTCGTTTTTCTCGGCTTGCTCGCCCATCGCTCCACCATCGCCGCAGTATTTCAAAAAAAGACAGCGAACGCTGGGCCAAAATTCATCAGTCCCAACTCTGCCAGTTTCTTCGGTTTCGACACCGCAAAGGTGAAGATAAAGTTCCAAGCGACACCACTTTGACTCGCATCCTCCGCAAAATCTCTCTCGAAACACTGCAAAACGCCTTCGCCGAATTCGTCAACGCTATCCCCGTCCCACCGCAAAACGACTCGGACTCAAATCGTGAAACTTGAAGACGGTCTGGGAGAACGGCAAAGTTAAAAAACCAGCACGCGGAGACGCTTGTTTTTCGCTTTTTCGCTTGTAAATTGTTGCTTAGTAATCATCAAGCACGGGGCGGCCCCGCGGCTAACAGAGGTTTAACAAGTTCACCTTTCCAAACCTTGTCCTTAGCACTTTTTCTGGCATTTTTCGCGGCGTTTGCGATCAGTTGTCCGGCGGGATTTCTCGTGCGGCGGCTTGCTCCGCGATTCGGACTGGTCGATCAACCGGGACACCGGAAAATCCACGAAACGCCGATCACGACCGGCGGCGGGCTTGGAATCTGGCTCGGCGTTGTTTTACCGTTCGCGGTTGCTCAAGTCGCCCTGTTCGGTCTCGACGCGGGGCGGGATCAAGTCTGGTTGAACCGTTTGCTGCCCGACTACGTTTTATTACATTTGAACGGGTTGATTCTACAATCGGTCAAGTTGTGGATTCTGCTCGGACTCGGTTCCGTTCTCGTCGTACTCGGAACGCTGGACGATCGGTACAATCTTTCCTGGAAATTGCGGATCGTCGTCCAGATTCTCGTCGCTATCGCCGCGGTCGCCGCCGGATTCCGGGCGAGTCTGTTCATCGATTCCCCGCTTCTGACCGGCACGCTGAGCGTGATTTGGATCGTGATGCTGATCAACTCGTTTAATCTCCTCGACAACATGAACGGCTTGTCCGCCGGGGTCGCGTTTCTTTGTGCGGCATTTCTCGCGACGGTCATGCTTTTCGCCCCGGACCCGACGACGAATCAGCCGCAGATCTTTCTCGGCGGGTTCCTGCTCGTTCTGCTCGGCGCGATTCTCGGGTTTCTGGTCCATAACAACCCGTTTTACGCCAAGATGTTCATGGGGGACGGCGGCGCGTATTTCATCGGGTTCCTCTTGGCTTGCACGACGCTCGGAGCAACCTACGCCGGGTATGAGAATGCCCGCACGACGATTTTCGTGCCCGTTTTGATCCTCGCGGTTCCGATTTACGATACGGTTTCCGTCGTGCTGATCCGACTCAAGGAAAGACGCAGCCCCTTCGAGGGAGACAAGCGGCATTTCTCCCACCGCTTGGTCGACCGGGGGTTCACAAAAACGCAAGCGGTCCTCACGATTTATCTGACAACCGCGGTTTGCGCAACCGGCTCGTTGCTGCTTTACCAGGTCAACTTTTTCGGAGCGACGCTGATTTTCGGCCAAACGTTGCTCGTCCTGTTTCTGATCGCGATTTTGGAAAGCAATCGACGTTAACCGAACCGCCGATGAATGGTCTCGCCGACCTCGCGAAGCCAACCGTGTCGTTGGTCCACATCGCTGAGAATGATCGGCTCGAAATTTCGACGTTCGAATGATTCGCAGCCGCAAAGACCGAATACGACGACTTTCCAGAAATTTTCGAGCGGATCGCGGTAAACATTCAATTCGACGTCTCGCGGCGTGTTGCTGGTCGAAAAGACCTGAACGATTTTATCGCCGAGCATGGGGACCGGTCCTTTTTCCGTGAATCGGTACGCGAAATCGTTTTTCAAAACGCGATCGATCCAGCCGGAAAGAATCGCCGGAGGATTTCCCCACCAGTTCGGGTGAACGAAAACGAGCCCTTTTGCGTCGAGAATTTCGGCTTGATATTCCTTGAGGGGGGAGGGAAGTTTGTCGTTCGCGAGTTCCAACTCTTCAACCGGCAAAACAGGATCGAACCGCTCCGCGTAGAGATCATGAAGCACCGGTTCTTGTCCGAGCTCCTCCAAATATTGACAGACCGCGTCGGCAATCGCGTGATTAAAACTTCCCGGCTTGGGATGGGCGAGGAGGACGAGTGTTTTCATGGGGGAAAAGGGTTTTAAATAAGAAATAAGAAATAACAAATGAGAAATGTGTTGGTTTTGAACCGGAGTTCTTTTCCGCTTTTCCCTTTCACTCCGGAACAACAATAAACGAATCGGATACGATTTGTGGAATTTTCGTGGGACGACCGTTGGTGGTGTTGACGAACGCCCAGTTTGTTTCGGCTGTCGCCAAGACGGTGGAATCGGAACTGCGGAGGAATCGATACTTACGCACGGAACTGACGTTTTTCCAGGACGCAACCCAAGTTTGAACCGTAATGTCTTCGTTTTCCATGGCGGGTCGGAGATACTCGACCGTGTGTCGTCTGGCGACCCACGCCAAACCGTGTTCGTAATACTTTTCCGACGGCCAGCCGTTGGCCGTGGTATGCGCGATCGCCGCTTCCTGCATCCATCGAACGAAGCAGACGTTGTTGGCGTGATTGTTCTCGTCGATGTCGGACGGCTGAACGACGACGTGGTATTCGTAAACGGGAATCGGCATGGAGAGAGTTCACTTGGTACTGCCGGGAACACAATTCACATGACCGTGAATTATAAGCGAATCATGCCGCAAGGGAAGAGAACCGTAAACCCGAAAAGCCGCCGGGACACAAGGATGACTTAAAACGGGATTTTTCCAGCTTACGTATCGCGTATTTAGAAAAAATTGCCACCTCTCAGGAGGTGCCATTTCAATGAAATTTAAACATTAAAAGACGCCGTGTTTTCAATTGGAGCAGGATTTGTCCACTTCATGCAAACCTTAGGTTTCCGCCAGAAATTGGCGGGCAAGTTTTGTCATTCTGAACGCAGTGTACTCACGGAGTGAAGAATCTGGCGGATCCGGCAACACGCTTGGCCTAACGGGCGCCGCTTGAAACCAGATGCTTCGGAGTACCTCAGCATGACATGAGTCGGCACGTTATTCATAAACTTGCCGCTTGTTTTCTGGCGGGAGCCTTACAGGGAATCGTATCATCCGATGCTCCTCACGGCGGATGAGCATCGTCTCGGAACCTGTCGTTCGTTATGAGTCACGCAATCTGATGGAACCACGGGAATCGGCGATCTTCTCGGCCTGTCTCTGGAACAGGTTCGGAAAATCAAAACGGAAATCCTGAATCAAATCGCCGATTTCCCGGAAGGTTTTCCATTGGAACAAACTGCTTAACTTCAGGCGGCATTTTTCCCGTGGAACCGGCGAGCCAACGGCACGATCGCGGCCCCCAAACCGAGGAGTAAAAGCGTCGCCGGTTCCGGAACCGGATTCGGTTCGCCGATGCCTCCATCTCCGCCGATACGTAAATCGGTGACGAAGCCGCCGTTTTTATTGTTGAATTCGCCGTTTTCGTCCGTAACAGTAATGGTCAGTTTGGTAATGTAACCGGTATCGGTATGGAATCCAAAGAACTTTGGATCGTCTTTCGAGGCGGCTTGGAACAGATCGAGCATATCTCCACCGCTCGTCCAGGCGGTGACCGTAATATAATCGTCGAAGTTATCGTGCCCTTCCAGCATGAAGCCGACGGAATGAATGAAATTCATCAGGCCGAAATCGATCGTTGCCACGGTCACGGTATTGACGCGAAAATGGAGATTCCCGTCGACAATGGAGACCTCCTTAAATCCCGCATTTCCCGGAGCGACGGGCGAAGTGTCTCTGACGGTTCCCGGCCCGACGGCCATGTTGTTCAGAAACACCGTAAAATCAAATCCTTCCTTCATTAAAGGATCAGAGGGCGAAGTGAAATACGACGCAAAATCAAGTGGGTTGTTGAAGATGGCATCAAAATCATCCATTTGCGAATTGTCATAGCTGGTCAAGCCGGCATGGACGGAGGTGCCAATGAGAGCGGTACAAATCACGGCGAGGCTGAGTGGTCTAATCAAAATCATTTTTCTTCCTTTCAACATGTTATTCGGGAAAACAGGCAAGCCTGACAGCGGCTTTTCAAAACCTGTACTCCTATCTATGTCAAAGGTAGATCATGAAAAAACGACGATGACCAATCCTGTAAAGAATGGAGCTCGACCGGAAAATCATTCACCCGAAATCAATTGGATATCGAGATCCCCACTCGTCGGAATCCTTACTTGAGCGGTAAAAGAAACGCAAATTCGAAAGGAATGCAATAAACGGATTCATAATCCGTTTTTTCATGCTTTTCCACACGGGCAAGCGGAGCGTCGATCCAAAAGAAAGGCGGCTTCTCGTTTTCCGGAGCGAGGGCGTTCCACCCGCACTCCAGCAACACTTAACGGCTCAGACAGACACGACATAATTTCCGCAGTCTACTTGCCCATTTTGCGGAGATTCTTGATGCACGCTTCGATTCCACCCAGATCGACCGCGTCGCCGACTTCGTGTTCGACGACATACCATTCGGTTCCACCGACGGTTTCGCACAGTTCGAACACGCGTTTCCAATCGACTTTCCCGTCGCCGACCGGGGCATCGTTGTCGCTCCATTCTTTCAGGTGAATCGCTTTGGAGCGGCCCGGGAACTTCGAGATCGGCGTGTAAGGATCGCCGCCGGCCATCAGGCAGTTGCCGATGTCCATCTGCATGAAGACGTTTTTGCGGGTCCTCGCGAAGAACCGGTCCCATGCGGTTTCGCCGTCGATTTCCTTGAAGTCGCCGCCGTGGGCGTGATACCCCAACTCCATGTCGAGCTTGTTCAGCCGATCCGCGAGCACGTTGAACAGATTCGCGGTCATTTCGTTGCCCGCCTTGGTCGAGAGCGCTTCGTCGATTCCGCCGGGAACGATGATGAATCGGGTTCCGAGCGTTTTATGCAATTCGACCGTTTTGTCGAAATTATCGTCCAGAAGCTCGTACAAACCGGTGTGGGTCCCGCTGCATTTGAGGCCGACGTCGTCGAGCATCTTACGGATGTCTTTGGCGTCATGTCCGTAATACCCGGCGAATTCGACGCCATCGTATCCCATCGCGGCAACCGCTTTGAGGACTCCGGCGAGGTCTTTCGCGGCGGCGTTGCGAACGGAATAAAGCTGGACGGAAATCGGAATCTTCTTCTCCGAGGCGGCAAAAGCCATGTCCCGCAATCCGGAAACGCCCAACCCGACCGCCGCGACTGATGCGGAAGTCTTCAAAAAGGATCTTCGATTCATAATTTTTCTCCTGAAAGGATGAATGGGAAAGAAACAAACAATAGTGTATTAGCCGGTTCGCCTGCGAACCGTTGTGATCGGTGATTCATCCGCATGCAGCCCGTCGCAGGCGAGTTCGTGTACAGCCCGTCGCAGGCGACGGGGCTAACTGTTGATCCTTCCGTGCAAAAAATCATTGCCCCCCAACTGGATCAATGCCGGAAAAGATGGTATAAATGCCGGTCGAAACTGTGTGATTCTTATTTTTGGTCGGAAATAGAGAGAACGCAAAACGTATTTTACGTGAGCAGAACTCGGGGCTGCGGAAGTAAAAGTCTTTTATACTGTCTTTTTCCCGCACTCTCCATCGATTATGATGAAGACAAGCCAAAAGCCGACGTCACGCACTGGAAAAATCTCTTATTGAAAACTTACACGACTTATGGAAAAAAAACAAGCTCGGTATGGAAAATCGGGCGGACAGCAATCCTCCTCTCAAACGTCTTCCAACTCTGGAAAGAAAAAATCGGTTTACACGCGGCGCAATCGGGGCTCCATTCACGAAAATTTTGAATGGGGTTTCGTGTCTGGCGGAGAAGATTCGGATTTCGACGACACTTCCCGGCGAAACTCGTCCGAGCCCGCTTCGGACTCCGGCGGGCAGCGGGTGAAAAAACGTCCTTCCGCCGCTCCCGCGACGAAAGAGAGAGACTCGGAAACGCCGTCCGCCAAAAGCCCGTCGCCGGAACGCGGCCAGCCGGAACGAAAAAAAAAGTCGCAGCCGGCCCGACCGGCTTCGCCGTCGAAGGTTCAGCAGCAGTCGACGCTTTTCGATGTCGACGACATGGACGATGATTTGTCGCTCCCCAGTTACGGAAGAACCCCACATGTCAAAACGGCGACTCAAATCACGACTCCGGCTCGCGATTCCGTAGTTGCATCGCCCGAAAAACGGTCGAAGCAGGAAAAATCGGAACCGACCGAACGGACCAAACGGCCCGTCAAAGAAACGCCGATCTCGCCGAAAAAGATCATCGCAAAACCGCCCCAGCGCGGTTCGGCAGCCCCAGCGCCGCGAAATCCGGAATCGATGGAACCCAAAACTCCGGCAGCCGACAAAACCATTGAGCGTCCTCTTCGTTCGGAAGGTTCAAGCCGCAAAAAGGCGAAACTCGCCGATTCGCAGTACACGACGATCCCGCCGCTCCCCCGTCGCGAAAGACAGCGTTGGGACCCGGAAAAGCGCGAATACATCGTCGACAAAGAACCTGCCCCGCAACCCCGAGCCGAAGAAGAGCGGCAAACTCGGCCCGCCAACCGGCAGAAACCCGCTCCTGAAGCCAAACACCCCGAAAAGGCCCAAGAGAGACCGGAGCGTTCGGCCAAGTCGGATGCTCCGCGCGAACGAAGCGAATCCAAGCCGACCGCCAAACGACCGCCGCAGGAATCGAAACCGCGCGAGGAAAAAGCTCCGCCTCGGGAAAAGGCGAAACAACGGCCCTCGGAACCCAAACGCGAGCCGAAACAGCCGGCGATGCCCCGGGGTGTCCCGATCGAAGACGACACGGACCACGCCGACATTGAAACTTCGGCCTCGGGTTTCAAAAAACTGCCGATTTCCGAGACGATGCTCGACGCGCTTAAATTCGTGCGGTACGTCGAACCGACGCCGATCCAAGCCGGTGTGATCCCGTCCGTGATGAAGGGAATCGACGTGCTCGGTCAAGCGCAAACGGGAACCGGAAAAACCGCCGCGTTCCTCATTCCGCTGTTGGAGGGAATCGAAGAATGCGAACCCGGAAACTCGCCGGTCGCGTTGATTTTGGTCCCGACCCGGGAACTTGCCGTCCAGGTTCGCGACGAAGCGGCCAAGCTGTCGTACGGGCGCGACATTCGGGTGACGGCCTGTTACGGAGGAAAGCCGATCGCGAAAAACCTCGTCCGGCTCCGCGAAGGGGTCGACATTATCATCGGGACCCCGGGCCGGTTGCTCGACCTGATGAAACGCGGCGCCCTTTCGTGCAACATGCTCCGCTGGGTCGTGCTCGACGAAGCGGATCGGATGCTCGATATCGGATTCCGTCCGGATATCGAAAAGATTTTGGCGAAAACGCCGTCGGATCGCCAGACGCTCCTGTTTAGCGCAACACTTCCGCCGCAGGTCGTCAAGCTCGCGAAAAAGTACATGATCGATCCGGAGATTCTCGATTTCTCCACCTCCGCGGTCGCCGTGGAAACGATCGAACAGTATTACATCACCGTCGACCAGATGCGCAAATTCGACGCGTTGGTCCAGCTTCTCAAGCAGGAAGAGCCGCACCAGGCGATTATTTTCTGCCGTACGAAAAGAGGCGCGGATCGCGCCAGCCGGATGCTCGAATCACGGTTCGACAGTATCGCCGCGATCCACGGAGACCTCGCCCAGCCGGTTCGCGATCGGGTCATGGCGCAGTTCCGCGCCGGAACGCTCCGCTACCTGGTCGCAACCGACGTGGTCGGGCGGGGAATCGACGTGTCCGGAATATCGCACATTATCAACTACGACATCCCGACGTTCTGCGACGATTACGTCCACCGGGTCGGTCGAACCGGCCGGATGGGGCGCGAAGGGGTCGCCTTTACGTTCGTCACGGCCGAAGAAGGATCGGAGTTGACCCGCATCGAAATGCGAATCGACCGACTCCTCAAGAGGGCGGAGTTGAAGGATTTCGAAGCGTTCGCCAAACCGACCGACTCGACCGTCGTCGACCCGTTCGGTCCGGCTCAGGGCAAACCGGTTTTCGGCAAACCGGTCCGCAAGGTCCGCCGGGCTCTGTAGTGTCATGGATCGATTGACGCAGCAAATCATATACTCGCTGGACCTTTTCGGGACGGCGAGTTTCGCGTTTTCCGGGGCGCTGCGGGCGCTGGATCGCAAGCCGGACTTCGTCGGAATGCTGATCCTCGCCGGCGCGACGGCCGTCGGCGGATCGATTTTGCGTGACGCTATCCTGGGTCGCCCGGCCGTGATTTTCACCGATCCGGGTTACTCGTACGTCATTCTTTTCAGCGTGGTCGTCACGTTTTTCTTCACGCATTGGATTGCCAAGCGAGGCCAATTGTTTCAATATTTCGACGCGATCGCGTTCGGAATCTATTCCGCGATCACGGCCAATTATGCCTGGGGAACGCTCCACTACCACCCACTTTGCGTGATCATGATCGCGTCGTTCACCGGTTGCGCCGGCGGAGTCGTTCGCGATTTGATCATCCAAAAACCGACCGTCATCCTCTCGAACGAACTTTACCTGACTCCCGTGATACTCGGCGCGATCGGGTTGATGTTGACCCGGCACTACCTCGGTTTCGGAGAAATTGCCGGTTTTTTCACCGCGTTCACGATCACGATCGTGTTACGGATCGGCGCGATCGTTTACGACTGGCGTCTGCCGCGCGTCTTTCTCGTTCACCCGGAAGAGTGACCCAAGTCAGGGACATTTATTCTTGTATAAATAATCTCCACCCGACTCAAACAAACAACCGTCTCACACCGGCGCAAACGAACGTGAGTACGAACAGGCCGATGCCGACGAGAATCGACAGCGGAAGCCGGGCTTGTGTACAAGGTTCCGTCGGGAGCGTCGCGGCACTTGCGAGTGAGATGCGCGCCGGAGCGTGGGTTTCCGTTTGAAGTTTGATGATCCGTTCGCTGAGTATATCGAGCATTTGGTTGTCTCTTCGCAGCTTCGCATCCAAAAAAGCAACTGTCGTCTGATCCTCAACACTCACGGAGTCGCGGTCCGCGGCTTGCTTCATCAATTCGGCGATGATTTTCTGCTGGACTTTGACCGAGTTCTCAAACGTGACTTTTTCATGCATTAAGTTTTGGACCAAATCCGTGTCCCGGTGAATTTCATCATTTTTGACTCGCTTCAAATAGGCATCCGTAACCGCCGAAACGACCGCCAGGGCATCCATCGGGTCCGGGTCGCGATAGGAAATCGTAAAATATTCCGATTTGCCTTGTCGCTGGAGTTGGATTCGCGGTCCAAGTTCACCGACGATGTCTTTGGCCCTGCAAAGCGATCCGATCGTCGTGACGCGGGGATCGGAAGCGACATCCTGCAAAACCAACGGGCTCCGAATCATCGCGAACTGCGACGCTAAAAAGCTTTCGTAGGATCCGCGGTCTTCGTCTGCCTGGAAAACGACATAGGGAGTTTGAGCATGGGCAAAAAGCCAAGCCGTCGCTTCGTAATGGACGGGAAAAAGGAACCACGTCACAACGGCGCCGACCAGCCCGACCAGAACCGCCGTCAGGCAAAGACATTTGCAGCAGCAGCGCTTGGAAACACAGCATTTCTCGAGAACGACAGGTTGGGGATTTTCAGTCGACATAAGAACCTCGCGGAAAAGAGGGCAAAAAAACGGAATTGCGTGCGGAAACGATCTTACAGTCTATCACCTCTGTGAGCAAAACACAACGGAGCATCTTGTGGGGCAAGATTTCCTCTTGTAATACATCTTCGATTTTCTTATGATTCGGAACCTGCGCCGTGAATACGGCCCGGGGCAGACCCCGGGCTAACGGGGGAAAGATGAAACCGAGCCACTCTCATGATCTCCGACATTCCTCGATGTACGAAACTGTGTGCCGCGACCGGGCAGGAAATTGCGCCGGGGCAGACGGTCTTTTCGGTGCTCTTGGACGAAGACGGAAACTTCAAGCGGATCGATTATTCCCACGAGGGGTGGAATGCCCGGCAGAAAAACCCTGAACCGTCCGACGCCCTGGTGCTCGGATGGTGGAAGCACAAAATCCCGATTTCGAGCGAAAAAAAAGCGAAACTCGCCCCGAACGACATCCTATTAGCCCTGTTCGACCAGTTGACCGAACAACCGGAAAAAATGGAAATGAGGTACGTCCTCGCCCTCCTATTGGTACGACGCCGCCTTTTTCGGCTTGAAAAAGAGGAAAAAACGTCAAACGGCCAGCCGTGGGACAAAATCATCGTTTATAATCCCAAAGCGGACACGACCCACGAAGTCCTCATCGCCGTCCCCGACCAAGACCGAATCGACCAAGTCCAAAACGAACTGGCAACGCTGGTGAATTTCTAATTCCAAATTACTAATTACTAATTACGAATTGAGGAAATAAGGGAGAGGACAAATGAGAAATGAGAAAACGTCGATCGAAAACCCTTCCACCCTTCCACCCTTCTCCCCTTCTCCCTTTGGTATGAAATCGCTTTATTTGACCGTTTTGGGAGTTGTTTTGTTGGTGAATTGCGGGTGCAAGTCGTTGCAGACGTTTTGCTTTGGGACGAAACCGGCGGCTCCGATTCCGATCGTGTTTACGACGGTTCCGACGTTGGAGCAAGTCAAAGGGGAAATCAACAAGCGATACGCAAGCATCCAATCGCTTTCGACGAACACGGCGGTGTTTGCCAGTTCGAGCGTCGCCATTTCATTGCGTTCCTGCTCGATCGCCTACGAAAAACCGAAGCGATTGCGGGTCCGCGGCGGAATCACGCTCGGGATGGGATCCGAAATCGACTTGGGAAGCAACGACGAAGAGTTCTGGTTTTGGGTCAAGCAGAACGAACCGAAGGCGATTTACTACGCCAAACACCGCGAATTCGAGAATTGTCCGGTCCGAACGGTCATTCCGATCGAACCGGAATGGTTGATCGAAACACTCGGCTTGGTCGAACTGAAAGAAACCGATACGCATGAAGGGCCGAAGCGGGTCGACGACGGAAACCTGCAAATTACGAGCTCTCTCAAGACGCCGCGGGGTACGTATTCCCGAATGATTACGCTGCATCCGCAAACCGGCGCGATTTTGAAATACGAAATCTACGCGCCGAACGGGCAACCGTTCGTCGGGGCGGTTTTGAGCGACCACGAAGTCGATCCGGTCCACGGCATTCTTTACGCGAAAAAAATCGTGATCACATGTCCGGACGCACAGCAAACGATCACGATCAACATGGGAAACGTGACCTTCAATTCACCGGGCGGCTTCAATCCGGACGCGTTTGTTATGCCGACGTATAAGAATTACCCCCCGGTCGATCTGTGCGGTCAGGAATACCGACAGCAGTTCGGTCCCGGCCAACAGCTTTCGCCGACGTTCCCGACGACGGCATACTATCCGGAAACCTCGTCGCCGATTCCGAACAGACCGGACGAGGAAATCGTCGGAACCACCGCGAGCTCCGCGGTTTATTTTCGCGACCGCTGACGGAAACAAAATATCATTGAATGTTGCACGCAATAATTCTGTTCTCCACTTCCGTTTTTCTCCTGTTTTTCACGACGGTTTCATTCGGCGAAGGACGTCGTGATACCGAAGCACTTGTCCGGCAGCTTGCCGAACCGGTGGTCGGGAAAGACAAGCCGGTGTTCGGTTGCGTGATCGGCGTGATCGAAGGTGGGCAGGTCCGCCGGTTCGGATTCGGTCGGATCGACGAGCAAAGCAATTCAGTACCGGACGAGAAAACCGTTTACGAAATCGCGTCCGTTACGAAATTGTTCACCGGTCTGCTCCTGGCCGACATGGTCGTTCGCGGGGAAGTGAAACTCGACGATCCTCTGGCCGATCTTTTGCCGCATGGTATCACGCTGCCCCGAAAATCGGACCGACCCGTCACGCTCCTGGACATGGCGGAGCATCGCAGCGGACTGCCGCGGCTCGCGCCGGACTTTTGGGAAACCGCAAACCGGACGCCCGGAAACCCTTACGTGCTCTTTACCCGGGAAAAAGTGTACGAAAGCCTTGCTTTGTGGGAACCGGAGTTCGATCCGCAGGAGCGTTACGAGTACAGTAATTACGCCTACGCCCTGCTCGGGAACGCGCTCGCCGCGAATAAAGGAAAAACGTTCGAGGAACTGCTCGACGAACGCGTTCTCGGACCGCTCGGAATGTCCGAGACGACAACCGTACTCGACGAACCGCTTGCGAAACGGCTCGCCCCGCCGCATGACGCCGAAGGAAAACGGTGTCAAAACTGGGACCTGTCGACCGGGTTCGCTCCCGGCGGCGGACTACGTTCGACGCTCGACGATATGCTGAAATTCGCGACGGCCGCGCTTGGCGACTTCGAACCGCTGGACGAAGCGTTCACGCTCGCTCAGCTTCCCCGAGCCGACGGCGCCGGCGAGGGCCGAAAAATCGGGCTCGGTTGGAACTATCACGTCGAAAAGAAATTTCATTGGCACAACGGCCAAACGGGCGGATATTTTTCCATGTTCGTACTCGATCGGAGCAATCGAATCGCCGTCGTGATCCTCTCGAATTCGTTCAACGACACCCCCGATTCGCTTGGCGTCAAGATCCTGGAAGCCGTCCGGCGCTAAAGATCACTTTCCGACACAAAAACGACTGAAAACTAAATTGCTCCCGACTCGAATGCCGCTATCTGTTTCAATCACTGGCCCTTGGGCCGTTTGTCATTAAAAGTCACACCACGTTTTCAAAACCTTTGAATCCGTTCGAGTTTTTCGATGAGCGCGTTGATTTTCGGATCCTCGTCTTTGCGGGCTCGTTGCAAGACGTCCTGGAGCAGCGACTTGTCTTTCGAGGTCGCGATGAATGTGATCGCGGCTAAACGGACGTCGGAATCGTTGTCGCGAAGCATTTCCATGATCCAGGAAATCGGCTGGACCGACGGCGTGCGAATCAGCGCGTCGATCATTCCTTTGCGAATCTCGACATTCGGATGGTGCAATCGATAAGCGAGCGCGATGTGTTCGTCCTGAAATCGGTCCCGGTCCCGTAAACGTTTTTCCGCGACCGCTTTGATCGAACGGTCCGGATGCTGTAAAAGTCGGATCAAATCCGGAGTCGGCAGATTCGGAATCTCTTCCAAGGCCGTTTTTCCGAGCATCGTGTTCTCCACGGGCTCCTCGGGATAGACCGGCGTCGTGTCCGGAATCACCTTCAGGGGAGCCGCTTCGTAAGCGGGGAGTTGCGGCAGACGCTCCTCGGATTCCGGCTGCGGAACACCGATTTGCGGCGAATATTGCGAGGCGATTCGCTCGGCAACTTGGGCTCGGTGCAGCGAATCAGGCTGTAGGAAATCCTCTTCAGCCCCCTGAAGATTTCGTTTCGCATTTTCAAAAGCGAGACGCTCCAGCCCGGAAAGCCGTTCGATTTGAGCGGCGTCGAGCGGACGGTCGTAAAGATTAGCCGGAAGCGGCGGCTCCTTGACTGCGGAATCGAGCCGGGAACGGTGGACCGCGTAGAGCAGTTCCGCCCGGGGACTCGAATACGGATCGTAAAACTCGGGCATTTCCTCGCGTCGTTCGGACTTGACCGGAGAGCGGGGCATGGAAATCGGTCGGTTCCGTTCGTTCGCGGCGAGAATCAGTTCCTGCTCGAACGGATCGGGCGGATAAACCCGGACCGGTTCGCCGCTGCCGGCGATCGTGTACATTTCGTTCAACCGCTTGGGATTTCCGGCGACGATTCGTTCCCCTTCCGTTTTCCGGAGGATTTCCTCGCACGCTTTCGTGATGTCCAAACGGCCCGAGATTTTACGCTCCGCGGGAGCGGCGAGCAGCGTCTGGAGAGTCCGCTGGGCAAACGAGGCAGCTGCTAATCGGGAAGTCGGGCCCAAGCGGTCGAGGTCTTCCAGGAGCGTTTGGGCTAAAATGGAGTGGAACTGGGCAAATTGGCGATTATCGAGCTGTTTCCAATTCCGGAATTCCCTTTCCAACGTGTTTTTCGAGCCGAGCACGACGACCCGGCGATTCGAGGCCAAAGCGTGAACCAGTTCGGGAATGCCCGCTTTGCCCAAGCGACCGAGTCGGTCGAGAATCTCGTTGACGTCTTCTTCCGGCGCGGTTTCAAGCTGAGCGGCGAACTGTTTGGCGACTTCCCGGGTCGATTGTTCGAAAAAATAAAGGATCGCAAAGATCGCCGCAACGACCAGCGGAACCAGAATGATTGCTCGGGAACGGAGAATTCGACGAAAAAATCGCATTTGTCGTGGGAAATAGCCTGTCAATGGAAAATCACGGGACAATAGCGAACTTCACGGAGTTTTTCAAGAGCAAAAAGAACGGGTGCACGCAAAATCCGATAGACGAAAGTGAAAAATCTGATACAATGCTCCGGTTTGCCGCTCATGCCGTAGTTTTCGCTTTATCCGTTCATTATGCTCCGCAATCTCAAGCAAATCCGAAATATCGGAATCATCGCCCATATCGACGCCGGTAAGACGACCGTGACCGAGCGGATGCTCTTTTACTCGCATTTCGTCCATAAGGTCGGGCAGGTCGACCAGGGAACGACCGTCACCGACTTCGATCCGGAAGAACAGGAACGCGGTATCACGATCCAGGCCGCCGCCGTTTCGTTCACGTGGAAGGACCATTATTTCAACCTGATCGATACGCCCGGACACGTCGATTTTACGGCGGAAGTCGAACGCTCGCTCCGCGTTCTCGACGGCGGCGTCGTCGTCTTCAGCGCCCGGGAAGGGGTCGAAGCCCAAAGCGAAACCGTTTGGCGACAGGCGAACAAGTATCATGTGCCCCGTATCGCGTTCGTCAACAAGATGGATCGGGAGGGAGCGAACTTTTACGCCGTGATCGACCAGATGAAAAAACGGCTCGGGGCAACGCCGATCGTCATTGCGTTGCCGATCGGAGCCGGTCCGCCGCACCTGCCCGAAGCGTTCAAGGGAACGATCGATCTGATCGCAATGAAAATGCTCACGTTCTCCAACGAGGACAGCGGCTCGGTCGTTACCGTTTCGGAAATTCCGGGCGAGCTGCTCGAAGAAGCGAAAATCTGGCGGGGACAACTGCTCGACGATCTTTCGATGTACAGCGACGAACTGACCGAACTGCTCCTGTCGGAAGAGGTGATTTCCGAAGAAATGATCCGCGGCACGCTCCGGGATGCGACGATTTCCGACATGGCCGTTCCGGTTCTGTGCGGTTCGGCGCTCGACTACATCGGCGTACAGCCGCTCATGGACGCCGTAAATTATTACCTCCCGTCGCCGCTGGATATTCCGCCGGTGCAAGGACAGGATCCGACCCGCCCCGACTGCCCGGAATTGGAGCGACACGCCGATCCGAACGAGCCGTTTTGCGGACTCATTTTCAAAATCCAGTCGGACCGGCACGGCGATTTACATTACATCCGCGTTTACTCCGGAACGCTCACGCAAAACAGTCGTGTACTCAATCCGCGGGAAAACAAAAAGGAGAACGTCCCGCAGCTTTGGCGCATCCAGGCGGACCGCAAAGAGCAAATCCAGGAAGTGTCCGCCGGCGATATTTGCGGCGTAATCGGATTACGGTTTTCCGTAACCGGCGACACGCTTTGCGACGTGAAACATCCGATACTGCTCGAATCGATCACGTTCCCGGAAACGGTGATATCCATGGCGATCGAACCGGACAGCGCCGACGAGCACAAAAAGCTCAAAGCGGTGCTCGACATGATGCGCCGGCAGGATCCGACGTTCCGCGTTTCCGAAAGCGAAGAAACGAGCCAAGTGCTCATCAGCGGGATGGGGGAACTGCATCTGGAGGTGATCAAACACCGCCTGCTCCGGGAGCACAAGGTGAACGTTCGCGTGCATAATCCCCGGGTTTCGTATCGGGAATCGATCCAGAAAGCGGTGGAAGTAACCGGCGTATGCAACCGGAACCTCGGCGGAACGAAACACTGGGCGGAAATTACGATCCGGATGGAGCCGATTCCGGACGCGTCGGTTGAAATCGTGAACGAGTGCAACGACGACCTTTTCGTTCGACTTTACAAAGCGGTCGCGTTGGAATCGATCCGCGAGGAATCGCAAGGGGGCGGACAGCTCGGTTTTCCGCTGATGAACGTGAAGATCACGGTCCTCGGCGTCCAGGTGAGCGAATCGGATTCGAGCGAAACGGCGTTTCGGATCGCGGTGTCCGAGGCGTTTCGCAAAGGACTCAAGGAAGCGGGAATCGTGCTGCTTGAACCGATCATGAAGTTGGAGGTCGCGACGCCGGACGCGTATGTCGGCGATATCGTGAGCGATTTGCAGCAGCGTCGGGCGCTGGTCAAGCAGACGGAAATCCGCGGGCACTTAACCGTGATCGAAGCGGAAGCGCCGCTGGCGATGTTGTTCGGTTACACATCCGTGATGCGCGGATTGTCTCAAGGCCGGGCGAGCTCCTCAATGGAACCACTCTCCTATGGGCCCGCTCCCGCGGAAGTGTTGCGAAATTTCATGCTGGAATAATCGGTTATCCCGGCCCGGGGACTGCGCATGGCTTCGTCCCCGGCTCTTTTCCGTATGTGCGGGCGAGGCGCCCACACTCTATTTTACCGCATCCAGGCGGGGAATTGGGACGCTTCCGGGAGTTTCGCGGTCACGACTTTGTCGATTCCGTCCAAGCCGAGGACTTCGCTGATCGCTTCGGCCGGCGGGACGGCGTCCAGCGACAACACGCCGATCGCGTTGCCCCCTGGCGTCGGGGTGTCACGGCCGAGGAACATGTGCGCGATGTTGATGTTATACTTGCCAAAAATATTGCCGACCGCTCCGATCACGCCGGGCCGGTCCTTGTGGTAAAACACAAGCAAATTGCCTTCCAGATAACTTTCCAGGCGGTATCCGTTGAGGATCACCAGTCGCGGCATCGCATTTCCGAACAAGGTTCCGGCTAGCGAAATCGTCTTGTCGCCGACTTGCAGTTCGGCGGTGATCAGCGAGCTGAAATCGCCGGTATCCGCCGACTTTTCCTCGACCAGTTGGATTCCGCGATCCTTCAAGAGCGATGCGGCGCTGACGATGTTGATTTCCTGCTCCATCGCGGACGACATCATCCCGGCGGCGAACGCGGCGGACAGCAGCGTGGTGTCTTTGCGACAGATATCCCCTTTGTACTTCATCCGGCAAACCGTCGGCGAAGTCTTGGTGATTTGCGCGGCGAGAATGCCGAGTCGGTACGCGACGTTGAGGTATCCCCGCAGACTGCTGAGCGTTTCCGGATCGAGCGGGGCGAAGTTGACCGCCTGCTTGATGATTCCCTTGGTGAAATAATCGACCAGCAATTCGACCGCCTCCAAAGCGACGTTCGTTTGGGCTTCTTCGGTGCTCGCTCCCAAATGCGGCGTGCAGACGACGTTTTTCATGCCGAACAGCGGATGCTTCGTACACGGTTCTTCTTCGTAAACGTCCAAGGCGACGCCGCCGAGCTTGCCGCTTTTCATACCTTCGACGAGTGTGTCCAGGTCGTAAATTCCCCCCCGGGCGCAGTTGATGAGTCGGGCGCCCGGTTTGATCAGTTCGAGCTCCTTTTTCCCGAACAAGCCGCGAGTCGCATCGTTCAGCGGAGTGTGGACGGTCAAATAATCGATTTTCGGAAGCATCTGATGGACGTGATCGACGACCGTGACGCCGAGTTCCGTCGCCCGGGCCGGAGTCAAAAACGGATCGAACGCGATCACGTTCATCTCGAACGCGCGGGCGAATTTGGAAACGACCAGCCCGATGCGACCCATACCGACGATTCCGAGCGTTTTGCCGGCAAGCTGCGTTCCGGTGAAGTTTTTCCGATCCCAACGACCTTCGATCAGCGCCTGGTAGGCGGGATGGATATTGCGGGAAAGGGCGAGCATCAGGGCGAACGCTTGTTCCGCCGTGGAGACGGTATTTCCGCCGGGCGTGTTCATCACGATGATCCCCTGCCGGGTCGCGGCAACGGTATCGATATTGTCGACGCCGACTCCGGCACGGGCGATCGCTTTAAGCCGGGTGTTGCCTGCCAGCGATTCGGCAGTGATTTTTACGCCGCTGCGGCAGATCGCGCCGTCGAATTCGTTCAGCGCCGCCCGGAGTTCGTCCCCTTTCAGGCCGACCCGTTGTTCGTATTCGATTCCGGGAGCGGCTTCGAGCAGTTTAATTCCATCTTCGGATATCGGATCCAAAAGCACGATTTTCGGCATCGGGTTTCTCCTTCGCAAGCAATACCGGGTTGTGATAAAAATAGGGATAAAACGACGTCCCTTTATACCAAATCCGTAAAAGATGACGAGCCCTACCGCGGCGTCGGTTTTTGGGATGCAGAGAGTTGGAACGCAAATGGATATTTGCGTTTTCATGCTCTTGCGGTTCGTGGGCCTTTCAGTGATAATGTCGGGGGTTTTTGTTCGGCTTGTCGATTTCCCTTTCCCGTAACTCCATGATACAACGACTACACGATTGGCTTGCTTCTTCCGCGGATAAGGAATTGCGGCAACGGTTCAAATCCGAGCCCGGCGAATCGGCTTGGAATGCCTGGTGCGAACTTCTCCGGCAGCGGGCCAAGTCGCTGGAAATCGCCGAATACGCCGCACGACTGGACCGGGAGACGGAACCGGCAGCCGAAATTATTTTGCTCAAAAAAGCGTGCTCGCTGTTGCTCGATTTCCGAAAACCCACGCCCGCCGCTTGGTGCGATTCGCTCGAATCCTTACTTACCGCAATGAATTCCGCCGTGACCGTCGAGGTGGAATTCGCCCCGCTTCCCTGCCAACTCCTCGGTGAACTTGGGCTGCTTCTCGGCTTGGCGTTTCCGGAGCTGAAGCCGATGAAACCGGTTTTGGAGCAAGGCCGAAGAATTCTCGCCGACGGGCTGGAACATCTGCTCGACGGTGCCGGGTTGCCGAAGTCGGAAAATCTCCTGCTGCTCCGCCCACTTCTCGCTTGCTGGACTCGTTCCCTTTTCCTCGGGAAAAACGCCGAATCGTATCCGTGGAAGCTTAAATCGCAGCAACAGTACGAATGGGCGATTCTTCAATCGCTTCGCCTGACCCGCCCGGACGGTTCAGCCCTATTCGCGCCGATCACGCTGAAGGATTCGTCTGCGGAATCCGAGTCGGCTCAAGCTAAAAAGGGGAGCAAAGCAGACGCGTATCGAAAAACGCTGGACGAAGCTTTGTCGTACGATTCCGACGAAAAGGACAAAGAGGTCGCCCAAATCGTTTTCTCCGGGAAAAAAACGACCGCACGAAAAAAAGAGGAGAACGATCCCCGGCTGCCCAACGCTTCGTTTTTTTCCGATTGGAGCCGCTTCGGAATGCTTCGGGCGGACTGGTCGCAGCAACATCCGTCCCTTGCGGTCGCTTACGGTACGCCCCCGGAATCCTTGACCAAGCGAGCGTCCCGAAACGCGACGACGCCGTTCGGCGGATGGACCGACTCGCGGGTGCTCGCCGAGTTCAATTTTCAATCGCAACCGGTTTTCAGCGGCTTGATGAATGTTTCCGTCGCGCGCAACGGAAAACGGCTCGGCCCGGACGGCGATTGGATCTCGCTGTGCGAAATTCACGAGCCGACCCACGATTATCTGGAACTGGAATGTTTCCTCGGCGACGGGTTCCGGATTCAACGGCATTTCTTCCTCGCTCACGATGAGGAAGTGATGATGATCGCCGATTCCGTTTTGCCCCGCAAAGAGTATTACGCATTGCAGCGGAAAAAGAAACCGGAAAAACCTTCGCAAGCCGCCCCGCGAATCGAATACGAACTCCGAATCCCGTTGTCCCCCTGGATCCGCGAGCAAGCGGGCGAACCGCACGGCATGGAAAGAGCCCTCTTTTCGACGTCGAGTTCGAAGGAAAATCCGCTGTTGCGCATTCTTCCGCTGGGACTTCCGGAGTGGGATTCGGATGCGGCATCGGGAGAGCTTTCATTCGAAGAAGACTCCCTGGTGCTACGTCAATTCGGCAACGGTGTCGCGCTGTTCGCCCCGCTCTTTTTCGAGATGAACGCGTCCCGGATCCGGTATCCGTACACTTGGCGACGATTGTCGGTCGGTGAAAAACTGGAAAAGACGTCAAGCGACCAAGCGGTCGGATTTCGCGTGCAATTGCACAAAAACCAGTATCTGCTTTATCGCTCGTTAACGGAGCAGCGTAACCGGACCGTCTTGGGGCACAACCTGGTCAGCGACCTGTTTTTCGGGCGTTTTTCCCGGGAAACCGGCGTCGAAACGATCCTCGAAGTCGAAGAAGAATGAAAAAAGAATCCTGGAGTTCGCAGCTTGGCGTCATTCTGGCCGTGACCGGCAGTGCGGTCGGGCTCGGGAATTTTTTGCGCTTTCCGGGGCAGGCGGCGATCTACGGCGGCGTTTCGTTCATGATACCGTATTTCGTTTCGTTCCTGTTGATCGGCCTGCCGCTCGCTTGGACCGAATGGGCGCTGGGACGGTACGGCGGACATCGCGGATTTCATTCCGTACCCGGCATCCTGCGGAGTGTGACCGGCAAACGCTGGACCGCTTATGTCGGCTCGCTCGGGATCATGGTGCCCATGTTGATCTTCATGTACTACGTCCTCCTGGAATCGTGGTGTCTCGTTTACGCCGTAAAATACTTGCACGGATCAATGCATCTGGGGGATTCGGGGCATTTCCAGGCGTTCTTCGCGAACCTGATCGGGATTGATTCCAACGGCGCGATTTTTTCCGGCGGACTTTTCGACGGGCGGATCGTTGCGTTTTTCATTTGTTTTTTGGTCAATTATTATCTGATCTATCGTGGGATTTCGCGTGGAATCGAAGCGTTCTGCAAATGGGCGATGCCGCTGTTGATCCTGTTTTCGTTCATCATTCTCGCCCGAGTCCTCACGCTCGGTAATCCGACCGGCTTGGAAGGGCAAAGCGTCCAGGACGGACTCGCTTACGTGTGGAACCCGATCCGGCCCGGACAAACGGTTTGGACCGCTTTGGCGAATCCGGAAGCCTGGTTGGCCGCGGCGGGACACGTTTTCTTTTCCCTCTCGCTCGGAATGGGAATCATCATTACATACACGAGCTATATGAAAAACGACGACGACATCGCGCTGTCCTGTTTGACCGCGGCGGCGGGGAACGGCTTTTGCGAAGTCGTCCTCGCGAGCATGATGGTCGTTCCGGCGGCGGTCATGTTCCTCGGACCGCAATTCATGACCGTCGAAAATCTCGGCAGTTCGTTTACGATCGGCTTTCAAGCCCTGCCGCAAGTGTTCGACCGGATGCCGCTGGGACAGATGTTCGGCTTCTTTTTCTTCGCCCTTTTGTTTCTCGCCGCGATTACCAGTTCCGTTTCGATCTTGCAACCGCCGATCGCGTTTCTGGAAGAGTCGTTTGGAATCGGACGACATCGGAGTGTTGCGATTCTCGGCGTGATCAGCCTTCTCGGCGCATCATTCATCGGGTACTTTTCGAAAGGGCTGACCGCTTTGGACACGGTCGATTTTTGGATTGCGAATTTTTTCCTGTTTATCGTCGCGGGAATGCAGGTGTTCGTCTTTGCCTGGGTAATGGGCATCGACAAGGGGCTTGAAGAACTACGCCGCGGGGCTCATATTCGAATCCCCGGCGCCATGAAAATTTTGATCAAATACGTTGCACCGATTTACCTGACCGTGGTTTTCACCGCCTGGGTCTGGAAGAATCTGCCGGACCGTTGGCACCAGATTTGCTCCGACGGAACCGTTCAACTGTCGATCGGTTTCATCCTGCTGATCGCACTGTGCTGCTTGGCTGTAACCGTTTACGCCGTAAAACGTTGGGAAAACAACAACCGATGAACTCCGCCGATTTGAAAATCGCAACCGTTCCGTTTTATAACGCCTGGCCGCTGACGCAATACTTGGAAGAGGAATTGCCCGGCTCGTCGCTTTCGTCGTGGTATCCCTCGGCGATGCGTAGGGGGCTCCTTTCCGGAGAAATCGATTTGGCCCTGATGCCGGTCGCCGAACTGGCCGCCACTCCGGACGCCGTCGTGTACGGAAACGCGTGTATCGGCGCCCGGGGAGAAGTGAAAAGCGTTCTCCTTTTCAGCCGGGTTCCGCTCCCGGAAATCCGCCGAATCGCCCTGGACGCCGCGTCGCGCACCAGCGTCACGCTTTCGGCCGCAATGCTCCGGGAATTTCACGGTATCACGCCGGAAAAGGTTCCGCTCGATCTGGACGCGGACCTGAACCGCTGCGACGCGGACGCGATGGTCGTGATCGGCGATCGGGCTTTGGCGTTTCAAGAGGACGCGAACGTCTGGAAAATCCGGATCGATCTGGGAACCTGGTGGATTCAAACGACCGGATTGCCGTTCGTTTTCGCGGCGTGGATCGGCCTGAAATCGCTGGAGAGTCGACGCGAATTTCTGGCAAAGGGGCTCAACACCGCCCGGGATCGCGGTTTGGCGGACATTGATCGAATCATCGTCGAAAAGTTGGAAACCGCGCGGCAGACCGCTAGCCCCCTACTGGTCGGCGAAGCGGCTCTGTCCGACTACTTCCACAACGCGATCCACTACACCCTCGGCCCGGAAGAGCGTCAAGGTTTAGAGCTGTTTGTCAAACGGTACGCAACACCCGGGGCTGATTGAGGTTAAGCCCCAGACGTCGCGGGATTCCTCTCGTGAAACTTTGTTCACGGACTGCGTCGCCCCTGAAAGATCTTTTTCACCCCCCTTGTTGGCAGTTTTTTTTTACTACTGTATGGATAGCGAAAGTTTACCTATTGTCCAAATTTCACATTTTCAGTTCAATAATGCCAACTTTCGTAAAATCGTCTGATCATTATCCTCAGTCTTCCAGTGGTAAAGGAGAATTGAAATGAAAAAACGTTGTGTTGGTGTTGGATTTTTGATCGTTGCTGCGATTTCGGTCATTGCCTATGCTGCAAACGGTGTATGTGTAGAAGGATATAGCACATTCATTTGCGTATCTGAATCAAAAGTGAGAATGTTGAACGGAACGGTCAAAGTCACACATTTCGACACGGTGATTTTTTACGACGATTCGATCGCGTCGGGTGAAGGGGATCATTGTTTACGCGAAGATCCCGATGCCCTTAAATCGTATAATATTATGACAACTACGATACAGTATCCGGATGGGACGCATGGACAGACCGAATCCGGATGGGACGCATGGACAGACCGAGGTTCTCGAATTCGGACACATCTATGGCAGAAAGGTTTGTACGACTGATTGTTGACAACTTGCCTCGAGCCATAAACACAAGGAGTCTGGTGTGCGGCAAATTTTTCAATTGATTATAGCGACATTGTTCATTCTTGTCGGCGGCTCAACCTCATTGGCCCGACCAGCCGGAGACAATGAGGCCTTGGATTTGCTCATACAGGCTTATCGCAACGGAGGTTTCAACCCATTCTTATTGAAGTCCGGAACAGCCGAATTTGAAAGAGACAGAACAGTCAAGATCGACTCGAAATTACTTGAGCCCGTACACCGTGCTTTCGAGGAAAGCCTTAGAAAGGAGTATGGAAACGATGAAAAAAAGCTGGCCGAGATGCGAAGCCGCTTTGCGGCTCAAAAAGACAAGGGCAGTAACCAACAGTCAAAAATTCGGATCTTGTTTCAAGGTAATGATCGCTATTTCGGAGGCAACTCCGGTGAAGACTACAAGCGGCTTTATGATCTTTCACTCCGTATCCCCGGTACGGATCTGTGGAATCGTCGGATTTTTATTGGTTACGGCGCCATGAGTGCACGGCGTCCCGACGGTTCGCTTGGCTCACAATTGCGGATTGAATGGATGTTTGATCAACAATTGCTTTGGCTGAGACCGCAAATATGCTCCGAAGGAGAGTTCCAATTTTTTGGCCGATTCCAAGAAGATCCTTTCTCCTCTGTCGCTTTGCTGTTTCGGCGAAAGATCGATCGCAAAACATTTACCTTTTTCCCGGGCTCCGAAGAGTACTTTGTCTCGGAAATATCATCGGCCGGATTGAGCTTGAGTGTTGTCGGAGAGGTAAGCTATGATTCCGGTGCCAAAGCTAAAGTCATTGAAGTCAAAAAAGGCGATACCTTGCTTGAAAAATACCATATAGACGCCAATCGCGGGTACTTGTGTATTTATCAATTTGTTGCAACGGAAATGGGGGACTACACAGGGGAAAGAACCGCGAGTGATTTCGTACAAGAGAAAAACACGGGATTTTTCTTCCCGCAAAAGTATAAGGAGCGTCTGGAAACTGAGAACGTCGATTTGACGGTCAGTGAATATACGCTTGTTCCGGATACGCTTCGCTTGAATCAGGCCGTTTCCGACAAGGAGTTTGCCATCGACATTCCCGAAGGCGCACGAGTCGTGGATTTCCGGGAGGGGGAAGTCGATTATATTTCTACGGAAAGTGGGACGATATCATTGGCGAAAGGGGGCCATGATCTTCCCAAGTTATCCTGGCTCGTCCGCAAAGAAGACGTTAAGGATTACATTCCGCCGACCGGCGGAGCAAGTGGCACTATTCGTTGGTTGCTCATGGGCAGTGGTGTCGTTTTAGTCCTCGCCGCGATTTATCTCAAATGGAAAAAACGCTTCGTCCGAGGATAATCGCGATTTTTGTGTCGCTCGCCGTGACCGGAATCGGTTGTACGGAGCATTCGATTTCCGATCGACATTCTCTTTTCGTTTTGCCGGCGGTACTCGACTTCGGCAAGGTCCGACCGACGGATTCGCCGGTGAAACTTACCCTGAACATTTTCAATCACGGCGACCAAAACGTGACCGTCACGGAGGTGCTTTCCGGCTGCGGTTGTACCGTCGTCGACATTCCCAGGGAACCGATACCGGCTCATGGTCAAGTTGATGTGACCTTGCGGGTCAACGTGTCGGGTCGCTTCGGGCATTTCGAGAACGAACTAACCATCAAAACCGCGACCGAACCTGACGTAAAAGTCGCCATTCGAGGCAATATTGAAACAGATATTTGGGCAAACGGACAATCGCTACGTTGTTCCGTCGGCCCGAAAGAGCGACGTGCTTTCACGATGCTTGTCGTTTACACCGCCAAATATCCGGAGATTGCCTTCGCTGACGCTCCGCAAGAATATGGTGTCACGCTCAAGGAAATTTCGCGAACGACAAACAACGGCGAAACGGCCATACGCTTTTCCGTTGAAGTTGATATGGACGGTAAAGCCGTTATCACGCGAACCGTTTCCGTTGTTCCAAGAGATTCATCAATCGCTCCTTTGGCGATTCCACTATATTGTTATCGGGAAGAGGTAGAGAGCATGTAGCAGACGCCGCACTTAGGGACAGCCTGCTAACAAGTTTCACGGACAAAAAAATTCATTTTTCTTCGATCGGCTTCAAATCGCTGGAGAGCCGGCGAGAATTTTTGGCAAAGGGACTCAACACCGCCCGGGATCGCTGTTTGGCGGACATTGATCGAATCATCGCGGAAAAGCTGGAAACCGCACAATTGAGCGGCTGTTCGCTCTTGGTGAACAAAACGGTTTTATCCGACTACTTCCACAACGCGATCCACTACACCATCGGCCCCGAAGAGCGTCAAGGTTTAGAGCTGTTTGTCAAACGGTACGCGGCGTCGATGCGGTAAAGTTCTTTTGTCAATCTCCCCATTGCAATCTTTACAAACCCGGTTACAATAGCCCGCTCGTTGGATTGTCGGTCGGTTGCCTTTGCGCGGAGAACTCCACCTCCGTCGGTTTTTTTGCAGCGTGTCACACAAAAATCCAGCAAGTTTTGTGCGGGAAACGTTCATGAGTGCGTTTTAGCAAAATTTACCCGCGCAATTGAGTTTCAACCTCTTTTTTTAGGAATTGTTGTTGTGGTTAATAAGAACCTGATTCGGGGTCTGGATGTCAATGAACATGAGTGGGAAGATGAAGTAAACGCTGCAATGGCCGGGGCAAACCCGGAAGAAATCGATTGGGGCGGGCAGGAAGTCAATCAGAGTCAAATCATTCAAGCAACGGTTATCCGTATCGACGGCGCATTCGTGATCGTCGATGTCGGATATAAGAGCGAAGGACTTGTCCCGCTCGGGGACTGGACCGACGAAAGCGAACCGGTTCCCCAACCCGGCGACGTCGTCAAAGTTCTCGTCGAAGAGATCGAAGATGCGATCGAAGGCGCCGAGATCCGCGGCATGGTCATGCTCAGCAAGAAGAAGGCCGCCAAGATCGAAGCGTGGGACAATATGATGAAGTCGGTCAAGGAAGGTGAAGTCGTCACCGGTACCGTGACCCGCAAAATCAAGGGCGGTCTGCTCGTCGACATCGGCGTGCACGTCTTTTTGCCCGCCTCCCAGGTCGACGTGCGTCGTCCGCAGGACATCGGTGAATACATTGGCAAGGAAATCCAGTGTATCGTTCTGAAAATCGACGAAGCCCGACGTAATATCGTCGTTTCCCGCCGCGCGCTGATCGAAAGCGAACGCGAAGAAAAGAAAGCCGCGCTGCTCAGCCAGCTTCACGAAGGGGAAATTCGCAAAGGGGTTATCAAGAACATCGCCGACTTCGGCGCGTTCATCGACCTCGGTGGAATCGACGGCTTGCTTCACATTACCGACATGAGCTGGGGCCGGATCAATCACCCGTCCGAGATGGTCCAGATCGACCAAGAGCTCGAAGTCATTATTCGGGCGATCGACCACGAAAAGGGAAAGATTTCGCTTGGATTGAAGCAAAAAACCGCCAGCCCGTGGGAAAATATCGAAGAAAAATACCCGGTCGGCTCGAAGGTTCAGGGAACGGTCGTCAACGTCATGAGCTACGGGGCGTTCGTCAAACTCGAAGAAGGAATTGAAGGGCTCGTCCACATCAGCGAAATGTCCTGGACGAAACGCATCAGCCATCCGAGCGAGTTGATCTCCGTTGGCGACCCGATCGACGTTGTCGTTCTCGGAATCAACAAGGACAAACAGGAAATTTCACTCGGCGTGAAGCAAACTCACGAAAATCCGTGGGAAAAAGTCGACGAAAAATACCCGATCGGCGCCGAAATCACGGGAACGGTTCGCAACCTCACCAATTATGGTGCGTTTATCGAAATCGAAGAAGGCATCGACGGCTTGTTGCACGTGAGCGACATGTCGTGGGTCCGGAAAATCACGCATCCGAACGAAGTGGTTCAAAAAGGCCAAAAGGTCACCTGCCGCGTTCTCACGGTCGACAAGAAGAACCGCCGAATCGCGCTCGGTCTGAAGCAGTTGTCCGAAGATCCATGGACGACCAGGATTCCGGAAAAGTATCAGGCGGGCCAAATCGTCGTCGGAAAGGTCACGAAGATCACGAACTTCGGTGTTTTCATCAGCTTGGAAGACGACTTGGAAGGACTTCTCCACATCTCCGAATTGGCCAACCACAAGGTCGAGAATCCGGAAGACGTCGTGAAGGTTGGCCAGGAAATCGAAGTCAAGGTTCTCCGGGTCGATCCGGACGAGCGTAAGATCGGCCTGTCGCGTAAGCGAGCGGAATGGTCGGAAGAAGACGGAGTCGAACCGGGAGCCGCTCCCGCGGAAACCGCTCAGGCGTCGCAAACCATTTCCCCCGAACTCCTCAAAGGCGGTATCGGCGACAGCTCCGGCCCGCTCTTCAAAGCTCCTTCGGCGGAATAAACGACGTATAATCAGAGTCGCCCACGAAATAAGCGGTGGTTCACTTTCGCAGCCGGGAATTTCCCGGTTGTGAAAGTTGATCACCGCTTTGGTCTTTGCCGGAAAACAAGAATGATGCGCATTTATATCATTCTGCGCTCAGCCCTGGAAAGCGAACCCAATCGTCCGGCAAGACGGTGTCATCGTCAACATGAAACGACATCGCGTAACGGCGATGCTTCCATTGATTGCGAGTCCAAAGCGAGTAGAATCGTTCGGTCCATATTTTCAAGTCGTTTTCCGAAGCCTCCGGATATTCGTCTCGTAAAATCCGGACGGCCTCTTCGAGTGAAACCGCATCCCGAACGAGGAGTCCCTCCAAACGGTTGAGTATCGGGTAGGACATCAGATCATTTTCGTCGGTTTGCCCGAACTGAGGCGGTCGCAGCTCGGCGGTCGGCTCTTGGACGTTGATTGCGTGCAGAGCGGGCACGGAATTCATGCAAGTTTCCTTCCAGCGGAGCCAGTAGCGCAAAAAAGCCTTGTCGATCCCGCCGATCGGGGCGAGTGCGCCGCAGGTGTCACCGTCCATCGTCGCGTACCCGACCGTCGCTTCGCTCCGGTTGCCGGTGCATAAAAGCAACGCGTTTTTCAGGTTCGCCAAAAACCACACGGACGGGCCCCGGACCCGGGCCTGGATATTCTGCATCGCCGTATCGTTCACGTCCCACCGGAGAGGCTTGCCGTAAATCGGCGTGATCAGGTTCGTGTATTCCTCGACGAGGCGGTCGATCGCGATTTCGTGAAATGACGCCCCGAGCGATTCGGCGAGTTGTTTCGCGGCATCACGAGTGGTGTCGCTGCTGTTTCGCGTCCGCTGGTAAACGCAGGTGAGCAGTTGCTCCGCCGCTTCTTCCGGGGTGGGGCATTTTGCGAGCTGCGGAATGTGCGACAATCGGTTTCGAAATTCCTCCGCTCCCAATTCCGACCAGGCGTAGCGAGCCATCGACGCGACGAGCACGGCGACCGCGGCGGAGTCCGCGCCGCCGCTGAGCGAAAGGACGAAACCGCGGGAACGGCTCTTCCTCAGGTAATCGAACAGGGCAACCGGGATCGCACAATCGAATTCCTCTTCCGGGGAATCCGGACCGCCGCTTGCGTTGATACCATCACCCGAAACGACGGCAAACTCTTCGTACGAAAACCGAAGTGATTGCGTGGCGTTTTTTCCGCGATCGGCAATCACGGCCGCCCCGTCGTAAATGTACGGATTCCCTTCGCAGCCGAGAAGGTTCGCGTAAAGACAAACGCAATTGTTTTGCCCGGAAAACTTACACAGGGCGTCAAGTCGCTTTTGATGTTTTCCGAACGCGAACGGGCTCGCGCTGGAAACGATCCGCAGATCGACTCGCTCATGCGTTTCCCGGAAAACGTCCCAATCCGGCTCGCCGACTTCATAGTGCACGAAAATTTCGCCGTCTTTCGTCGGCAAGTGGAACCGCGAATAATCGCCGTAAAGCACGGGCTTGCCGAACATTTCTCGCGGAGAGATCCGGTCCGGTTCCCAAGGATCGAACCAATGCTCTTCGTTAAAGTATCGTTTGTCGAGTCGGGTTTTGAGGTGGACGAATTCGATTTGACCGTCGGAAATCCAAGCGGCCGCGTTGTATCTTTGATTATCGTCGACAAAAGGAAACCCGACGTTGACCGTAATACCGCTTGTCTCCGGAACGATTTTTTCCAGCGAATCGAGAGCTTGCCGGAGAACGTCCTCACGGCGGAAATGATTTTGACACCCGTACCCGCTGATCGCCAATTCCGGGAGGATAAGCAGCGTACAGCCGCGACTCTTCGCTTCCCGGATCGCTTCGAGGATACGACGCCGGTTGCCGGTCCAGTCGAGCGGCGTTTGATTGAGTGTCGCGACGGAATAGTTTGAGATCATTTCGGAGACCTGTCTTCGCGACCGGTCGATTTTTGGCGATCGCCGGCCACTTTGATTTCTACAATCGTTTTCACAAAGAGCGTCACCATCGCGAGCATGGCCAGCAGGGACGCGACGGCGAACGCCGGCGTCGAGGGGATTCCTTGATAAACGTTTTCGATATGCAACGGCAACGTATTGGAGACGCCGCCGACGTTGCCGGAGACGACCATGACGGCCCCGAACTCCCCCATCGCCCGGGCGTTGCAGAGAATGACGCCATAGAGAATGCCCCACTTGATGTTCGGGAGTGTGACCCGCCAGAAAATCTGCCAGCCGCGAGCGCCGAGAACCCTCGCGGCTTCCTCTTCCTCAATCCCCTGCGACTGCATGATCGGAATGAGTTCCCGGGCGACGAATGGAAACGTGACGAACAGGGTCGCGATCACGATACCGGGCGTCGCGAAGACGATTTTGATGCCGTGAGATTCGAGAAACTCGCCGATCGAACTTCCCGCCCCGAACAGGACGATAAACAAAAGGCCCGCGATCACGGGAGAAATCGCGAACGGAATATCGATCAGCGTAATCAGGAGGCTTTTGCCGTAAAACTCGAATTTCGAAATGCACCACGAAGCGCAGACGCCGAACACGAGATTCATCGGCACGACGATCGCGGTCGTCAGGAGCGTCAACCGCAGCGCGGCGAGTGCCTTGGAATCGGTGAGCGACGCGAAATAGTACTTGACACCCTCGGCGAATCCCGCGACGAACACCACCAACAGCGGCATCACGAGAAACAGCAGCATGAAACCGAGCGCAATCCCGATCAAAAGCAGTCGCACGCCGAACGGTTCGGTGACCGTTGCCGGACGGCGAAAAGTCGAACCGGAGGATGGAAACATCATCGTTGGGACGGGCCGTGCCGACGACCGCTCGAAAAACGCGATAAACGGGATAGAGACTGTAATTTTTGCGGATTTTACCTCAACATACCACGAAAGACAAGTGGTTTATGTCATCAGTGTCGGTCTGGGGGACGCGCAAATTTGGTGGGAGGTTTACTTGGCACTATTCCAGTAGTCATTCCACAGGTCGCCGTAGTAAATCGTGCAGATCGAGTTGCTTCCAAGTTTCATACTGACGTATCCATCGGTTTTTTCAGGATCCGACGCGATGCACTTCGAATTGGAAAAGTTTGCTGATTTTTCGGTTGGAGTGTCCATCGGCGGCGGCCAAGATGATTTAAGCGCGTTCTTTGAAGGAGTTTCCCAAGGTTCGCGAGCGAGTGATTTTTTCTAAAATATCAATTTCGAGCGTTTCCAGCGTGACAATTTCGGCTTCCATGCGATTCGGCGACTCCAAAAACGGGTGCGAGATAAAATATTACCCGCCCAATTTATCAAATCTTTCCGTTTTCATGAAGACCATTTTTTTACTTTGTAGTAGATACATTTACCCTCATTGTAGGGGCCAAAATGCCGCTTGCTACGTGCAGCTCAGATTCGAAGGACGGCGTTTCTCCGCCCCGCCGCTCGCTGGTTTTGCGGTTTTTGCCGGTTCTATTCTCGGTAAAATTTTTCGATAATACCAGAAAAGTCTTTCTTTTCGCTTAAAAAAAGGTACGCTAGGGGGACGATTCCTCAGAGGCTTCGGACTTCCGGTGATTGGCTTGCGAAAACGATTTCGTCCGCCAACAACCCGAAGCCTGAAGCTTTCAGCCGACACTCTTCATGAACACGGACAACTTCCTGGAACTTCTTGGGAAAAGCGGTTTGGTCACAGAAGACCAGATCTACGATGCCCTTGCGCTCCTGGACGGGGCCGCGACGAAGCAGCAGTTGGAGGACGCCGAATTTGTCGGAAAAGCGATGGTCGATCAAGGGTTGATTACCCCTTGGCATTTGCGTCAACTCCTTAAACGACGCTACAAAGGCTTCTTCATACGGCAATACAAGATTCTCGGTCTGCTCGGCGCAGGTGGAATGAGCACGGTTTACCTGGCCGAACATACCCTGATGCACCGCCGGGTCGCGATTAAGGTTCTCCCGAAAGATCGTCTGAAAAAATCCGCGTATCTCGACCATTTCGTGCGGGAAGCTCAGGTGATCGCGACGCTCGACCACCCGAACATCGTTCGAGCTTACGATATCGACCGCGAAGACGACATCCACTATATCGTGATGGAGTTTTTCGACGGGGTGAACCTCCAGAAAAAAGTGGAAACGGAAGGACCGCTCCCGGTTCCCGATATCGTGCTTTACGTTCGCCAGGCCGCCGAAGCGCTTGCTTATGCCCATAAAATCGGTATCGTTCACCGCGACGTCAAGCCGGGCAATCTCCTGGTCAACGCGAAAAACCGGGTCAAACTGCTCGATCTCGGCCTCGCGATGATCGACCAGCGGCTTTACAGCGGCAATCTGTCGTCGAGCATCCATGAAGCGAGCGTACTCGGAACCGCCGATTACCTTGCCCCGGAACAGGCGATCAACAGCCAAAACATCGATTCCCGAGCCGATATCTACGCGCTCGGCGGGGTGCTGTATTTTTGCTTGACCGGGCATCCGCCGTTTCCGACAGGCTCCGTCTCCGAAAGGCTCCTCGCTCACCAGCAGAAAGAGCCGACCAGCATCCTGAAAGACCGGCCGAACACGGCGAAAGACCTCGTCGCGATCTGCCAGAAAATGATGGCGAAAGATCCGAACAAACGGCAACAGACCGCCGACGAAGTCGTTCGCGATCTGGACCGTTGGCTCATCGATCACGGCCATATCAAAGAAAAGGAAAAACTCTCCTCTCCCGTCAAACCCGTCGAAAAGCCGAAGCCGACCGAGACGCTTCCTGAACCCAAGGTTGAGCAGCAACCCGAAACGCCGATGACGCCGGAACCGGAAAAAAGCGAGAGCAAACCGGAGCCGGAGCCGCAACCGCCGACTCCGGAGCTGCCGACGTCGACGGAGAAGCCGGCCCCTCTGCCGCCGCTTTCGATTCCGTCGCGATCGAATCTGACGCTTCCGCCGCTCCCACCGACCGTCGGCAAAAGTGGAACGACCTCGCTCCCGAAGCTGACGCTCCCGCCGTTGCCGAAAAAGGGGGAGAAGCCGAACCTGCCGCCGATTCCTCTCCCGCCGGCTCTCCCGACGGACAGGCCGAAAACGCTCCCGCCGGTGTTGCCCCCGCTTCCGCCCAAAAAACAGGCGACGACCACGGAAAAGGAACGCGACGAATACCTCACCCCTGTCGACGAAGAAAAACCGTTCGGAAAATACGAGGAGGAGACCGCGGTGACCTCCGGCGCAGAAGCGATTGTGTTCGACGAAAATCGGGAAATCGTCGTCGATCTGAACGAGCCGGACTCCGAGTTGACCGTCAGCTCGTTCGGAATGAAAACCGATATCGATTTGACGGTTCACGAAGAACCGAAAATCGACGATTCGTTCCTTACGCCCGATCCCTCGATGGATTTGGGCGGCAAAACCGATCTCGATATTGAATCCACGGCGATCTTCGAGGTTTTGGAGCCGGAACCGCAACCGCAGCCGGAACACTCCCCGGAACCGCAGCCCGAACCGCAGCCGACTCCCGAGCCGAAAAAAGAGGAGACGATCGACCGGCCGACTCCGGTTGCGCCCGTCGAAAAACCGGAGGAACCGCCCAAGTCGGAACCGGTCCAAGAGAAAGCCCCCGCACCGCAAAAATCCGAGCCGAAAACGGAGCCGAAACCTGCTGACAAGCCGAAGCCGGAACCGTCCAAGCCCACCCCGGGTCCCGAAAAGAAAGCGGTCCAGCAAAAACAGGTTCAGCAAAAACAAGCCCAACAGAAACCGATCGCTCCGACCGCGGCGAAACCGAAAGAAAAGCCGCAACCGCAAAAACCGCAACCGCAAAAACCGCAGCCGGAAAAACCAAAGTCGCAGATTCAGGTCGATCAACCGCAACCGCTTCCGACGGCGACGGACTCTCCGAGCGGTATCATGCGGGTTCCGGGACATTCGAAAGGCGGGATTCAACGTGTTCTGCCCGGCGCAACCGGTTCGGAAACGACGGCAGGCCAACTCGGCAGCCCGGATTCGGGAACGTACACGCTCGTTCCCCAGGAACAAATCGTGATTAAACCTCCGGAGCAGGGACGTGTTCTCAAAGCGGATCCGGAGCCTGCGCCGCAAGCGCAGCCCTTGATCGAGGTGAAGCCGCAGGATTCCCCGGGGCTCGACATTTTTTCTCTCGCGACCGATTCGCCCGAAACGGACATTTTCCCCATTGCCGGGGAAGAGCCGAAACCGCGAATGGCCCCTTCGAGAACCGGTCCGCAAACGCCCGGTAAAGCGCCCGCGAAGAAGAAGCAACTGACCGACGACGATTACGACAAAATGCTCACCAACTTCGTTTCGTCGCAGATGCCCGTGAAAAAAGGGGACGAAAACGACGAAGCCGTGCTGCACGCGGTCGAAGAGCTGAAGAGAGAAGAGGAAGCCAGGAAAAAGGCGGAAGAGGAAAAACGAAAAGCGGAGGAAAAAGCGTTCCTCGAAAAGGCGAAAAAGGCGAAACTCGAACGCGAACGGCTGGAAAAAAAATCCCTCGTTCAAAAAATCGGAACGATTACTGGTATCACTTTGAAACCGGCTTTGAAAAAAGAGCTGGAAATGGAAGAAGTCCGCGGACCGGTCGCCGCGCCTCGTCCGGAAAAACCGCCGACCTGGCTCGAAACGGTCCCGTTCTGGTTCTGGATCGTGTTCGGATCCTTTATCGTCCTGACCGTCATCTTCGCGATTCTGCTCGCAACCGCCGGCGGGAAATGAACGCGGAATGGGGAAAAACGCCCCTATTTACTACAGCGTAATGATTCGATCTAAGTCCTTATTTTTCAATGAGTTGTCAACGTGGGCTCGGTCAGACGATTTTGTGAAGAACACCTCGCCGTCGACCTGAAAAACCCGGCAATCGATCAGTCCGCTCCGAAATATCACAATACAACTCATGGAGCGTCCCGCTTTATTTGTTATGTTGACGTACCAATACAATATTCGCAATATCCTGCTACATATCCTGCTACGGTGTAGCGGACCGGGCCCCGTGGTGAATCGACGCGGGTTGGGGTAGAATTCGGGGTCTGTTTTGCTTCGATACTCTCAACCTTAGGTTCCGGTAAAGATGTCAGAAATCCAACTTCGCGGCGTTCGGGTCCATAATCTCAAATCGATCGATCTGAATATCCCTCACGAAAAGCTGGTCGTATTCTGCGGCGTGAGCGGCAGCGGAAAGAGTTCGCTCGCCATGGACACGCTTTACGCCGAAGGACAACGACGATACATCGAGAGCTTTTCCGCTTATACCCGGCAATTTCTGGAAAAACTGGAAAAACCGGAAGCGGACCATATCGACGGGATTCCGCCCGCCGCAGCGGTTACGGTTCGAGGGCAGAATCACTACACCCGGGCGACGATCGGAACCGCGACCGAAACGGTTAACTACCTGCGGCTCCTGTTCTCGAAAATCGGAACGCTTTACTGCCGTGAATGCGGCCGTGAAGTCCGACACGATTCCCCGGAAAACATTCTCGGCTTTTTGAACCGTCTTCGCGCCGAAAAGGAGGAGCAGACCGGCTCTCCAGCCGAGATGAAAGCAATCCTCGCGTTCGAGCCGCATCCGGAAGCGTGCGAATTGAGCCGAACCGATTTTCAAGCAACGTTTCAGGAAGCCGGTTTTGTGCGAGGTTCGATTTTCGGTCGGGAATTCCGGCTCGACGAAAACGGAATTACCGACGAGGAGCTTCAAAAACTCCGCGAATACCACGGATTCTCCGACGAATCGACCGCTTCGGCAAACGGCGAAAACGGCGAAAAGGACCTGTTTTCCGACCAGGATTTTTTCGATCCGGAAAACGAAAACGGCGATTCCCACGAATTGAACGGCTTTTCCAAAGCGGAAAACGAAGCGTTCGAAGCGGAAAAGTCCGAAGGTGCCGCCCGCTCCAAATCGTCCGCGAGCGACGACGACAACGGTTTCGACACGGATCTCGATTCGGACGAGGACGCCAGTGAAATACTCTCCCTGTTCGCGTCCGGCGGGGACCTGGTCGACGGACAACCGTTCGGCGGTACGAATACCAAAGCGATCGCCGATTACCTGAGCGGCCAAGCCGAGCCACCAAAATCGCCGGAACCGCCGCCGCTGCTGATTTATGTCGATCGCATCGTTCTCGGGAAAACCGACGAAAAACGAATCCACGACTCCCTCGAAACCGCCCTCGACCACGGAAATGACCGGTGTTTTGTAATGGTGGAAGGGGAGAAGGGGAGAAGGGAAGAACGGGAGACGAGTGCATTAACCGATTCTTCCCCTTCCTCCCTTCGGCCCTTCGACCCTTCGACCCTTCTGTACGGCTTCAGCCGGCATCTTTCCTGCGAAGATTGCCGGATCGAATATCCGCGGTTGGAGCCGAAGTTGTTCAGCTTTAACAGCCCGCTGGGCGCGTGTCCGGTTTGCGAAGGGTTCGGGAATCTCGTAACGTTCGATCTCGATCTGATCATTCCGAATCCGGGTCGGTCCCTCCGCGACGGGGCGATCGCGCCGTGGAATACGCCGTCGTATAAATCGCGGCTCAAGGAACTTTTGGACCGGAGCGAGGAACTCGGGATCCCGGTCGACGTTCCGTACGAAAAATTGTCCGACACGCAGAAAAAAATCCTCCTTTTCGGCTGCGAGAAAAACGGTCAACGGGGCAAATACGAAGGGCTCAGCCAATTTTTCGAAAAGCTGCAAAAGCAGAAATACAAGATGCACATCCGCGTCTTCCTGAGTCGTTGGCGGTCGTATCGGCAATGCCCGGCTTGCGGCGGAAGCCGACTTCGGCCGGAAACGCTCGCAGTGAAAATCGGCGGAAAAAATATCGCCGAGCTCTGTTCTTTCTCGATTTCCCAATTAATGATATTCTTGGAAAAACATGAATGGACCGACTGGGAACGGGATGTCGCGAAGACGCCGATCTTTCAAACGGTCAACCGGCTGCGATACCTCGAGCAGGTCGGACTCGGATACCTGACGCTCGACCGGACGCTCCGAACACTCAGCGGCGGTGAACAGCGGCGAATCGGCTTGACGTCGGCGCTCGGTTCGTCGTTGGTCAACATGCTTTACGTTCTGGACGAACCGTCGATCGGCCTGCATCCGCAGGATACGGACCGGCTCCTGGAATCGATTCTCGGGCTTCGGGATCGCGGGAACACGGTCGTCGTCGTGGAGCATGAGGAAGCGATTCTGCGAGCGGCGGATCGAATCGTCGAAATCGGGCCCGGGGCAGGACAAACCGGCGGGCAGCTCGTTTTCGACGGAACGCCGCAGGAAATCGTACAAGTGAAAACGAGCTTGACCGGCAGCTATCTTTCGGGAGAGCGTGGAGGCGGCTCGCCCGGCAAACGGCGGCCGACCGAGCACGGGTTTCTCGATTTGACCGGCGCATGCGGCCATAATCTGAAAAATATCGACGTCGCGTTTCCGCTCGGCGTCCTGTGCGTGGTGTCAGGGGTGAGCGGATCGGGCAAAAGCACGTTGATTCAGGAAACGCTTTATCCGGCTTTGGCGAGGAAACTCGGCAAGGAAAACTACCCGACCGCTTTGCCGTACGCGCAGATGCTCGGCACGGGAAACATCGACGACGTCGTGATGGTCGATCAGGGTTCGATCGGCCGTTCGCCGCGTTCGAATCCGGTTACTTATTTGAAAATCTTCGACGAAATCCGGGGCGTGTTCGCCGAAACGCCGGACGCGAAAGCGAAAAACTTCACTGCCGGGCATTTCAGCTTCAACGTCGACGGCGGCCGCTGCAATACATGCAAAGGGGACGGTTTCATCGCGATCGACATGCAGTTCATGGCCGACATGTTCGTCAAGTGCCCGCAGTGTCACGGAAAACGGTACCAAAAAGACGTGCTCGAAATCCTGTATCGCGGCAAAAACATCGCCGACGTGCTGGAAATGACCGCCCGGGAAGCGTTCGCTTTTTTCCGGGGACAGGCGAAAGTGCAGCAGAAACTCAAGCGGCTCATGGACGTGGGACTCGAATATCTGCAACTCGGGCAACCGGCGAACACGCTTTCCGGCGGGGAATCGCAGCGATTGAAATTGGCGACGTATTTGTCGTCGATGAAAAAAGGGCGTTGCGTTTTCCTCCTGGACGAACCGACGACGGGACTCCATTTTTCGGACATCGTGCAGCTGCTCGACTGCTTTGACGCCCTAATCGATACGGGACAGTCGCTGATCGTGGTCGAACACAATCTCCAGATGATGCGTGCCGCGGACTACATCATCGACTTGGGCCCCGGCCCGTCGGAGGAAGGAGGACGCGTCGTCGCAACCGGCACTCCGGAAGAAATCGCCCGCAATTCGAACTCGCTCACCGGGATGTTCTTACGGTCCCAACTTCCTTGAAGGAATCAGGGAGCACCGTCTTCTCCCCTGCCGGAGGCCGGCTCGGCACCGTTTGCATGGTGTCGTTCCTCTACGCGTAAGGTTTTCGCCAGAAAGTTTAGTCCCCAACGGTCCCACTCTCCCCCGGTCATCCCGGGTTGTGAGTTATTACTACAGCGCAATGAATTGGCATTGCCCGGAAGGTTGAAAATGTTGTAAAATGCGTCTTTCATGGAGTTTGCCTTCATGGAGGACGCTGGAATGGATAAGATCGATATCGACAAAATCCGAACCGATTTGAGAAAACTGCTCGGACGTCTCGTGGATCGCGGGGATCGGAGATTTTGTCAAAGGCGTTGGCGAGGGTTTGGAGAAGCGAAGCCTGGGCGTCGGGAGCGGAAATCATGGAAAAACCTCCTTGTTTTACGTATTTTGAGCGATTTCGGAGAAGAAACGTCTTCCCCTCCGCCTCTCTACGTAAAATCTCCCGGCTTGTTCCTCTTTTTTACTTTACAGTTCTCTTGGGCGCGGGCAGATTTCCTTGTGAAAATAGGCAGCCTGGGACCGCAGGCATCTTGCCTGCACCTGGGTCTATGGGCTTCCAGCCCGTAGCGAACCCTCGGCAGGCTGGAAGCCTACCGACCCAGATGCAGGCTGGAAGCCT
>JAVBPO010000172.1:0-33237 GCA_031549565.1 Thermoguttaceae bacterium
TTTGACTTCACGGAAATTCAAACCGAGGCCCCGGGATTCGGGCATTGCGTCGGGAACCAAACCGCCTGCGAACCCGCTCGGATAGGAGTTTTCGTCGTAAATCCAGACGTTCATGTCGAGTTTTTTCGCTTCGTCGAGCGACTCCTTCCAGCGGTCGAACCACTCGTCGGTCAGGTACGGCGTCATCAAGCCCGGCCGGGGATGAACCCAGACCTGTTTGACGTTTTGTGACGCCAGATCGCGGAGCGTGCCGCGGATTTGATCTTCGGTGAGCCGGTCGTTCCAGGTCCAAAGCGGTCCGGAGCTGAAATCGCGACCGGGGCCTTTTTGAAACGTTTCGGCGAATTCCTTCGCGTTCGGTTCGGCGATCGGGTTCAGTTTCGACATTTGCGCCGAAAGCGACCCGCCGTAAACCGCAACGGCAAGAAACGCTGCGAGGGCATGGTGAATTTTCATCGTTTTTCAAGAGGGTTAGTCACGGGTCTGCCCCGTGCTTCGGAAGACTCCAACAAACAACTGGAATCAATATACCAACTCCGAAACGCAAAAGAAAGAGTCCGCATTTTAAATCAGAGCCGCGCATGCAATAAGCGGTGATACGTTTTCACAACCGAAAGTTTTCAGGTTACGAAAGTCGATCACCGCTTACTTCGTGCGCGGCTATGATTTCGGAATATCGTCCGGTTACTCGTACTTCTTGATCGCCTCTTTCGTCTTCACGGGGTCGTCGGGACGTTTGGTCGGCAGGGTTTTCGGGTCGATTTCGATGCGGCGGAGCACTTCTTCGATGCCACGCTGAAGTTGCAAGTCCTTGCCTTGCAGGACCGATTTCGGGTCGTTGTCGACTTCGATGTCCGGTGTGACGCCTTTGCCTTCGATGATGTACTTGCCGTTTTCGTCGTTCGTCGCGGACAGCGGAACCATCACTTCGCCGCCATCGATCAGCGGGCCGCGACCGGAAATTCCGACGACGCCGCCCCAGCTTCGTTTGCCGATCAACGGACCGAGACCCGATTTGCGGAAATAGTACGGGAAAATGTCCCCGTCCGACGCGGACGTTTCGTTAATCAGACAGGTCAACTGCCCGTGGAAAACCGTGTACGGATACGTCGACGGCGATTCCTTGCCGCCGCTGCCGAATCGGGTTCCGAGCAGCTTCTGGTTGAGCCGCATGAGGATCCACTGCGAGATGTTTCCGCCGCCGTTGGAGCGGACGTCGATCACGAGCCCTTCCTTGCGAATCTGCGGGTAATACCACTTGATAAATTCGTACGCGCCTGGCGCGCCCATGTCCGGGATGTGGATGTATCCGACCTTGCCGTCCGTCGCTTGGGCGACACGGTCCATCCGGTCTTTCACGAAATCGAGATAGAGCAGGTTCGCTTCAGCGTCGATCGGTTGGTAAACGACTTTCCGCGATCCTTCGAGCGTCGGTTTGTCGTTGACGGTCAACGTGATCGGGTTCGTCTTGTTCTGGAGCATCCGGTAGGGATTTTCGTTTCCGGAAAGCTCCTTGCCGTCGATTTCGAGAACGTAATCTCCGACGTTCACGTCGACGCCGATTTCCGACAGCGGGGCTCGGTATTTCGGCTCTTCGTTCTGTCCCTGAAAAATCTTCGAGATTTGATACCGGTTCGCTTCGGTATCAAGTTCGAATCGCGCGCCGGGCAGACCGACTTTCGCGCGACGGGGAACCGTGAAGTCGCCCCCTTGAACGTAAGCGTGCCCGACGTTCAGTTCCGAGATCATCTCGCTGATCACGTAATTCAAATCGCTCCGGTGCGCGACGTACGGCAAAAGCGCACGGTATTGATCGCAAATCGCTTTCCAATCGTATCCGTGCATGTTCTTGACGTAAAAATAATCGCGGAACTTGCGGCAGGTTTCGTTGAAAATTTCTTCCCATTCCTCGGCGGGAACGCGATCCACGGCGAGATCGCCCGTCGGAAGATTCAGCGGCGTTTGCGGTGCGGAGTTCGCGTTGGCGATTTTCAGCGTACCTTCGGTGCTGTAAATGATCTTGCTCCCGTCCGGCGAAAGGGCGTAGGAGCCGGCGTTGTCGGCGAATTTCGTTTCCTTGCGTTCTTTCAAGTCGAACACGCGGATCGACGGCTTCTCGTACGATTCCCGTCCGTAGAAACCCGCTCCGGATTGCACGTAAAACAGGAACTGTTTCGTCGCGGAAAGGTTGCCGTAGTTTTCGAAACTCAACGGAAAACGTGCGACCCGGCGATCGAGGCCGTCGAAATCGATTTTTGTTTCGGTTGGCGTCGTCGCAGCGGTCGGGACCGCAGGTCCCGGCTCGTTGTTGGCCTCGCTGATCGGCGTTTTTTCTTCTGTCTTCTGTCCTCTGTCCTCTGTCCCCTTTATCTCTACTTCGTCGCTTTGCGGGGCGAAGGGGTTCGGGACGTCTTTGCGGAGGGCGAGAGCGAACAGGCCGATGTTGCGGTTGCCGGCGTAGTTCCATTCGACCGAACTGAACTGCGGGGCATACTCGTGTCGGGCCAGATAGTACAAATATTTTCCATCCGGATCCCAGCAGGGGGAAGAGATGTTCGTGTTCGGGCCGGTGATTCGACGCATTTCCCGCGTTTTCACGTCCCAGATGTACAGGGAACTGAATCCGCTCTCTTCGTCGAGCGTCAGCGCAAGGTATTGGCCGCACGCCGACCAGTCGTAATCGAGCGAACCGCCGTTCTTTTCCTGGACGACTTCGCACGGAATCCCTTTTTCGTACTTCGAGTCGGAATTTTCCGAATTCCGCACGGGAACGACGAACAGCTTATTCTCGCTGGTTTTCACGGCGACAAATTTTCCGTCCGGGGACCAATCGAGGTCCGTCAATCGGGCCGCGAAACCGTCCGTCAACTGCTCCGGAGCGGCGTCACCCTTTTGATCGACGAGGTAAATCTGATCTTCGCCGGTCATATCGGACAGGAACGCGATCGTGGTTCCATCGAACGACCAAACGGCTTCCCGATCATGGGCGCCGGATGTTTGCGTCAGGTTTCGGGCCGACCCTTTTTCCGCCGGAACGGTGAACACGTCCCCGCGGGCGACGATCGCGGCTCGCTTTCCGCCGGGCGAAAGAGCGAACGATTCGATGTTCTTGCTCACGTCGTATCTCGACGCACGCATCGAAAGTCCATCGTGCGGCACCTGGACCGGAATGTCGCGGACTTCCCCGGTTTCCGTGTTGAATAGTTTCAGTTCGCCGCCGAATTCGTACACAATTTTCGAGCGTCCGTCGGAACTGGCCCAGCGGACGTCCCATTCGGTCGAGTCCGTGAGCTTTTTGACCGCTTCCGATTTGACGTCGTATTTGTACAGGTTCAGCGTCCCGCCGCGGTCCGACACGAAATAAATGTCGTTTTCGCCGGTCTTATTGTTTTTGATCCACATCGGATCCCGCTCCGTGCGCGGACTGACGGCGATTTTTTTCAGGTCGTGTGTTTTCAGATCGAAGATCGCGAGATCTTGGGCCCAACCCCCTTCGTACCGTTTCCAACTGCGAAAATCGCGAAACAGCGGCGAGTAAACGATTTTCTTCCCGTCCGGCGAGAAGTCCCCCGCGCCGGCGGTCGGCATCGGGAGCCGTTGCGGCAATCCCCCGTCGAATGGAACCGTGTAAAGGGCGCCCAATTCCGTAACGCTGTTGGAATCCCGCATGGAACGGAACAGGACCGACTTCCCGTCCGGCGTCCAACCGTAGACGATGTTGTCGTATCCGCGACGCGGAGGGA
This sequence comes from Thermoguttaceae bacterium, assembly GCA_031549565.1. GTDB lineage: Bacteria > Planctomycetota > Planctomycetia > Pirellulales > Thermoguttaceae > JAVBSX01. The sequence goes on from JAVBPO010000172.1 coordinate 3,744, forward strand.
ACGGACCTTGCGCCGGATAGAACGTCAACTGCTTCGGCGTTCCCCCCTCGGCCGGGATCACGTAAACCTGCTCGTCGCCGTCGTATTGACCGGTGAACGCGATCCATTTTCCGTCCGGCGAGTATTTCGGAAACAATTCCAAACCGGGATGAGCGGTCAATCGGGTCGCGGTTCCCCCCTGTGTTTTCACGCTCCACAGGTCGCCGCCGTAAACGAATACGACGTTGTACCGATGCACGTCGGGATACCGGAGCAGTTTCGTATTTTTTCCCTCCGCTTGCGGCGTCGGCGAAATGAACGAAGTCGTCGGCTTAACCGGCGCCGTGGACGCGACCGGTTCACTCGCCAAGGCCTTTTCTTCCGCTTGTTCTTCTTCGACGATTTCGACTTCTTCTTCGGCGATTTCTTCTTCGATTGCCTCGACTTCTTCCGCTTCACCCTCCTCGGTGGTTTCTTCTTCGATCACCTCGGCTTCTTCCGCTTCTTCCTCCTCGGTGGTTTCTTCTTCGATCACCTCGACTTCTTCCGCTTCATCCTCCTCGGCGATTTCTTCTTCTATCGCCTCGGCTTCTTCCGCTTCTTCCTCCTCGGCGATTTCTTCTTCTATCGCCTCGGGTTCTTCCGCTTCTTCCTCCTCGATGATTTCTTCTTCGATCGCCTCAGCTTCATCCGCTTCTTCCTCCTCGGCGATTTCTTCTTCGTCGGCGTCTTCTTCGTCCACTTCCTCTTCTTCGTCGGCGATTTGGTTTTCGGCTTCACGGGCTTCTCTCTCTTCTTCGAGCAGTTTTTCGTAGATCAACTCGACCGGGAGAAAACGGCGGCGCTCCTTTTCAGGTTTTTTGGGCGATTCCGTATCAGAGTTGTTTTCGCATTGCTTGTTTTCCGAAGGCGTTTCCTCTTCGACGACTTGTTCGTCGGTCGATTCGCATTCTTTTTCGGCGTTTTCCTTTTTTTCAACTTTTTTGTCGCACTGCTCTTTTCCGCAGGGAGATTCCTTGACAGCTTGCGAACCGTAGGCGATTTTCGGCTTGGAAAAGACGGCTTTGCTCGTTTTGGGCGGGCTGTTTTGCGCAAGCAGATTTCCGCAGCCGAAGAAAAGAAAAGCGAGAATGAGAAGAGACCTAAGCGACGACATTACGATCCTCCGGGATGGTTGCACTGGTGAAACAACGAGTCGGATAATTATACCACATTTCGCTTTAGGTCAAACGAAAGGATTACGCAAAACCCAATGAGCCGCGAAAAGAATGACGGATATGCCGATTTTGCAGTTTTTGCGGAAGATCGGCGTGGGGATCCGCTAATATTTGAAGTCAGAAGCCTAAGGTTTCGATAGAAAACAAGCGGCAAGTTTATGAATAACGTGTCGCTCATGTCATGCTGAGGTACTCCGAAGCATCTGGTTTCAAGCCGTGCCCGTTTTGAATAGCGTGTTGGCGGATCCACCAGATTCTTCACTTTATGAGTACACTACGTTCAGAATGACAAAACTTCCGCCGCATCGTCGGACAAGGCCGCGCCGCATTGAATACATGTTTTCATTTTAGGGCAAAGGAAAAAGGATGTGTTGCATTCTATCAAGATATAGGGGATTTTTTCGCGCGGGTAACTGGAAAAAAATAGATTTCGTTTAAAATGGCCGTTTCCGCTTCTGCGCGGGCGTCCAAGACGCTCCGGCTAAACGGGGGGAGGACACAATTTCCTGTCCTCTGTCCTCTATCCTCTGTCCTCTATTTTCATGGCTCCGCATTTTATCTTTGAAATGAATCGCGTCTCCAAGCGTTATGGAGAGAAAGTCGTTCTGCAAAATATCAACTTGTCGTTTTATTACGGCGCGAAAATCGGGATCGTCGGCGAAAACGGGTCCGGAAAGTCGACGCTGCTAAAAATCATGGCCGGACTCGACAAGGATATCGACGGCGATACGAAGTTGACCAAAGGGATGCGAGTCAAATACGTCGAACAGGAGCCGAAACTCGAACTGGACGCGACCGTGCGGGACAATCTCATGATCGCCGTCAAGCCGATTCAGGAGAAAATCGACAAGTTCAACGAAGTCGCCGCCGCGATGGGAGACCCGGATCAGGCGGACAATTTCGACAAGCTCATGGAGCAAATGGGCAAGCTTCAGGAGGAAATCGACCAGGTTAACGGTTGGGAAATCGACCGGATGATCGATATGGCCGCCGACGCGCTGGTTCTTCCGCCGGACGACGCGATCGTTCGCAAACTCTCCGGAGGGGAACGCCGTCGAGTCGCGTTGTGCCAAGCGCTGCTCGAAAAGCCGGACCTGCTGCTGCTCGACGAACCGACGAACCACCTCGACGCCGAAACCGTCCAGTGGTTGGAAGGAACACTCCGCGCTTATCCCGGAACCGTGATCATCGTAACCCACGACCGGTACTTTTTGGACAACATCACGAAATGGATCCTCGAACTGGACAACACGCGGGGGATTCCGTTCGAGGGGAACTATTCGTCCTGGCTCGCGCAGAAAGCGGAAATGCTGCGCGTCTTGGAGAAAAAGGAAACATTGCGTCAGAAAACGTTGGAAAAAGAACTCGAATGGATTCAAACCGCCCACAAAGGTCGGCTCCAAAAGAATCAGGCTCGCGTGAGCGCTTACGAACAGTTGGCCTCGCAGCAGACGCTCGACGACAAAAGCGACGCGATTATCCAAATCGCGCCCGGCCCGCGGCTCGGCGAAAAAGTGCTCACGTTCAAGGGGGTGTCCAAAGGATACACGATCGGCGGACATCCGACGACGCTGATCGAAGATTGCTCGTTCGACGTGCCCCGGGGCGCGATCGTCGGCGTGATCGGACCGAACGGGACCGGAAAAACGACGATGTTCCGCATGATTACCGGCGAAGAAACGCCGGACAACGGCAAAATCGAAATCGGTCCGACCGTCCAGTTGGCTCACGTCGACCAGCATCGGGACATTTTGGACGATTCCCAAACGATTTTCGAGGAAATCACGGACGGTAAGGATCTGATCGAACTCGGTCCGATCAAGATGAATTCCCGGGCGTACGTTTCCCGCTTCAATTTTCGGGGTCCGCAGCAGCAGAAGCTCGTCGGGCAAAGTTCCGGCGGGGAACGCAACCGGATTCTTTTGGCGAAACTTTTGCGAAAGGGGGGAAATCTCCTGCTGCTCGACGAGCCGACGAACGACCTGGACGTGAACACGATGCGAGTGTTGGAGCAGGCGTTGATCGAATTTTCCGGCTGCGCGATCGTAATTTCTCACGACCGATTCTTCCTCGACCGAATCTGCACTCACACGATGGTCTTTGAAGGAAACGGCAAAATCCGCTGGTTTGACGGCAACTTCTCCGCTTATGAACAACAGGTCCTCGCCGAATCCCCCGACCGCCTCGCCCATCGACGCGGGAAGTATAGAAAGATAGGCTGAAATAGCATGGACGGGAGATATCAGACGACCGTCGGCAGGAAGGGCGCTCCCTATTTCCATTCCTACTTTCTTCCTGTCGTCTGCTGTCTGCCATCTGCTGTCTTACCCAAAAAATATTCTTTAGAAAATTGGTATTGAACCAAAAAGGATAAAAAACTACTATTCGCATCGGCTTGCCTCTGGAAATGGGGCGGACCGCTGTATTTATGAGTAAATGTTATCCTTTCGTTCACGAGACCATGTCAAAGAATTTGACACGTGGGGTACTTTGGTTTTACGCTTTTCTCGGAGCGTTTTCGATCGCGTCGGCATTCGCCGCGGATTCGACGACTTCGGATACCGGGAAAGTGCATACGAAAACGTATTCCATTGAACAGTCGTCCGCTGAAGAGATTCGGAACCGGTTGGAAAGCCTCATGTCCGAAGACCTGAGGCGGTTCACGCACATCCTCGTCGATTCGAGCAAGAACGAATTGACCGTTCAGGGGCCGCTTGCCGCGGTTCAAATGGCCGACACTTGCATCCCGCGGATGCAACAAATCAAGCCGACGACGACCTACGGGACGCTCGCCCCCTTCGATTCGTTCGCCAAGCCGCCTTCCGGCGAATCGACGCTTCCCAGCGGTCGGGTTTACCGCTGCGCCGTGCGCGATGTTCGGGCGTTCGAGACGGAATTGGAACGTCTGTTCGGAAATAACCCGACCGTCAATTTCGCTTTCACCGACAACGTCGAGAGCCGGACGCTGAACGTTTCCGTGCTTGCTCCGGAAGAAATCCAAACCCGGTTCGGACAAACGCTCCACCAGATGGGGGTTTTGCTTCCGGAGCCGCAAAATGCCGATACCACATCGAATGAGCTCGCCGAAACGGACCAATATCAACCCGGAGATTTCGTCGCCGTCAGTCAATCGTACCAGCCGAAAAAAATGTCGATCGGCTTCATCGATTCGACGCTCCGCAGCGCTCTTGGCAAACGCTACTCGCGGGTTTCCCCTGCGCCCGCCGGCGGAAAGCAGACCAGCGGCGCCGCCGTTTACGATTACACGATTCAAACCGCGGAGCGAACGCGAACCGTGCGGGTCGAACTCAATTACGACCGCCGCGAAATCTTCCTGAAAGGGGACAAAAAACTTTGCGAACAGTTGGCGAAGCTGCTCGACATGATCGACCGCCCGAAAGCCCCGGAAGGGATGGAACGGCGTATTATCACGATCGGCGGGAAGCAAGCGAAGCATATTCGCCGGTTCGCCAATGCCCTGGCGATGCGACCGGTTCCGCGTTCGGTGCCCCAACCGACCGACCGGCCGATTCCTTCCTTCGAGCAGGCGATGCGTTCGCCGTATGACACCACTCCGCGTTATACTCCGAATTCGCCTTCCCCCGTCCGGCAGGTCGCGTACAAACCGCAACAGGACTTGGCCGCTCCGGGCGGCGCTACGCTCGACCAGGGACTCGGCGGCCCCGACGATTTTCCCGGCGGCATGTACGGACCGATGCAGGGCGGATACGATCCACAGGGAATGTACGGACTGGGGAATGGTTTCGGAACCGGTTTCGATTTGCCGCAAGCGCTGAACATCAACGTCCTGCCCGACTTGGATATCATCCTGTTCGAAGGAACGACCGGCGACTCCAAACGGCTCCTGGAGATGATTCAAAACATCGAAGAACTGATGGAGAAATCGAAGTCGGAAATGAAGGTGGTGCCGCTGAAGAACACCGATTGCGTTTCGATGAACGAAATGTTGTTCGATATGTACTACCTCCTGTTCTTCTCGCGAAAGCGGGGGAAAGTCAACCTGTTTCCGCTCCAAAATCCAAACGCGTTGATGGTCGTCGGTTGGGGCGCCGCGTTCGATGAAATGCTCGAACTGATCGAAGCACTCGACACGCCGGTCACCCAGCCGGGAAGCTGCTGGAAAGCGATCCGGCTCAGTCACGTTTCCGCGACCTATGCGTCGACGCTCGTCGAAAAAATGTATCCGCCGCCGCAACCGACGCCGCCGTCTCCGACCGGGGAGCATGTGTACGGTCGCGCGTGGATGCCCCGGTTGCGAACCGTCGTCGATATTCGCACGAATTCGCTCATCGTTCACGCCGGGCCGAACGATCTGAAGGAAATCGAACAGTTCCTCAAAAAAATCGACCTGCATGAAAGCGGTCCGCAAATGCGAATCCAACAATACAAGCTGCAAAACTCCGTCGCCGCCGACGTCGCGGCAAAGCTCACGACGATTCTTTCCCCGGGTGCAAGCGGAATTGGTGTCACGGCGGATCAGAAATTTCCGTCTTTTTCCGTCGAAGTGCTCGACGACGGGGAACGCCGTTTGATCGAATCGGGAATCGTTTCCGATTTCGTCATCACCCCCGACCCGCAGCAAAATACGCTCATCGTCAACGCGCCGGAATACGCGTTGCCGTTGATCGGGAAGCTGATCGAAATGCTCGACAGTCCCGTCGCGAACGCGCAAATCCGGATGATACCGTTGACCAACGCCGATTCCGATTCGGTGATGCTGATTCTCAACAACCTGATACCGTCACAGATACTCGGACGCCAACAGATCGGACCGCAAATGCCCGGGGCCAAAGCGGCCAAGGATTTCGTACCGCTCCGATTCGCCAACGACAAACGCTCCAACACGCTCATCGTCGTCGGGGCGGAAGAAGACCTTGACGCCGTCGAAGCGATCGTCTTGCGACTCGACGAAGATGATACCGAAAAACGGACCCGGCAAATCTACACGCTCAAAAACGCCCAGGCCGAAGACGTCGCCAAAGCGGTCGCCCTTTGGATCCAGCAAAAGCGGGACATCATCCGCCAGACGCCCGGTGGTGTCAGCCCGTTTTTGCAGATCGAAGAAGCGTTCGTCGTCGTCGCGGAAAAGGAAACGAATTCGCTCCTGATCGAGGCGACGCCGAAATATATCGACGAAATCTTGAAAATCATCGAAGACTTCGACCGGCAACCGGACCAGGTCGTCATCCAGGTGTTGATCGCCGAAGTGAACTGCTCGAACACGGACGAATTCGGTGCGGAATTCGGGATCCAGGATTCGATCCTGTTCAACCGCAGCTCGTTCGACGCGTCATCCAACAGTACCCGAACGATCCAAAGAACCCGGCCCGACGGAAGTTCGGTCACGGTCACCGAGCCGGTTTACGTCCCCGCCGGAAACGGGATACCCGGCTTCAATTTCGGCGACCCGAAGACGCAGTTGGGGAACAACCTGAACGAGTTGTCCTACCCGACGACCGGGACCGTGGCACCGCAACTTTTGTCGAACTTCAACATGGGCCGCGTCGGGACGGAATCCGGTTTCGGCGGCATGGTCTTCTCGGCCAGCAGCGATTCGGTCAGCATTCTCATCCGGGCCCTGGAAGAAACGAAACGGTTGGAAGTGCTCAGTCGTCCGCAAATCATGGCGATGGACAACCAGATGGCGTTCATCCTCATCGGCGAACGAGTCCCGTTCGTCAGCGGTGGTACCACGACGGCAAGCGGCGTGTTTCAAAGCAACGTCGTGATGGAAGAAGTCGGATTGATGCTTATGGTGACGCCGCGAATCAGTCCGGACGGAAAAGTCATGATGGACATCGGAGCCGAAAAATCGAGCGTCGGAAGCCTTGCCGACGGCATCCCGATCCCGGACGGTTCCGGCGGTTCGGTCAACTCGCCGAAAATCAGCGCGATCACGGCCAAGACGAACGTCTGTGCCTCGAATAATGAAACCGTCATTATCGGCGGGCTCCTCACCAAGGAAACGCAGAGTATCAACCGTCGCGTCCCCTTCCTGTCGGACATTCCCGTCATCGGACGATTATTTCAGTACAAATACGACAACGTGCAGAAGAAGGAACTGCTCATCATCATGCGTCCCCGGGTCGTCAAGCACCGCAAGGGGGAAGTTTACTCCGAAGACGCGGAACGAATCAAACGGGAAGAAGCCGCGAAAATCCACTGGTGTCTCAACGACGTCCTGAAAATGCACGGTTCGCCGAACAACGACGACAGCTTGCGGATTTGGGACCCGACGGCCGAACAGCCGGTTTCCGGTGACGCCAAGCCGATGTATCCGACGGTCCCGGTTCCGTTGGACGATTTGAAGCTCATGACGCCGGGTTCCGCTCCGACCCCCGCCCCGTCGCTCGACCCGAACAAATCGCCGATCCCCGACCGACTGTTCGACGAACCGAACGTTCCACAATGGAAAAATTAACGATGATACGCATTTTACCCCTGTTGCTCGTTTTGTGTCTCGGCTGTTCCAGCGTGACGCCGCCGAAATCGTTGAAAAACGTTTTCAAGGACAATCGCCCGAAAACGCCGGGCCGAATGGTCGCGTTCTGGCAATGCTATACGCAAACGAACCCCGGCGGCGGTGAGCCGCTTCGCGGCGTCGGTGGGCGTATCCAATTCTACAACGAAAAAAACGCGAAAGACCCCGTGAAGGTCGACGGCGAGTTGGCGATCTATCTGTTCGACGCGCACGATCCGGTGCCGCAACGGAGCATTCCGATTAAACATGCGATTTTCAAAAAGGAATCGCTGCCCGCGTTCTACCGCAAGGATAATTTCGAGATGAACGGTTACGATTTCTTCGTCCCCGTGGATGAAATCGGAAACGAAGAGATGGATTTACAGGTCCTGGCGGTTTTCCATGAAACGAAAAAAGCGGGTAAGACGGCCGCGCTGATCTACTCCAATCCCGCCGTGGTGACACTCACCGGACCGAAGCGCGAAGAAATCGTAAAGTCGGACGAATCCTCCGGCGTGATCGATTTGGACCGGGGCCGTGAAGAGTCGTCGGGTGAAATCATGCAGGCGTCCTACCGGTCGCATTCGTCCCGGACCGAACCGGAGCTCCGCAAACGGAAAAGCGAGACGATACAATTGTCGGAGCGGTTCACGCAGGCGTATCAAAACGACCGCTGGACGGAAGAAAAATTCCGTGACGCCCCCCGGGAATCCTCCCCGAGCGCGAGGTACGGCTCGATCGATGTGACGCCCTCATCGAACGAGACTGAAATCAAAGTCGTTGCCGACGCGGAAACCGAAACCCGCTCCTCTTGGCTGAAGACGCCGAGTCGATTCAAGGACATCTCCCAACGTGGCACCACGTCGCCAAACAACAGGCCGTTCCGCGTCGATTCGAACACCCGCCAAAGACCGGAAGACCAACCGATCTACGAAGAAGTCTCCGCCTCCGGTGTTCAATCGAGAGTGTTCATGGGGAAATAAGAAATGATAAATGACAAATGACAAATGACAAATGACAAATCAGAAATGAGGGATACGAAAAAAATTGAAAGAAGAATCCTTTTTCCCTTTTCCCCCCTTTTTCCCTCAATTCATAATTCACAATTCATAATTCATAATTAATTTTTCCCCATGTCCTCGATTCTTTCCCTTCACGGGTCCGGTTCCGTGTCCCGAGGGTATCACCTTGGTCCGGAGAATCGGCTGATTGAAACGGCGGTCGGTTGGATTCTGGAGGAATCGCCGCGGACACGACGGGAGGCACCTTGGAATCCGGTCACGTTTTACGGACCGAGCGGGTGCGGGAAAACTCATATCGTTTCGGGAATCTATCAAGCCTGGAAAGAACGGCATCCGAAAAGCAAGCCGATCTACGCAAGCGGCGCGGATTTCGCCCGCGGCTTTGCCGTCGCCGTGGAAACGCGGACGACGGACGATTTCCGTAAACGAATTCGTAAGGCTCCGCTGTGGATCGTCGATCGCATCGAAGAGTTGAAAGACAAACCGGCGGCCGAAGAAGAATTGCTCCTGGCACTGGATGAATCAGTCGCTTTGGAGAATACGGTTGTTTTCACGGCAAACCGTTTTCCGGGCGAATTGATCGACGTTTCGCCGAAGATTCAAGCTCGCATGATCGGCGGATTGACGATTCCGATTCTTCCGCCGGGCCAGAAAACCCGGGCGGCGATGATCCATGAGATCACGGAGCAGTTTCGAATTCCATTGACGACCACGGCGATCACGAATTTCGCGAAAACGCTCGATTTAACGTACCCGATGCTGCTCGGAACATTCACGCAGATCGTCGGCGAGTCGGGCAACCGAATTCCGGACGCGAATTCGATCCGACAATTTCTCAAACGAAATTCCGAATTGACCCATCCGTCGTTGGAGGAAATCCTGAAGCAAACCGCGAAACATCTCGGTTTGAAGCAAGCGGACCTCAAGGGAAAATCACGGTCGAGCAGTCTTGCCCGGGGGCGGGCCGTCGCGATTTATCTGGCTCGGCAACTGACGGATCGCAGCTTGAAAGAGATCGGCAAATTCTTCGGCGGCCGCGACCACAAAACGATCGCTCACCATTGCGACGAAATGGAACAAAAACTCACCGAGGACCCGGACCTGCGCGGCGTGATCGCGAGAGTTCGGGAACAACTCGCGTCGCAACCGAAAAAAAACCGTTAACCGCGGCTTACGAGCCGTGAGCTATGCTCACGGATTTCGGGACCACAGGTCCCGGTTCGTACTCTCTTGACATGGCAACAGATGTTGACTATCATCAACGTATGTCAACGCAATCGTTTTCTTTTTCCAAAACCCATGCAAGAAAAAATCGAAAAAATTCCCTCGATCACGCCGTCGGAGTGGGAAATCATGAACGTGCTTTACCAGGAAGGTTCGCTCGCTTCCCGGGACATTTTCGCGGCGCTTCCCAAGGAACGCGGTTGGACGATCCGAACGGTGAAAACGCTGCTCGGTCGGCTTGTCGCGAAAAATGCGCTCGATTACGATCAGATCGGAAATTCGTACCTGTACCGTCCCGTCTTTGTTCGGGAAGACCTGTTGCGAAAGGAAGTCCCCGATTTCGTCGATCACGTCCTCGGCGGTTCCCTGACACCGCTATTGCTCCATTGCGTGAAAAACGAAACGCTTTCGGAAACGCAGTACAAAAAAATGTTGGCAATCATCGGCGAGCAGGTCCCCGTTAGCGCCGGGGCTTGCCCCGGGCGGAAGCGGTGAAAATTTGAAAATGAAAACAACACGCAACAAAACCCGGGGCAAGCCCCGGCGCTAACGATAGCAGCGCCACCGGAGCCGAAGAGTACGGAAAATCGCTGCTCAACACGCTTTGAGCCGTTCGCGGTCGGACGGCTCACACGCTCGGATTTCTCGGGATTTTCGAGCCCAACACCCTCATTCAAAACCGTTTGGAGAATATCATGCAACAGCAAAATCGCACGAAAAAGGCCGGTCTGTCCGGTTTGATTCTTGTTCTCGTCGCCGTCGGATTGATTCCTTTCGCATTCGCCCAGGAAGACGCCGCGAAAACCGCCGAAGAAAAAGCGAAACGCAAAGCGGAAATCCAACTACAAATTGCCGAATTGCAGAAGGAACTTGCGGAATTGGAAACGGGCGAAACTATGGCGAAAGACAGTGTTTCGGCCCTACCGTCCACATATCAGCAAGAAAATGCGAACAATGCTTTGGCCGGTCTTCGGCTTATTCCGATTGAAAACGTACCGGCGGAAGAACTCAGCAAGACGATACTCGGCATCTTTCCCATGCTGGGGGCGAAACATGGACCGGCACGGATGAGCGTCGACAAACACTCGAATACGTTGTTGATTTTGACGCCTAATCCGGAGCTTACGGATGCCGTGGAAGCGGTGGTGATGCAATTGGACAAGCCGAAAAAGGATAAGAACGAAAATCAACCGAACATGTCGATCGTGGTCTACACGTTTTCTCATATCCCCGCGAAAGACGTCCTTGAACATTTGTCGCAAACGGCGGAAAAAGGTGTTCGATTTTCTTGCGATTACAACACAAACTCCCTGATCGTCGTTGCTCCGGAGGGGCTTCACGAAGAGATAAAGGCCAAAATCCTCCAACTCGACCAAGCGCCGGAGAAACCGAAACTCGATACGGAAATCGAGCAGTCGCTGAAACGCAAAGTGGAGTTCGCGGAAAAAATCTATGAGACCATCAAAGTCCAGGTTGAAATGGGGGCTCGCCAAGGCACCGCGTTGAACGAAGCCCAGGCGAGGTATAACAAATACCAGACCTTGGAAGATTATCAACGTTGGCACTACGAACGCGCCGGCACACCGGAGCAAAAAGCGGAGTGGGGACAAAAACTCCGCGAAACGCTCGATTCGGGACAGGCCGCGGCCAAGGACTGGGCGGACGCGGCGATGAACCACTACAACGCGGGGTCGGCGGAACTGAAAGACGTCCTCACTGCCCAACTCGAACTGGAGGACGCGATCATCCGGGTGTTGAAATTCAAGGAGAAATAATCAAAGCCGTTTTCGACGCTCAGACGCTGATCCGTTTCACGTTGAGCGATTCGAGGTTCGTCGTTCCGAGCTCGAGTTGTCGGGCTTTTTCGATATGCGTTACGGAGGAGAGTTCCTGCTCCGTGACCCGTTGCGCGAATTTCACGCCGGCGGTATCAACGGCGACGATGTCCGGCGACATAAACAGCGCTTTCATCACGACCGCGTCCGCGACGGAAAGACCGCGCGGACCGTTCGATTTCATGACCCGATATCCGTCGACGACGTTCAGCGCCGGCCGTTTGACGTAAGTGGCACTATCGGCGATGCACTGCTGTAGATCGTTGCCGTGGAAGAACTGGCGGTCCCACACGATTCCCATGTAGTTTTTCAACGCCAGCGTCATGTGCGTTCCCCGGTGGGTTTTCAAAATCGGCACATTAAACCAGACGTCGCAATCGAGGATCGCGGAATGGATTTTCGTCTTGGTCAGTTTCTTTCCCTGGCCGAGCGACACTTCGCGGTAATAGGTTTCCAAGTCGGCGGGCATCATTTTTCCGCCGGCTTCATTGACGGCGTCTTCAATGCCGCTATTTTTGTAACATTTACGCCAATCGTCGCAGGTGTGGTCGAAAACGACGACTTCCGCCGCTCCGGCGTCCAGGGCCTGTTTCACCATTTCCTTGACGAGTTCGGGACTCGTGTTGGCGCCCATTTCGGGGGATCTGTCCCAACCGATGTTCGGCTTGATGACGACTTTTTGTCCATTTTTCACGAATTGCCCCATGCCGCCCAGTTCGGCGATCGCTTTGCGAAACATCATGTCCGGCTCGCCGCCGAGCACGGCGACCAAATCCGGCGTACCGGACTTGGCGGCTTCCTGGGCCAGTATTTTCAGTCCATCCGCACTTAAAACCGCGGCAGACGCGCCGGCGGCGACCATTGTTTTCAAAAATTCTTTGCGTTTCATTGTCGGTGCTCTTTCTTGGAAAAAGGGATAACCCGGTCAGATTATTCGGATTGCGTGGATATTGACACTTCTTCATTCTATCCTTTTCTCACGTAAAGTAAATGAATTCGAGCCAAAAAAAGCCGAACGAGCCCCAGGTTCGTTCGGCTTGGATAAATTTTCCGGCGCCCAGCCTTGGAAAACTTATTTTTTCTTCTTCGCGTCGGCGACCATCGTTTCGGTCGTGAGCATCAGTCCGGCGATGCTGGCCGCGTTGGACAGGGCCGTTCGCACCACTTTGAGCGGGTCGATGATTCCGGCTTTGAACATATCGACGTATTTGCCGGCGTTGGCGTCATAACCGGTCGTCGGCGATTTTTCCGCCAGGACGTTGTCCGCGATGACGCCGCCGTCGAGTCCGCAGTTTACCGCGATCTGTTCGAGCGGTTTGGAAAGAACCCGGGCGATGATCGCGGCTCCGGTCTTTTCGTCCCCTTTACAGGCCGCCTTGGCTTTTTCGACGGCGTCCTTGCAGCGAAGCAGCGCGACACCACCACCGGGAAGAATCCCTTCCTGGGCGGCCGCGCGGGTCGCGTGGAGGGCGTCTTCGATCCGGGCTTTCTTCTGCTTCATCTCGGCTTCCGTGTGCGCGCCGACCTGGACCACCGCGACACCACCGGACAGCTTCGCGAGCCGTTCCTGGTATTTTTCACGGTCGTAATCGCTTTCGGTCGTTTCGATCTGCTTGCGGAGCATGTCGATCCGGGCTTTGATGTCGGCCTTCTTGCCCATACCTTCGACGAGCGTCGTCGTTTCCTTTTCGACCACGATCTGCTTGACTCGACCGAGCTGTTCGACGGTCACGTTTTCCAGCTTGATACCAAGGTCTTCGCTGATCACGGTGCCGCCGGTCAGGATTCCCAAGTCGGCGAGCATCGCTTTGCGGCGGTCGCCGAAGCCGGGCGCCTTCACGGCACAGACGTCGAGGGTGCCACGGAGCCGGTTGACCACGAGCATCGTCATCGCTTCGCTGTCGACGTCTTCGGCGATGATCAGCAGCGGCTTCATCTTCTGGCTCACTTTTTCCAAGATCGGTACCAGCTCGCGGACGCTGCTGATCTTCTTTTCGTGTAGCAGGACGTAGGCGTCTTCCATCTGGCAGTTCATTTTCGTCGCATCGTTGATGAAGTACGGCGAAATGTAACCTTTATCGAACTGCATTCCTTCGACGACTTCGTATTTCGTTTCGGCGGTTTTGCCTTCCTCGACGGTGATGACGCCGTCGCTCCCGACCGCTTCCATCGCTTCGGCGAGGAGGTTGCCGATCGCCATGTCGTTGTTGGCGCTGATCGCACCGACGTTGGCGATTTCCTGTTTCGTCGTCACGGGCTTCTTTTGCGCGGCGAGTTGATCGACGGCGGCGGCGACCGCTTTGTCGATACCGCGACGCAAGGCCGTCGGATTGCAGCCGGCGGCGATGTGTTTGAGTCCTTCGCGAAAGATCGCCCGGGCGAGCACGGTTGCGGTCGTGGTGCCGTCACCGGCGATGTCCGACGTTTTCGACGCCACTTCGTTGACGAGCTTGGCGCCCATGTTCTCGAACGCGTCGTCCAGTTCGACTTCCTTGGAAACGGTGACGCCGTCCTTGGTCACGGTCGGACCGCCGTACGATTTATTGAGGATCACGTTGCGACCGGTCGGCCCCATCGTGACGGCGACAACGTCCGCGAGTTTGTTGACGCCCTCGAGCATCTTCTTGCGGGCTTCGTCGGTGAAAATTAGCTGTTTGGCCACGGTATTGATTCCTTTTGTGTAATGTTGTTGAAAATATCAAAATAAGAAATAAGATTCAAAATAAGAAATAAGAAATAAGAAATAATTGACACGCAGTAAATGTATTTCCTATTTCTTGTTAATTATTCCTTATTTATTATTTCACTTCACCACCTTGGCGAGGACGTCGCTTTCGCGCAGGATTTTGATTTCGCGGTTGTCGTTTTCGATGTCGCTGCCGGAGTATTTGCCGTAGATGACTTCATCGCCGACGGCGACGTTCATTTCGCCGCGTTTGCCGCTGTCGAGCAGCTTGCCGATTCCGACGGCGAGCACGGTGCCACGTTGCGGCTTTTCCTTGGCACTATCAGGCAGCACGATCCCCCCGGCCGTCTTCTCTTCAGCGGCAAGCGGTTCAACAACGATACGATCATCAAGCGGCTTCAAGTTCAGTTTTTTCGACATGTGTATTTCCTTTCGTGGTTTTTGTGTTTGATATGTTTAGCCCGTGAACCGAAGGTTCCGGGAAAAATATGCGTGATACCGAAATGCACCGACACCTACGGTGTACGGGCTAACGGGAAACGAAAATTTAGAATCCCATTCCGCCCATACCTCCCATTCCCATTCCGCCCATGCCACCCATTCCGGGGTCCATGCCCGGCGGCGGGCCGGCGGGTTCGTCTTTCGGGATTTCGGTGAGCAGGCACGAGGTGGTCAGCAGCAGGCCGGCAACGCTCGCGGCGTTGGTCAGAGCGGTCCGAACGACCTTCGTCGGGTCGATGATACCGGCTTCGACGAGATCGCAATAGGCGTCACGATCGGCGTCATAGCCGTCGTTTTTGCCTTTCATCTGGCGAACCTTGTTGACGACGACGCCGCCGTTGATTCCGGCATTTTCAGCGATTTCGCGGATCGGGGCTTCGAGCACCTTTTTGATAATCTGCACGCCGAACTTTTCGTCGCCGACCGATTCGACCTTTTCGAGCGCCTTGTCACTGCGGAGCAGCGCGACGCCACCGCCGGGAACGATTCCCTCTTCGAGCGCGGCTTTCGTCGCAGCCCGGGCGTCTTCGTACAGGAATTTGCGTTCCTTCATTTCGGTTTCCGTCGCGGCACCAACGTTGATCTGGGCGACGCCGCCGGCGAGCTTGGCGAGCCGCTCTTCCAGCTTTTCGCGGTCATAATTGCTGGTCGTCGTTTCCATTTCCTTTTTGATTTGCGAAACGCGCCCGTCGATCGCTTCCTTTTTGCCCGCTCCGCCGACGATAATCGTTTCGTCGGACGAGATCGTCACTTTCTTGACTTTGCCCAGGTCGGTCATCTTGACCGCTTCGAGCTGGACGCCGAGATCCTTGTAGATCGCGGTCGCGGCGGTCAGGGTCGCGATATCGCCGAGCATCGCCTTGCGGCGATCACCGTAGCCGGGCGCCTTCACGGCACAAACGCGGATGATACCACGCATCTTGTTGACCACGAGCGTCGCCAAGGCTTCCCCTTCGATGTCTTCGGCGATGATCAGAAGCGGCTTGTTTTGCTTGCTGAGCGATTCGAGCAGCGGAACCAAGGCCCGGGCATTGGAGATTTTGTCTTCGTGAACGAGAACCAAAGCGTCCTCGAATTCGACGGTTTGGTCGTCCATGTCGGTTACGAAATGCGGCGAGAGATATCCGCGATCGAACTGCATCCCTTCGACGACGTCGACGTACGTTTCGGCTTGCTTGCCTTCTTCGACGGTGATGACGCCGTTTTTGCCGACTTTCATGAACGCGTCGGCGAGAGTCTGCCCGATGGAGGGATCGTTGTTTCCGGCAATGGTCGCGACTTGGGCGATTTCCTTTTTGTTCTTTTCGCTGACGGGAGTCGACATTTTGGTGATCGCCTCACTGACGGCGGCGGCCCCCTTGCTGATTCCGCGGGACAAAGCCATCGGATCGGCGCCGGCGGCAACCATTTTGAGTCCTTCCATGTAGATCGCTTCAGCGAGCACGGTCGCGGTCGTCGTTCCGTCGCCGGCGATTTCGTTCGTTTTGGACGCGGCTTCCTTGACGAGGGTCGCGCCCATGTTTTCCTCGGAATCTTCCAGGGAAATATCCTCGGCGACGGTCACGCCGTCCTTGGTGATTTTTGGTGCGCCCCAGCCTTTGTCGAGAACGGCATTGCGTCCCCGGGGACCGAGCGTGCTTTTGACCGCTTTTGCCAATTTTTGCACCCCGATCGCCAACGGCTGGCGGGCTGCATCATCAAAAGACATCTTTTTGGCCACTGTTCGCTTCTCCTCTTCAATGGGTTGAAATAGTAAAATATCGGATCGCCGCGAAATTCCGATTCACGGCATGACAGATTCTCAAACTTTGCACGGATTTGACGCAAAAACCGTGCCAAACCGGATTCCAAAATGTCCCCTTCCTCCGTAAAGCGTGCATTTTGAAGGAAATTCACGGTTCTTCCGCTTTTCGGCGTGGGGACGTAGACTTGCGAGTCGTCCGCAAAGATGTCATTTTGGCAGATCGATTTTTTGTTGCAATCCGCGTAGACAATTCTCCGCGAGACATTATAATTGGCGCACCACGGTTTTTTCGATCAAATACAGCTCTTTGAGGACTTTTTCCATGGGCCCACTTCTCATCCTGCTCGCGATTCTCGGCGGTCTCGCTTTTTTAGCGTTGGTCATTTTCCTTTGGGGAATGAGCGTGTACAACGGTTTGATCACAATGGCGAACCGTTACAAAAACGCTTATTCGCAAATCGATGTTCAACTCAAACGGCGATACGACTTGATTCCGAACCTCGTCGAAACGGCCAAAGGGTATATTAAACATGAACGCGAAACCCTCGAAGCGGTCGTCAAAGCTCGAAACATAGCCGCCAACGCCGGCCAAAAAGCAGCGGCCGATCCCGGCGATCCGGACGCAATCAAAAATCTGCAAGGAGCCGAGTCGCAACTGAATGGAGCTTTGAGCCGACTGCTGATGGTTACGGAAGCGTATCCGGACCTGAAAGCGAACCAGAACATGCTCGCGATTCAGGAAGAACTGACCTCGACGGAAAATAAAATCGCATTCGCGCGACAGGCGTATAATGATTCCGTTATGGTTTACAACACGCAGCGGGAAGTCTTTCCATCGAATCTCATCGCCGGTTTTTTCAACTTCAAAGCCGCCGCGTTGTTCGAGGTCGATTCCCCCGAAGAAAAACATGCGGTTAAAGTTCAGTTCTAACCACACGTTTCAACGATCCTTTTTAGCCGGTACTCCGCTTTTTGGAGCGTCCCCCCTAGAACATCATGCGGATATTCGGATCAATCTGCCTGTCGCTGTTTCTGTCGCTCGTTATCATCGCGGAGTTTTCCGCGGCGCAGAGCGTCGATCCGGCGGTTTCGGAGCCGGGCGAAATCGCGGCGTTGGAAAAATTGCTTTGGGAACTCGCCAAACGTGATCCGCCGCTGTTCGGCTCAACGAAGCTGAGCGAAATCGACCAAGCCGACCTGAAAACGGCGATCGAGCAGGGAACGATGCTTCTCGCGAAAGCGCCGACGGACGAACAGAAATATTGGGCCGCTGAAATTCTCCTCAAAGCGAGACTTACCCAGGCAATGTCGCTGCCGCCCCAATCGCTTTCCGAACTGCGGAAAATCGAGAATGTCGTTCTCTTCCTGGAGAAAAAGCCGGAAAAAGTGGAAATTCTCTCCACGGCAAAATATCAAATCCTGAAATTCAGCATCCTGCTCCTCTCCAAGCCGGGGGACGACATTCCGAATCCGTACAAAGTGAAAGACGCCGTTAAGCGCTATGTCGCGGAGAACCCGAAGTATCTCGACTCGTTCTCAAAATTGCTCGTCGACGTTGCACTCCAGTATGCCGGTAAAGACAGGCATTTTACGATCGAAACTCTCAAGGAAGTCGCCGAGCTTTACACGAAGTCCGAATTTCTGGACGATAGGAATTACGTCGAAAAACTCTCGGACACGGCTAAACGGTTCGAGATGATCGACAATCCCGTCGCGTTCAGCGGTCTCGATCTTGGCGGCAACCGAATCGCTTCGACCGATTTCAAGAATAAGGTCGTGCTGGTCGATTTTTGGGCGACTTGGTGTCCGCAATGCGTCGCTTCTTTGCCGGAAATGAAACGGCTTTACGAGACTTTCAACAAGCGGGGCTTCGAGATCGTCGGCGTGAGCGTCGACAAGGGAACGAACGACCTGACGAAGTTCGTCGAGGACAAGAAGATTCCTTGGAAGATCCTCAGCGACACGATTACGGCGGAAAAGGGAGGAACGAAGCTTTCCAAGCATTTTGGAGTCTCCGATTTCCCAACGCTCATGCTCATCGGCCGGGACGGAAAAATGATCGCGACCGACTTCGACTTGAAAACGCTGGAAAAAGAACTGATCAAACAATTCAATAACGGCAAGGATATCTCCAAGCTCCCGCTCGAAACGAAACCCGAGCCGATTACCCCGTCGATCTACGAAACCGACAAAGCGTCGTCGCTCGGAACGATAAAGATGATGTAGAGGGTCAGGAGTCAGGAGACAGGAGTCAGGAGACAGGGGGCAATATCCTCGCAGGTGCAATTTGTTATTTCTCATTTCTCATTTCTTATTTCTTATTTTCCCAATTTCCTTGTCCATTTTATCCGTTAAAATCGGTTTTCTTGAATTGGCGAATCCGGTTCTGGTCGCATCGGGGACGTTCGGATATGCCCGGGAAATGGAGAATGTTTTTCCTTTGCAGAGGCTCGGCGGAATCATCCCGAAAACAGTAACCTTTGCGCCCCGAGCCGGTAATCCGACGCCGCGAACCGTGGAAACGGCGTCCGGGCTGCTTAATTCGATCGGCTTGGATAACGATGGAATCGACGAGTTTCTCGAACACAAGCTGCCGTATTTGCGAACGCTCGGTCCGCCGATCATTTTGAGCATCGCGGCGAAAGAAGTGGAGGAAGCTCCCGGTTTTTGTGAAAAGATCGGACGTTTTGACGGAATCGCGGCATTGGAGTTGAATGTTTCCTGCCCGAACGTGTCCGGCGGCGTCGATTTCGGGACCGATCCGAAGCTTTGCGAACAGATGGTCGGCGCTTTCCGCCTGCGAACCGAGCTTCCGATGATCGTGAAACTTTCACCGAATGTTACGAATATCGCTCAAATTGCCCAATCGGCGGAAAATGGTGGAGCGGACGCAATTTCGGCGATCAACACCTGCTTCGGTTTGGCGGTCGATTGGCGACGAAGAAAGCCGCGGCTTGGCAACGGGTTCGGCGGGCTGAGCGGTCCGGCAATCAAGCCGATTGCGTTGCGTTGCGTCCAGCAGATTTACCGGGCTGTGAAAATCCCGATTCTCGGGATCGGCGGAATCGAATCGGTCGACGATCTTCTCGAATTTATCGTTGCGGGAGCCGTTGCGGTCCAGATCGGAACGGCCAACTTCTATCAACCGAAGATTTCGATGCAAATTCTCGACGAACTCCCCGACGTGCTGAAAAGCGAGAGGATTACCTCGCTCGCCGAAATCGTGGGAACACTCCGGTTCGCGTAAGAATTGCGCAAACTGAAACGAGCCGGGACCTGCGGTCCCGATTTCCGTGAGCACAGCTCGCGGTTCGCGATTGATATCCTCCTTTCTCTTTGTTAAAATTTGCCGATTGGCGAGTTTTTTCTGTTTATTCCGATTATTCCATCCGATATTTGTCTTAGAGGTGGACTTTGTCCGCCGGTGAAGCCAATTATTCACGATAAATTAAGGAAAGTATTGCGGAGAGAAACACTCTCACGACTTTCCCTGAATTCCCCTCCCCCCTAATTTCGACGGGATAAGCCATGAAGTGGACGCTATTAATCGGAACGATGTTAATTCTGAGCATCCCGCTGTGCGGATGTGTCGGAACCCCCTGCGGACCTTGCGGGCCTTATGGATCGTACGGTTCGGGTATGTACGGCGGCTGTTCGACCGGAATGTGCGTCGACGAATGCGGTTCCTGCGATCCGTGCGGTTCTCCCAGCGGAATGAACTATGCCTACGGCGGTAGTTGCGCAACTCCGTACTGCGGTTTGCCGGGCGCTCCGCTCCGAACGGTCGGTTGTGGAGCCGCTCAGGTCGCTTCAAGACCGGTTTCCTGGTTGGCACAAATCCTGCGGGGATCAAATTACCCCTGCAACGGTTGCGGCGACGAAGTCTACTGGGGCGATTACGGATACGTTTCCGGCGACTTTTGTAGCCCCTGCACCTACGACGGACAATGGGCCGGAAATGATCACACTCCAAGCCGATACGGCAACTGCGGCGGATGCGGCGAATGTACCGTTTGCCAGCAGGGAATTTCCTACCGGTATCCCGCCGTCGGATCTTACATGAATCAAATGTACGCTCCTGTTTTCCAGGATAAAATCTCCTCGACCCACGCGAAAACGCCGCTCGATTACGGTTTGAGATCGCCTTACGCGATGAGTTGCGATCCGTGCGGATACGATCCCTGTTGCGACGATGGTTGCTATACCGCCGACTCCTGCTCGACCGGAATGTGCGACACCGGCTGCGACACAGGATGCTCCACCGGCGGATACGGATCGCGAATCAGCCCGGGCTATGCTCCGACTCGGCAGCGGGCCTGTAATTCCTGCGGAACCGGATCGACTCACACGTATATCGAGGAAGACAATACCCAACCGGTTTCGCCGGTCACGACCTCCGCGTATCGTTCGGCGAAACCTTCCTCCTCTCGCGTTGCGGGTAAAGTTTATCCGCCGGTCAATTCCCAAACCTACCGAAGATAGTTTTCTCCCCTTGTTAGCGCCGGGGCTTGCCCCGGGTTGCCCCGCGTGTTGATCGACGTTTCACCAGCTCAGCCCGGGGCAAGCCCCGGCGCTAACACGTTTCAATCATGCGAATGCAAATGAAAAAGCACATATCCCTTTCGTTCGTCCTTTCCCTCGGTCTTTTCGTCGCCGACCTTTCGGCGGCCCAGACCGGCGAGAGAGCACCGGCTCCAGCCGCGGCGGCGTCACAATACACCGCGCCGAATCTGTTGGCGAGGAAACCGCTATTGAAAAACATCGATTGCGACAATCCCGCCCCCGAAGACGTCGCCAAATGCACAGTTTCAACCAGTTCCGAAGGATACATCGTCAAAGACGCCAATGAACGCACGCTCCGTGTTTTTCTTGCCCGACCCGAAGGAGGGGTTCAAGCCGGGTATTTCAAAAACGGTACCGAAGTCTTTCGACAGTTGACCGCCTCGAAAAAGCCGAGCGAATTCCGTTGGATGAACAGCGCCGGGTCCCGCTGGGGAATCGACGACAATGCCGACGGTGTGATCGACCGCTGGAAAATGATTTCCGCCGAGGAAGTCTCCCTGGAAGCGGTCGCCGCCCTCACTTCGAAAGACGCACAGCAATTCCTCCGGCTCGCGCCCGCCGCGGAAGAACTCGCGACACTCGGTTTGAATAATACGACCGAATCGAAGGTCCGTCAAAAAGTCGCGCAAATGAAAGACGGATTTGCCAAAGCGTTGACCGGAATCGGTCTTTCCCCGAAAGCGGACTGGGTCCAGTTCAGCGGCGGACAACCGGGCATCGTTCCGGCGAGCAAAGACGGAAATGCTTTGGACGTTGTTTCGTACGAAAACGTTTCAGCGATCGTCCGGGACGGGGAAAATCACGATGAAATCAAAACGATCATCCTGGGCACGATCGTCAAGGTCGGCGACAACAATTGGCGTCTGATCGGCGTTCCGCATTTGGACGATCCGAATTCGCAGCAAATCGTCGCCGATTACACGTTCTATGCTCCTGCGGCGTTCGGCGAAGTCGCGCAGGACGGACCGCCGACTCCGCAGGGGGCCGGTGAGATCAATCAGATCATCGAAGAAATCGGCGAGAAACAGAATTCGCTCGCCAAAGTGGACATCAAGGACCGTGCCGCGATTCACGAAGAAATTCTCGGCTTGATGCTCAAGTGTGCCGCGCTCCAGTCGACGCTCGAAGACGCCGATCTTTGGATTCGGCAAGCGGCGGACCTGGTCGACGGCGGTGTTCGGGGCAACGAGTATCCGGACGGCTCACGAAAGCTGGAGATTCTGTTCCAGAAAGTCAAGGAGCAATTCCAGAGTCCCGAACCGGCCGCGTACGTCAAATACAAGCAGATCATGGCCGAGTACTACCAGCGGCTTCATAACGGCGAAGACAACCTGAAAGCGATCGTCGAATGGATGCAGAACCTGGAAAAACTCGTCGAGGATTACGGCAAAACGGAGGGAGCCGCGCGGGCGATGCTCGAGCTGGGCGGATACTACGAGATGATGCAAAACGACAACGACGCGATGAAGTGGTATCAAAAGCTCGCCGCGGACATGCCGAGCTCCGACTACGGCAAGCGTGCCGCCGGAGCGGTTCGTCGGATCGGGTCCGTCGGGAAAGTCGTTCCGTTCACCAGCAAAACGACCGCCGACGCCGCGTTCAACCTCGCCCAGCTCAAAGGGAGCCCCGTCGTTCTCTATTTTTGGGACAGTTATACGGAAACGGAATCCGCCGCCTTGAAACAACTCGCGGCCAAGTATAAAGATATCAAAATCGTGTCGATCGGCGTCGACGACCGGCCCGAGAGCTTGAAGAAATACCTGGAAGCGAATCCGCTTCCGTTTCTTCAACTGTACGATACGGTCGATGGTATCAGCCAAGCCGGTCAGTACTGGGGCCTTCAAATCCCGCCGATGATGATCTACATCGACGCCGACGGCAAAGTCGTCCGCCAGAACATCACCAACACGGCGAATCTGCTCAAGGTGATTGAGGAGAAGTAGCGGAGTAGAGGACAGAGGATAGGATATCGTATCATCCTCCGTTCTCCATTCCCTGTCCTCTGTCCTCTGTCTTCTGTCCGCTCTCTTCAATCACCCACGACACCCGGCCGAGGAAGCGGAGATAGACGAGCGGGAAATAGCCGATGAGCAATGTTTCCAGCAGCGCGGACACGATGTAGTACCACGTCGATTGCATCCACGGGTTCGCGTAGTGGAACAGGTTCAGGTACGCAAGCGTTCCCATCAGCAAAAACGGAGCGATCGAGAACAGAAGGACCGCGGCGTAAAATTTGATCCAGAGCATCGGCATCAGGGCCAGACTGCCGAGCGTCTTCTTCGGCCAGCCGCCGAAAAACGTATCCGTTTCCGTAATGCACAAAAACAGGATCGGAAACGTCACGATCGGTCCGAGGAAAAAAATCGCCAACCAGGGATAGACGTACTCCGTTTTCGCGAAGGCGGGATAAACGTACTCGATTCCCCAAATCAGGAATACGCCGGGATAAAACGACACGAACAGCATCAGCGCCGTCCAGAACACGTAAGAAATGCCGAGCCCGAGATCGAACATGAGCCAGCGTTCGACTTTGATTTTTCCGGACGCCGTCGTCGTTAAGATGCTGATTCCGAACAAAAGTACGAGAACCAGCCAAACGATCCCGAAAAACATCCCGACGAAAAAGTTCGCGGAAAAAAATCCCATCTCCGCGTAGGACATGATGTGTCCCGGCCCGTCCGGATGCGTGTCGAGCAGGGCTCGTCCGACCGACGATTTGACGTTTTCGAGACAATAATTCGCGACGAACCCGATGAGGAAAAGCACGATCAATTTCTTCCGATTGACCGGCGAAAGAAACGGCTCGAAGAAATTCCGCAAGCCCGGCCAAAACGGCTCCGGCTCGTAGTCGTCTTCCGGCTCCGGGAGCGTATGATTTTCGACCGGTTTTTCGGCAACCGGTTCCGGGCGATTGCGTCGCGGCGGAACGGGAACGACGGGAACCGGAGGAGCAGGCGGAGTTGGCAGACGCGGTTTTTGCGGCTTTTTCGGCTCGTCGTCGGTTTTCCAAACGGACGGATCGGAAGCGTCGCCGACGGTTTCCTGCCGTTTTTTCTTCGCCAACCGCATCTCTTCTTCGATTTTCGCTTCGAGATCCTTTTCGTTCCGCTTGCGATCTTTCTCCTTTTTCGATTCGAGCAGATCCTGGAGAAACGCTTCCATTTTCGGCTGTTCGTCGTCGAAGACCCGTTGCTGAATGAACTCCGGTTTTTGGTATCCGTCGACGGTTCGATAATCGACGCCGATATTGAACGTCGGGGCGTGTTCGATTTCCGGCTTTTTGACGACGTACCCGCCGTCTTCGCTCAACTCAACGGTGTACCGGAATTCCGGTTCGACGTACCGGATTTCCGTTTCACGCTGGCAGTCGGGGCAGACCTTCCACATTCCGACCTGATCTTCCGTCGCGTAGAGCCTCGTTTTGCAGGCGGAGCAGATCACGGGCATGAGCCGCAATTCGGTATCCAGCGGAAAATCGGGGGCGATCTTTCGGTCCGTTTTGTCGTCCAAAGGAGCGAGTTTCAACTCCTCCTCGTCGATCGGGGCCAAGCGTAATTCGTCGTCGGACATTGTTTTTGGGAAATGCGTTTTCAGGATTCTGACGAGCGGAGAACTTTTTCCATGAGCTCCTGCACTTTCACTCCTTGCCGCAAGTCCGGTTGGGCCGGCTTTCCTTCGGCAACCGACTGGAGAAAATTCCCCAAGCAAGCGCAGTGTGCCCGGGTCCAGCCGATCGACGATTTCGGAGACGGAAACGTCGTCTGCGGCGATTCGAAGCGTCCGCCGGCCGGAATTCGGAGCCAACCGGAGTTTCCGCCGAGCGGTTTGTCGGATGCGGTCGCGTCGAAAAACTCGACGAAATGCGGATCAAGAAGCTGAAAACGAACCGCCCCTTTTTCGCCGTGAATTTCGAGCCGTAATTCGTCTTCCGTTCCGGTCGCCAGCTTCGTCGCTTCCAGAACGCCGCAAGCGCCGCTTTGCATTTGTGCGAAAATGTAGACGGCGTCTTCCACGGTTACTTCTTTTCGCGGCGGGGCGGGATCGTTCGGCGTCGGAGCCGTGAGCGGTCGGCTCGGATACGCGATTTGCGTTTTCGCGGTCAGCGAATCGAACGGACCGATCAGGAAGTCGACCAGATCGAGCAGGTGCGACGCCAAATCCCGGATGACGCCTCCCGACGGGGCGTGTTTCCATTTGTACGGCAAATCGGGCGAGGCATTGCTCGCGTGGAAATAACCGACACGAAATTGCAAGAGCCGCCCGAGCCGGCCTTCGTCGATCAACCGCTTCATCCGCTTGATCGCGGGAAAGAAGCGGAGGTGGAACGTCATTTGGTTCGTCGCGGCGTATCCGGTGGTTTCGATTTTCCCTCGAATCGCTTCCGCTTCTGTCCAAGTCGTGCAGAGCGGCTTTTCGCAGTAGATGTGTTTTTTGTTGCGAATCGCCGAAAGGAGCGGCTCACAATGAAAATCGTTCGGCGTACAAATATGAACGACGTCGATGTCCGGATTTTCCGTAATGTGCCGGTAATCGGTCGTCGCAACCTCCGTCTGACACAGCGTTTTCGCCGCTTCGGCGGTTTCCCGGTGAGCGGTCGCAACGTGCGTGATCCGAAAATCGCCCGGCAGGGGATTCATGTAATACGGCAAGGTTGCGTAACCGAATGCGTGGACTTTACCGATCATGCCGAACCCGATGAGGCCGACTGCGTATTTTTTCATATCGCTTTGCTGATTTTGTTATGCTTTTGATGGAAAAAATGTTTTTCCCTCCGTGAGTGTATTTGTACTGTCTGACTTACGAAATCCGTTTTGGGGGCAAGGCTTCAGGCTATAGGCTTCAGGCTTCAGAATAACAAGGGTGAGCCGACATCTGAAGCCTGAAGTCTGAAGCCTCGCAGCGGATTCAAGCAAAATTCGCGAAAAAGGTAAAAATAAGTGAGACAGTACAAGTATGGATTATAACGAAAAACCGGCCTGTGTATCAGTGTCCCGAATAAACAATTTCAAAATACCGTCTAAAAAATCGAATTTGTCTTTGACAAAGACGAGTCTCAATCCTATATTTTTTCGAGACCTTGTTCAAAAATTTTTGCGCAAGTTGAAATATGAAACTTTTTATGTGAAAAGGGTTCGATTTTTGCTCACCCTGCCGATTTGCCCCTCTATTTCCGAACGACGCATCCTTTTTTTTAACCCGCTCCCCGCGAATAACGTAACATGCTCAACAACATGAAAATCGGAACAAAACTGTTCCTCGGTTTCCTTTTAGTGCTCCTGCTCCTGGTCGGCGTCTACTTTGCCGGTCGCTATGCGATTTACTCCAGTGCGAAAATGACGGCGGATATCGACAATGTCCGCAAGTTGACTGAAAATGGCTCTGAGATTGAACAACTCGTTTTCGAGTGTCAGCTCGCGTCCGATCAGGGATCCATCACGCATGAGAGCGAGCATGAGCTGACGGTAAACGCCAAGGTGGACAAAATTCTCACAATCAAGACCGAAATCTACGACAAGATTCAGGACAAGACGGCGCTGGACGCCGTCATTACGGCCGTGGAGGAGTTCTCCAAAAGCGATTCGAGTTGGTACAACGACGAGAAGAAAGCGTGGGAAGCCGCCGTTGCCACTCGTGAAAAGCAGGCGGGAAAGGTCGCGCAAATCCTTGATGAACTCACGACAAAAGTCAAGGAAGCGACTCAAAACCAGTTTGCCGTCACGCAAGACGGTCAAACCTATTATCTTCGCGAACGAATCGAACTGGAAGCGAAACTCGACCATGCCGTCGCGACCGTGAACAACGTCCATCGGCTTTACTTCCAAATCGGAGCGGAATTTCTCGAAGACGAAATTGCCCGCATGAAAAAGGATTTGGTCGATATGGGTGATGTGATGGTCAAGGAACTGGAAGCCCTCACACCGGCCATGGTTCTCCCGGAGAACAAGACGCGACTCGAAACGGCTGTCAAGGAAATCAATACGTGGAAGGCGGATATTCTCAATGTTTTCGTTTGTGAAGAAAAGATGAGCGTTCGCGACAAGAAAACCTTGGATTTGGCCGGTGCGGCGAACAAGGCCGTCGGCGTGTTCGTCAAGAATCTCGAAGAGCGCGCCCAAAAGACGATGAAAGATTCCGAAGCGTTCGACCAGCAGATTCTCTGGACGACGCTGTTGATCACAATCGCCGCGATCGTGATCGGTTGCCTCATCGCGTTCGTTTTGACCAGCAATATTACCAAGGGAATCGGCGCCGCGGCTGGTGCGATGGATATCATTGCCAAAGACGGAATCGTTTCGTTCGATATTCCCGATGCGGACTTGCGGCGTCAAGACGAAGTCGGTATTCTCGCCCGGGCTTTGGATGGAATCCTCAAGGAATTCCGTAACGTCGAGTCGCTCGCGACGAAGCTGGCCGACGGGGATTGGACCGCGACCGTGAAGATTCGCGGCGACAAGGATACGATGAACATCAATCTCAACTCGATGCTCGATCAGGTCAATAATACGCTGCACGAAATCGATTCGAGCGTTCGCGAAGTCGCGACCGGATCGGGAGAAGTCTCGACGGCGGCCCAACACCTGTCCGACGGAGCCCAGCAATCGGCGGCGTCGCTGGAAGAAATCACCGCTTCGATGAACGAAATCAGCAGCCAAACGAAGCAGAACGCCGACAGCGCCGGCAACGCCCGCGACTTAGCCAACGGTGCTTCCAGCGCCGCGCAGGGCGGTCAGAACGCGATGCAGCAAATGACGTCGGCGATGGAGCGGATCACAAAGAACTCGGAACAGATTCAGCGCGTGATCAAAGTGATCGACGACATCGCGTTCCAGACGAACCTGTTGGCCTTGAACGCCGCTGTGGAAGCCGCCCGGGCCGGGCAGCACGGCAAAGGTTTCGCCGTCGTCGCCGAGGAAGTCCGCAACCTGGCCGCTCGAAGTGCCAAGGCTGCCCAGGAAACGACCGAACTGATCGCGACCAGCGGCCAGGAAATTCACAAGGGTGGTGAAATCGCCGACAAGACCGCCGAAGTTCTCAACCAGATCGTCGAGCAGATTCAAAAGACGACCGACCTGGTCGGCGGCATCGCCGTCGCGAGCAACGAACAGGCGCAAGGCGTCGGACAGGTCACGATCGGCTTGCAGCAGATCGACGCGGTGATCCAGCAGAACACGGCCTCCGCCGAGGAATCCGCCAGCGCCGCGAACGAAATGAGCTCCATGGCGTCAACCCTGCAGAAACTGGTCGCCCAGTTCAAACTGCGGAAATAGACCGCGCACGAAATCAGCGGTGTTACGAATGCTTACCTCTTGCTTTGCGTCAGTGATGAAACACCGTGATTTATAGGGTTTTAGCGATTTCTGTCAACCGGGAAATACGCTCAAATAGGCCCCTATTTCGCCTCACTATGATTAAATTGTGATTAAACACTGTTTTACTAGGGTTTCAGCAAGAAATAAAAAACCGGAAACGCTCTCGAAGTTTGGCAAAGCACCGATGTCGCGTTTCCGGTATAAGCACCGCTTATGGTAAAACGGTCGCTCAAGCAGAACTCAATATATCACTTTTAACCGACCGTGCAATACGGCGGCTCGCGGACGAATCTCGGGGTTCGGTCGGGTTCTATCAGTCCCCCAAGGGTATATGGGCAGGCTCGTCGCACCAACCAAGTCCTAGGGTGTGTCGTGTGTCAACTTCTTTGGCAACTGCTTCGCTTTCGATTAACGGCGTGTTTTTATGTGTTTATTTCCCGGAGGTGAAAGAAGAAAATTCGGGTGGAAGCGGCTTGGCTTCCTGTTCGACATACTCCATCAGTTCTCTTTCACTATCGTAAAATGTTGCATCGTGTCGTTCGTAGTGTTTTTTTATTGTGGATGCGGAACGCACGATCCGCAACGGCGTGGTGATGCGAAGAAACAGTTATTGCAATCGCAGTCTCGACGGAGCGAAAACGCAGGCGGTGGTTGATGCGTTTTTTACTCATGAAAATCCGGAAAAATACTGAAGTGAATTGCTGACATTATAGCTTGTTCACCTGTCCAGTTTTTTCAGACCACCGCAAACTTGTCAATTTTGAAAAAAGCGAGTTGGCTTTCTCACTTGTGGGCACCTCTGGAAATGCCGTTTTTCGGGTCAACGAGCGGGTCCAATCGCACGATAATCGAGTTTCGAGGAAATTTTCATGATTTTCGACCTGTTTTCTCCTTTTGACGCCCCCAAACCGACTCGCTGACGCCGGTTTCTC
>JAVBPO010000034.1:0-4069 GCA_031549565.1 Thermoguttaceae bacterium
CGGGGCGGTCAAACCGTCGCCGAAATCGCGAAAGGCGCGAATACCATCGGGCATTTTCCGGAATACTTGGTCGGCACCAATAATCAAGTCGTTCCCAAATATCAGCCGTTTTTGGAAGACGCCAAAAAATTCCAGAGTGCGATTCTTTTCCTCAACTTCCGGGGCAAGGAACTCGCCGACGAGATCATCCAGTGCTGCGCCGCCGGGCTTTCCGTTCCGGTGGCCAACAGCCTTTCCGTAACAGGTTGTACGATTGATAAGAACGGCGTCAAAGTCGCGACGCTCGGTGGATATTGGGCGCACATGACGCATTTTACGGCTTTTCGTGTCGTCAAGGGCACGGAATATATCGGTTGGGTCAACTCGCATGGTCCACGGTATCAATCGTCCGACGAGGGCGAACCTGCGGATCTGTGTTGGATGACCCGAGCGCAAGTCGAGCAGTTCGTGGCGTCGGCGGACGGGTATGGTCCCCCTTACGTCGTTTTCCCGGAATCCATCGCGACGCTTGACACAACGTTGTACGTCAAGCATGTGATTCCATTCCCCAATCATTGGAGAGTTTAACAAATGTACGACATTTACACGTATCGGTTCGCGTTTCCGCTCTTTTCAATGGCGGCACTGATCGCGGCGGACACGACCGTTTCCAGCGAGATCGATTCGTTCGGATCGTTCGTCGACCGGTTCGGCATCCTTGGCGCCGTCTGCGTGGTGCAGTGGATCGTGATTCGGTATATCATGCAGCGTTACGAAAAAACGCAGGCGGACCGATTTTCGGACCTGCAGCACCAAATCGAGGACAAGGACGATCAAGTGACGCAATTGACCGGCATGGTCGCGAAGAACTCGTCGATCAATATGCGGATCGAAAAACTTCTCAATACCTTGGAGAAGAAAAGCTGATGCCACGGATCAGACTGGATTTCAAATCGGTCAAGCGAATGTTCTTCGACCAGGCGAAGGTCAAACGCAAGGTCGACGCTGCGTCACGAAAGGTTCTCTCGAAATTCGGAGCTTACGTTCGAAAAACGTCCAAGCAATCGATCAAAAAACGCAAGGGAACCTCGAAGCCGGGCAAGCCGCCGTTTTCGCACGTCGGGACGCTGAAACGGTTTATCTTTTTCGGTTACGACGTGAACAAACAAAGCGTCGTGATCGGTCCGGTCATCTTTCCCGGCAAGTCGGGCAAGGCTCTTCCGGCATTGGAATACGGCGGCAAGTCCGACACCTTTCTCGGAACGACGATCCATGTCGAAGCCCGCCCCTTTATGGGACCGGCATTCAAGCAGAATCTTGCTCTCGTTCCGACGCTTTGGGCCGAGAGTATCAAATAACAATTATGGAGACAACAATAAATGGCACTCAAGGAATATCGCCTTGGAATGAAAGGCAAAGTGTTTCACGGAGAAGCCGGAGCGACCGGCGTCCCTACAAACGAACTGTCCAACGTAACCGATCTCACCATCACACTCGACGCCGCAGAGGCCGATGTGACCACGAGAGTGCGCCTGATGTATATTGCCTAACTTACCAAGTAGGTGATAGACGCCTTGATAACAATGTTTACGACAATGATAATGCTTCAAGAAAAGCTGGGACAGAATGATGGGCTTCTGTTTAATGAAACAGATTGTTCGGAAAAAGGTTCCGCAGAAAATCTGAATTTTCCAAAATACCAATCTGGGCAAAACGCAGAAAGTTTGAGGCGCGATTGTCAGCAAGAACCGTGGCCGTTTGGTCGGCTACCGTGCCTAGGATGTACGTTGATGCAAATGTGCAAAAGCATCGGCAAGACAGCTCATCCGACAAAGTGGGGAAACCGGCGATGTCTTCTGCATCGAATACGATCTTCAAACTGACAACCAGCGTTTCCTCGAATGTGGCGGGGTTCCGGCCTATAAATGCAGTATCTTGGGCGATGAAATTCTGTTCGCCGAGCGGACGGGGAAGCATTTCGAGGATCGGCGTATCCGTCGAGGAAAGTCTCTCGACGGTATCAAATGCCGAACCGCCCGACGAATCGAGGGAAGCCTGACAAAACAGGTGTTCCAACGCACGAAATCGTGTGGATGCCGTTTGAACAGTCATGAAAAGAAGGAAAGCGAACCTTCGGTCCGGCCTTCTTGCATCGAGTGCGTCGAAAAGCACTTGGGAGCGGCGGCGGTGCTTCTTTCCGAAATCCACAACGGTTACGAATACCGACTTCGGTTCGTCGGACACCTCCATGAAGCGGAAGAAGAGTCGCAAGACTTTTTACCACTTCACGAAATGATTCGCGAATCGAGAAAAGCATATCAGCGGGACGGTGTCGTGCCGGACTGGGAATCACTGGCCCGGGAGGTGTCAAATGCTCGTTGAAAATGTGCTTGTTCGTCCGGTCGGTGGAAACCAAGCGTCGATCTACTGGACCAGCGACACCGCAGAAATGCGGTCGTGGGTTTTCATCAACGGTCGGTTTTCCATCGGTCCATTCATGGCCGACACCAAAGAGCGAAATATCGTCCTCTCGATTCCCGAAGGATCGACGATTCTGGTGGAAATCCACGATTTCGACGACGACACCGTTCCCGAATCGATAGAACAACAACCGCTCGTCCGCCCGACCATCGGCTGGAACGGCGTCGAGAGTGCCGTATCGTACCGGATTTATCATTCGATTTTCGACGGCGGCACGCTGGAAACGCTGCTTTGCGAAGTGCCGCCGTATTCCGGTCGTATGGAAATCGACTGCCCGATCCTTCTCGAAGGGAAAAACGGTCGTTGGCATAGTTTTCGGGTGGAAACCGTCGATCAGTTCAATAATGAATCGGAAAACGAAGTGGTCGGTCATTTCGCGGCGGATTTTCCGAGGTCGTCGCAGCTTTCCATTACTCGTGATACCGAAAACGGTCTTTTGAATTTCAGCATCCTCTAACAATCCAAAAATACAATGGCGATTCCAACACCCGATTTACTCGGTTTATTTTATGCTTCCCGCGATCTGGCCAGTTCCGGCGCGGCACCGCCCGACCGGATCGTCGGAGCCGGGGCGACGCAAATGATTATTCCGCTCGCGAACGTATCCGACGCGGACAATTACTGGAACGGTGCGATGGGCTACTTTTGCGGCACCAGCACCAGTGCAACGCTTCGCGGCGTCACGTTCCACGTTCGCAAGTGGGATTCTTCCACGAAAAAAATCACGATTTGCGCCCCGCTCCCCACAGCGCCGGTCGCCGGGGATACGCTCAAGCTGTTCAAGGGCGGAAAATTCGCGTCCAATCAGGAAATCCTGAGCATGAAAGTGTCCGGCAAGCAACCGGAAGTCGAAAACGTGACCGGACCGAACGTGACAGGAATCACGATCAAAAAGGCGTCAGCTTTGCTCGGCGAGGGAACGCTTTCGGTCTACTACGTCGCATCAACCAAGGCAATTACGGTACGCACGGGAAGCGGCAGTTACGGACCCGAAACGTTTTTGACGGGCGACGCCACAAATGTCGCGGTCTACAACAGCGACCTGTCCGGCTTCATTCTCATCGATGTTTCGTACTCGCAACTCCGGACTTCCGGAAATTACACGGATACTTTCACGCTCACGTTTCCCAAGGGGAATTTTATTCCCAATTACGAAGGACACGAAACGAATGACGGCATCGGTCGGACGCGGTCTCACTTGGCCGTTCTGAAGAACAAAGCGACCAATCCACTTGATGCGATGGCGGCACTGTCGATCTGGACCGGCAAGCCCGTCGGAGCAAGTACAACATGCTCGGGAACGTATTACCCGTCATATACGGCGGCAACGACGATTGGCGTTTACAACGCCACCAACTGGCCGACGCGAGGGTTTTGGGTGCGTAACAAGACGAAAAACGACCTGCGTTACATCGATTATCGGTCTGGGAATACGCTCTACGCGAAGGCGATTCTCTGGGGCATCATTCCGTTCAAAAACGGTGCGACCGCGATCACCCAAGGTATGACAATCACCAGTGCGGGCACGGACGAAGCGGTCGTCGATCAAGTTGCCATAACTTCCGGCAGTTGGGCTGGCGCCAACGCGACCGGCATGCTTTACGTCAAA
>JAVBPO010000130.1:0-29012 GCA_031549565.1 Thermoguttaceae bacterium
ACCGCAGGTATCTTGCCTGCACCTGGGTCTATGGGCTTCCAGCCCGTAGCGAACCCTCGGCAGGCTGGAAGCCTACCGACCCAGATGCAGGCTGGAAGCCTGCGGTCCCAGGAAAGGCCCCGGAAAATTTGCTCGCACCCCGGTTGATATTCTTGTTCTCCGCATTTTTATCACTTATCACCTCTCATTTATCACTTTGAAGCACCAGAAAGGCTTCTTTTTCACGAAGGTTAATTTGCTAACGATGTACTACCCCATGGCATCGTCGGAGGCGTTACGGGCGATGCGGAAGCCGATCATGTTGGAGGAATTTTCCGGGTTGCTCGAATTACGGCAAGCGCTGCGGGTCGCTTCGGGACCGAAATGCCAGGAACCGCCGCGAATCGATCTCGCGGTGCCCGAGTCCGGACCGGTCGGGTTCTCCACCTCGCCGCACTGCTGGTAGTACAACTCGCTGAACCAGTCGTAACACCACTCCATCACGTTGCCGTGCATGTCGTAAAGGCCCCAGGAGTTCGGCTTCTTCAAGCCGACCGGCTGCGTCCCGGACGGGGAATTGTCGAAGTACCAGGCGTATTGCATCACTTCGACGACCAGATCGCCGGAACACCACGGCGTGATACTACCGGCGCGGCAGACGTATTCCCACTCCGCTTCGGTCATGAGTCGGTATCCGTCTCCACCGGCGATCGACACGTCCGCGTTTTCGATGGAACCGCTCGAACGACGCCTGATGTTCGATAATTCGTAGTAGTGTGGCAGTCCGTCCTCGTCGGACATTTTATTGCAAAATTCGATCGCGGTGAACCATGTCACGTTGTCGGCGGGGCATCTCGGGTCGTCGCTGGAAATGCTCGGGTTGTATTCCATAACTCGCTGGAATTCCCCCTGCGTGACCGGATAAACGCCCGCGAAAAACGATTGCGTCAGCGTCACGCGGTGCTGAGGCCTTTCGTTGTTGCGGATGTATTCGTCCGAATCGTGCGAGCCCATGTAAAATCTGCCCGGCGGAATACGGCGAAGCTTCATGCCCCCTTTGGAGGTCGTGGTCGTCAGCGTTTCGATTTTTTCCTGAAGGCTCTTCGCTTCCGGGTCGTTCGCCTTGAGCTCCAGATACCGTTGGACGCAGGACAAGAGCGTGTTGTATTTTTTCGTCGCGATCGAGTTGCGGATTTCCCGAATGAGCGAGTCGACTTCGATGAGACATTCGCCGGCTTCCTGGTACAATTTCCGCATGTCGTCGTCGACCAGGGTCGGAGGAACCTGCGCGAGAATCTCCTGGACTTTTTCGTACTTTTGGGCGTCGAACGTCGCTTTGGCCTGCATCCGGACGTTTTCGAGTCCCATGCGGATATCTTTGCGCTCTTTTTGGACCAGCGGAAACATATTTTTGGCCCAGTCGCGGATCGTCAGGAAATCCGGGTGCGTCAGGAGCGTCATCTGCTTGAGCAACGGCAAAGCTTTATCATGTCCGAAACTTTCCCGTAATTTCATTATCTGCTGTTGCTGCGAATAAAGTCGGTCGCGCATCGCCTGTTTCGTCGCGGCGAGGTCGGTTCCGCAATTACGGCAGTTTTTCGCCCAAAACGCGTTCGGAGCCTGGCAAACGAGGCAGAGTTCTTCATAGGCGCGGTTGCAATGGGGACAGTATCGGCTGTTGGCAACGATCGGTTGTCCACATTGCGGGCAGCGGATTTCGACCGGTCGGGCGGCCGTTTGAGGAGCGGCTTGAGTCGCGTCAAGGGCGGGGACAGGGCTCGTATTCGCGGCGGGTGGAGCGGGAGTTGCCGTTTCGAAAACGGGTTCACTCGGCCCCGATTCCGTGAACAGCGATCCGCGAAGCGACTTGGAAACCCGCTGAATCGCATCCCGGAATTGGTCCATCGTACGGAATCGGTCGTCCGGGTTCTCGGCGAGCGCTTTGAGGAGCAGATCGTGCATTTCTTTACCGAAGCGGTCCGTTTTGAGATTCTCCAGATTCGCCGGAATCGGCGTTTGTCCGGTCAGTGCGGCGAAAAAGCAAGCGGCCAGAGCCCACTGATCAGCCCGTGCGTCGATTTTCGTATGCGGTACACGCTGTTCCGGAGCGAAGTAATCGGAGGGGCCGAAAATTTCCGATCGGAACGTATCGCCGCAGGTTTCCGGATCGAGAAAATGCCCGACATCCGGCTCCAGCAGCAGCACACCGTCCGCTCCGACGAAACGAATAACGCCCGGCGCGATATTTCGGTGCAGTTGTCCGGCGGTGTGCAATTCGGCAAGGGCGGAGCAGAGGTCGGCGAATTTCCGTGCAATCTCGAACGGGCGCATGAGCTTCCCGCTTTGGAGCGATTCGGCGAGCGTTTTGCTGTTTTCCGGCGGCATTTCCTGAGAAAACCAGAGCCATTGGTCGTCGGAACCGTACGTGAAAAGAGGGACAAGACAAAGGGGATTCGTTTTTAAATCGAGACTTACCCACGTTTGAGCGTCGGTTTCGAATCGCTGCTCTCCGCCGTTGCTCGCGAATACGTCGTGCTGAAACCGTTTGACGAGCAGTCGTTTTTTCTTCAAACGTTCGAAAGCGGACCAAATTTCCGTATGCTCGGTCCGACAAAGCTGATCCTTTAGCGTGAGGTTGTCCAACATGTAATTGACGTTTGAAAAAAAATCGGAGCGAATCGCGCAGCCGCGTCCACGGACCACCCCCACTCTATTGTACACTCCATCTTAGTATATACTGGATTGCTGAGAGTTGAATGTCTCTTTTTGTCAAAAAAATCCAACAAATCCGACGGGAGATATTCCGAAAAATCGGTTTATTCGGGGAAAGGGGAAAAGGGGGAGGAAAATAAAAAATAAGAAATAAGAAATATACTTAAGCGGGAAACGTAAACAAACGTCATTTCTTATTTCTTATTTGAACGCTCGCTTCGTCTCCCGCTCTGTTTTAAATTTCAAACGTTATTGGTTCACATGTTTTCCGGCGTAGGGATTATTTGTTTTACCGGAAGTTATCTGGTCGCGTTGGGACTGGAAGCGGCACGGTTTTTTTGGAAGAGTCCGATTCGGCACGTTTTTGTACTCTGCGCCGTATTTGCGGGTTTTGTTGCGCATTCGGCGTTTTTGTATTATCACCAAATCGCTTTGGAATCCGGGAAGATCGTCAGCGGTACGGCCGGTTTTTTCCTTATCGCGGCTTGGGGATTGGCTTGTGTTTATCTCTATCTCGGTTGTACGCAGTCGAAAATCCCTTTCGGTTTGATTTTTCTTCCACTCATCCTGATTTCCGTATTCGTCGGAGCGTACCCGGTTTCCGGGACGCATGAAATTTCTTCGGTCGGATGGGTTTGGCGCATGATTCACGGACTTTCGGTTTTGGCGGCAACGCTTTCCGTTTTGATCAGTTTCATTGCGGGCGTGATGTTCCTGGAACAACAGCGTCGGGTCAAAAAAAAGATCGGACAAAACGCGATCCTGAAATTGCCAAGCTTGGAATGGACGCAAACCGCGGCGCGGCATGGAATCGGCTTTTCGACGCTGATGCTCGGCGTCGGAATTTTTTCCGGCATCCTGCTCAACCACCTGATTCTCGTGCATGAAGAGCGGGCGGTTTCGCCGACCGATCCGCTGGTTTTCGGCGCTTTGGTGCTTTTCGTTTTCCTGGTCGCGTTTCTCGGGACATTGACGTTTTATCGTCCGCTCCAGGAAGGACGCCGAATCGCCGTTTTAACCGTGCTCAGTTTCCTCTTCCTCGCCTCCATTTTGCTTTATTCGCTCACTCTGGGACAAGCACACTGGGGATAACGCAAAACGAGCCGCGACCTGTGGTCGCGACCTCTTCCGCTATCGCAAAATGTTCGCCCGAACGACTTCGATTAGCGCGTCGCGGAGGATCGGTTTGGTCGCATAATCGTTACAGCCGGCTGCAAGGCACTTTTGACGCTCGTCCTGCATTGCGTGAGCGGTCAAGGCAATGATCGGCAAGGTACAGCCGTGTTCCCGGATTTTTCGCGTCGCGGTGTAACCGTCCATGACCGGCATCTGCATGTCCATCAGGACAATGTCGAAAGACTCGCCCGACAACTCGTCTTCGAGAACGAATTTTAGCGCGAGCAAACCGTTGTCGGCTAAATCGACCTGAGCACCTGCTTTTTCCAGGATCAAAGAAAAAAGGCGTTGATTGTCCCGACCGTCTTCGGCCAGGAGAATTCGCAGTCCCGCAAGCGGTTTGGGTTCAGACGAGATTTCCGAATCAGGCCCCGCCTCACCCTCTTTTACAGCCGGGGACGTAATCGGTCGTGAAAGCGATTCGACGGGAATCGGATGGTCTGAGCAAGACGTGAGCGAGCCGAGTTCCTCAATCATCCGTACCGATAAGGGGATCTTTTGCGGTAATTCCACGGTAAACGTACTCCCGGCGCCGGGCTCGCTTTGAACCGACAATTCCCCGCCGAGCATTCGGATCAACCGCTGGGAAATCGCGAGACCGAGACCGGTTCCGCCGAATTTTCGGGTCGTCGACGCATCTCCCTGGTTGAACGGAGAGAAGATCGCGTCGATTTGCGACGTGGAAATTCCGATTCCCGAATCGACGATCTCGAAATGAAGCCTCCCTTGCCGTTTGTCGGAAGGTTCGCTTTCATTATCCTCCTGTTGCTCCTTCCAGGAGAGAACCAATTCAACCCCGCCGACCTTTGTAAACTTCACGGCATTTCCTACCAAATTGAGAAGAATCTGCTTCAATCGGACGGCGTCGGAATTGATCGATTCGGGAAAAGGGGACGCGCTACGAACCGTGAAAAAAATTTTCTTCTGCCTTGCCTGGACGGAAAAAGGGGCATGAACTTCGGCGATCAATTGACGCAGATCGATTCTTTGAATTTCGAGCGACATTTTATCGGCTTCGAGTTTCGAGAAGTCGAGAATATCGTTCAAAATATGGAGCAGGAACCTCGCGTTATTATGGATGATTTGCGCGGTTTCCAGGAGGAACTCTTTCGAATTCTGCCGGTCGGTGAGAACTTCGGCGAATCCGAGGATCGCGGTCATGGGTGTGCGAATTTCGTGCGACATGTTCGCCAGGAACCGCGTCTTCGCTTCGGCGGCGGCTTCCGCCTTCTCTTTCGCCTGTTCGAGGTCCCGCTGTTGATGCTCCCAGAGCCGTGTTTCCGTGAGGATCCGCGAAAGCTCACGGATCCCGCTCTGCAAATATTCCGAAACGAAATCCTCGAACAGTTTCGACTCGAACGAATAAAACACGAGCCCCCCTTCGAGGACGCCGTTAACCTCAAGCGGAGCGGCCAATAGGGAGCGGAGCCGCGTCTTTTGCATGAACCGAACCCAGGGAATCCGATCGTTTGAGGTTTCCACGACGCTGACGTGGACCGCCCGCTTCTCCCGGATCGCCTGCGACAAAGGAAATTCGTCCGGTTGCGGGGTTTCGTATGTTTCGACGCGAACATAGTCGACGAATCCCTGGGCGTCTCCGGAATGAAGAACGGGACGAATCGCGCCTTTGTGGGAAATTCCGAACCAGGTTTTCGAGATACCGAAATGCTTGGTCACGCTGCTTAAAAACGCGGTAATGATTTCCCGCTCACTACGACTGTAGAACGAATCGCGTAGTTCGGCAAGGATCGCAAGATAAGCGCGATAATATTCCATCGTCCGCTGGAGGACCTTCTGCTCGGTGATGTCGCGGGTCACGGCGTAAACCAGCGAGCCGGAGCCGGGAACCGGCGAGAGGGAAATCGTCGATTCGAATTCCGTTCCGTCGAGTCGACGGGAAAAAAGCGTGAACGGTTCCGTCTTCCCAACGCCGCACTCCCGGATACGCCGGGTCAGAATGTCGACGGAAGGCGTTCCGTCCGGCTGGAAATCGGGCGCGAGTGAAAACGGTGAAAGTCCCTGAAGCCGCGTTTTATTATCGGCCCGATAGAGCTCGACCGCCCGGGTGTTGCACTGGACGATCTTTTCATTTTCAAAAACGGTTACGGCGTCGAACGAGTGGTCGAAAAGAATCCGATATCGGGCTTCACTTTCGTGAATTTCTTTTTCCCGACGCATGATTTCGGAAATATCGAGTACGACGCCGAGGATTTTCGTCGTCTTCCGATCCAAGTTCCGGGTAATGATTCCGGACTGACGGACATAACGCACGGTATTTTGCCGATTGAGGAT
Source organism: Thermoguttaceae bacterium (assembly GCA_031549565.1). Taxonomy (GTDB): domain Bacteria; phylum Planctomycetota; class Planctomycetia; order Pirellulales; family Thermoguttaceae; genus JAVBSX01. The sequence continues at coordinate 6,160 of JAVBPO010000130.1, forward strand.
ACGACACTCGAACTCGAAGGTTCCGCCGACGGTGATCGCTTGCACGAGCGTTTCCCAAACACGCGGCAGATCCGAGGGGTGAATCCATTGCCGAACCATTTCCAGAAAATCGTCCTGTCCTTGAAATAGGGGGAGGTTGTGTAGATGGTCGGCTTCAGACGTTTTACCGGAATCCGGAGGTTGGAAATCACGAAACAGATCGTAAGCGTCGTTGATGATCTCCATTTGTCCGGCTTCCAAGTCGTACTGCCAGAAACCGGCTTGGCAAACACGAAGGGCGTGGAACAGGGAAAGCTGTTGTTCACGCAGCGTGTATTCGACCCGTTTTTGCTCGGTCGTATCCTGAAAGATCGCGACTTGTGCGACGACGCGTCCGGAATCGTCGACGATCGAGTGCGAGTAGATCAGCAAATCCAGTTCTTTTCCCGAAGCCGTGGTGATACGACATTCCGTTTTCCGCTCCGCATCAATCGGCGAAAAGAGGGCGTCGATCATTCGGGTGCGGTCTTCCGGATGAATCGAGGATTCGAAACGATCGAAAAAGAGAGATGCGGCGCACGCGGTACGGTCGATTTCCAGAATGTCGTACATCGTGTCGGAAATCGCCGAAATACCGTTGACGGTGTAATCGTAGACCCAGTATCCCATCCGCCCGATCCTGATGACTTCCTGGAGGAGATTCTGGTGCTTTTTCAGTTCCTCCGCATCGTTGACTTCCCGGGTAATGTCCTGATCGAAGCCGCTGATCCACTCCGGATTGCCCGACGCGTCCCAACCGGAAACATGTCCGACCGAACGGATCCAAATCCAACCTTTTTCCGGATTCAAGACGCGAAACTGACCATGAAAAACCGGACTCTCATTCCGGAAATGTTCCTGGAGCAGATTACGGACATTCGGATAGTCGTTGGCGTGGATCGCTTCAAACCAAAGCGTTCGTAGCGGAGCACTCGAATACGGATCCAAGCCGCGAATCGCAAACCATGCACTACTCGCCGTCCCCTCGCCGGTAATGAGATTCAAATTCCAATGACCGAACCCGATTCCCTGGACGGTCAACTGAAACTGGGTCAACGATTCCCGCTGCATCGTCAGGTCGTTCCCGACGCAATAGATTTCCAGGAGCGTTTCCTGTTCGTCACGGTTTTCCAAAAAGCTCCAGGAAATCCAGATCGCGGTCCCGTTTTTCCGTCGCCCCTGGTTGATCGATTGGTTGCGAAGGATTTTCGGGTCTTCAAAAACGTCCCGGATCGGGTTGTGGAGCTCGTCGAATTCCGTTCCCTCGAAGTTGACGATTGAATCGAAGAGATTCAAACCGATCATTTCCGTCGGTTCATATCCGAACAACTCCGCCGCTCTCGAATTGCAGTAAGTGATTTCGTACCGGTCGTTGAGCGTGAGCAGCAAGGCCAAAGAGGCGTCCGCGAAATGACGAAGTCGAATCTCGTTATCCGACAAATCGCACGATTTCTCCCCGGAATCCGAAACAGGAAAGGAGGAAAAATCTTGGGAGAACTCGTGGGCCATGGAATGAAAAGCGTTTTTCGAATGAGAAAGAGCCGACAAGAAAGAGTTTAAGCTCCGCCACCAGGACTGCAAGTACCGCAACGATGGACGATAATGCCGCATTTCTTATAGACCAACTGTCGACAATAAGTGAAATTCTCTCAAAAGGCGGGCGTGTCCCGCCGCTAACGAAGCTCACGGGACGAAATGGCCTATAATCGAATACTCGTCGTATTGGCTTTCGAAACAAACATCGAACAAGGAGCAACCCATGTCCCGATTGTTACGAACGTGTATTTTTCTAGGCGTCGCGGCGATTTTCGCGACCGTTTCCATGAACAACCTTTACGCGGCGGAGGAATTGAAAAACAACTCTCCGTCGGCGTCCAGTTACATGCCGATCGACATCAAGGAGTCGTTCGAAGAACTCTCGAAAAAACTGATCGCCCAGAAGGCGCAACTGGAAAAAGAACAGCGGGCCCTGTTGGAAAGGCGTTATGATCTTTCCGACAACCCTGCCGCCGGCGTGACGATGTCGCGTGGGAAAAAAGTGCAACAAGGCATCCGCGTCAAACTGCCGCAAGGAGTCAAAACGTGGGAAGAACTCGGCGAAATGACGCCGGAGCAAATCAAGTCGAAAAAACTTTGGCCGGAAGGTTTCTTACCGCTCCCGCATCCGACCCACACGACCGGCGGCATGGTTTTTCCGCAGTTTCACATTGACGAAATTTTGAAACAGGAAGACCGCGACCTGAACCGCTTCGACATCGTGTTCGATTTACCGGACCATTTTCTCCCCGAATTCCCCGCCCCGATTTACCTGACGACCCGCCCGGACCTGGGCGACGTTTCCCGGGGACAAGTCGTGACGATCAAGAATTATTACGAATTGTTCAACGGAATTCTCAACCCGAAGCAGCTCGAAGGCTTGCGACTGCTCGTGACGCCGTTCCCGCAGCAGAATTTCAACGCGACCGAAGACCGGCTTTGCCTTAAAGCGCATCTGGGCGTCACTTGTTTCGACTGCCATTCCAACGGGCACAGCAACGGCGCGACGCACCTGGTCGGCGACATCCGGCCGCAGGAGATCCGGCATCGTCTCGACACGCCGACGCTTCGCGGTGTCAACGTGCAACGCCTCTTCGGTTCGCAGCGGGCGCTCAAGTCGGTCGAGGATTTCACGGAATTCGAACAGCGGGCCGCCTACTTCGACGGCGATCCGGTGATTGCGACGAAAAAAGGCGTCAATATCCTCGAACGCGGTTCACAGGCGCATTTCATGTCGGAATTCGAGTCGATCCTCGATTTCCCGCCGGCGCCGAAATTGGACGTGTTCGGTAAACTCGATCCGAAAAAAGCGACCCAAGCCGAGGTTCGTGGTGAAATCGTGTTTAACGACAAAGGACGCTGTGCCGAGTGTCATCCGGCTCCGTACTACACGGACAACTCGATGCATACGTTGATGACCGGTCGGTTCTTCGAGCCGGCGACCTACAATGGTTGCAAAGCGATCGACGACGGAAAAATCAAAACGACCGTTTTGCGGGGTCTGAAAGAGAACGCCCCGTACATGCACGACGGACGACTGCTCACGATCGAAGACACGGTCGAGTTCCACAACATCGTCCTCGGAACGAAACTCACGGCCGCCGAGAAAAAGGATTTGGTCGAGTTTTTACGGTGTTTGTAGTACAGGATTAACGCGAGTCGAACATGGCGTCGACGAACGGGTTCGGGTCGAAGACGGTTAGATCGTCCGCCGATTCGCCGACGCCGACGTATTTGACCGGCAGCCCCATCCCTTTGCGGATCGCGACGACGACGCCCCCTTTGGCGGTGCCGTCCAGTTTCGACAGGACGATTCCGGTGCATTGGACCGCTTCGGTGAAGTGCTTCGCTTGGGAAATTCCGTTCTGGCCCGTCGTCGCGTCGAGAACGAGCAGCACTTCGTGCGGCGCTTCAGGAACCTGTTTGCTCAGCACGCGACGGATTTTCTCCAGCTCGTTCATCAGATTTTTTTGCGTTTGAAGTCGTCCGGCGGTGTCGACGATGCAAATGTCCGCGCCGCTTTCAACCCCTTTGGCGACGGTTTGAAACGCGACGCTCGCCGGATCGCTCCCTTGTGGTCCGGTAACGATTTCAACGCCGAGCCGCCCCGCCCAGACTTTCAACTGCTCGACCGCCGCCGCCCGGAACGTATCCGCGGCGCCGAGTACGACTTTCTTGCCTTCGGACCGGAATTGCGAAGCCAGTTTCGCGATCGATGTCGTTTTGCCGCAGCCGTTCACGCCGCAAACCATCACGACTGTCGGTCCGCTCGGCGCAAACGTGATCGGCGACGTCGGCTGCTCCATCAGCGATTTGAGCTTCGCTTTGACCGTCGCGAGAACATCGTTCATTTCGACGACGCGTCCCCGGTATTGGACGCGGACTTCTTCGACGATTTCCTTGGCCGAAGCGACTCCCATGTCGGTTTTGACCAGCGTTTCGAACAATTCTTCCAAAAAAGCGTCGTCGACCAGCCGTCCCTGCTGTTTGAAAAGATCGCGAATATCCGTATTCAACAGCCGGGTCGTCTTGATCAGACCCTGTTTCAGTTTTTCAAATAAACCCATGATAAGACGGAAAACAGAAAAAAACGGGGTGTAATGTACTTATTTCAAAAACCAAGGGAATGAGTTTAGCCCGCGAACCGAAGGTTCCGGCCCTGTGCGGTTTTCATTCCCGTATCTGTCCCGAACCGTAGACGACGTATTTGTAACTCGTCAACTCGTTGACGCCGCAGGGGCCGCGGGCATGGAATTTATCGGTGCTGATACCGATTTCCGCGCCGAGACCGAACTGGCCGCCGTCGTTGAATCGGGTACTCGTGTTGATCATGACGGCGCTGCTGTCGATCCGGGCTGCAAATTCTCGTGCACAATTCAAATCCTTGGTAATGATCGCTTCCGTGTGCGCATCGCTGTGGAAGTTGATATGCTCGATCGCCTCGTCCAGCGAATCGGCGACTTTGACCGAAAGGATCGGGCCGTGATACTCCGTCTTGAAATCGGCTTCGTTCGCTTTCCTGACGGTCGAAAGGATCGGCGAAATCAAGGCGTACGACGGTTCATCGCAGCGCAATTCGACCCCTTTGGCGTCAAGTGCTTTCGCCAAACGGGGGAGCAGCGATTCGGCGACCGCTTTGTGGATCACGAGCGATTCGGCGGCGTTGCAGACCCCCATCCGCTGGCATTTCGCGTTGACAAGCACTTTTTCCGCGACGTCCGGGTCGGCGTATTGATCAATATAAACGTGACAATTTCCCGCGAAATGTTTGATCACGGGCATTTTCGCTTCGTCGCTGACCCGGCGGATCAAACTTTCGCCTCCCCGGGGGATCGCGACGTCGATCTTGTCCGACATTTTCAGGAAATGCCCCACGGCGTCACGGTCCGTCGTTTCGACCAGTTGTACGACATGTTCCGGCAGTCCGGTTTCAAGCGCCGCGTCTTTAAGGATCTTTCCGAGCGCCATGTTCGAGTGAAACGCTTCCTTGCCGCCGCGAAGGATCACGGCGTTGGAGCTTTTCACGCAGATCGCCGCGGCGTCAGGCGTTACGTTCGGGCGGGACTCGTAAATGAAGAACACGACCCCGAGCGGAACGCGTACCTTTTGGATTTCGATTCCGTTGGGGCGAACCGACGATTCGATAATCCGTCCGATCGGATCGGGAAACATCGCGATCTCTTCCAGTGCGACCGCGATTTCGGCGATCCGCTTCGGATTGAGTAACAGCCGATCGATCTCGGCGTCTTTCAGGCCGTAACCCGGAGCGGCATCCAGATCGATTTTGTTGGCCGTAAGAAGCGTTTCAGTTTGATCTTGGATCATTTTCGCGACGGTCCGGAGCCAATCGATCTTTTGAGCTCCGGAAACAAGCGACATCTGCCGCGACGCCCGCTTGGCGTTTTCCGCAGCGGTCCGACAGTATTCGTCAAGGTTGAGCAGGGAAGCCATGGAAATCATTTGGTTAAGGAAACTGTCCAGTATACGCTCCACACCTCACGTTAGCCACGGGGCCCGGGGCTTGTCTCGTACGTGTACTGTCTCACATATTTTGACCTTTTTTCACGAATTCCGCTTGAATCCGCTACGAGGCTTCAGGCTTCAGGCTCCAGGTTTCAGATGGCGGCCCATCCTTGTTATTCTGAAGCCTGAAGCCTATAGCCTGAAGCCTTGCCCCCGAAAACGGATTTCGTAAGTCAGACAGTACAATTACTTAACAGCTGATTTTACATGCCATGCTGCCCATTTTACCGTGTCAATCCGACAAAACGGAAATTATTTCAGAAAAATTTGGTTTTGTGCTGGATTTAAACTCAAGTATGCGGTAAACTAGTCGAGTGAGGTACGTATTTCCCGAAAGGAATACACTTGTCCAAGTGGATCTATTAACCCATCAGTGGGAAGCATCAGTTTTTTTGACAACTTTTGCCCTTTTCCCGCGTTAAGACTTGGAATGATTTCATGAGTCGAAGGCGTACCCCCGGTGTAGAAAGTTCCGCTTTTTCACGAAGTGTCATTTTTCCCTGAGGTTGACCGGTTGACATGCCGATTTTTTCCGGGTGGGTTTTCCCTCCGGTTTGGAAACGGAATACGGTGTTTCAGGGATTGAAAAAAAATCGGCCCCCTTATTTTTTTTCTAAATGAAATATCCTTCCAAATGGAAGGTTTTTTCGACTCGGTTTCTGGTGTGGGTTACAATGAATCTAAAAGTGCGTCCCTTCCCTCCCGCAGGTGGTGGCAAAATGGTCTGTCCGTTTCGCTCGTTTCGGAGGACTTTTTCCATAAATCGCATTCAAGCCGCCCCTTAGGTCTTTCGGACTCGTTATAGTTGAGTCGTTTTTCCCGGAGTGTTTGGTTTCGCATTATTTTCGTTGTCATTGGAACCGTTCTCGTGGTGCCGCGGCGTTGAGGACGGTAATTTTCCTACCCCCTAAGAGTCGGGTTTCGGGAATGAATATATTTTTTTGGGAAAGGTTTCCTTTTCACTGCACTTTTGAAGAACACTTTCGCCGGGAATTCGTATTTTTTTAAGAAGTTTTGACAAAATCCCCGCAAGGACCGGGAAATTACGGTATCCTTACTAATAGGGAGTGTTCTTTCAAGAAGAACTTCTTCCCATGATAAGGGAGTCTTGTCAAACCCGCCTATGAATTGCGAATTTCGTGAATGGGACGTCGGTCCCATTTAGTCGTTTTTATCGCATAGACCTGACGATATTTTAGACAATTTTAGAGGAGCCTTGTTTTGTACTATCCTGAAGCATTGCTGGATGATTTTTCCGACAACCTTTCCCACGATGAAGAGGAAATCACCCTCGAACAGGAGGACGAGAACGAAGAAGAAGACGATGAAACCCTCGAATTGGAAGACGACGAAGTAGCGGGCCCGCCCACCGCCGAAGACGCGGAGGAACCCGAGGCGATTGACGAGGAACTGTTCAAATTCGACGGTATGGAAACTTGGTCGGATGATCCCGTGCGGATGTATCTGACGCAAATGGGCGAAATTCCGCTTTTGACCCGTCAAAGGGAAATTGCCCTCGCTAAACAGATCGAAGTGACTCGCCGTAAATTTCGGGCTAAACTGCTTGAATGTGATTACGTTCTCCAGCACGCCGTTCGTACCTTGCGAAGGGTCCATCACAATGAGTTGCCGTTTGACCGGACGGTCCAGGTTTCCGTGACCGACAGTTTGGAAAAGCAGCAGATCATGGGCCGTTTTCCTCACAACCTTCGTTCGTTGGAGTTGATGGTTCGCCGGAATCGCCGTGATTATCACGTTGCGACGAGTCGGTCGTATCCCGAAGCCGTTCGAAAAACCGCTTGGATCCGGCTTGGTCGCAGCCGCCGACGTGCGGTACGTTTGATCGAAGAACTCGGTTTGCGCACCCAGCGGATTGAAAACATGATCATTACGCTCGAAGAGTTCAGCCGCCGCGTCGACGAGCTTCGTCGCCGGTTTCGCGAACACAAAGCGAGCGGTCGTCCCGAGTACGAACGCGAACAGTGGGTCATGGAGTACCGCAACATTTTGCAACTGGTCCAGGAAACTCCGACCAGTTTGCGAAATCGCGTCAAGTACGTCAAGGAACTGTTTGCCAAGTACCAGGAAGCGAAACGTGGACTGTCCGAAGGGAACTTGCGGCTTGTCGTTTCGATCGCGAAGAAGTACCGTAACCGCGGCTTGAGCTTCCTCGACCTGATTCAGGAAGGAAACGCCGGCCTGATGCGCGCGGTCGACAAATTCGAGTACCGACGCGGATTCAAGTTCTGCACTTACGCGACATGGTGGATTCGCCAGGCGATTACCCGGGCCGTCGCCGACCAGAGCCGAACGATTCGGATTCCGGTCCACATGGTCGAAACGATGTCGAAAATGCGGAACGTCTCCCGGAAGCTTCTCCAGGAGTACGGGCGAGAACCGACGGTCGAAGAAACCGCGTCCGCCGCGAACGCCTGCGTCGACGAGACACGGCGGATTCTCGCGATGAACCGGTTTCCGATTTCACTCGACCGACCGGTCGGCAACAGTGAAGACTCCCACTTCGGCGATTTGCTGCCGGACGGAACCGCGGAAAGCCCCGCGATCGGAGCGACGCAGGAAATGCTGCGTAACCGCATCACGAAAGTCCTGAAGACGCTCAGCTATCGTGAGCGGGAGATCATCAAACTCCGCTACGGCCTCGGTGACGGATACAGCTACACGCTGGAAGAGGTCGGGCACATTTTCAAAGTGACCCGCGAACGTATTCGCCAGATCGAAGCGAAAGCCGTCCGCAAACTCCAGCAGCCAGGCCGAAGTCAGGACCTGGTCGGTTTTCTGGACTAAGGCTTTCGCCAGAATGTTCCATGCCGATTTTGTCATCCTGAGGTACTCCGAAGGATCTGGTTTCAAGCAGTGTTCGCAACACGCTTTGCGTAACGGGCGCCGTTTGAGACCAGATGCTTCGGAGTATATCAGCATGACATGAGTCGGCACGTTATTCATAAATTTGCCGCTTATTTTCTGGCGGGAGCCTAGATCGCAAAAACTGCGTGGTTTTTGGGCGTTTTCATGTAACTTATCGGTAAATAGTGGGATTGAAAATCGCTTTTGCGTCACGATCCATTCGTCAATTCTGAGCCGGAAAAGAGCCTTCCTCTTTTTCTTGCGGACATTCTTTCCGGTTCTTTAACGACCCGTTGGGTCTCTTCTCGACAAAATCGCATGTAACCAGGGAATGTGAAAATTCCTCTTGACGCGAGTAGCCAATTGCTGTATAAAATGATGCAAGTGCAGCATATTTGAATGTTCTTGTTTTTTCTCGATTCATGAAACCTGAAAAATCCCCTCCTGCTTCCCTTCGCGTTTCCGACGCCGAGTGGGAAGTGCTCGACGTGCTCTGGGTACGCGGCGAAGTGAGCGCATCGCAAATCGCGACGACGCTCAAACCGAAGACCGGCTGGTCGCTCGGGGCGGTCCGCTCGTTTTTGACCCGGCTCATCAATAAAGGAATCGTCAATCAACTCGAAGACGAACCGATTTACCGGTATCAAGCGGTCTATGATCGTGAAACGCTTATCCGCCGGGAAAGCAGCGGGTTTCTCGAAAAATTCTTCGGCGGTGCGCTCCCCGCGATGGTCGCGCATTACCTCAAAAACGAGGAAATCACGCCGGACGAAATCCAGGGACTGAAAAAACTGCTCCGCGACTACGAGAATAAGGAGATTTGACATGGACCACTTTCTATGGCATCACACCATGACGACGACCGTAGTCCTACTCGCGATTCTCGCGATTCGCCGTTTGCTCGCCGGGCGTCTTTCGCCGGCGCTGCGGCATCTGCTCTGGGGATTCGTCCCGCTGGCGTTATGGATGCCGCTGATATACTTGAAGGTAGAGGACAGAGGACAGACGACAGTGGACAGGAAGTATATCACACACGAGCCGGAAGCTGTGCTTCCGACCTTTACGCCAATCAACGAAGCATCTTCCGAAACGAAATACGAACCGCGTTTCTTCCCTTTGAAAAAAGAAACCTCTTCCGTTGCCGCAGAATTCATTCCGACGACTCCCGTAAAACCAACCCCCGCTCCGAAAATCGAACCGAAACGGGAACTTCCGTCGTTCGCGTGGATCATCACGGCGATTTGGCTTTGCGGCGTGGTGTCGCTTTCAACGTTGTTCGTTTACCGGATCGTCGCGTTTCGGCGGCGTTTGCGGTTCGCGACTCCCGTTGCGGAGGAAAATGTACTCCGAATTCTGGATCAATGTAAAACACGACTCAATATACAACGGAACGTGCGGCTTTACGAATGCTCCCGGCTCGCGGCTCCGATTCTGGTCGGGATTTTCAAGCCGAGGATCCTGCTCCCGAAAAACGGGCGTCCGTGGCCCGACGCGGCTTTGACGCCGCTTTTTCTGCACGAACTGGCGCATTTGCGGCGTCAGGATATTTTCACGACCTTGGCGGCATCGCTTTTTTGCATCGCGTACTGGTTCAACCCGCTGGTTTGGTTGGCGGCACGACTCATGAGCGACGACGCCGAAGAAGCCGCGGACCGATTGGCGCTGCGCGATTCCCTCTCGGCGGAACGGGCGGCGTACAGTCGTTCGCTGATCGAGTTCGCCGAACGCTTCCACGTTAAAAGCCCGCTTCCCCGCTATGTCGGGCTCGGCATTTTACCCCTTTCCCCCCCGCACCGTAAAAGGAATTCCACAAGACTCTCAAGGAGGATCGAAATGATTCATGAACACAAAAAATGGAACCGCTTCACCGCCCTGTTGGCCGTGATGCTCTGCGTCGGTACTTGCATCGCCGTTTTGACGCGAATTCAATACGTCCAAGCGCAGTACGAAGAGAAACAACAACCCACCGACTCGGCCGTCGACACCCCGCAGCCGGCAAAACCGATTGAGCCGGTGCGCGACACCAAGGTTGTCAAAATTAAAGGGCGCGTCATTCTCCCGGACGGCGAATCGACCGAAGGCTTGGCACTAAGATTGTCCGGGCTCGGACAAAGCGGTTGGACCTCAGGCGGCGGTGGTGTCGAACCCGATGGCGCCTTCACTTTATCCGCCCCGGAAAACACGGCGTGCGCGATCAGCGTCCACGACCGGAAAAACAGGTTCGCCGTGCCTTACAAAATCGTTGTCGTCGGCAAGGAATCGCCCAAGGAAACGATCTATTTCCAGATGAAAAAAGCGATTCAGTTGACCGCGAAGTTCGTCGACGAAACGACCGGCGAGCCGATCCCCGGACTCCGAATCACGTTGGCGCAAAAAATCGAAAAAACGCGTGCCAAAGACAGAGATAAAGAAGTCGATTTCGACATGCAAAGCGACCAGCAAGGGTCGTTCCAAACGCAGATACTGCCGGGTAAGTACACGATCTCCATCGACCATCGTGCGATTTATCCCGGCGAATTGGAGAAAGGACGTTACGCCCGAAGCTTCACCGTCAAGCCGGACGAGACTTCCGTTGAAATGGAGTTCAAAATTCCGACGCCGTTCGTCGGGAAAGTGGTGTCTCCGCAAGGCAATCCCGTTCGCAACAGGCGCGTGGCGATTATGTCCAGCGACCGGAGCAATCTTCTCAAACCGTCGGTCTTCACAGAAACGAATTTCAACGGAATTTTCCGCTCCGTGGTGCCGCCGGTCGATGTCACGGTCGAGGTTTACGAGCGGGGCGGCGATCAGTTTTACGCCTGGTTCGGCAATGAACTCGCCGGAGCGAAAGAACACACGTTTCAACTGGTCGAATCCACGATCGCCCAGGGACGTTTGGTCGACGCGAAAACGAAAGAACCGCTCGCAAGTCGGCTCTTTTACTACTGGGAAAAAAATCCCGCCGATCCGAAACAACATTCTTTCATGCCCTCGTTCGCGACGACGAAAGCGGATGGCACCTTTTCGATCGAACTGAATCCGACGTTGAGCTACGATTTATTTACGGTTTACGGACGCGACAGTTACGCTCCCGCTTCGACGTATTGGCCGCGAATCGATCTGGCGTCAATCGAGCCGAAAGAGGACATGGACCTCGGCGATCTTGTCGTCGATTCGGAAAAAGCGAGGATGGAACCACCGGACGAACCGCAAACGCCCGGTGTGAGAACCGCTGTGATGCAGGAAATGGAAAAGCAACGCAAACGCATTTTAAGCAATGAAAAACGGTCGTTGTTGATGATCCTGTACACGCCGCAAATGCAGGAAACCGTCGACGAATTGCTGAAACATCAAGAGGACGGTCTGCTCAAGGAGTTCGCGATTACACCTATTTGCAGTGACACCCTTGCCCCGGAAGACCAAAGATTGTTGGAAGAGGACGATTCGACATTAAAAAAGCAGTTCGACGAAACCCAATTCGTAATTGCCCTGGATCCGTGCGATAATTACTTCGACGGTGCGGAGGAATACCACATGAATTTCAAGGAGCTTCGCGGGGAGCAGGATTCGCCGTGGAAAGACGTGCCGCCGGACGAAGTGGCACCATCCAACGATGCTTGGAAAGCGAATCCGAAATATTTCGATCTCGCGATTCTGCACTATTTTCTGGCGGATCACTTGAAGAAACTGGCGGACAAGAATTCGGCCGTTTTTCAGATCATTCTCGGCGAATCGAAGGAAAATGACACCGGCAAAAGTCTCGTCGCGCTGGTCGCCGAAAAAGTCAAAAGCCTCGGCGGCGAAGACTCCCACGACGGCGGCTTTCAAGAAGCACTCAAGAATCTCGCCGAGGAAAACAAAATGGAAATCGTTTCCCAGCCGCAGATCAGCACGCTCAAAGACATGCCGGCTTTCGTCGTGGTCACCTCAGATCCGGAGAAAGCGGAAACCATGCTGATGCTGTCATGGAACGAACGAAAAAAATCGTACAATGACGACAATCCGATGATCCTGCTCGAATTGCAGTTGGAGAAAACGGTGAAAACAGTTTCCGGAGTGCCGGCTCTCAATAAGGTTCCCGCGCTGAGCAAAGCGTTCGAAAGTACGACGGAGCAAACCTATCAATGGAACACGCTGGCGTCATTGACCGAAGGCGCCCCGCTGCTGCTCAGCGGTACGCTCGACGGGAGAGAGTTCGTCCTTTTCGTTTCGGTGAAACGGCCGTGATCAAAGCGTTTCGGTCAGGTTCGGATTATCGTCCAAGCGGACTTCCTTCAAGCGGGGAATCCGCCGCAGCGGGGCGAGCATTTCGTTGCGGAGCTGGCAGCCGGACAGGTCCAGCGATTCCAACGATTCCAACGCGGCCAGTTTTTCCAACGACTTGGTTGACACCATGACGCCGGAGAGGTTCAGCCGTTTGAGCGTTTGCATTTTCGCCAGTTCGTCGAACGCTTGCGGTCTCAAAATCGCCCGATCGAGCGTCAACGATTCCAGCGGCGGGCAGTCGGCCAAAAATGCACCGTTGACCGGAATTTGTTTGAGCGAAAGCGATTTCAAAGCCGTGAACCGTTTCAATTTCGCGAGCACGGCGTCATTGACCGCTCCCGGCATCCGTGCGAAAGCCAGCGATTTCGTCCTTGCCGCGAAGCCGGGATCATCGAGCATTGCGGCGATACGGTCCCGTGAGATCATGGCGTCTTCGAGCGTGAAAGAATTCAGTTTCGGTAGTGCCTGCACGACGTCGAGCACGGAATCGTTCAATGTGAAGCCGCCGATTTTCAGTTCCGTCAACTGCTTCATTTCGGACAGCACGCGATAATCGTCCGCCGCGATCGCGGTACAGTTCCGCAAGTCGAGCGACGTGATCGTTTTCGATTGCGCAATCGATTTCAATCCGTTTCCCGTGACGCCGGGCAGGTCCAAAAGCGCGACGACCCGAAGTTTCTTCCAACGACGAAGCTCGGCGATTCCCGTATCGGTCAATCCCGCCAAACGCCGCAGACGGATCCGGGTCATGTTCGGCGTGGCGTCAACAAGGCGTTTCAGTTCGACATCGGTTGTTCGCGTGTCCTGCAAAAACAGTTCTTCCAACGGCTTCGCGTTTTCGAGCAGGGCGAGAGTTTCCGGCGAAAGCCCGGCCCCGGAGACCGAAAGTTTCTTCAAGTTCGGCAGTCGTAACACCCTCTCGAAATCGGCGTCATCGACCGAAGTGCGGCCTCCCGCCAGATCGACGGCGACGATCCGGCCGGACGAATCCCGTTCAACGGTCCCGAAATTCCGCTGGACAACCTCGAAAATCTCCTCTTCCGTTTCCGCGCGAAGCAAACCGGTTGCGCAAAACAGCAGCAGGAGAAATAGTGGTGTTGTTTTCATTTTTTGTCAAGGCTATAGGCTGTAGTTTTAGTTTAAACCGTTTGGAAACCGATAATTTCTCCTGTTACCTGTAGCCTGAAGCCTGAAGCCTACAGCCTGAAGCCTAGTCCCCGTCGATGCGTTTGATGAAAAGATACGTGATGTACCCGATGATACACAGCACGATGCAAAGGAGCAAGTATGCGACCGGAAGCGTCAGGCCGAATTTTTCAGCGACGGTCGAATATTCCGACATGCCGCCGACCCCGGCGATCGCGTTGATCGGGAGGAAAATCAGTGAGATCACGGTCAAGCGTTTCATCAACAGGCTGAGCTTGTTGTTGATCAACGACGCCGTGGTGTCCGTTAGCCCGGAAAGGATTTGCGACGCGATTTCCGCCTGCTGATAACACTGTCGCGAATCGATCATTAACACTTTGAGGAACGTGATTTGCTTTTTCGTCAGACTCAAAAGCTCGCGGTCCTGAAGCAAACGATCGAACAGGGCGTTGTTCTTGCCGAGCGAATTGAGGTAGAGGATCATGCTCTTTTCGTGCGTAAAGAGCTTCATCAGTTGCGAGTTCGAGGTCGAATGAAGCAGCGAGTTTTCGACTTTGCGGACCTGATTTTCCAGGATGTGAAACTCTTCGTAGAAATGGAGCGTGGAGCGATGAAACAGGTTCAGGACGACATCCTGGATATTCTGGATCGGATAGGAAGTGGAATGAAAATCGGACAGTGGGATGTTTTCGTCGTTGACGATCAAGAGCTTGTCCTTGAACAGAAACATCCCGACGGAGGAGACGCGAAATGGTGTCGCACGCTTCGTCGACGTTTCCGGTTGCGACAGGTGCGGCCTTTTGAAGACGAGAAACGTATGGTCGTCGGATCGTTCCGCCCGGGCGACTTCATGGGCATCCAGCGCCGACCGGATACCGTGGAGCGTGACTTGGAATTTATCGAGCAGCGGCTGATAATCTTCCGGCTTTTCCAGTTGATAATAGAAAAACACCACGGCATTTTCTTCGTCCGTTTCGACGAGCCGACCGTTTTCGATACGATAAAAAGTGAACATGACTTTTCCGTGAGTCTTGCAAGTACGGGCCGCGTACGGAGTATGCGGTATTACGCGCCGGGTCATTTCGTCCCCTCCGCCCGGACACACCACCAACCAAGTGGATTTTACGGCGACTTGCCGGTGAATCAACCCCCGACGGTTTATGCAACTTGAAAAACGACTGATTCTGTACATCCCCGTCTCTGACAACGAACGACGATGATTCCTGATTCGCTTTTCCCACTCCTTGCGACCTGTTTCGCGAATCGCCTGGATCGCGGCGTCACGCTCTTTCCGACTTTACTCGGATCGTTTTTGTGGAGCCAACTTTCGATTAGGCCGTCAGAAACTCAGAGGGTGAACCGGTCTCGTCGGACGAGGGGCTCATTCTATTCCTTCCAATTGACGATTTTTCGCGATTTTCGTTCGACGGTGAGTTGTTTGTCCTGTTACCTGAATCTTCTTTCTCTCATACGAAAGAAGCGGCGAAGGTTGGTCAGGGTGTCTTCATTCGTGAGAACTTGAAGTTGGTCGACGCCCGCTTTGTGGAGCGTATCGGTAATCTGTTTTTGACGAAGCGTCAGATTTTGCGTCAACCAATCACGGACCTTTCGGTTTCCCGTATCGACGGTAATGGACTCGCCCGTTTCGGCGTCCGTGAGTCCGAGGAATCCGACATTCGGCATCGACAACTCGCGGGGGTCGATAATCGATATGGCAATCAAATCGTGACGCCTTCCGCAAAGCGACAACGCCCGATGCGACGTTCGGTTCAGTTCTCCGAGCCGATCGTACTCCGCCGTGATCTCCCGGTCGATTCCCTGGTAAAACGTCCGGAGCAAAACCAGGCCGGCTTCCTTTTTACGCGGCTTCGGCGCTTCGGTCAGACTCGGTATGAGAAAATCGCTGACCATGAAAATCACGCTCCGGCGTTTTTCCGTTTTCGAAACGTATTCCAAGACCGAATCCAGATCGGTCGATGCCCGAACCGGCTCGCAGGCGATCAGCTCACGGATCAACCGCAACACGTTCCCTTTCCCTTTTCGCGGGGCAAAATGCTTTTCGATCTTATCGCAAAACGTAATCAAACCGACTTTGTCGCCGTTTTTGAGCGCGGAAAACATAAGCGTCGCCGTCAATTCCAACGTCGCATCCCATTTCGAGCGATTCGAGCCGAAGGTCCCCGAAGCGGAAACATCGACCAGAAACAAAATAGACAATTCCCGCTCTTCGGAGAATCGTTTGATGAACGGTTTTCCTTCCCGGGCGGTAACGTTCCAATCGATCAAACGAACGTCGTCTCCCGGTTCGTATTCGCGCACTTCGTTGAACTCCATTCCCTGTCCGCGAAAAACGCTTTTGTACTGACCGGCTAAAAGCTCATCGACCGCGCGATTGGCAACGATTTCGATCCGTCGAACTTTCTTGAGGATTTCAGAAACGTCTTGCATGGGGCTTTGAATGATCATCGTTTTCAATCCGGTTCCCGATTGGCCAAATCCATTGAAAAAGCGGGAACACAAACGGCAATGTAATCGGCGCCGGGTTCCTTCGGGGAGCTGTACTGAACCGATTCCCCTTGGGCAACGAAAACCGCTTCGCCGGCACGAACGACGGTCGTTGTTCCATCCTCCGCGGTCAGATACAACGAACCGCTGAGCATGATCGTGTACTCATCGAAATCCGGGCGTTGTCGCGGCTCCGACCAACCGGCCCCACTGGTAATGCGGCAAATGCTGATTCCCGTTTCGCCACTGGAAATACGCCCGAAAAACTCGGCGATCGTGATCCCCGGCTGAGGAAATAAATTCGGTTGATGAATTTTTTTCGGCATAATATTACGGAGATATTGTGTTTATTCGGAAAGCTTGCCGTTAGCGCCGGGGCTTGCCCCGGGCTGGGTTGTGCGGACGGCTTCATTTGAGGCGTTTGGAAGGAGGGGATTTTCACATAACAAACGCGGGGCAAGCCCCGCCGCTAACGGAACGGCGCAGACCAAACCGGATTCACCACTACACGTATTATCACGACCAGTATACCCTGTCGCAAATCAGTGTGAAGAGTCGATACCTCCCGATCGCTCCGTTTTTCGCCTCATTGTCCGTTTTAATCAACTCAAACCGCTGAAATGCCGATCCCTGAGTGGGGGAGTATGTCTACGACCGAAACCAACGGACAACCAGATTCATGGATTCCTTGGAGAAAAAAATCCATTTTCTTGAAGAGCAGCTTGCATACGCGCAAAAGATGGCGATTCTTGGCGAATTGACCTCGACGACGACGCATGAGTTCAATAATATCTTGACTACGATACTGAACTATGCCCAACTGGGGCTGCGACACAAGGACGACGCGACTCGGGACAAAGCGTTTGACAAAATTCTCGGGGCCGCGAATCGTGCGACAAGGATCATTTCAACGATTCTCGGGGCGGCGAAAAACCGAAAGAACGTCCTTGAACCGACGGATTTGTCGAAACTCGTCGAGGAAACGCTTTTCCTTTTGGATCGGGAAATGTCAAAATACCGGATCACCGTCGAAAGGGAATATCAAGCAGTACCAGAGGTTATGGCTGAGGGAAACCAAATCCAGCAGGTTTTACTCAATCTTCTGATCAATGCTCGACAGGCGATGCCCGACGGTGGAAAAATTCTCGTGAAACTGTGTCGGGATAAAGAAGGGAGCACGGTAGACCTTTCGATACGGGATTTCGGGTGTGGAATCCCGGCGGACAAACTCGAATCGATCTTTGATCCCTATTTTTCGACGAAAAGCGGTCCCGACGCATCGGGGAAAGGGGGAAGTGGTTTGGGGCTTGCGTCGTGCAAAAAAATACTTGAGCAGCATAACGCAAGGATTCGGGTGGAGAGTTCGCCGGGCAAGGGGACACTGTTCACATTGAAATTTCCAAGGATACTTGGGAATGTGAAAATGGACAAGAATCCCACGGCAACGAATCTTGCAACGTGCCGCGGTCCCGTGTATAGTACTTGTGAAAAGTAGAAAAACAGGAAGTCGACAAATATTCCCTACAATCAAAAAAAACCGCAAGCTCAAGTCGAAAAATAGAAATTTCATGAAAAAACGTACTTGGCAAGTGGTGGTAGGGTGAAAAATGCTCTATACTTGCCTACGGTTCAGAATTGGTGAAATCGCGAGACGATAGCTGTTTTGATAGTTAAGATGACCTTAAGTAGTTCCATGTCGAAGATTCTCTGCATCGCCTCACTTGCATTATCCTGTTTATTGCTATTGGTATTTCTTTTGGACATAGCGGCGGGAATTCCTTTTGGCAAGGCGTCGATGATCATGGACATTGGTTTTCTGGTCGCCTCGGGAATCATAGCGGTCTTTAGTTTTTTAACGATGAGGGAGCTACGTTAGGGAGTTTGATGAAAGAAAGCGGTTGTTTAGGGCTTGTCGGACGGCTGAAATTTGCTAAATTGTTCGCCAACAAGATCGGGGCGTGGCGCAGCCTGGTTTAGCGCGTCTGACTGGGGGTCAGAAGGTCGCAAGTTCAAATCTTGTCGCCCCGATTATGAAAAAAGGCGGATGCTTGCGTCCGCCTTTTCTCTTAAACTCTTGCCGTTCAAGACTTTGCGAAAATAGCCTTGAGCGGTTTTTGTACGTCCTCGCGGCGGCTAAAATACCTGACTATTCTTGTAAAGTACCGCTTTTTGTGCAAGGAAGTGCATAGAAGTGTACGGGCGCGCAGGAACCGGCGCAAGAACGGGTTTTTGCCGCGACCCGGCGAAAAGCCCGGAAAACACGGAGCCGTAGCCATTTTTCCGGACCGACGAACATCTGTCTACGGCGCAAGCGCTCGCCCCTTTTTCGCCGCTTGGCCCGGCAAGCCGCTTGTCCGCCCCCGTGTGGGGCTTTCTATCGCCCTGTCGCCCTTTGAACGGGTTCGGCTTCGGAGCCGCCCCGTTTGCCGCTTTTGTTATGTCAGATGCCGAGTTTCTTCGAAAAGTCATCGCTGTACGTCGTGCAAGTCGGAGAAACCTCAAACGCCTGAGCATTTCTATGGTATTTGGTTTTTTCTCGTAGCAATCATATCCATTATTGCTCGAAATTGCTTCAAGTCATTGAGAAAATCTGAAGGTTCGGGTGCGGGCAAGTTTTTCGCGGATGATGAATCATGTGCCGATGTTAATTCATTGCATTTTTGATACAATTCAGCTATTGCATCGTGTTCAGGTCTGCTAAAACCAATTACTTGTTTTAGTCCATTTATTGCAATCCAATCTTCATAACGCTTTACTACGCCGCAAAACACAACATCCTGAATCATTCGTTCTACTGTTGCCCGGAGCAAACCATATAGATTGCATATTCTAATTGATTGTTCTTCATTGGGATAAGTCTGCCAATTCTTCGCAACATCTCTTTGAAGTATTTCGAGTTTATGGATTCGTTCGGAACATTTTTCATGCTCCCACGGTAGACCATCGCGAACATGGCCTGGCACTTGATTACAGTGTTCAAGATGGATAATTGTTTTGTCAATGTTGTGTTTGTTTGCTTCAGCTTGCAGGAGTGATAAGAAAACGGTGTCGTGCGTAAAGACAACTACTTGTCTTTTGGACGTTTCTTCAACAAGTCGTTCCGCAACGATTTTTCTTCGCCAGTGATCCAAAGACGATACGGGGTCATCAAAAACTATCCCGCCGACGCTATTTGATAGATTTAATTCGGCCAAAAATGCCCCCAATGCAATTGCTCGCTGCTCTCCTTCACTTAAAATATCGCGAATCTTCCCTTCGCCACTTTTCAAAAATTCTAACTGCAACTGGTGTTTCATCTTGCCTTTTTCGGCAGAGTCCTTGAGTATTACATTGATTCTGTCGAGCCGAAACCGTTTGAATTCTCTTTCCAAGGCAATGCGAAGTTCATCTGTAATAGCTTCACTTGACAATTTTTTTGCGTGCTTAGAAATTTTGGATGTGTCAAGGCTTGTTCGGCAGGATTCCAATTGTTTCTTTCTTTTGGCGATATCAATATATCTTTGGATAGATGCTTTTTGCAAATTCAAATCGCGGCGAGTTAGTAGTTCTCGCTGCTCTTGTTTCAATTTTTCGACATTACTTTTATTGGATAGTTTTTTGTATTTTCGCTCCTCATTCAATTGCCGCGCGGCTTTGGAACGCAATACTGATATGGGCGGCATAGTTACTCTTGGTGCCGGAGACCAACTACGAGCATCAATCGCATCAAGAATATGCTTCTGAAATTGCTTGAGTTCTGCTTCGAATTTTTGTATCAAGGATATCAATTCACGATCAATTATGTCATCTTCTGACAATGACCGATCAACAGTAATGGAGTAATTTTTTGCCTCAATGATTTTTTTGTAATTATTAATCTCTTGATTCTTTTTTTGCACCTTTTGTGATGCTGTATTTTTGATGTACTCATCGAACCTTTTGAGTCGATCAAGGCCGTTTTCGAGTGGTTCTTGACACAAGGGACACAGTGATTCTTTATCAAGATTTGGGAAAACGTGATCCTTGTGAGCTACTTCCACAGAAAATTTTCTTGCCGACTCAAATAATTCCTTCCAAATACCCTCTCCAGTCCCTGGAAGCAAATTATCGCCAGCACGGAAATTTGAAGCGGCAATCATTTCCTCATTCTTGGCAGTATTGTATTCATTGCATAGAATCTCTAACGTCTGCAATTGTTGGGAATTAGTCTCGTCGTAGAACTTCTTGACGATCCCTATCAGCTCTTTCAATCGCTCATAAAGCCGATGGTGTTCTTTTGCTTTTGAAACAGGGTCTGTCTGATTGAGTTGAGATATTATATCACTTAATCTTTTTTCATTTGCCTTTGTAAATTCTAGATTTTTATCTAAATCTGCACTTGTAGTTTCGGGGCAAATACTGCTAGCAAACTTGCCGGCAATGGTGTCATTGAAGAATTGCTTAAAGGATGTATTATCTGGGACGGTGTTTCCAATTTCTCTTTCCAGCCGTCGACCAATTTCAGGATAAACTTGAGTTGCCAAATTTCCGAGTACATCTAATCCATAAGGCACATATTCAACATCTTGTTTTTCATCAATGTAAAGTCTCGCACAACGACTATCAAAAACAGAAATCAGGGATAAAATTTCTGGTGGCGATTGATTGTGTGTCCACGACAAGCTCTGTTCGACTCCATTTATTTTTACATCAAATACTGCGGTTGCTTTATTTTGAGGATTTCTTGGAGCCGTCATATCAGGAAGTATCTCTTCATTCATGTCCCTTGCTCGACAGGCTTTTTTTAGCACTCTTGCATAGCCAGATTTTCCCGTGCCGTTTCCACCATAAATTATCGTAAGACCACTCTCAGAAAACTGAATTTTCTGATTTGGTGGTATCCGATTAACATGACACAGGTCACGCATCGCGATAATCTTAAAAGCAGCTGTCGTTTGCGATGCGGTAGGTAGATGCTCTTTCGACAATGGTACTGAAATTATTTCAATTAATTGTTCAATGCCATGCTCTTTTTTTAGTAACTCAAACAATTCAGCATAATCAGTATCGTCTAACTGGCTATCCTTTTCAAATAGCCTTCTCGCTGCATCTCTAGCCCAAGAATGTAAATTCGTTTCTGACCACACTAAGATTTTGTTAAGCAGTGCCACAATAATTCTCCTACGTTGAATTTTATATATAAAATAACCATTTCGATTTTTTGATTTTGCCTATCTGTGATTCTATCATTTCTTATCATGGTGAGCAATTGCCATTTGTTAAGAAGCTCATCTCATGTCCGGAAGACACCGAACATCTGTCTACACGCTCGCCCTTCTTTTCACCGCCTCCACCGACAAGCCGGTTGTCCGCCCTCTTGTGAGGCTTTCTTTCGCCCAATTGCCTTTCGACCGGGTTCGGCTTCGGAACCACCTTGTCGAGGCAGGGTTTCTCGTGTTAGGAAAACGCGAATCCACCAAGAAACGCAAAAACGCCCGACGAAATCCTTCCGAAGAAGAACCCCGCCGGGCGAAATTTTTCCGTCAATTATTCTCAGCCGGTTTCCCGCCCAGCAAATCCGGCAAGCGGTTGATCCCGTTCGCGACCGCCGAGATGTCCGTGTGCGTGTAGTTGAGCGTCATGCTCAGGCTGGAATGCCGCATCGATTTCTGAGCGACGCCGATGTCGACACCAGCTTGTCCCTGCAAGATCGTGCAATGCGTATGCCGCAACGCGTGGACGTCGATTACGCGGTCGAGGGTGTCACGTTTCTCGATTCCCGCAAACGCCAAGTCGCGATTCAAGACGTGACTCAATGAACTGTACACGTTGAACAATTTATCCTTCGGCGTCACTTCGCCGCGAACCCCCAGCCATTCCCGCAGATGCGATACCAGCGTCGGGTGCAGCGGCAAGACGCCACCTTCGCCGTTTTTCGAGTCGCGGTTGCGCAAGACGATGTGCGGGATTTCGGCGTCAAGGAACACCTGCCCGACCGTGATCGACTTGAGTTCCGACTTGCGAAGGCCGGTATAAATCAGCGTTGCGTAAATCAACTTGCGTTCCTTGCCGAGCCGTTTTGCTTCCTCTTTGATCTCTTCGCGAGTATTCGCATGCGGTTTGCCCTTGTTCGGTCCGGTCCGTACCAGCGACACCTCGCGGAGCGGTCGGCTTTCAGCGGCGTCAAGCAGCTTTGCGATTTCATCGAGCGTCAAAGCTCGGCGTTCATGACGGCGATCGAGTTTCTCTTTCATCTTCGGCACCCGGCGAAACGGGTTGTACGGCAGTCGCTTGAATTCTTCCGCCCAATTCGCGAAACGAATCATCGCGCAGCGGTGCATGTTGCGAGTCCGGGCGCCCATGCCGCGAGCCGTCTGTTTGTTCAGCCACGTGATCAATTCGGTCGGTTTGAGATCACGCATACGCTTGAAATTGCACCCTTCGCTGATCTTTTGAACGTACCGGATCATCGAAGCGACGTAAGTCCGGCTTTTGGATTGCGACATCAAAAATTCCCGGAAGGCGTCAAGATGGTCCTCGATTCGCGTATTGATCCG
>JAVBPO010000184.1:0-9674 GCA_031549565.1 Thermoguttaceae bacterium
GAAAAGGCGACAATATCGCGACAGGATGCACGCAAGGTCCGTGTACAGGCATTACAGCAATCGAACCGGAAACACAATGGTACAGTTCAATCAACGGGATGAAGATTCGGTCGTCAGAGGCAGGGAGGCGTCGAGGAGGTGTCCGAAGTGCGGTGGACCGACTTGGTACGTTGATGATTACCCGAAGTCCGGGCAACTCATTTACACGTATCGCGACTGTGGATGGTGCGGGAAGCGGTGGAGGTGGTGTGACAAGTGCATGGATGAGGTACAAAAAGCCAAGGATAAAATCGAAGAAAATTGACTGAAGGTACTACCGGATGCAAAAATCATGCCAACCGACCGCTTTTGGGTTCTACGGCATAAGAGTGTTAGTTTTTTAATTTATCATGGAAGAATTTGAAGTAAAACCGAAGCGTAAAAAAAGAACGCCGCAAGAAGTTCGCGAGTATCAAGCGGAGATTTCTCGGGAAAAAAGTGCGGCGGCTCGCGAGATCGGACCGCTCCCAGAAATTATCAATTCAGAGCACCGACAGGCCGCACTTGACGACCCTTACGTTTTCATGGAGACATACGGCTCGGAATTGTTTACCGATCCGTTTTCGTTGTGTCATCGCATGAACATCGACACCGTGACAAAAACGAAAGGAAGTCTCAAGCATGTCGTCAACATGCCGCGACGTTGGGGGAAGACAACGACATTGTCGTTTTTGTTTCTCTGGTTCATTCTCCGCGGCGATATCAAATTTTTGATGATTATTGCCGCGAACGAAGAAAACGCCCACGACATTCTTTCTTCGCTCCTCGTCGAACTCGAAACGAATGATTTGCTTTACGAAGATTTTCCGGAAGTGTGTCATTCTTTCCGAATGCTGGAAGGAACCGCCACGCGGGGGAACGCTCAAACTTTTGAAGGAGAACGTACGCGAGTCAAGATCGGCGCCGACCAGATCGTTTTTCCGACGATACCGGGCTCGACCTGTGCCGGTTCAATCATTCGCTCTCTTGGCATTTACTCGAAGCAGCTTGGGGCCAGGGTCCGGAACACCAAAGGAGCGATCCGCCCCGATGCGATTTGGTTGGACGACGTTCAGGACGAAGAGAGTTCCATGTCGTTTTCGAGAACCGAAAAGCTCGAAAAGCAAATCGAGAAAACGCTCAAATACCTTCCCGACAAAAAGACGCCCCCGAAGATCGTGATTACGTGTACGGTTCGAAACCAAGACGACGTTGCCGACCGCCGCTTGAAGAATCCAAAATGGACTGGAAAGAGACAGGGAGCGTTTGACAAGATTCCGTCCGACTTTTCGCCTTGGCGTCGTTACGATGAGGAGCACTTGCGATTGTTGGAGCGGCATTCCGGCGAAGACCCGGACACGGCATCGGAGAAAGTGCGAGAAGGCGTCAATGCGTATTACCTGAAAAATCGCGAGGAGCTCGACGCCGGTTTCGAGCCTCACTGGGAATACGCCAAATGGGACTTTCAAATTTCGGCAACACAAGCCCTCATGGAGAACTTCCTTGAAAACGAATCGTCGTTTTGGTCGGAGGATATGAACTCGCCACTTGCGGAAATCATGCGTGACACCGAGGACCTCGATATTGACGCGATCATGGCGAGGCGTGTTCCATTCCCTCGCGGCTGGATTCCGGGCGATACGACGAAACTAGTTGCCTCGATCGACGTGCATCACCACATGTTGACTTGGATGATATGCTCCGGCAACGACTCTTTTTCGATTCACGTTGTTGACTACGGTGTGTGGCCGAAACAGAACTCCAACGCCGTTGTCTATCCGGAAAATGTTTCCAAGAAGATCGGCGACGTGTTTCCCGGCAAGGCGATGGAGGAAAGTATCTACGAAGCGTTTACGGTTCTGGTACCGGAGCTGTTGGAGCGAAAATTCAGAAACGAGGACGGCTCGACGCACTCGGTCTCACGACTGTTCATTGATGCCAAGGAAGGAAATCTGACGGCGACGATTCGGAAGTTCTGTAAAAACAGCCTTTATTCGGGGGTCGTCATACCGTCGTTTTCGTTCGACAAATCGCTTTGCACGGGAACGAAAAAAATGAATGCACGCTGGGGTCGTGAAAAAAAGTGGGAGATTCCACCGGCAAAAAACGGCGAAGTTCGCCACATGCTGTACAGCGGCAATTACTGGAAAACCTTTCAGTTGGCTAGAATTCAGGCGTCACTTGGCAGCCCGTCCGCTTTAAGCATTTTCAATGGAGATCGGCACGATCACGCACAGTTGATTTCAGATTGGACGGCGGAGTATCACGAAAAGGTTTACACGAAGACCGGCGTGGAAACCGTGTGGAAAGACCGACCCAGAATGAAAAACCGCTCTCACCTTTGGGACAATTTGACGCATTGCGTGGTTGCCCTGTCGGAACAGGGGATTTATCTGGCGACTCATGGGCCGGAAAAAGAGATCGTTCCCACTATTTCATTTTCCGAATTGGCGATTAGGGCGAAGGATCGACGCGAAAATCCGGAAAGGTTTTTGAAAGACGCGGCAAAATCCGTGAAAAATGCACCGGACAAGGAATCCGGTTCTCCGGAGCAGGGCAAGCCTAAAGAAGAAATGTCGTTTTCGGAAATGGCGAAACAGGCGAGAAGCCGTCATTATCGCCGATAACCGAAAGAATATTATCGAATTTTCGACCTCTTTTCCTTGATGAAGGAAAGGAGGTTGTTTTATTTCTTGACGCCTCTGCGTTTCGTATTTATTATCCGGATAGACATGCGAGGCGAATTATGTCCGAAAACGAAATCAAAACACAATCAGAAATCGAACGGGAAACGATCGGAAGTCTTTTGACGCAGCCGTTGTCGAAACAAACGGTCGTCGACGGGACCACGAACATGAAAACGAACATCCCGATCGACCAAGCTATCAAAGGTTTGGAGTACCTGAAGCAACAGGAAACCGCACGAAATCCGTTTTCGCAGTTGGGATTTGCCAAAACCGTACCGCCCGGGATTGAATAATGCTTGGAATTCCATCGATTACAAAAACCATTCAGCGGCTTTTCAAAAGGCGAACGTCTTATGAAATGTTTCGCGATACGTTTTTGTACGAATACCGTAGAGTGAAAGCGCGTTACGACGCGGCCGAGACATCGACGGAAAATTACAAGCACTGGGCAAACGCCGATTCGTATTCCGCTAACGCGGCGGCGTCGCCGGAGATTCGGAAAATCATTCGGGAGCGATCCCGGTATGAGATCAAAAACAATTCGTATGGTATCGGAGCGACCGAGACGCTCGCCAACGACCTGATCGGAACCGGGGCGAGACTTCAGTTTTTCTCCGAAGATTCCAATGTCAATAATTACATTGAGCGCGAGTGGAGCACGTGGTGCGACGAAGTTCGATTCGTGGAAAAGTGCCTTTTGATGCGAAAAGCGAAAATCGTCGACGGCGAAGGCTTCGCGATGTATGGCACAAATGAGCAACTGGATCATTCCGTCAAACTCGATCTTGCGTTGCTGGAAGCGGAACAAGTCACAACACCTGATTTCGATTTTGCCGCCAATCCGGAAAACCACATCGACGGCGTTATCGTGAATTCGTTTGGAACGCCGATTGAATATCATGTCTTGAAATATCATCCCGGCGATATCGGAACACTCGGTTTTACGGCGGTTTTTAATGATTATTTGAAAGTTCCTGCACGCGAAATCATTCACTATTTTACACCGCAACGACCGCGTCAAGCGAGGGGGATTCCTGAAACGGCTCCCTCGCTACCGCTGTTCGCACAATTACGAAGGGCGACGCTTGCCGTGATGCGGGCTTTTGAATTCGCGGCCAGTGTCGCGGGTGTTCTGAAAACCAACAACCCGCAAGTCGATACCAAGCCGAACCCGCAACCGTTTGAGCTGATCGAATATCTGATAGGAACCTTATTGTCGCTTCCGGAGGGGTGGGACATATCGCAAATCAAAGCGGAGCAGCCGGTCACGACGTACAAAATGTTCAAGGACGAAATCCTGTGCGAAATCGCTCGTTGCCTGCATGTTCCGTTCAACGTGATCGCCAATCGGAGCGACGGATACAACTACGCCAGCGGGCGACTCGATTTTCAAAATTATGCCAAGGCGATTGACGTGGAGCGGCACCGCTTGGGCCATACGGTGTTGAATCCGACCTTGCGGCGATGGTTGAACGAGGCCACGGTCGTTGATCCGTACCTCATAGACCGAAAGGACGTTATTGCTCGGGCGACTTATAAATGGATGTATCCCGCCTCCAAGCACGTCGACCCGAAGAAGGAGGCGGAAGCCGCTTTGATTCGCCGGAAGAACGGCGTCACTTCGCTTGCCGTCGAGTGCGCCAACGAAGGGCTTGACTGGCAGGAAGTTTTGTTGCAACGAAAACGCGAAAAGGATCTTGAAAAAGAATACGGGCTCGAATCCAACCTAGACGATTTTTCACCGACACCCGATGACCAGGAAGAAGACTAATCTCACCGATCCGAAAAAACGAAATGTCGTTTTCCTTTCGGAAACGGTCAGGTTTTCCGAAGGATCGAAAGGGCTGCCAAAATTCAAAATGGTGGCGAATACCGGCATTCCGGTCTACCAGTGGTGGTCGGACTGCCCCGTGATCGTCGATATCGCCTCGCTGACCATTCCCAAAAAATCGATGGCGATTCTGCATGAGCATAACTCATGGGAAAAGGTCGGCCACTCCACCTCGATCGCCGTTCATGGCAGCAATATTTTAATCGAAGGCGTCGTATCGTGTAAAGGGGAAATCCCGGAGCACGTCGCCGAATCCGGAAAAAACGGATTCCCCTGGCAGGCGTCTATCGCCTGTGATCGTGGCGATGAAGAAAAAATTCCCGAAGGGGAAAGTATCGTAGTCAATGGAAAAAAGTGGGAGGGGCCACTTCTCGTTTATCGGAACGGTGTTCTGTACGAAACGAGTTTTGTTACTTTCGGTGCCGATGATCAAACTTCGGCGGAGATATTAGCCAAGAGGTTTAACGACATGACCGTTACAAAATTTAAGGCTCCCGAAGGAGTCGACGCCAAAAGCAAAAGGATCCGAAATCGCCGCCGCAAGGCCGGTATCTCCGCATCGGAGGAAGAGGACCCGACCGAGGAAGATGAACAGGACGAAAATACTCCCTCGGAAGAGGATGAGGAAAAGGAACCGTCCGAAAGCGACGAATCCGATGAGGACAATCCCGAAGAGGACGAATCCGAAGAGGAGACGATTGAGGACTCCGACGAAGAAGAGGAAAAACCCGCCGCTCGGAAAGCGAAGTCGTCACGCAACCCTCACCGGGAACGTGAAGCCCATGAAACCGAGCGTATCGCCGCGATCCGTAAAGTTGCGAAAGGCTACCCGAAAATTGAAGCGGCTGCGATCCGAGAGGGGTGGTCTCGCGACAAAACCGAACTGGCAATTCTGAAAGCCGACAAAGAAAGGAACCGAAGAATGACGCCTCCCTCTGTCCGTCAGGGTAACAACGGTGGACCCGATCGCGCCCAAGTGATTGCCGCGTCCGCTCTCATGGGACTTGGCTGGCGTCCGGAAACGGCTGGCAAGTATTTCAGCGAAAAAGTGATGAACGAAGCGGTTGCCGCTTCGAATCGCGGATTCGGAATGAACCGGATCGTTGCCGAATGCGTCCGTTCCGCTTCGGATGTGGCGGGGGTTCACGTGCCGAGCATGGAGGGATTGCGAGGTGAAGGAATGTGGCAGGCTTACACCGCCGCTCGCCAGTCGCTTGCTGCCAACAACAAGCTCATGGCGTCCGGAAATGCGTTCAGTACGGTTTCTTTGCCCGGCATCCTTTCCAACGTCATCAACAAGACGTTGCTGGAAGCCTACGACAGCGTGCCGTCTGTGTTGCGTCAAATCGCCTCACGGGGATCGAGCAACGACTTCAAGCCCGCGTTCTCTTACCGTATCTACCTCGAAGGCGGCAAGATGAAAAAAGTCCCGTCGACCGGAAAAATCGAAGGAACTACGCTCGGAGAAGAGTCTTACGAACGCGGAATTGATACCATCGGAGATTTGATCACGATTACTCGAAAAATGATCATCAACGACGACCTTGGCGCGCTCGCGAAGATTCCGGCGGAATTCGGAAACGCCGCCGCTCAAACCATTGAGAGCGAAGGGTTTGAATTGCTGATCGGCAGTCAATCCAAGCTGTTCACGGCAAAGATGAAAAATCTCGTCGCGACCAACAAAAAGCTCGATCACGACGGGCTCGGCGAAGCTGCGAAGCTGTTCATGGAGATGGTCGGTCCCAGCGGACTCCCGATCAGTATCAAGCCGGAATACCTGCTGGTCTCACCGGCTCTTTGGACGGAAGCAACCTTGCTGACATCCTCGCCGGTCTTCAACCAGGCTCCCACCGATCGGGTTCCCTCCATGAACCCGTGGGCGAATATGTTCACGGTCTTAGCGTCCCCCTATCTGTCGACCGCACAGGGCGGAAACGACAAGGCGTGGTATCTGCTTGCCTCGCCCAGCCGAGGGTCGGTCATCAACCTCTCGTTCCTTGGCGGTCGTGAAACGCCGATCATCGAACAGGAAAACGCCGCGTTCGACGTGCTTGGAGTGTCGTGGAGAATTTACCACGATTACGGCGTCAACCTGGAAGACGGGCGGATGGGCGTCTACTCGCCGGGTGCGTAGCCTGATCGTCAAAGGGGAACGGACTCCCCTTTGATTTCTAAAATATTTCAATCAATCATTCATTAACAGGAGAAAATATCATGGGAATTCATCGACGTGGAGATCAGGACCAATTGAATGTCGTGGCAACGGCGGATATGTTCGGTCCGGCGGGTCGTGTTTTTATTATCAACGATAAACCTTTCATTTCTCTTGAGGACGTAACTCAAGAGATGATCGACAAGGGGATGCAAATCGGCATCGCGACTGCCGGAATTTGGTCTTTCAATAAAAAGTCCGGAGTTGCCGTTGCTCAAATGGGTCCGGTTAATTTGAACCTTGCAACACAGGAAGTTGAGGCAACCGGCCAGTTTATCGGATTTGCCGAACGCGCCGCATCAGCAACTGACACGACGGTCTATGTTGTGTTTACGTCGTTCCTGAAAGCGACCTAAGCTCCGAGTGACGCCACCCCCGGGAGGCTTCGGCCTCCCCCTTATCCATTTTCCTCCCAGCCCAGGAGCCGACACCATGCTCAAACAAAAATTCAACCTGACCGCTTACGTCTCCGACGCCGTGCAGTCGCCGACGTTTCAACGGGTCAAAGCCCTGACCGACTTTTCCGATTCCGAATCGACCCGCGAATTGTTCCGCTACTTTGCCGACGGGCTCTCGGCCTTCGCCCGGTACACGCCGACCAAAGTCGACGATCAAATCGCCGCTATTCTCCAGTTCGGCATCGACAGCGATTTGGTCTGGACCGCCTTCTGGAAGATCCTCCAGAACCTGCCCGGACTCAATTCCGACGCCGTGACGACCGAAATGTGCCGCGACTATACGAGCGTCGCCTACGCCTGTGATACCGCCGACACAAGCGGATACGTCGGGGCCGGTTTTCTCGATTTAGTGACGTTCGTCCAGTTCGTCAAGTTTGCCGTCCAGATTTTCAAAGCCCTCAAAAACGATGAGTAATCGCAGTCTGCAAAATCGAATCGCGGCATTGGAGCGTCGGACCGAAGCACTGGAAGAACGTGACGACGAGTCGTTTCACTGGAACACGACGAACGTGAGCAATATTTGCGTCGCGACTTTCGCGTGTTTTCTGATCGTGGGATGTACCGTCTGTTTTGTCGCCTACAAATGGCCGCACAATCCGACGCCGACCCCAGTTCCGGACAAAACCGAACCGGTCGTTCCGCCCGACAACATAACGCCGGAACCGACGCCGGATCCCGAGCCGGAACCGGAAAAGACTTTCCGCGACAAGATAGCCGAAATTGCATCGCCACTTACCACCGAGATTCGAGACCGCTGGGCGTGGTGCTATCTGGATGCCGTCGAAAATTATTCGACGGACCTGAAACTCCGCGAAAACGTGCGGGAAAATTCGAACAAGGCCTTGACCGAAACGCAGCATAAAGAAGCGGAACCGGTCAACGAAAAAATCAAAACCGCCGTCGAAGAAGAGGTAAAAGTCAGGCCGATCAAAGACGTTTACGCTGACGTCGGCGAGGCTTTGAAAGTCAACGGCTGGACCTACGAACTGCCGAAGACGACGCCGAACCAAACAGGCTCAATACAGACGGCTCCCAAGGCGACACGGTACCGCCTTGTTCCGCGACTCAATATTTGCCCCACCGGCAACTGCCCCTTGTAACGCCATGCTCTACGACCATTTCACCGGATGGAATCCCGAACAGGAGGAACGCGATTTCGAGATATTCTCGGATAAATGTCGCGGGTCCGTCCTGTCGTGGAGCGACGTCGAAGCCCAGGTCGTCGCGGAGGCGGCATCGCCGATGACCGTCTCGATCAGGCAGGCGGTTGAAACGCTTTACGCGGAAGGCCGTTCGTCCTATATGGAGTACGTTTACGGCAATCAGGAAACGAACGATTGCGGCTCTTGGGGAACGGGCAACGCTACCGACCTGACGCAAGTTTATCAAACTTACCGTGGCGTCGAATCGAAAGTTTACCGGACGTTCAAGCCGTGGATCTATGGTGTCGGAAAATGCCTGGTCGGCGACCACTACGACAACGGCATGAGCATTTCGCTTGCGATGCAGCACATCGCAACGCACGGTGTTCTGCCCGCCGATCTGCCGGGACTGCCGAAATACAGCGGGTCGCTGCAAAAGCAGCTTCTCCGCAATTGCACCGATTTTTACAACACGTGGAAAGATCATGCCGTCGCCCACGATGTCGTCGTCGTGAAACTGCCGATGAATTTCGAGGCGTGGCAGCTTTGGGCGAAAACCGGTCGCTGGATCGTTTACGGCACCACGCAAAAAACGCTCATCAAAAACGGCGTCGTTTATGAGGCGGGTCGAACATCGCACTGCGAAGCGTGTGGCGGCAATGTCGAGCTTGCGACCGGCTCCATTACGAAAGTCAGCTCCTGGGGCGACGGAAGCGGATGGATGTCGCCGTCTGTCACGAAAAAGGTGATCGCGGGCGGAACCCGCTACGGATCCGCATTCGGCATCTGGGGGTTCACTCGCCGTGAGTGTGCCCCCGATTATTCCGGGCTCGGACGAACATCGTAAAGGAGGCGTAAATGAGATTTGCTTTGCCTTGTATCACAGCCTCGGGAATCTTTGCGATTGCCGAATTGGCGCCGATAGGACCGTTGGAAAAGTTGACGCTCGACGGAGTGTTGTTTTTCATCATCTGGTACCTGCTCTCCCAAGGCAAAGGGATTCTCGATAAGTTCGCCGTCGTCCTCGAAGAAAATACCAAAGCGATTCGCCGTGTCTCAAAGCGTCTGGATCGTATTGAAAAATCGATCAAGCCGGAACCGTGGAGCGACGTCGACCTCGATCCGGAAGAAAAAACAACGGAAACCCTGCCCATCACAAAGGAGACCCCCTAATGCCCTTGAACGAATTCGCCGAACCGGAACCGCTGAATGAAACCGATTTCGAAATGTCGCCGATCGAGAAGCAGAATCGATTCGGCCAGAAATATAAAAAGGTCTCGGACATCGGGACCGGGTTTTTCAGCAATATCGCGATCCGGACCAACC
>JAVBPO010000021.1:0-46508 GCA_031549565.1 Thermoguttaceae bacterium
TGTTGGGGTGAAGAAAATGTTTCACCAATTTTGCTCAGGCTGTTGAGACAGTAAAAATAAATAGCCCGATCAAATAGATCACGTGTTCTTATACGAGCATCAGAATACAAGGATTATACCCGATTTTCCACCCGGCGGCGATACCCGTCGCCTGTCAACTTGCTGCGAGTCAGGATGCTTTTGACTTTTTCGGAGATGCACATAAAATATCCATGTGCCCCACCAGGAACCGAGGGAACGCGGATCGCATGGCGGCGTTGTGTGCCGTCCTTTACGGCGAACAGTGGAATGTCTACTGGAACAGTGCTGTTTAACGGCCCGCAAAGTTTTACTGCGCCCTTGACGCTCTGTTTTTTTGCTTGGTTAATCATCCGCGACAATCGTTGCATTTGATACAACGCGACTTGTGACGGGAAAAATCGCTCTTTTCAGTCAATCCATAAGGATTTTGACGGAAAGACTCTACGATAATCGGATAGGGATTGATTCCTTCCAATCGTCCGGAAGAAATGTTCTTATTCTGGGAATCGCAATGTATTATCGCATTCTACTTATCGTTTTGTCGCTTTGCTTGTTAACTGTTTGGGCGGATCGACTCCACGCCCAAGATATTTTCGGCGACGACACCGAAGAAAGTGAATCGTCGTTCGACGAACCTTCCCCCTTTCAGGAAGAGCCGTTGCCGACGAATCAACCGGCTCCGCAGAAGCCGCAGCCCCAACAGTCGTTCGACTCGTCCGGAAGGAGATTGTCCGTCGATCTCGTTCCGGAAACTCATGCGGAAATTCCGACCGACGAAGCGATGAACTTGCTCGACAAAGCCGAAGCCGCTTTGACGGTCGATCGGGAAATCACGCCGCTGGAAACGATGAAATCGGTGTCCCTGCTGATCAAACATGGAAACGAACAGCAAACACTTCCGTTGATCAAAACATTTTTGGAGCAGTTCCAAAAAACAAAAGTTTCGCAAAAAGAACTGTATGAAATCGCGGATCAACTCGGCGCTTCGAACCTTGCGGCGATCCTCGCCCAAACCGGTCTTGCTCCGCTGAACGAGCAGGTCGTCGATCGGATTCTCGACGGCTATTACACTCATTTGAACGACAAAGACGCCGTGGAAGCGGTTCTGCTTTGGCGTGATCTGAAGACGCCGGAAGAGTTGATTTTCACCGCCAACCAGCTTTCGAAAAGCGGGCGTCTGGAGATTGCCAGCCGGGTACTCAAGCAATTCCTTTCTGCGGAAGCGACGCCGGACCAGCTTGCCGCGATCAACAAGAAACTCGGAACCGAGGACGTGATTCGGCTCATGACCGAACCGTCGCTTCAACCGCAGGGGCAGCTTGCCGCCAAGCGGATCGTCGACGGAACCGAAGCGTTTTTGAAAGCGAATCCTCCCGAATCGGTTGCCCAGGGACTCAAAGAAATCCAGGACGCGGGCGGGGATAAATCGGTGATTCATCGCGGGCTCTCCGTGATCTGGCAAGGAAGTGATACCTCGATCGAGGAATTGATCGAAATCCTTTGCACGACGACCAACGACGACGAGCGAGCGCAAGTCGAAACTGTCCTCAAATCGTTCGGACGACACGCCCGGGAAGCGACCGCCGTTCTCCTCGAATCGGGCGATTCGAAGCGGGTCGATCGCTGCGCGAAATTCCTTTATTCCTGGATTCCCGCCGAGGATGCGTTCGTCTTTTTTTCCGCTTTGTTCGATGATCGTTTGGACGAATCGACGAGGAAACAGATCGGGTATTACGTTCAAAAATTGATCGGTCGCCTTCCCTCTGCGGAACAGGCGGCTTTGGCTCTCGCGAAAGTCGCGAAGGAATACGCCGGAAAGGATCGTCCCCTGCTGATCGATTCGGAAAACATGTCGACGCTCTGGATTTCCGGCCCGACCGGCAAGCCGCAACTGGTCCGACTTCCCGTGCTGGACGCGATTCGCTTGAAAACGCTCCTGATGGTCGAACAAGCGTACAAGATCGCTCCGCACCTGAACGGAATCGCGTTGCTGCGATTCGCGGCGAAATTCGAGAAGATCGTTTACGATTCCGGCTTGGATCAGACGCCGCAAAGCCGGATCCCCATTTTGCGGGAAACGGCTTCCGGTCTTTCGGTCGCGGAATTGGATTCCATTTTGGCCGAAGCGTTGCGAAACGGTTGGACCGGCGCCGGGCTTGCCGCCGCGGAACTCCTCGGAGAAACCGGCGACGCGGATGCCGTGCTCTTTCCGGTCTCTGTCATACAAAACCAGACCGTACGGCCCCGGATGCTCGTGTTCGCAACGCAATGCAACGACCGCAGGGTCCGGTTTGCCGCGACGGCCAGCGTGATGAAACTGGCGCCGAATCGTCCCTATCCCGGCTCGTCGTTCGTGAGCGACGCGTTGACTTGGTTCGCCGGTGCCGAAGGGAAGCGGACCGCGGTCGTCTGCTGTCCGAAAATCGCCGACGCGATGGAATTGTCCGGCTCGCTTTCCGCGCTCGGTTTTGCAACGAAAATCGCGACGCGAAGCGACGACGCCCTGAAAGAAGCGGTTTCCTCGCCCGACGTCGAATTGGTCCTGATCGATTGGCGGTGCGGTCAGCCGATCGTTCCGGTGTTCGCCCAGCGGATGGAAAACGACTCACGAACGCATGAAATTCCTATCGCCGTGATTTCCGCGGACGAGGAGATTCTCCAAGCAACGCCGATCGAAAAGCCGCTCCCGCTGATGTCGAAGCTCGAACGGAGCATCTCGGGCACGTCGTTGGAACATTCGCTCGCCGTGGTGTTACCGTTCCCGCAGGATCGGGAAGCGACCGACTTCATCGTCCAGCGGGTCCGAGAGCTAACCGGCGTTCAGGAAGTTCCGGCGCCGATTCGCTTGGAGCAGGCCCGGCAATCGCTCCGTTGGTTGACCGCGAACATGCAGGATCATCCGAAACTGTACCGGGTGGAGAACCTGGAAATGCTGGCCCGCAACGCCGCTCATTCGCCGATTCTCGCCGAGGAGGGGTTGCCGCTGCTCGCTTTAATACGGAGCAACACGGCGCAAAACGCACTCGTCGAAATCGCGACGCTGAAGAGTTTTCCGGAGCCGACCCGCGAGAAAGCGGCCCAAGCGTTCGCCGAAAGCGTACGAAAACACCGCGTTTTGATTCGCGGCAATCAAGTCCAACGCTTGCTGGATGCCCTCGCGATCCAATACGAACAGGAATCGCCCGACCCGATTTACGACATGCTCGTCAAAACGATCGAAAAACAGGTCGTGAGATAATAGAGGATAGGAAAATCGATACATCTCTGCCGTCCAACGCCGTTTTCCTGGGACCGCAGGCATCTTGCCTGCACCTGGGTCTGCGGGCTTCCAGCCCGTAGCGTGAAACGATCGGACGCCTACAAACGGTGCCCGATCGCCCACTGGCAGGCTGGAAGCCTGCGGTCCCAGGTCTCGAAACTTTACGGCGTAGTCTGTCGTCTGCCGTCTGCCGTCTATTTGACTACTCTCGAATCACCGGTTTTTCTGGTCCCGGCATATCTTCCGGGACCGGGATTGTGACCTTTCCGGTTGCGGCCCATTCGGTTCCGCGTTCGAATGGAGCGATAAACGAAACGCTTTTGCACTGCGCTCCGGCGTGTCCCGTGGCGATGTGGAAAATGCGGCCTTTGCCATAATCGATGACCATCAGCATCGGCTCGTGCCGCCCGGTGCCGCCCTGTTTCGGATCGGCGAAAGCGGTCGCGAGGATCGTGAAATTCTTCGCCGGACCACGCAAGCGGTCGTAAAGCTCGTCCTGACAATGCCGAAACGCTTTCGGAAGCCCTTTGGTAATCGGGTGGTCGTCTTCGCGAACTTCGATCAGGTATTCCCAAGCCGGCCCATGACTTCCACCGGGGCCCGGTTCCGTGTTGCGGACGACTTTTCCTTCTTCCCAGTAAACGTACGGGCCGCTCTTTTCGTTGCGGTTGC
This sequence comes from Thermoguttaceae bacterium, assembly GCA_031549565.1. Taxonomy (GTDB): domain Bacteria; phylum Planctomycetota; class Planctomycetia; order Pirellulales; family Thermoguttaceae; genus JAVBSX01. The sequence continues at coordinate 3,953 of JAVBPO010000021.1, forward strand.
CCCAGCCGCCGAGCCCGCACATTTCGTTGAACTCTTTCCAGTCGGGGAACGAGTTGTTCGCCGCGTGAACGATGGAAAGTCCTCCGCCGTCGGCGACGTACTTGACGAACGCTTTTTTCGTTTCCTCGGGCCAATCGTCGCCGTTGTAGTTCATCACGACGACGCCGTATTGCGCGAAGTCCGGTTTGAACGCACTCATGTCCTCCCCCTGTTTCGGCGAGGTCGCGACGTCGACGGTGAACCGGCCTGATTTCTCAAGAATGTCCTTGAGCACCGGCGTCACTTCGGCCCAGGGATGATTGTTCTGTCCGTCGACGATCAATGCTTTGATTTTTTCCGGAGCATTCTCTGCCGCAAAAGCGGTCGTCGTGCTTCCAAGGACCGCCAAAAAACAGACGCAAACGCAAATCGTAATCGTCTTTTTGAACATGATTGTCAAATGGTAAGTGGGGAAAGGGGGAAGAATGAAACAGCGAAAACGACACCGCCGACAAATGGCATACCGTCTCGAACACTCGAAGTTGATTCTATCGTGAAACGCGGGGGCGTGTCAAGAATGCGATGGGGTATCCCTCAAACCGTCTACGCTTGGAACAACTGTTCGCGCAGAAGTTCCGGGGAGACCAGACCGAAGCAGCGTTTGTGGGAATCGACGACCATTCCGAGCGATTCGCCGGACGTTTGAAACAGGTTCAACGCGGTCAGGATCGAATAGTTGTCGATCACTTCCACCAGTTCCCGGAGCGGGAGCTTTCCGAGCGTTCGCCGGACCGTCAATTCCAAGTCGATCGTGCGAACGTAGCCGACCGGAACCAAATGAGCGCGGCTGGGAACCAGGCCGTCCAAAGCGTCCAAGCTGCCGAACACCGGGATTTCGCACAGCCGCAGCGAATGCGCGAGCGAAAGCACCGTCGACGGTTTCATGTCCGATGTAATGAGCGGATAATGATGAACCGGAACGGCGACCGACTTGATTCCCTGCTCCGAAGCGGCAATGACACCATCGATCAGTTGTCTTTGCACACGGCCGAGAACGCCGACTTCATGCCCTTCGTCGAACGTCTTGACCAGCTCCGATCGTGCCAGGGAAAGCCGAATCATCTCTTTGGAACGTCCGAAAAGCCCGGCGTAAAACCGGTTGATCAACCAGAGCAAGCTGCTCAACGGAAGCAGCAGGACCGTCAGGAAAAACAGGAACGGGCTGCCGAGTTTCAAAAATCGTTTCGGGGCGAGGAGACAAACGTATTTCGGGAACATTTCCCCGTAAACGAACAGGATCGGCGAAAGGAAAAGCGTCAAACACAGTTCGGTCAAAAACGGATGACCGTCGCCGAGGATTTCATGAAGAAACAGCACTCCCGCAACGGAAACAAGATAATTTCCCGTATTATTGGCGACCAAAATCGTTGCGACGAAAATCGACGGCCTGTTCGCCAACCAAAGCAATCCCTTCGATTGCAGATCCCCCTGCATCGCCTCCAATTTCAACTGGATACGGGGCACGCGATAAAACCCGGTCTCCGTCCCGCTGCAAAACGTACTGAGCAGCAAGCTGGCTAAACCGAGAAGAAAAGCGAATAGGAGCATGTCGTAGTAAACAGAGCGGGAAGCGTAAGCGAGCGTAAAATTTTGTTTTCGAGGGTGACAATTATCCATTTAACCTCCATGCGGTTTCTTTGCAACCCCTTAACAACCGGGGCGGCTCCGATATGATTGAAGTTTTGGGTTCGTCCACTCTTGTCCCTATTGCTTCCGGAGATGCGTTTACTGTTGATCGGCGATATTGTCGGCAAGCCGGGGCGAAAGGTCGTGGGGGCGGTGATCTCTCTGGCGAAAAAAAAATATTCGCTCGATTTCGTCGTCGCCAACGCGGAAAACAGCGCCGGCGGGTCCGGGATTACCCGGGACAATTACCACGAGCTGATCGATTACGGCGTCGATTGTGTCACGCTCGGGGATCACGCTTTTCGCAAGAACGAAATTTTCGAAACGCTCGACGCCGAAAAACGAATCGTTCGTCCCGGAAATCTGCCGCAGGAAGCGCCGGGTAAACGGTTTACGATTCTCGAAACCCCCTCCGGCGAACGGGTCGGCGTCTTTTGCCTGCTCGGTCGCGTCTTCATGAATCCGGTCGATTGTCCTTTCCGTGCCGCCGATCTGATCCTCGACGAAATGCGGCAAAAGGATCCTTCGCTGAAAATGATCCTGCTCGATTTTCACGCCGAAGCGACCAGCGACAAACAGTTGATGGGACGGCATCTGGACGGCCGAATTTCCGCCGTGCTCGGAACGCATACCCATGTCGCGACGGCGGACGAACAGATTCTGCCCGGCGGAACCGCGTTCCAATGCGACGTCGGTATGACCGGACCGTTTGAGAGCATTATCGGGCGAAAAATCAACAAGGTTCTCGACGCGGTCCGAACTTCCCGCCCGACGACTTACGACGTCGCAACCGGCGATCTGCGAATGTGCGGTACGGTCGTCGAAATCGATCCGGAAACCGGCAAAGCGACCCAAATCGAACGCATCTGCATCCGAGCCGCTTGATTCGGTGGGTTCATTTCTTTCCGAACAGGCGTTGCGTTTGGAAGAACTCGGTCAGGATTTGTCCGCACGGCTGTGCGAGAACGCCGGAAATCACTTCGCAACGATGATTCAAACGCTCGTCGTCCAAGAGTTGGAACAGACTGCGAACCGCTCCCGCTTTCGGATCGGTCGCGCCGTAAACGACGACCGGTATTCTCGCTTGCAGGATCGCTCCGGCACACATGGGACACGGCTCCAGTGTGACGAAAATCGTGCAGTTTTCCAAACGCCAGGAACCGAGGTAATCCGCGGCCTGCGTGATCGCGATCATTTCGGCGTGAGCGGTCGGATCGCGCAACTGTTCCCGCTGATTATGGGCCTGGGCGATGATACGATCCTGACACACGACGACCGCTCCGACCGGAACTTCGTTTTCTTCCGCCGCCGCCCGGGCTTCCGAAAGTGCGAATTCCATATAGCGTGAAAGGGATTCCTCCGGGATCATACGTTCGTGAGTGTTGGTTTCGGCTTGGTATTGGCGAATAAACGGTCTATTGGAAATCCAGGAGAAACCCTTCGATGTCGTTGGCCGCGATGACACCATAGTTGACTGCCCCCAGCCAGCCGGACATGATGATGCCCACGCTTCCGGCATGATAGAGCCCGGCGATCTTTTGCGGTAATTTGCGGCTGACGGCCAGTCCCTCGTATTTCGTTCCGAAACTCGCCCCGCCCCAATGTCGGGTGTAGCGTTCGAATGTACAGGGGGTCGCCGCTTCCACGTAAGCGATTTTGTCCCGTACTTGGGGAACGTACTTTTCCAAGTGATCGAGCGTCGTCGCAATCAGGTCGTCCTTGCCCTTTCGATAATCGTCCGGCGTCAGATTTTTCCAGTCCGAGTAATTCGCGTTCGTACTGGCAACGATGTAATACTTCTCCGTGCCCGGGCGGGTTTTCGGGTAATAGAACGAATAAGTACGACTGGTAATGTTCCGGCTCAAAAGCAGGTCGGTCCGAAAAGCCGGCGCGGTTGAGCTGAAAAGCAAGTCGCCGCACTTGGTCGGGTCGACGGTTTCTCCTTTTTTCAACGCGATGTAGACCTGCGTGCTGGAGTTATTGAGCCGAACCGCTTCCGCTTCTTCGCGAAAATCGGAGTCGAACGCGTCTTTGCCGACGAGCTGGAAAATCGTCCCTTTAAGATTCGCGTTGGACAGAACGACGCGGCAAGGGATTTCGACGGAATTTGGAGCGGACGCTTTCTTAATCCGGCAGCCGGTTATCTTTCCGCCGGCGGTCGCGATTTTTTCCGCAGAGGTTCCCAAGGCGATATCGACGCCGTTTTTCAAGAGTTCCTTCCGCATCAGTTGAATGAGCAGATCGGTTCCTCCCTGAAACGTGAAAACCCCTTTCGACATGAAGTTGGAAAAAACGATTCCGTAAGTGAGCGCCGGATCTTCCAGTGTCGAACCGTTGGCGTAAGTAATCGGCTCCATGAGCAGCCGGACGACGTCATCGCGACCGGGGAAAAACTCGTCGAACAGTTCCCGTGTCGTGATCTGCTGATCGTCGTAATGCGACATGTTCCGGGCCTTGTCGAAAAAAGCGTGAACCTTTTCGGCAGGTATCTGGAAGCGTTCGATCAGCAGCTTCGTGAAATCGTCCCGATTAAACGTCGTTTCGAGGGAAAACTGGGGGTTGTCGAACCGGATGTGCGGCAACTGAACGATACGGTCGGCGATTTCAGTGTTCCAGTAGCGACGACAACTCTTGATCATCCCAACGGGAAACCCGTGCAGAGATATGTCGAAAATATGCCCGCCGCGGCGGTTAAACGTCGTAGCAAGCCCTCCGAGTTTGTAATGCTGCTCCACCAGCAAGACGGAATACCCGGAGCGTCCGAGAATGTTCGCCGCGGTCAAGCCTGCCAACCCACTGCCGATCACAATGATGTCGTATTGCGATTTCATAAGAATGCAACTTGGTTTTCGCCCTTTTTTTCCGGTCCACTGCGTTCGTGAACTTCATCCGGAACACAACGGATTATTTAAGCCGCAAATTATACAACCGCACCGCGAAGGAGCAACCCCGAAGAAATGGGAATGGTTTTCGGCAGCAAGCAGAAAAAGTCGCCGGTTCGAATCCATCCCTATCCCGAATCCATTTCCCGCTGGCGTGAAAAATGAAGCACATCTGTATCATTTTGAAACAGGGTGCTGCAAAATGATACACTACTCCTTGGACAACCTTCGTTATGTCAATGGATTTCGGGAACAATCTTGTGAAAAATATTTTGTCATTCGCAAGATAAAACAATATGTTCTCATTTTTTGGCATTTTGAGGACAGCGGCCTTGAAACTCAACCTTGAAAGAGGATAATTATTGTTCTGCTTTTGTATTTCTCAGGAAGTCGAATTAGTCATTAAAGCACCCTGTCAAAAAACCACTGAAGTGTGAGAAGTGGATGGCATGTTTTTTGCTTTTAATCCAAGATTTAGTACGAACGCTTGTTTGGCAAGACAAGGCGCTCGTCGGATCGCTTCATCTGGAAAAGGCGATAAAATTGGCTGTTGATGTTGATTTTTTTTGCTTTCAGATTACTATGGAAAGCAAGCTGAGCGGTTTTTAGCGACTCTTGAGTTAGAGCGACGTGTTTTACGTTCGTTTTTACCGAAGTCAAGCCGCTGGATTTTTCTTGAAGGTGATCCGACCCTTGATCAAAATTTCGGTGTTTATCAATCATTGAAAGAGATTTCGATTTTTCGGTGTGACGCGTACTTTGCATTAGGCTTCTCTTGTTCCCGTGTCACACTCCCGGAAAATTCCAAGACACTAATACGACGATGACTCAACAACCTGAGAAGAAAACGGACAAAAAAAATATCCTTGAAACGATCGCGGATTCCGCCGGAATTGGAAACGGCAAAAAAGACAAAAAGAATGTCTTCGCGAAGACGAAAACTCGCTTGAGTCCCGAATCTTTGGAAGCCAGGGAGATGATGACCGGTAACAACCCGCTTGAAGGAGACTGGTTTGCATCAAACGATTTCGTCAAATATGATCTTTCCGAAAGTCGAGCTTCCGCTTTGGCTTCGGTCTTGGAGGACGCCGGCGATCTTTCGGAAGGCGGCGTGGTCGACGTACCGAACGAATGGTTGATCCAACTCAGCAACAACCTTGCCAATCAAACCGGAGATGTCGCGGGGGCGACGAGGTACTTCCAGAGCATGGGGATCACCGTCGTCGAGGGGCTCGGTTCCGTCGGTGCCCTTCACGTCGTCGTCAACGGAGGAACGGCCGCGGACCAGCGACTGAAGCTTTCTTCCATCGTCGGTATTACCGGATTCGAGCCGAACCAAATGCTCGTCTCGGCGGCAACGAAAGTCCAGGATGTCGTCAATGACGCCAGTGCCAGTGCGCTTTGGAACCTGAACGTCGGACAGGTCGCCGACGCGTGGAATTATGTCCCGGAAAACACGGCTGGAACCGGTGAGGTGATCGTCGCCGTTTTGGATTCCGGCGTGAATATCAACCACGCCGACTTGAAAGACAACATCTGGGTCAATACGAAAGAACTCAAAGGAACGACCGGAGTCGACGACGACGCAAACGGATTCAAAGACGACGTCTACGGATGGAATTTCTACGACAATAACAACAACGTCCTCGACAACAACGGACACGGAACCCACGTGGCTGGAACCATTGCCGCCGCGGCGAACAATTCGATCGGAGTGACGGGGGTTGCGCCCAACGCGAAAATTCTCCCGTTGAAATTCCTCAACTCGTCCGGGAACGGTTTCTCTTCCGACGCAACCAGGGCCGTCAACTATACGACCGCGCTCAAACTGGCCGGCAACAATATTGTCGCGATTAACTGCAGTTTCGGTTCGACCACCCCGTCGTCCACGTTGGCCACGGCGATCGTGAATGCCGGTAACGCCGGAATCGTCGTCGTTGCCGCGGCCGGTAATGAGAGCTACAACTTGGACGTGACCCGCGTTTATCCCGCGACGGTCGTCGCGTCGAACTTGATTACCGTGGGTGCGACGACCAGTTCGGATTCCTTGGCCTACTACAGCAACTACGGATCCTATGTCGATGTCGCGGCGCCGGGTTCCGACATTTACAGCACGACGATGGGCGGCGGATATGGGTACATGTCCGGAACGAGCATGGCGGCACCGTTCGTCTCGGGAATGGTCGCGCTTGTCGCCGCGACGAATCCGAAACTGACGCCGACGCAAATCAAGGCAGCGATTGTCGGCGGTGTCGACGTTTTGCCGCAATTGGCCGGCAAAGTATCCAGCAGCGGTCGTGTCAACGCAGCCAACACCTTGGCCGCGGTTTCCGGAAATCCGCCGCGGGTGAATATCCCGACTTCCCCGAACGGCCTTACGGCAGGGACATGGAAGGCAAACCAAATCGACATCAGTTGGAATTCGGCGGGCTACGCAACCTCTTACACATTGGAGGTTCAGGCGGTGGGGTCAAACACTTGGACGACCATTTATACGGGAAGTGACACGAAATTTTCACATACCGGTTTAAAGGCCGAAGCGCAATATACATACCGCGTTTCGGCTGCCAACTCGGCGGGAACTTCGGCGGCCTCGACGACGGTCACGGCGACCGTGAGCGCGACGACCACATCCACGAGAGTGGACGCGTCCACGTTTGTCGTGACGCCTGACGCATCGTCGTTCGTGATCGCGTGGGAGGCGATCCCGGGGGCGACGAGCTATATGATCCAAAGAAGTTTGGACAGCGGAAAGACCTGGAGTTACCTCGAAAGTACCAACACGGCGAGTCAAACATTCAAAGGGGCGTCAGACAGCTCGGACTATTACTACCGCATGGCGGCGGTGATCGGCGGCGTCACGCAGGAATACAGCGATCCGGTTCTCGCTCGTTCGGCGGGCGGCGTCAAGTTGCGCGGCGAGCTTCCGACTTCGGAAGTGGCGACTCCGATCGCCGCTCCGGTGACGCCGGGCGGCTTGGCGGCGACGACGCAGAGCAGCTCGCAGATCAACGTCGCCTGGAACGCGGTCAGTGGTGCCACGTCGTACAAGCTGGAAGTTCAGACGGCAGGTTCGAATACGTGGACGACCGTTTACACGGGAAGTGCGACGAGCTTTGCCAACACCGGTCTGGCGGCGAGCACGCAGTACACGTACCGCGTTTCCGCGGTCAACTCGGGCGGGACCTCGGCCGTGTCAAGCACGATCGCCGCGACCACCAAAGCGGCGGCGCCCAGTACGCCGACCGGCCTTTCGTCCAACACCGCAACCGCTTCGACGATCGGCCTTACCTGGAATTCCGTTACCGGTGCAACGTCGTATGTGCTGGAAATACAGATTTCCGGAAAGTGGACAACTATTTACACGGGAAGCAGCACGAGCTTTACCAGCACCGGATTGTCGAACAACACGTCGTACAGCTATCGGATCTCTGCGGTCAACGCCATCGGAACCTCCGAGGTTTCGAGCACTTTTTCAACCAAAACGAAAAATAAATAACCCATCAATTTTTCCGTTCACTTGGAACATCGGGCTCGCCCATCCTTCGGATGGGGTGAGCTGTTTTGTGTCGAACCGCCTCTCAAATTTTTTCTTCCGATTCGGCGATCCAGTCGCGGACCGTTCCGGCGTCTTCTTTATTGCGTAATTCTTCCAGGAAACCGGGGAGTGTCAGCAACCGACTGAGCCGGGCCAAAACACGCAAATGGATGCGGTCGTCGGTGGAACAAAGAAGGAAGAAAACGTCGGTCAGATTCCCGAACCCGCCGCCGAACGGAATTCCTCGGGACGCAACGCCGAGAACGAGAAACGTTTCGCCGAGAATCGACGGCATCGGACGCCGCGGGTGCAGCAAAGCAACGCCGTTGTCCAGCGCCGTCGGGTGGAGATCTTCCCGCTTTTTCAGCGCTTCGGCCATTTTTTCCGCATCCCAAAGTAGTCCGGTGTTCGCCGCGAGGGACGACATGGAGCGGATCACGGAATCTTTCGTTTTCGCAGCAAGCGGAATTTCGATTCCGCCTTCCGGAATCAATTCGATCAGCGAAACCGGCGATTCTTCTTCGACCGCGTTTTTCGCGAGAGCGACTTCGACGGTTTCCAATTCCCGGGAATCGGAAAGCCCGATCTTCTGCTCCCACCAGTGGTGAATTTCATCGCGGGAAAAGACCCAGGCTCCCTGGATTTTACGACCGGGTATATCCCCGCGTTCGGCGAGTTTTTGCACTTCCTTTTCCATCAGGTGCAAATATTTCGCCAGTTTCGGAATGTCAAAGTTGGAGTACGGCATGATACGGAAACGGTTGCTCAAGTGTTCGATTGACGACCAACCTCGTATCATACCCCATTGAACAGAGGGGTAAACCCCGGTCCATTCTCACACGCTTCGGACCGCTTCGATCATCGCTTTGAAATTTTCGCTTTTGACGCCGCGATGAATCGTGTTGCTGGACGAAACAATCAAGCCTCCTTCTTTGCCGTGTCCTTTTTCAATGCACAGGCGGACCTCTTCGGCGACCTGTTCCGGGGTTCCGTCGCACAGATTTCCGGTGCAGTCGATGTTTCCTTTCAAGCAGATTTTGTCGCCGTATTTCGCCTTCATTTCCCCCATGTCCAACCCGGCGCCTGGATCGATCGGATCCAGGCAGTGTATCCCCGCGTCGATCCACAGGTCCGCGAACGGACGAATGTCGCCGTCGCAATGTTTGATGATCAGCAGCCCGAGATCCCGGTATCCCTGCATGATCTCACGAAACGCCGGGTAGAGAACATCCCGATACGCTTTCGGAGAAAAGAGCGGGCCGTCGGCTGTACAGACGTCGTCGGTCGTCGCAACGATTTGGACGCCGAACCGCTTGACCGCCAACTCGGCCATCGCAACGTTATATTCGACGATTCGTTTCAGCAAATCGACGTAATTCGTTTTATCCAGCAGTACGCCCATGAGTGCGTTTTGATATCCCAGCAGATCCCGGGCATCGGAAAACCCGTCCCGCAGATTGAGGACAATCGCCCGACGGTCGCCGAATTTGTTCATCGCGCGCTCAAGCGTTTGAAACCGGTCGGGAGCGTCGATCTTCGGGAATTCGTACGCACGGTGGTTCGCCAATTCTTCGATCGGGTAGGAAACGGCTGCCGCGAGAACGTCCCCGGTCAATTTGCGCCGGGTCCCCCATTCGTCGAGGTACGTCGTCTCATCGATCCACTGCTTTCCGTAGTCGGCTCTGACGTTAACGGCGTCAAGATCGAGGATTTCAGTCGCATCAATCGAGTCGGTCGTTCCGGTCAAACTTTGGAGAACGGTTTGGTCGATAAACCATTCGAACATGGGAACCCGAGACGGTTTTTGACGCTTCAAAGCGGCGAGAATGTTTTCCTTGGGTGTCATTGATTCACTGTTGTAAGTGGTTTGAAAACTCGAAATCGTTCACGATCGTTTCTCATTTCTCCTCAACTTGATCGTGAACAACACACTCCGGCAGCGCTTCACGGAATTTCGCCGCTCCTTCGGGGGTGATTTTTGTTCGAGTAATATGGACTTCTTTGAGCGATTGGAGTGCGGCGAGTTTTTCCAAACCGGCGTCCGACAGAGCCGTGCGGCCAAGGTGCAACCATTCCAGCTTCCCAAACGGTTTGAGCTTGTCGATCGCCGCGTCGTCGATCGCACAGTTGTCGAGATTCAACCGCGTCAATTCTTTCAGGTTCGCCAAAGAATCGAGCCCGGCGTCGTCGATTTTCGTCGTGTAAAGGTTGAGACTCTTCAAATGCGGCAACGTCCCGATTTCCTTCAAAGCGGCGTCGCCGAGAGCGGTATTGCTCACGTCGAGGTCTTCCAACGACGTCAGCTTCGCCAGCGACGCGGCACATTTGTCCGTGATCGCCGTATTGCCGAGCCTGAGCTTTTTGAGCTTATCGAGCGACTCCAGATGCGCGATCCCCTCGTCGCTGATTTTCGTTTGTACCAGCGACAATTCTTCCAGCGTCGTCTGTTCACCGATCCAACGGAGCAGCGAGTCGTCGGCGTCGCATTTATCCAGCTTGAGCGTTTTCAGGGCCCCGTTTTTATCGCGGTTCATTTTCGCCCCGTACTGCTCCAGAAGCGTTTCCGGAGACGGCGTTTCCACGACCGGCTCCGTCGCCGGACTCGGCGTCGGCGGTTTTTCGCTCGAACACCCGACGACGAGAATCGTCAACAAAACAGCGGTCAATATTCTCATAATTTTATTGTTTCTTTAAAATGCGCAGCTTGCAGAACTGTAACGAGTCTCATCTTCTCCCTGTTCCGCAAGGTACGCTTCGTTTCCCGTGCGGCTCTTTAAGTTAGCACTTTCGAAAGTATTTGTCCAGCCAGTCGATTGTCGTGGAGAATTGACTCTGTTACAATCACGTCACTAAATTTCTCCGTTTCGTGACAGATGTTTTTGAACAATCCTCCTTCGTTTTCCGACAGCGCCCTGCTGGCGACCCTCGTCCAAAATTGCGGGTTCCTGCTCGTTTCCGTCGATGCGCAGGGAAAGCTCGTTCGCGTGGACGGGGATAATTCGATCCTTCCCCCGGATCGGCAAGGTTCGTTCGTCGGGCGATCGATCGATGATTTTTTCTCGGAGAATCCGACGCACGCCGGTCTTTACCACCATGCCCTCGGTGGAAACGCATCCCGGGGAAACCTCGAATGGAATTCCCGCCTTTTCGAATTTCACATCACCCCGATTTACGGGGAAGAAAATCGAATTCAGGGTGTTTTGGGATATGGTCACGACATTACGCTCCGCAAGCGGGATTCCTGGGCTCGACAGCTCAAGGAATCTCAATTGGCCAACCTGCTCGACAATTCGACGGACGGAATCATGCTCCTCGACCAGGATTTCGTCATTCAGCGGGCGAACACGATCGTCACACAAATGTATGGCAGCGACGCTTCCGTTGAAGGGGAAGTCTGTTACCGCCGGATTCACGGGGCGACCGAGCCGTGCTCTTACTGTCCGGTCAAAGAGACGCTCTGTACCGGCAAGCCGACGACCAGCACCTGTTACGACCCGCAAAATCGGAAACATCTCCAGCTCAGGGCCACGCCGCTTTTCGATCCGGAAACCGGCGAAATGACCGGCGCGTTTGAAACCTTTCGCGATATTACCGAACAGGTTGAATTTGAGGAAAAGCTCAAATTGCACGAGTCGTTCGTCGACGACATCTTTTCGAGTATTCAGGAAGGGATTTTCATCATCGACCGCGACTATGCGATGCTCCGCGTCAATCCGGCGTTCGAGAAAATGTATCCCGAACATGTTCCGATGGTTGGGAAAAAGTGTTACGCGACCTCCTGCATCGACCATGTTTGCGATTGCTGTCCCGCGAAAACGATGTTCGAAACCGGCGAAATGGTCACGCTGATCCATTACGAACACCCGACGGAAACCAAGCCGGGAATGTGGCTCGAACACTTCACGCATCCGGTCTTTTCCGCCGACGGACAGGTCGTCGCGTCCATCTGCATCATCCGCGACATTACCAAACGCAAAGAAGATGAAGACGCGTTGGTGCAATATCGGGAACACCTGGAGCAAATGATCGAAGAACGGACTCGCGAACTTCGGGTGAGCGAGTCGAAAATGCGGGCGATCGTCTCCGGAAGCAGTACGCCGATCTTCTTCTTCGACGCCGCCCAGCGTTTGACGTTTGTCAATTCCGCGTTTCAGGAGTTGACCGGCTTTGCGGAAGCAGAGTTGCTCGGTGCGGATATTACGTCGGTTTACGATCCCCGGTTGATTATGGCGTCGGACTGCCTGCGGCTCCGAAGCGAGGCGCTGAAAGGGGAGAGGGATCATTATCGCTCCGAGATCGCGCTGCGGAAGAAAAGCGGTGAACTCCTCTGGATCGATATGAACGGTTCGACTGTCAAGGATGCCGATGGTCGCGTCACTCAAATCGTCGCCGTCGCTTTGGACATTACGTACCGCAAAAAAATCATGGCCGAACTGGAAGAGGCTCGAAAAGCGGCCGAAGAGGCCAGCAATGCCAAAAGCCAGTTCCTCGCGACGATGAGCCATGAAATTCGGACACCGCTCAACGGCGTGATCGGATTGTCCGATCTGCTGCTCGGAACGGAATTGAATCCGAAACAGTACGAATATGCGCAACTGATCAAAGCGTCCGGAAAATCGCTTTTGTTTCTTATCAACGATATTCTCGATTTCTCGAAAATCGAAGCGGGAAAGCTCGAATTGGATTTCGAGGATTTCGATCTTCCCTCGGTGATCGAATCCGTTCTCGGAATCCTCGCGTCCCGGGCAAGCGGCAAGGACCTGGAAATTTGCACGTCATTTTCTCAAGGACTGCCCCGCATCGTTCACGGAGATTCCGGACGCGTGCGGCAGATTCTTTTGAATCTTGTCGGAAATTCGATCAAGTTCACCGAATCGGGCGGCGTCCACATTCGCGCGGAGGTCGAGAAGTACGAATCGGAACGGGTCATGGTGCGATTTTCCGTTACGGATACGGGAATCGGCATTCCCCAGGACCGCATCGATCGGCTTTTCAAGGCCTTTTCACAGGCGGATTCGTCGTCCGCCAGGGTTTACGGAGGAACCGGACTCGGACTGGCGATTTCGCTCCGACTCGTTCACCTGATGGGGGGCGAAATCGGCGTCGTCAGCGAACAGGACCGCGGATCGACGTTTTGGTTCAAAATTCCGCTGGGGTGTCATCCGACCGTAATCGATTGCCTGTCGAACAAACGTGCTTTTTGCCTGGAAAAACAGTTGGACCACTGTTTCGCGGGCGGAGATAAATTCTGCACCGGAATCGGACACCGCCGGATGAAGGAAGGACTGTTGATTTCCGGAGTCCGTGTGCTGGTCGTGGACGATAACGACGTTCAACGTTTGGCGATCTGCGATCAACTCGCCGTCTGGGGAATGTCCCCTTCCGGAGCGAGCAGGGCCGAGGAAGCGCTCGGAATACTTGAGGACGCCTTGGAGTCCGAAGCGGGTTTCGCGCTGGTGATCGCCGATCGCAGCATCGACGGCGGCACCGGCTACGATTTCATCCGGGCCGTGCGGGAAAAAAGTCGTTACGACCAATGCGCGGCCGTGCTGCTGCTCCCGTTGGCCGAAACGATTGACGAAACGTTTTTTCAAATACACCGCGCCGACCACGTCAGCAAACCGGTTTTCGCGTCGACGCTCATGGATTCGATCATGAGCCAACTGTTCGACCCGACCGATTCCCACGCCGGTGAGGAGACGGTGTCACGATACGCGAAAAGGTCGCAAAAAATTCGCAAGAGTCGTGAATTGCAGCAATGGGTCGAACGGGAGCGACGAAAGACGTCTTTGACCGACGAGGTGCGTATCCTCGTTGCCGAGGACAATCGAATCAACCAGCTTGTCATCAAAAACGTACTTTTGGAAGCCGGCTTCTCGTGTGAAATCGTTTCCAACGGCCATGAAGCTTGTGACGCCGCGATGAGTGGGAATTTCCACCTCGTCCTCATGGATTGTCAGATGCCGGAAATGGACGGCTACGAAGCGACCGACATGATCCGCAAGTGGGAACTGGAAACCGGACGCAACCGTATGCCGATCATCGCTTTGACCGCCAACGCCACCAAAGGGGATGAGGAAAAATGCCTCCAAGCCGGAATGGACGCCTATTGCAGCAAACCGGTCGACCCCAAGGCAATCCTGCGGAATATCGAACTACTCTACCGGAAAACCTACGAGGTCCCGACTTAGGCGTCACTGGAAATCAGGCGACGAAATCTTTTCCTTCGATCAGGAATTTCAGGCCCATGAGCTGGGCGATGTCGCGGAGGTTGTTCAGGTTGTCGCCGTAGAATATCACGCGATGCAGCAGCGTCATCATGTCGGCTCCGAGGACGCCGGCCCCCCATTTATCGAACAAATCCCGGGCGGACGACGACGTCACTTCCGTCACGATCTGCGTCCGGCAACCGCGATCGTCGAAATCGCAAACTTCACGCATGATGCCGGTTGACGCCATCAGAGAATCGTTGTTCGCCAATTTGCACCAGGTCACTTCCCGGCCCAGATCGCGGTCCATGAGCACCTTCAACGACGCCCCGAGGTTGTCGTCCCGGTGGGAACGAATATCGTAGGGAAGCCGATCCGCGGTCGGACCGTCCATTTTCGTCGGACAAACGCAGTGGGCGTGGATCACGGAATTCGTCGCCAAATCCATCAGCGGATCGGTAATGAAACCGGGCCGTCCCATCGCGTACAGATACATGAGCATCGTCAGCGAGGAGTCCATATCCGCTTCGCAAGCGCCGACACCACCGTCGTCGAGAATGCGCGCAAACCCGAGGCACGGATAGCCGAGAATGTCGATCGGGATGCCGCCGAGACATTTCATCGTCAGTCCGCGCGCTTGATGGTCGATCATCAGTTTTTTCATCGCGAAATACGTTTTGCACGATTTGATGATTTCGTCCCGGGTCGGTTCGGTAATCTTTCGAGCCGGTTTGATCCAGTAATCTTCGGCTTCCGCGACGGCCATCTCTTCGGGAATCGAGGCGTGAACGGCGACGAATTCGTCCGGCGTCACCTGGATCACTTCGGTCCCGAATTTCTCTTTGACTTTGGCGAAATCGCACGCGGCGGCGGTTCCGGCGGCACAGCCGGGATGTCCGACGAGAATCAACTTCGACTGCTTCATGCGAATCGGAACCCGCAAAATCGAAACGAGCCGTTCGACTTCGTCCAAATCCCGTGAGGGGGACATGATGATTTTCGCGCCGGCTCGCTGCATTGCCGGAACGTACATCCAGTCGTGCCCGCTGAACGGCTGCGAAAAAATCGCGACCGGCAATCCCGAGGAAGCGAACGTCGCAAAGGGAGCGGCGTTTCCGAAAGCGAGATGGACGACCAGAATGGCGTCGGCGTTTTTCTCCGCGATCTTCGGCAACAACTGCTCCGCGCTCGCAACGTCATTGGTAATCAACTCCCCGCCGACGAAGGAAACGTCGCCGAGTTTCTTTTCAATTGCGTCGAGTCGGGGCTGAAATACAGTGCGGATTTCACCCGGTCCGTCGAATTCCGGTTTCGGCCAGGCGCCGCCGGTTCCCAGGTAAACGACGTAAATCTTGACCGGGGAATGCTTGACCCAGGGATGATCTTTCATCGCCTCAGCCGAAGCGTCCGGCGCGGCTCGGACTTGTCCGACCGTCAAAGCGGCCGCCAGAGCCCCGCTCGTTCCCAAAAACGTTCGTCGCGTAACACCACTGCAAGCTTCACACATGTTCGATTCTCCTTCGTGTAGGTTGGGTCGACAAGAATGTCCAATGACAACCGGAGTATAACACATTTCGGGAGCGAAAGGGAACGGCTTTCCCCTTGTCGGCGATTTTTCGATATAATGATACACTACACCGTTAATGTTCGAAACCCGGGACCGCAGGCTTCCAGCCTGCCGTGGATCTGCTCGTTCGCTACGGGCTGGAAGCCCATAGACCCAGGTGCAGGCAAGATGCCTGCGGTCCCAGGAAAATACGGCGTAGAATAATGGTACGCTGAGGTCTTCCTCCCGCGGTTTGTCTAATATGACACCATCCCCCCACCCCCCCCTTCAACCGGAGAAATCAGATGAAAAAAATCGTGCTATTCCTTTTCGCGGCTTTGCTTTTGACGCGTTCCGTGTCGGTTTGCGCCCAGGATCCGCCGCGTTTGAAACGGGCGGACAGCTTTTTGGGCATCCATTTCGATTTTCACGCCGGGGCCGACTGCAAGGAAGTCGGTAAAAACACGACCCCGGAAATGATCGACGCGATCCTCGACAAAGTCCGACCGGATTATCTGCAATGCGACTGCAAAGGACACGCCGGCTACACCAGCTATCCGACCAAAGTCGGCAACCAGGTCCCCGGTTACGTCGGCGATCCGCTGAAAGTTTGGCGGGAAAGAACGGCCAAGCGGGGCGTTTCGCTTTACATGCACTACTCCGGCGTCTGGGATACCCGGGCGGTCGAGCTGCATCCCGACTGGGCCGCAACCGACGCTTCGGGCAATCGAAATCCGAACATGACGTCGGTGTTCGGCCCGTATGTCGACCGGCTTTTGATACCGCAACTGCGGGAGCTGGCCGGCGTGTACGGAATCGACGGCGTTTGGGTTGACGGCGAATGTTGGGCGACAACCCCCGATTACGGCGATCGAGCCGTGAAACTTTTCAAAGAGCAAACAGGAATCGAAACCGTTCCCAAGGGGCCCGGCGATCCGTATTGGTTCCAGTGGATGCAGTTTCATCGGGAAGCGTTTCGGATTTACATGCGACACTACGCCGCGGAAGTACGTGCCGCGTATCCGGAGTTCCAGATTTGTAGCAACTGGGCGTTTACCGACCACATGCCGGAAGCGGTTTCGGTCCCGGTCGATTTTCTTTCCGGCGATTATTCGCCGCAGGACAGCGTCAATTCGGCCCGCTATTCCGGGCGGTATCTCGTTCACCAGGGAGTTCCGTGGGACCTGATGGCATGGAGTTTTTCCTTGACGCCGCGAGCCCAAAAAACGGCGGTGCAACTGAAGCGGGAAGCGGCCGTGGTGCTTGCCTTGGGCGGCGGTTTCCAGGCGTATTTCACGCAGAACCGCGACGGCTCCGTCCGGGTCGGGGAAATGGACGTGATGGGAGAAGTCGCGAAGTTCGCCCGGGAACGGCAACCGTTTTGCCACCACGCCGTCCCGATCCCGCAAATCGCGGTACTTAACTCGACGGCGTCGTTTCAACATAACAGTCCGGGCCTTTTCGCACGGTATGAGGAAAACAACAAAGCCCGCGGCGTGCTGCAATGCCTGCTCGAAGGGCAAAACAGCATCGATCTGGTCGGCGAGCATACCCTCAACCGCAACATGGAGCGATACCCGCTGATTGTCGTTCCGGAATGGGGATATCTCGATCCGACGTTCCGCGACGATCTGGTGCAATACGCCAAAGACGGCGGTGCCCTTTTGGTGATCGGCGAAAACACGGTCCCGATGTTTCTTGAAGCGACCGGTTTGAAAAAGCCGGCGGAAAACGAGATCGAGATCAACGAGTTCGGGAAAGGGAAAATCGCCCTGATTCCCAAAGCGATCGGCCTGGATTACCTCGCGACGCAAAACGAACAATCGCGGAAAACGCTCAACGAAACGGCCCGAACGCTCTTCCCGAATCCGGTCGTGGAAGTGTCCGGCTCCCCTTGGGTCGACGTCAGTGCGAGCCGGTTGAACGGGAAGACGATGATTCATCTGGTCAATTCGTCCGGCAATCATCGTGACACCCCGATCATCGAGAAGATCGACCCGGTCGGCCCGTTGCAAATTTCGGTTCGCTGTGACGCCAAGCCGGCCAAAATCACGCTTCAACCGGCGAACAAGGATTGCCCGTTCCAGTACGAAGCGGGAAAAGCGATGCTTACCGTGGAGCAAGTCGAGATCTACGACATTTTGGTCGTTGAGTAAAAATCAAAGCCGTTCGTAATCCAACCGCATCAGCACCTCTTTGGTGATCACTCGCTTGCCGTCCCAAAAGACGAGCGAGCGGAGCAGGTCCTGTAGGTTTTCGCGGTTCAATAGACGATGGACGTCGGCGGCCTGCTCGTACGAGTCGAAACCGAGGGAATAACAGGTGTCGTCGAGCAGGACCGGCTTTCCGTTTTGAGGTGACACCAGGGAGAAGAGCGTTCGTTTATACAAACCGGAAATCGCAACCTTGTACGGTTTGAACGAATATTCCCCGACGCCGAAAATCGAAAACGGCGGCTTGTTACGATAAATCGACGACTTGCGGCGGTCGAACAATTCCCGATACCGGTTCAAATAAGCCGCCGTTTTCGGGTGCTGTTCGAGAATCTCGGCCGTGCTTTGGCCGAGATTTTTCTGGGGGACGATCACGTATTTTCGCGTTTCCCCGAGAACGGATTCCCGGAGATCGGAGCTTTTGAGCAAAGGGAAAACGAGATCGTCTTCCAGGTCGACCGCTTCGCCGAATCCGTTGCGATAAACACCGCGGCCGCGAATCAATTCCATGATTTTCGCGCAGTCGTGCTTGATACCTTGACGCCATATTTCGGGACAGACTCCGTCGAGAGAAGCGACTGTTTCATATTTTTCGAGATCGGAGACGAATTTTTCCCCGGACCAACCGAATCGCGAGATCGCCGGACTCTCGAAGGAATCGAAAACGGTACATTCCCGACCCGGCGTTTCCCCAAGCCGGGCGAAAAACAGGCTCGCGTCGACCGTGGCGTTGAATTCCTTTCTGGCGTCAATCGAGATCCGCTCCATCGCGCCGATCGGATAAGAAAATTGCCTCTGAGCGTGGACGACGTTCTTCACGACGCTGTTTTTGACCAGAAAAGCAATGCAGCCGTTTGAGCCCGCGAAATCCTTCAAAAGCGAGAGCGTGATCGATTCGCCGAGATCGAAATTCCCTTTGCCGGTCAACGCTTCGATTCCCGGCGAGTTTTTCGTGTTGGATTTGCGCGGAAGATTTTCCGAGCCGAGCCGCCCGAGCCGCGAATTCGTGACCCAGGGCGGATTGCCGAGGACTAAAACGAATTGATTCTCGTGTCGTTTCGCGATCTTTGCGAACGAGAACTGAAACACGTCGGCACGACTGAGGAGAATCGTTCGATTTTCGTTTTTCAGTTTTTGTCGCGTTAGTTCGAAATACGGCTCATAAATCTCGACCCCGTAGACATGCCGGATCGAAGGAAAAACGTCCAAGGCGGCCCGAATGAAATGTCCTTGTCCGAAAGTCGGCTCGACGAGCACCTCGGGCCGAATCCCTTTCGCCTGGAGCCAACGACAGACTTTCCTCGCCAACTCCGGCGGCGTTTGAAAATCCCCGTATTCGACCGAATCGCGTTTCATGGAGACGGAAAAAGCATAGCACTTTTTGGTGTTTTCAGCACGGGGCAGGCCCCGTGGCTAACGGCGGCCCTGTGGTTAATGGGCGGAGAGGATTGGTTCAACAGCCCGGTCGAGGATGCCGAGCATGAACGCGATCGCCAGGCCGTAATTCGTGATCGGGACCCCGGCTTCGCGGCAGTGGAGGATGCGGCTGAGCATTTCGCGACGGTTCCACATGCACGCGCCGCAGTGAATGACCAGATCCCAGTCCTTGAGAGTCTCGGTCGGAAAATCGTGTCCTTGCACGTGCGCGATTTCCAGCGGACCGCCGACGTATTTACGGAGCCAATTCGGAATCTTTTCCGTTCCAATGTCTTCGGTGATCGGATGGTGCGTACACGATTCGGCAACGAGTACCCGGGATTGCGGCGTCAAATTCGCGATCGCCCTGGCCCCTGACACCATTTCGGCGAAATCCCCTTTCTGCCGCGCGAAGAGTACGGAAAACGACGTCATGGGGACCGATTTCGGTGTTTCCGCGTCGACTTTGGCGAACGCCTGCGAATCGGTCACGACCAAAGCCGGGGAACGGTTCAGCCGGGCAAGCGATTCGGCGAGCTTGTCTTCCTTGACGACGAGGCAACATTGGTCGCCGTCGAGCAGGTCGCGGATCGTTTGCACCTGCGGCAGGATCAGCCGCCCTTTGGGCGCTTCCTTGTCGATCGGAACGACGAGAATCGCGAGTTCGCCCGGTGGTATCAAGTCGGAAACGATCGGCGGCGGCTGGAGAAATTCGTCCGGAACCGTTTGAATCAGCTTCTCCCGCAACTGCGTGATTCCACGCTTTTCCGAAGCGACGGCGGCGATCCAGGGGATTTTCCCGGCGTCGAGCTTTTGTTGCAACTCCTCTGAAACGGGAGCGAGATCGGTTTTATTGAACACGACGATTCGCGGGACCTTTCGCTTTTCCAACTCGGCGAGGATCCGGTCCTCGTACTCGCTCCACCCGATCGCGGCGTCGACGACGAGCAAGCCGATTTCCGTACGATCGAAGACCTGGACCGTTTTTTGGACCCGAAGTTCGCCGAGTGCGCCCAGGTCGTCGACCCCGGCGGTGTCGATGAACAACACCGGTCCGATCGGGAGCAGCTCCATCGGCTTTTCGACCGGATCGGTCGTCGTCCCGGCGATACTCGAAACGATGGAACTTGCCTGACGCGTCAGGGCGTTGAGCAAAGAAGACTTTCCGACGTTGCGGCGTCCGAACAAGCCGATGTGAAGCCGAAATCCTTTGGGAGTTGTTGTCATGGTCGTGGTTGAGGCAAAATGTTTCTCGTTGATACCGACCATTATTCACACCGTTTGGGGTCTATCAAGTCGGTGGGAAAAGATGTAGACTTTCGGGCAGGTACGCGGAGTACCGGCTAAAAAAAGTGGTGCGTGGAGTACCGGCTAAAAGAGAAGCGAGTTATTTTTTACACTGAGGGTTTTACGATGAAACGAAGAACTTTTTTGAAAAGTGCGTCCGTTCTCGCGGCGGTTCCTTTTTCCACCACGATTCGCAAGGCGGTCGCCCAACAGGCTGCGAGCGACCGGATTCGCTTTGCCCTGATCGGAGCCGGCGGACAGGGGACCGGCGACGCCGCTCACGCGATGAACTTCGGCGAGTTGGTCGCGATCTGCGACGCTGATACCCGACAGGCGGAAAACGCCAAAGCACACCTCAAAGCGGACAAAGCGGAGGTGTTTCAGCATTACGAAAAAATCCTCGACCGTAAGGATATCGACGCGGTTCTCGTCGCGGTTCCGGACCACTGGCATACCAAAGTGAACATCGACTGCGCCCGGGCCGGGAAAGACATTTACGGCGAAAAACCGCTCACGCTCACCATCGACGAAGGAAAGCTTCTGTGCAAGGTTCTCAAGGAAACCGGTCGCATTTTTCAAACCGGGACCCAGCAACGCAGCGGTTCCGAATTTCAAACGGCGGTCGAACTCGTTCGCAACGGACGGATCGGCAAGCTGAAATCCGTTTGGGTTGCCGTTCCGTTTTTCTCGACCAAAGGGGGCCCGTTCAAGCCGCAGGAGGTTCCGAAGGAACTCGATTGGGATTATTATCAGGGACAAGCTCCCGTTCATCCCTACACGCAGAATCGAACGCACGCCGTTTGGCGATGGTGGTACGAATACGCCGGTGGAATCGTGACCGATTGGGGCAACCATCACATGGACATCGCTCAGTGGGGCATGGATTGCGAACACACCGGCCCGATCAGCGTCGAAGCCCGCGGCCTGTTTCCGAACGAGGACAATCCGGACAAAGCCGAGTGTTACAATACGCCGGACCGATTCTTTTCCCGGATGAAATACGCCAACGGCGTCGAGCTGTTTTATTTCGCGAGCATGAGAGAGTTCGCGCTTTACGGCGATGTGGAAAAACACGCCGAAACGGGGCAGAGCAAAGTCGATTGGCTCTTCGGCGACGGCATTCCGGAAGAGATCAAAACGTACGACCGCAACGGAATTCTTTTCAACGGCGACAAAGGCCGGGTTTTCGTCAATCGCGGCGGTTTATTCGGCAAAGCGGTCGAGGAGCTCAAAGAGAATCCGCTCCCGGAAAACGGTTGGAAAGTTCGTTCGTCGTCGGACCATATTGGGAACTTTTTCGATAGCATTCGATCCCGTGAAATCCCGGTCGCTCCGGCGGAAATTCAGCATCGGTCCATCACGACGTGTCATTTGACGAACATTTCGATCCGGCTCGGCGGGCGAGTGCTGAAGTGGGACCCGGTCCAAGAGGAAATCGTCGGCGATCCCGAAGCGCAAGCGATGCAATCGCGTGCGCAACGGAAACCGTATGATTTTTCGTGAGGAAATTGAAAAACGGTATCAACTCACGGCATTACCGTTGCACCGGCGCTTCCGCCGCCGGTTGCCGGGCGACGCGGGTTTCGCCGGTCAGGTAGTTGGTCACCGTGCTGCGGGTCAACACGTCTTCCAGGTATCCCTGCATCGACAGTCGCAGCTTTTTGTCGTAAACGTCTTCGATAATCATATCGCGAACGTCGGCGACGTTCTTGACGACCGGCGTGGTTTGGCCGAGTCCGTAAAGGATCGCGTATTCCTCGTTGCCGAGCTGGATCACTTCCGAAATTTCACCCGGCTGAAGGGCGAACGCGATTTTTTCCAACGCCGGCATTCCGCCGTGCATCTGAATCGGCTTGATTTCGCCGCGGAGCGCTTTGCTCGGACCGTGAATCGAATATTTCGCCGCCAAATCGCCGAAGTATTCCTGATCCCGGACCTTGTTCACCTGGTCCCATATCTGCTGCGCCTGACGCATGTTGTTGAAGAAGATCGCCAAACAACGCGCCCTGGGGCCGTAGTTCGCTTCGAATCCTTTTTGAATATCCTCTTCGGTAATCTTCACCTTGTCCCGGCACAACTGCTTGAGCATGACCAGCGGACGGAGTGTGTTGGCCCGGAACGCTTCGATGGAAACCTGCTGGTTCCGCGACTGAAGTTTCAACCATTCGGCGATGTTCGGCGAACCGTCGGCCAGGAGCGGCATTTCCTTGGAAGCGCGATCCCGGATTTCCAGGTCGATGTCTTCCTCGGTTACCGTAATGTTTTTCTTTTGGCATTCTTGTGCCAAAATTTCGATGGAAATCCGTTCCGCCAAAACGATTTCCCCGAACATTTTCAGACTGCTTTCCGCGACTTCCAGCCGGGTGATTTCGACGCCGTTGACGATCGCCGCGAGCTTCGGGTACTGCTTCGAAAGGTTTTGGTCTTTCATCACGACCTGGATTTGGGCGTTGTTTTGAAGTTCGGCGTAAACTTCACCGGCAACGCGTTGCATTTTTCGATCGCGAATTTTCATTTCGAGAAACTTTTGAGCTTCCGCGACGTCGACTTGGGTTGCCGGGAAATGTTCGACGCACTGGAAAAGGATGAAATTCCCTTCCGGCCATTCGATGATTTGCGAAATTTCGTTCGGCTTCAAGTTGAACACGGCGTTTTCGATCTGTTCGTTGGTCATAAACCTACGGATCGGTCGGATCATTCCTCCGTAAGCGGCACTGGCCGGATCGGTTGAGGAATTTTTCGCTTCCGCGGCAAAGGATTCCGGGTTGGCGACGACCGCGGCACGGATCCGCTCCATTTCCGTGCGGGAATTATGAACGATCTGCCGCAGCGAAACGGACGGGCCGTATTCGGCCTGAAACGCTTTTTGCATTTCCTCTTTCGTAACCTGGAGCCGGATTCCGGCGAGCTTGCGGA
Organism: Thermoguttaceae bacterium; assembly: GCA_031549565.1. Lineage (GTDB taxonomy): Bacteria > Planctomycetota > Planctomycetia > Pirellulales > Thermoguttaceae > JAVBSX01. The sequence goes on from JAVBPO010000021.1 coordinate 27,625, forward strand.
GTTGGATCAGCGGACGAATCACATCGCTGCGGTACACATCCGGCGACAAGCCGTTTTCGTTCAGGATCATCTCCATCCAGTTTTCCGTCGTCAGGTTCAGCGACTTGGCCAATCGTTGGATTTCGTCTTCGATTTCCTGATCGGAGACCGCGATTTTCTGCCTTTGGCATTCCATGTCGATCAACAGCAGCCGGACGCGGGCGTCGAGCACTTTTTCATAATGCTGCCGAAACGCTTCCTTGAGAATGTCGTTTTTGGAGATTTTCACGCCGTTGACTTCCGCGAGCGTGTCGGGAATCTCCCTTGCCGCATTGGGATTATTGGCGGCGACCGTTTGAATTTTAGTGATCGGGCTCCCTTTTTCCGCTTGCGCAGCCGAGGGTTGGGGGTTGGGCGTTTGCGCTTTTTGGGCCGGCGCCAAGGCGGCTCCGCCGAAGACGAACATCGCGGCGAGCGACAACGCGGACCAATTCCGAAGGTGTGTCAGTTTCATGGTTCGGACTCTTTTGAAGTTCTATCGGGAGGGTAATTTGATTTTCAAAGTCAAATCCTCCCCCGTTTTCCGTGGGAAAACAGGGGAAAGGTGGAGAACATTACGAAATCACGACGACCGCGTCAAGAGGAAATCGGCGAGGAGATTTCGCTCGCATTCCGTTGTGATTTCGAACCGGGGAAGCTATAATTCCGCGAATCCGTTTTTCTTTCGCGGCCAGATTTCTCCCGTGCGCCCCATGGAACTTTATAGCCACTATTTTACACACAATAGCAATGCGATCGTTTCGATTATTATTGCGCTGCTTGCTATGGCGGGGCTGACCGTCTGGTTGGTCTACAAAAAAAACAACGCGATTACGATCGTCGCTTCCTGGCTCGTCTTTCTAGCGGTTTTGGTGATCGGGTTCGACCGTTTGATCCACGAGGATCTCGTCCAACGGGAGATGTGGGAAAAATACCTCTGCGATCTGACGGCGACGTTCGCCAAGTCGACCCAGGAGCTCGGGCACGACCGCATCCGGCCCGACCGGGATTATCAAGAGACTTACGACCGTATTATCGATCTGCACAAAATTTGGTGTCGGGACCTCGATATCGTCGGTTATGTTTTTACCTTGCGTTTGATCGGCCCGGAGCGTGTCGAATATATATGCAGTTGCCCGAGCGATATCGACGGAAACGGGATCATCGAAGGGCCGACGGAAGTGGGGGATCCGCCGTTCACTCCGTATTTGGAAGAAGGGGAATACGCCTGGTACGACGTCTACGCGGGAGGATTCGCGGGAAAGACGGCAATTGATCCGGAAGTCGATTCAAACTATTACGGGCGTTGGGTGACCGCCGTTTCGCCGCTTTACGATTCCTCGGGAGCAATCGAAGGGATTCTCGGCGTCGATTTTCGCGTCGATCAATGGGAAGCCTACACTGGGCAGCTCCGGAACAAATCCCTGGCCCTGCTCAACGCAATCTGTCTGGTCGTATTTTGCGGCGTCTTCCTGCTCGCGCATCTGCACCAGTCGTTGGTCTCTTCCCGGGAAGTCGGGGAAAAAATGAGGTTGGCCCGGCAAAATGCCGAAGCGGCTTCCCAAGCGAAAAGCGAATTTCTCGCGAACATGTCCCACGAAATCCGGACCCCGATCAGCGGCGTGATCGGCTTGTCCGACCTGCTGATAGGCACGGAACTCGGTCCCAAGCAGTACGAATACGCCCAACTGATCAAAGCGTCGGGACAGTCGCTTTTGTTTTTAATCAACGACATTCTCGACTTTTCCAAAATCGAAGCAGGAAAACTCGAATTGGATGCCGAAAACTTCGATCTTATCGCGATGGTCGAGTCGGTCGTCGGAATTCTCGCGTCCCGGACCGAAGAGAAAAAAATCGACCTGTGTACCGCGTTCGGTTATGGACTCCCCCGGCGTGTGATCGGCGACACGGGGCGTGTGCGGCAGATTCTGCTCAATCTCGTCGTCAACGCGGTCAAGTTCACGCAAACCGGCGGAGTGAGCATCCGGGTCATTCCCGAAGGGTTCCAGGACAATCAAATTTTCGTGCGATTTCGCGTCAAAGATACCGGAATCGGCATCCCGAAAGATCGGATCGACCGGCTTTTCAAGGCGTTTTCGCAGGTCGATTCCTCGTCGGCCCGAACTTACGGGGGAACCGGTCTCGGTTTGGCGATTTCCTTGCGATTGGTTCGGTTGATGCACGGCGAAATCGGCGTTGAAAGCGAGCCGGGCCAAGGTTCCGAATTCTGGTTCCGCGTTCCGTTCGAATGCGATCCGAAAGTCGTTGCCTGTTTGCAGGACTCCAAGCATAAATGTCGAACGGACAAAGCGGACGCGTGTGAAGTCAACGGGCACTATTTCTGCGTCGGGGTCGGACACCGCGGAATGAACAGCGGCTTTACCCTCGAAGGAACCTCGGTTCTGGTCGCCGTGAACAGCGAGATCCAGCGAAAAACGCTTTGCGAACAGCTCAAAACGTGGGGGATGGTTCCCGACTGCGCGACTACGCCGGAAGAGACCGTCGAAAAGCTTGTCAAGGCTGAAAGCGAGCGGCGTCCTTACTCGTTGTTGATGATCGACAAAAACATCTGCTCGGACCGGGAGGACGAATTGACCTTGATTCGCCGTATCCGATCGACGTCCGGTCTGGAAAACATCGCGATGATCCTGATGCTGCCGCTGTCCGAAAAAATCGACAAGCAATTTTTCGCCGAATGTTCCGTCGAGTATCTCAGCAAGCCGCTTTTCACTTCGGCGCTGTTCGACGCGATCATGAACCGGCTTTACCGGGACGAATCCGCCGAGGGCGGTGAGCGCGAACCGGGCCTCATCGCTCGAACCGAAAAGCATCGGACGACTTTGGACGAACCGGTTCACATTCTTGTCGCCGAAGACAACCGAATCAACCAGATCGTGATTCAAAACGTGCTTCGCGACGCCGGTTTCACCAGCGAAATCGTCGGCAACGGTCATGAAGCGCTCAACGCGGTCATGACCCGGCCTTTCGATTTGCTCCTGATGGACTGTCAGATGCCGGAGATGGACGGGTACGAAGCAACCACGTTGATCCGCAAGTGGGAACAGGATCGCAACCTGTCGCGAATCCCGATCATCGCACTGACCGCCAACGCGATCAAAGGGGACGAGCAGAAATGCCTGGATGCCGGAATGGACGCCTATTGCAGCAAACCGGTCGACCCGAAAATCGTGATTCAAACGATTGAATACTGGTTCAACAAGACCCGAGCCCGTTAGCCGTGGGACCTAACGCCGTTGAGAATTTGCTGGGACCGCAGGCTTCCAAATCCTACAAAATACAAGAGTTAAACCCTTAACTTGAGACGTATGGGATATAAGCCTGTGATCCCAGGATAAGTACAATATCAAACCAGATTCACCATCAGTGATCAATCTTTCTCCTCACCACCATGAAACACTTGACCGAATATCTTGCGATGAATGTTCCGGCCCGGATGGGGTTCGTGAACATTACCCCGACGCTGCACGACGCCGTTCGCAAAAGCGGCGTTCAGGAAGGGTTGCTGTTATGCAATGCGATGCACATTACGGCGTCCGTATTCATCAACGACGACGAGCCGGGCCTGCATGAAGATTACAAGCGTTGGCTCGAAGAACTCGCCCCGTTCGATCCGTCGCCGAGCCGGTACCGACACAACCGGACCGGAGAAGACAACGGCGACGCGCACCACAAACGTCAAATCATGGGTCGGGAAGTCGTCGTCGCGATCACAGCGGGAAAACTCGACCTCGGCCCTTGGGAGCAGGTCTTTTACGGCGAATTCGACGGCAAACGCACTAAACGCGTCCTGATCAAAATCATCGGAGAATAATGAACCCCTTTGCGAGCGATGCGAACACCGTCCAAAATGTTCTCCCCCCGTTTGCTGAATGGACGGCCCCGGCTATAATCCTGGTTCAATAACTCTACGTTAGGAGTGTCGCGATCGTTCGTCGCTCTATTGTCGTTTATCGAACTTTCAGAAAATGGCCAGTAAAAAGGGTAAAAAGAAGGCGGAAACCGTGTTTCTCGTTTGCGAAGAGACCGGCGATTACAACTATTTTGTTCGCAAGAAACCGGGCGGGGAAAAGCTGAAACTGAAAAAGTATTGCCCAAGGCTCCGGAAACATACGATTCACAACGAAAAAAAGAAATAATCCGAGCGGCCTTCCGCTTTGCATCTTATGTCGAAACGCTGGAAAATTCGCCCCTTCGATTCGGAACATGTTCGTTCCCTGGAAAAGGCGGCGGGGATTCCGGCGATCCTCGCACAACTTTTTTTCGGTCGAGGGATCACCGATCCGCAAACCGTTCGGGATTTCATGAATCCCAAGCTTTCTTCGCTGCGCTCTCCGCAGGATTTGCCCGGTTGCGTCGAAACCGCCAAGCGGCTTCTTGACGCGATTCAAGCGAAAAAGCAGATCACCGTCTACGGCGACTACGACGTCGACGGAATGACCGGGACCGCAATCCTTACCAAAGCGATCCGAATTCTCGGCGGGAACGCGAATTACTACATTCCCAGTCGTCTTGACGAAGGGTACGGGCTCAGCAACGACGCCCTACGAACCCTTGCCGAAGAAGGGACAAATCTCCTGATAACCGTCGATTGCGGCATTTCCTCCTGCAAAGAAGCGGAAACGGCTAAAGAACTCGGCGTGGAGCTGCTGATTACCGATCATCATACTCCCTGCCCGGAGCTTCCGGATGCGGCGGCGATCGCACACCCGCAGCTTCTCCGATACGCCGACGCTTACTATTCGCCCCATTCCGAGTTCATTCGCAAGCTCCGCGAAGAACGTCAAACCGATCCGACGCTGGAGGAACCGGTCGCTTATCCGTTTTTCGGACTTAGCGGCGCAATGGTCGCTCTGAAAGTCGCTTGGGCTTTGGGACAGTTGGCTTCGGGCGAGCAGAAAGTCTCCCCAAAGTACCGCGATTTTCTCGTGGAAGCCGTCGCTTTGGGGACGCTCGGAACGATTGCCGACGTTGTCCCGTTGATCGACGAAAACCGGTATCTGGTTCGACACGGTCTGGAATCGGCGATCATTGATCATTCGCCGCTGGGAATCCGCGAACTGATCCGGGTCGCGGGAATCAAAACAGACAAACCGCTTGCCAGCGAAACGGTCGGGTTTCAACTCACTCCGCGTTTGAATGCCGTCGGACGATTGGGACAGGCGCGGCTCGGGATCGAGCTTTTGCTCACGACCGATCCGGCTCGGGCCAAGGAACTTGCCGAATACATCCACAATCTCAACGACGACCGCCAAAAGCTGGAACGGGGAATCCTCAAAGAAGCGTCGAAGCAGATTACGGAACTTTATTCGCCCAACGACGCGGCGTTTGTCCTGGCGTCGACCGATTGGCATTCCGGCGTGATCGGAATCGTCGCGGGCCGTCTTGCCGAGCAGTACAATCGACCGGTGATCATGCTCTCGCGGGACAAAATGGGGCTCAAACCGGCGACCGGTTCGGCGCGTGGAATCGGCGGCTTCAATCTCTACGACGCTTTGGAAGCATGCCAGGATCACCTGGTTCGGTTCGGCGGACACGCTTCGGCGGCCGGGCTCGGCGTTACGGACGCGAACATCGCCGCATTTCGGGAAGCGTTCGTCGAATATGCGGAGAGGACCATCTCCCCGGACATGCGGACGGCGGAACTGCTCATCGACGCCGAATATCCGTTCAGCGCGTTTACGTTCCAGACGGTCTCGCAAATCGAGCAAATGGCCCCGTTCGGCTGTGAAAACCGGCGCCCGATCCTTTGCACGACCAAGGTTTACCTCATGGAGCCGCCCAAAACGATGGGGGCGGACAACCGGCATTTTTCCGCGGTTTTCCTCCAGGACGGTATTTCGTTCCGAACAGTCGCTTTTACCCACGGCGCGTGGGTCGAACAGATGTCGCCGCACGGCAGCGGACCGTTTGACATTGCGTTTCACGTCGTGATCAACACATTTGCCGGTCGCAGCAAAGTCGAACTACAACTCCAGGATTGGCGACCTTCAGAATAATTTCTCAACGAAAGGATTATCAAAAGTGTTCAGTGCGATTACCAACCTCGGTTCGATGATCAAAAAGATGCATCAAATCGGCGGTAAAGTCAAGGAAATGAACGATAAATGCCGGGAAATCCGGGCCGTTGGAATCGCCGGAGCCGGGCTGGTCAAAATTGAAGTCAACGGTTTGTGCGAAATGCTCAACTGCACGATTGATCCGACGGTCTTTTCCCAAGGGGATGCCGAATTGCTTGAAGATCTGATCATCACGGCGATGAACGAGGCAATGGACCAGGCGAAGGAAAAACATTCGGAAATGATGCGAACCGTAGCCGGGAGCGTCGATATTCCCAAGCTGGAGGGTTTGAAAGACATGCTCGGCAAAATCGACGACGAGGATCCTTCGTGAAGCGATGATTTCCGCCCAATCGCTCAGTAAAATCTATAACGATGGTTCGGACATGCCGTTCCGGGCCGTCGATTCCGTCTCTTTTTCCGTACAGCCGGGCGAAATCTTCGGCCTGCTCGGCCCCAACGGAGCCGGGAAAACAACGACGCTCCGCATTCTCAGCACCGTTTTACAGCCCTCGGAAGGAACGGCCCAAGTTGCCGGGTTTGATACCGTCAAACAGCCGGAAGAAGTGCGGCGCCGGATCGGTTTCATGTCGGCGAACACCTCCGTTTACGACCGGATGACCGGCTGGGAAATGGTCGAGCATTTCGGACGGCTTTACGGCTTGGACGAAAAAACGCTCCACGATCGTCTGGAATATTTATTTGAGCGACTCCAAATGGAGGAAGTCCGCGACCGGTTCGGCGAAAAAATGTCGACCGGGATGAAGCAGAAGGTTTCCATTGCCCGAACGCTGATCCACGATCCGCCGGTTTTGATCTTCGATGAACCGACCGCCGGACTCGACGTACTTGTTGCGCGGTCGCTTCTTCAAACGATCCAGGAACTGCGAGCCCAAGGAAAGTGCATCATTTTTTCGACGCATATCATGCGCGAAGTCGAAAAACTCTGCGACCGGGTCGCGATTATGAACCACGGCCGCATTCTCGCCGAAGGATCCCTGGAAGAGCTCCGGGAACGATATCATCAAGACGATCTTGAAGAGCTGTTTTTCTCCTTGATGAGTCCGTGTTCCACATTTTAATCAGTCCCGTCGATGCGTCCCCGTTTTTTGGGCGTTTTCGTGGAGGGTTACGGTTTTAGGCCTTTCGTTTTCCTCCTCGTCCGGATCCCCCAAACGATGCCCCAGTTCGACAAATTCCGAAGCTCTCCGGAATCCGAGCATAACGTCGTCTCGGGTCGGTTGGAATCGGGCGAATTTGACCAGATCGGCGATTTTCAGGAACTCCGCTAAAGCCAGACGGTTCTTTTCCGAGAAAAAATCGCTCCATTCGCCGCTGGTTTTCTCGTCCGGAACATCGACCGGTTCCAAAGGTTCAACGGGACTTTTCGTTTTTTGCGTTTCGGCGGCCTGTTGCGCTTTGAATCGTCCGGTTGCCGTTGCGAGAGTGATCAAATTCGACGAACCCGTACTCGTCCGCGCGGGACTCGTCGTTACGGTTTTCGGAGGTGGGGTGTGAACCGTTTTTTGCTCCGCTTGGCGACTGATCTCTTTGAGAAACTCTTCGGTCGTCAATTCCGGAGCGCGAATCTCCGTTTTCTGCTCGATAAACCAACGGACGATCGCCGTAATCTCGATGTAGAACTGTTTGACATCCCGTTCGTGGAGCCGCTGGTCCAGAAGTGTTGCCAGTTTTCGCATCGCAATTTGGGTCGGAGTCGGCTGCTCGGTAATCTGGATTGTTTTCGGCTTTCTCCGGAAACGCAGTACGAGAAAAAAGAGCGAAGCAAGCAAAACGATCGCAACGATTCCCCAGGAATACAAGCCGTGATCCGGAACCGGAACCGGTCCGGCGGGCCGGTTGAGCGACTCCGGTGAAGCCGTTTTCGCGGTCGTCGAGGAAACGTCCACGTCCCGCGCCGGCAAGAGGAGACTTGCCGAGTCGCCCGACGATTCCGGAGAGAGAGGCTTGACGCGAATCGGAATTGCGCCAAGCCGTTGGCTTCCGGCGGAGCGCGGCGTTAAGAGGAGTTCGATTTGGTGAATTTCACGTTGCTCGACGACTCGGGGCGGACGATTAACGACCGCGGAAATCGCGAAATCTCCCAACGTTTCGCCGAATTCGAGCGGTACCAGTTCCACGTTCAACGAATGGGAAATGTCGAGCGTGAGCGTAACCGTGTCGTGGAGTCGAATCATTGCCGGAGACTGCGACCATTTGACTCGAATTTGTTGGTCCGACGTTTCCAGATAATTACTCGACTGTAATTCCCGTTCGATTATCCCGGGAACCGCGGATGCGGAACCTCCGTCGGCGGGAGAGTCGCTCATATTTCAATCTCCCTCTCCTGGGCATCGATTTGCTCTTGCGTGAAAAGCGGCCCACGATTACACCCCGGACAGAATTTTGCCGTTTTTTTCCAGGTGTTGGCCGACTCGATATTCCGCTTCCAGAACGGCCAAGTTCGACACTGGATCGGGCGGGCGCCGTAAATCTGACACGATTTCGTATCCGGGTCGAACAGGCAGCAGTCGCCGTTTTCGAATTCGACGAGCGAGCGACCGAGTCCGGGAATGGTCCGAACGAATGTGGATTCGAATTGAATGCGATCGAACCCGAGTTCCCGGGCGATTTGTTCGAGTTCCGCATCCGTGACCCAGACGTACCCCGGCTCGCCCGTACAGCAGCGACCACACTGTTTGCACTGAAATTGCAGACCCGATTTATACCACCGTTCGGACATGTCGTGTTGGGAATTGAGTTGGTTCGATTCTCTTGACGAAAGTATACCATACCTCCCGGATTGTCAATCGACGAGGTGAGCGATCGCGAGAACCGGAGGTTCCGCGAAAACCAAGACATTTTTCTGAAACCGGGTATAATAGGAAAAGTCGATGTTTCGGGATTCCTTCCTTTTCGGTGTGTTTTTTACAGTCTTATATCATGTCCATCGAATTCATTTTCTACACCGGGATCAAGCGGTCCGTTTTTCAAAAGGTTTGGCTGCATGGAGCGGTCCTGGAAAAACCGTGGGACGAAATCGCGGTCGAGAGCGTCGTTTGGCAAAAAACGGAAATGCTGCCGCTCCTTGCCGAAGACCGTTGCCCCGCGTTTCGGGTTGTGCTTGATTTTCCGGAAACTCAGGCGGGCAAATGGTTTCACTGGGGCGTCGAAACCGATTCGCCGTTTTCGCTCGATTGGAAAACGCTCAATCGGGACGGAGCCGTCGAAGCAATTCAATGTTGTCAGATTCCGCAACCGCATGAACAAATTCGGCAAATACGGTCGCTTTCGAATCACCGATATCTTGGCGCCCGAAATATCCGGCGGAACGTCGTCAATGCGGCGGAAAGCGACGGGACCGATCTCCGTGCCCATTTCGTCGTTTGGGCGCCGAATGCGCAGAAAGTGGAGCTGGTTTTCGGACGGCTTTGGAACATGATCGACGACGACCGCAAATCGCTGGAAGAGCCGACCCCTCGCAACCATATTGCCGGCGGATATGTCGGCGACAAGAGCGAAGGAACCGCCCCGATGCTCGGACCGTTCCCAATGAAACGTTTACCGAACGGATTCTGGGAAACCGACCGCGACGATCCGGCGTTTGCGAAGTTCGAGGATTTTCACCAGAAATTGTACGTCTATCGGATCACCAAAGACGACGGCAGCATCGCGATTCGGACCGACCTGTATTCGTTCAAACAGATCGGGGCCGGCGACATCGTTCCCGACGGCGGAGAATATACCGGTTTGGTCGACGAATTGTCCGGATCGGTCAGTTGCTCCGTCGTCGTCGACATGGATCGGATCACGAATCATTTGCAGGAAAAGAGAAGCGTCGACGGTGTCCTCGTTCCTTCGTTTCCCGAATTGAAATTCGAAACGACCGACGAATTTTGGAAGGACGAGTTCGATCCGGAGCGTCCCGTTCCCAAAAAGCTGGACGATTACATCATCTACCAACTCCACATCGGTGCACTCGGATTCGGTTCGAGCCGGGCCGGTTCGCTGGAAGACGGAATCAAGCTCCTCGACCATTTGGTCGAACTTGGCGTCAACGCGGTCGAACTGCTCCCGATCTCGGAGTTCGCCGGTGGAGCCTCGCAGTGGGGATACGCGACGTCGCATTATTTCGCCGTCGAATACAGTTGCGGCGGCCGGGACAAATTCATGTACTTCGTCCGGGAAGCGCATCGGCATGGTCTGGCGGTGATCGTCGACGTCGTTTACAACCATTTCATCCACAGCGGCGATCGGGCCGAATGGATGTACGACACGAACGCGCACGAAAAGAATCCGTATTATTGGTACGAAGGGAACCCGAACGATTACCGCGAGTATGACGCCAAAGTTCCCGACGCGTTCAAAGGACACGGCGGATACCTCGACAATCTCTCGACCAACTACGCCCCGCGGTATTACGAAGAACCGGTCCGACGGATGTTCATTTCCAGCGCGATCGCGTTTCTGGAAGAGTTTCACGTCGACGGATTTCGGCTCGATCAAACGACTTCGATCCACGCTTACAACGTGCTCCATGCCGACGGACGGCCCGTTGCCCGGGCGAATCTCTGGGGCGTCAAATTCCTCAAGGAGTTCACGCAGTCGCTGAAAATGGTGAACCCGAACGTCGTGATCACTTGCGAAGACCACTCGAATTGGGACGCCGTGACCAAGCCGGTTGCCGAAGGGGGGCTCGGTTTCGACGCGACATGGTTCGCCGACTTTCATCACCATCTCAACGGCGCCAACTGCGGCGAACAGTACGCCCAGCTCATTCCCACGGCGGGGTACGGCGGGAACGATCCGCTCGCATTGGACAAATTCGCCGGCGCTTTAGCCGCGTCGGGGGATCATAAAATCGTGTACGCGATCTCCCACGACGAAGCGGGCAATTCCGGTCGCGACAATCCGCCGCAAACGCGGTCGCACCGAACGATGCGGTTGGCCGTGCGCGACGATATGGTCCCGGAAACGCGGCGGTTTGCCGAAGCGCGGAGCAAGTTCGCGTTTGGCATCACGGCGACTTCCGCCGGAACGCCGATGTTTCTGTTCGGGGAAGAAGTCGGATTTACGAAAGATTTTCTCTACAACGCCGTGTTGGAAAACCGCGAGGATCTTTACGAGTTGAAAAAGAACGACGGGCGGTTTTTGTTCGCGTTTTACCGGGAAATGATCCGTTTTCGCCGCGAACACTCCGCAATGCGATCACACAATGTCGACATTGTTTACGTTCACGATTCGGACCGCGTTCTCGTGTTCCGGCGTTGGGACGAGTCGGAAAACCTGTTGGTCGTCGCGTCGCTGAACAACAAGCCGTTGGACGAAGGGTACGTCGTTTCCTCGAAAGACCGGCTTCCGGACGGACGGTGGACGGAAATCTTCAACAGCGACTCGATGGAATTCGGCGGCGACGGCATCACCGGCGGAGCGAATCCCGTCGTTTCCCAAGCGGGCGAAATGAAAATCGTGATCCCGGCCAACGCAATTGTAGTACTGCGCAAAGACGTGAACCCGGTCGCTTAGGCTTTCGCTAGAAAATAAGCGGCAAGTTTATGAATAACGTGTCGCTCCTGTCATGCTGAGGTACTCCGAAGCATCTGGTTTCCAGCCGTGCCCGTTTTGCACAGCGTGTTGGCGGATCCACCAGATTCTTCACTTCGTGAGTACACTACGTTCAGAATGACAAGACTTGCCCGCCAATTTCTGGCGAAAGTCTTAATCCAACTCCTTTTTCGCAAACGCTTCCTCAACCGATTTTCTTGACAAGAATCGCCGAGGCTTGCCCCTGCGAATTGTACGCCAATTTGAGGAACGAATCGCCCGCGGGAACCGACTCCCCTTTCCTGACGGGGCGGACCGGACACTTCGGGTCGGGTGTACTGTAATTGAGCGTCGGGAAAAGCCGTCCTTCTTGAATCGCAAGGATTCCGGCGATCAGTTCGATTGCTCCGCTTCCGGCTCCGAGAGCGCCGAAATGTCCTTTGACCGTCGTGATCGGAAGCGGCGTCGACCGGGAGGCAAACGCCGCGGCAATCGCCCGGGCTTCGGCAATATCCCCGTGAATCGTTGCGTTTCCGTCGGCGTTGACATGTCCCAGCGTTTCGAGAATCTCGTCCGAGTTCCCAAGCGTTCGCCGGAGGAGCCGCGACAGCGTTTCTTCCCGCGACTTTTCAACCGAATTCAAATAAGACGGCTTGACGGGCGTTGCGAGGGAACAGCCGCAAACGACTTCCGCGTAGATTTTCGCGGCGCGTTTCTCGGCATGTGCGAGAGTTTCCAGGATAAGCGATCCGGCTCCTTCGCCGAGAACCATGCCGCTCCGATCCAAGTCGAACGGACGCGACACTTCGGCGGGATCCGTGCCGTCGGGGAACGCGGCGACGTTTTCCTGCTGCATCGTTTGCAGCATTTTAAGCGGATGGATTCGCGAACCGGTCGCCCCGACGACGACAATATCGACTTTTCCCGACCGCAACGTTTCGATCGCTTCGCCGACGACCGCGCCGATCGACGCCTCACGGAGGAGGATCGAATTGTTCGGGCCTTGAAAATCGTTGAGGATCGCGATATGGCTCGACGGCATGTTGGAAAGATATTTCAACTGCCAAAGTGGGGACATTTTCGGGAGTCCCTCACGGGCCCAGCGGGAAAACTCGAACGCCGCCTGATCGGAACCGGGATTGGCAACGCACTTTCGGATACCGTCCAGCAGATCCTCGACGGTTGAGTAAATCAGGTCGCAGCCAAAGGAAACGCCGATCCGGTTCGGCGCCAACCCGACGGCGGCGGGAGATTCGAGTCCGGCGTCGTCGAGACTTCGTCCGGCGGCGGCGACGGCCATTTGAATTTCTCGCGACATGAGTTTCGTCGCTTTTTTGACCGTTCTCTTTTGGGTTGCGTCAAGATTGCCGAATTGTTCGACATCCCCCGTAAAATCGGCACAACCGGCCGCAAAGGGGAGCGGAGAGTCGCCGGAATCCCGGAAGAAGAAAGGGCGCAAACCGCTTCGCCCTTCCAGGATCGAAGCCCAAAACTGCTCCAACGGAAGCCCCAACGGAGAGACGAGCCCCAAGCCGGTAACGACGATCCTGCGAGGCGATTGACCCATAAAAATAAAGACAAAAAACACGAACCACTTTTGCGGGCCTCATTATACACGCAACCGGTCGTTTGTCGAGGTCTCGCGATCGCCCCAAGAGAATTACCGAAGCCGTAAAATCCGCCCAAGCCCGATTTCACGGCGTTAACGGGGAGGCGTCAATTCCTCTGAAACCGCGACGACGCCGCAACTGACGACGAATTGGACCGCCTGGTCGATGGTGATGTTGACGTCGTAAGCTTCGCTGCGGCGGACCGTCAAGGTGAATCCGGTCAGCGGCATCGGCGACGTCGGGACCAGAACGGCGTAGACCGGCTCGCCGATCAGTCGCTCCATGCTGGGAAATCCCTCCCCGGTCACAAACGCGAGCACCCAGAGTCCTTTACGCGGCCATTCGATCGCGACGATCCGGGAATATTTGATTTCCGTTTCCGCGAAAATCAGGTCGCTGATCTGCTTGACCGCTCCGTAGACGTTGCTGACCAAAGGGACGCGGTTGACGATTTTCTCGAATCGGATTCGGATAAACCGCCCGACTTCCGCGGCAATGAATTTACCGACGAGGTAAAGGATCAATATGAAAACCACGATCGAAACCGGCAGGAACACCGCCGGATTCATGTACTTCAATTCCACGTAACGCCGGTAAACCTCCAATCCCGTCTTGGGGATCGGCGATTTTGCCGAGCTGTTATTCGAGACGGTATTCCAAACTTCGAGCGGGACGTACGTCGCGTCGGGAAGACGTCGGTAATCCCGCTTTTTCTTTTCATGACGCCCGATATCGTCCTTGTCCGTTGCCGTCAGCTTCTTTTCCAGGACGATATCGGCAATCGAATACACGATCAGGCTCCGCGTCCCGTAGTAGAACGGTTTGATCACGTAATCCGCGACGGTCCCCCCGATCCAGAAGAGAATAACGACCGTCAACAGCGGCGGAAGCAGCACGCCGAGACCGCGAAACACCGCTTTGCGAAAATGGTGCGGCGACTCTTTCGGCTCCAGCCCCTGGGCCGCCAAATGCTGCTTCACTTCGTCGGCAATAATCTGCGAAATCGGATTCGTTTCAGACACGGGCGTGGTTTAATTATGAATTGTGAATTATGAATTATGAACTGAGGGAAAAGGAAAAAGACGTTCTCATTTCTCATTTGTTATTTGTTTGATCGGTTTTCCTTCGACCATGTCTTTGTAGCGTGCGAGGAAGTCGGCGCGGCCGGATTCCGGGATGGATTTGAGCAGGATCGTGATACCGTTTCCGTCGAACAACACGATGGGGATATTCGGGCCGAAAATCTTTTCGTATTCCTCGAAGGTTGCACACGGAGCGAGCGATTCCGGTCGGGTCCACTCGGAAGCGTTTTCCGGCGAAACGGCGACCATCATAATCGTGGTCTGCTGGGCAAGGACGTCGGCCATTTTCAGTTCGGGCTTGAAAAACGGCGTCCCTTCGGAATTGTAGAGCCGGGCGGTCGTCCGCGTCGGATCGTAAGCCCGAACATCGCCGAAGACCGCGGGCATCTTGCTGATCAGCGGCTTGTTCGTCGGCCCGTCCCACGGTTCGTCCAGCTTGAATTGGGCGTAAAGCTCTTTTTCCCCCATGTACGGGAGGATCGCGACCCGCCAACTCAACAGCGGTTTGCCCTCCGCATCGCAAATCGCGGACGGCGGAAAATGCCCTTTTTCATTATGGTACATGAGCATATACCCGCGAATCGCCTTGAGTCGCTGGGTGATACTGTCGAAAATTTGCTGCTGCCGCTCCTGCTCCGCCATTTCGGCGATTTGTTTTTTCCGGTCCTGGAAAAATTCGGCGACATAAGCCGACAAGTCGGCGAACCGCTTCAGCGATGCGGAAACGACGGCGTCTTGCGAGCTGACTTCCAGCGCATCGAGAGCTTCGTTGCCGGCCTTTAGCCAGTCGTCCGTCGCGCCGGTCAGTGGGGTAAGCAGGGGGGTGGTCGTTTCCGGATTCGTATTTTGCGATTGCATCATCCGTAATCCGCTCCGGGCGAAAACCAGTTGCTCATTGAGAATCTTCGCGATTTCCGTTGCGCCTTCCGGTTTGAGCGTTTCGAGTTTGGCGGTCAACAGCGGCTCGTTTTCCCCGGCGGAAAGATTCAACGTCAGGAGAATCGCGCGAAAGTTCTCGAAAAAGACTTTGACGAGCGTCTCCGGAATATTATTGCTCTTCGCGAACATTTCCAAGTCCGCGGGCGAAAGCGGGGGCAAGCCGGCTTCCGCCGATCCGACGAAAACGACATCGGTCGCGTCGACATTGACTCGCGCCATCCGGTCGGCCAAAGGTCCGGTCGGAGCTTTGCCGTCGAGCACGTCCTTGAGCCATTCTTCGTCCGCCAGAACGTAGAGAAATGTTTTCTCGTCCACGAAAGCCAACGCGTGCGTTTTCAACGGAAATCCCGCCGGGAGGTCGTACACTTCTTTTCCTTCGACCGTCCGTGCTTTAGGGATCGGGAATCCCTGGTTCGGCGGACAGAACGAGTTGAGTACCGCCTGCTTGTCGAGCGGCTCGACGGTTTTCACGCAATACGTCACAAACGGGAACGGTCGCACTTGCGGCGTAACCGACATGCCGGGCTGCGGCGGAATCGTCACTTCCCGAAACGACGTCGTACTGAGCAACAGTTCGATCTTACTCATATCCAGTGGAATCATGGTCACCCGGATCAACTCCTGGCTAATCATGTCGCGTCCCTCCGCGACCATGGGGGCATCCATAAGACGCTTCGGATGGACGATCATCCCGTACGACCCGTTCGAGGGGAGCCACACGAGTTCCTTCAGATCGTTTTTCGGCCCGAGCTTTTCCACTTCCTGTTCCGTCAGTTGCGGCATTTCCCGTTCCGCCTGCTCCGCAGGTTCAGATTCCCCGTTCTGCCCGAAGTAAAGCGGCGCAAGGAACGTGAAACCGATCACGGCCACGACAAAAAGAAGAACAAGGGCGATAAGAAGATTTCTCATGGAAAGATAATAGAGGACAGAGGATAGAGGATAGAAAAAACAACAAGTAGGATAAACGTTGGGTGCAAGTCTTTCTTACGCCCCTGTCATCTGTCCTCTGTCGTCTGTCCTCTACCAGGGTACTCGTCAAAGATAGCGGTTTCGGTCAAAATATCAACAGGGGCGTTTGTACGGCGTGTCGGACAAACGCCGGTTTTTGCGTGGTTTGACATGAGAATTCACGAGTTGAAAGTGTTCGCGAAGCTGCTTGAACAAATCGACGCGATTTCGATTCCGCCGGAGAGTTGGTACTTGACCGGTCCGACGGCGAGCGGTAAAACGTCGCTTGGAATCGCGTTGGCCCGGCATTTGAACGCGGAAATCGTCTCCATGGATTCCATGGCGATTTACCGCTTGATGGACGTCGGAACCGCGAAACCGACTCCCGAGGAGCGGGCCGAGGTTCCGCACCACCTGATCGACATTCTCGATCCGAGCGACGAATATTCCGTTTCCGATTACGTCCAGGCCGCCCGGGCCGTCGCGACGGAAATTCGCTCCCGGGGAAAGCAGGTTCTTTTCGTCGGGGGAACGCCGCTTTATTTGAAAGGGCTGCTCCGGGGCATTTTCGAGGGGCCCGACGCCGATCCGGTCCTTCGGGCGGAGTTGGAACGATTCGCAGACAGCGGCGGCGATTTACACGGACGCTTGAACGCGATTGATCCGACGACCGCGACGAAGCTTCATCCGAACGACCGGCGTCGAATCATTCGGGCGATCGAAGTGTACGAATCGACCGGCAAACCGATCAGCTTTTATCAAACGCAATTCGAAACGCCCGCCCCGGAAAGGAAGCAGCGGGTGTTCGTGCTCGACTGGGACAAAGAAGAACTCAACCGTCGCATCGACCGCCGGGTCGAAAGGATGTTCGAATCGGGACTCCTCGAAGAAGCTCGGTATCTCTACGGCCGCCCGTTGGGGAAAACGGCGCGTCAGGCCGTCGGGTACAAAGAGCTTTTCGAATATTTTTCCGGTCGCGGCCATCCCTCGCTCGACGAAACGATCGCGTTGATCCAAACCCACACCCGACAATTCGCGAAACGGCAACGGACCTGGTTCCGGGCCATGGCGGAATGCCGGTTCGTCAAATGTTCACCCTAACGGCTCTGATTCGAGTGTTTCATTTTCTATCGGTCTCACAATGAAACTCGCTCTCATTATCATTTCAATTTTCGTTGCAACGGAATTCGCGGCGGGCCAGGAATCGCTCCGCCCGGTCTTACGCTCTTCCCTGGAATTTTTGCACGACCCGACGCCTGTTCCGGATTCCGTTGCGAATTCGCAGGAGGAAATGAAATCTTATGAAGAAATCATTCCCGGGACGCGGGTTCGATTCATGATGGTGCCGATTCCCGGCGGTACGTTCCTCCTTGGTAGTCACGACGACGAAACAGGCCGCCGGCCGGACGAAGGCCCGCGAGTCAAAATCACCGTCGAACCGTTTTGGATGGATGAGCACGAAGTCACGTGGGAAGAGTATCAACTCCTGGGTTTTGGCTATTTGAAAGCGTTGCGTGAAAAACAAACCGAACCGTTGTCCGTACGGGAGCAACTTGCCGACGCGATCAGTTGCCCCTCTTATGTGGCCTACAACATTGGAGCAATCAGTTATCGAAAAAGCGATAAGCTGGACCACCCGGCCAGCGGAATGACTCACTTCGCGGCGCAGGTGTACTGTAAATGGTTGACGGCATTGACAGGTCGGTATTATCGCCTCCCTACGGAAGCGGAATGGGAATACGCGGCCCGGGCAGGTGCGCAAACCGCGTATTTCTGGGGCGACGATCCGAAACCGCTGAAGGATTACGCGTGGTTTGCCGGGAACGTCGAAATCGGTACGGGTTACAATGCCGCAAAGACACGAAAACCGAACCCGTTCGGATTGTATGACATGTACGGAAACGTCGCCGAATGGGTTCATGGACGGTATGACGCCGACACCTACGCAAAGATCGCCCGGGAAGACTGGGACGACGTTTACGACACCACAGCGAATTTCGGAATCGTCGTCCGGGGCGGTTCCTGCGACGACGGCCCGGAGGAATGTCGTAGTGCGGCCCGTTCGTACTCGGTCAAAGATTGGAAAAAACAAGATCCGCAGTTTCCCCAAAGTCTCGCATGGACGACGGACGCACCCTTCGTTGGTTTCCGGGTTGTTCGACCGCTACGAATTCCGACCGAAAAAGAGATCGCAATGTTCGAACCGTTTCAAAAAGTACTTGAAAAATACGAATCGCAAAACAAACCGACCGATTTCGAATCAGAGCCGCGCACGAAGTAAACGGTATTGTGGTTCACACAATGAAAACGTTGCGACAAAATCAACTCAAACACCGCTTACTGCGTGCGCGGCTCTGATTCGAATGTGACACTACCTTTCGTTATGTCGATGCCGCCGCTAACGTTCTTGAGGGCACCTCTGGAAATGCCGTTTTTCGGATCAACGAGCGGGTTCAATCGCACGATAATCGAGTTTCGAGGGAATTTTCATGATTTTCGACCTGTTTTCTCCTTTTGACGCCCCCAAACTGACTCGCTGACGCCGGTTTCTCGCCGTCGGCGCGCACCTTCAGCCCGCTTTCGCCGCTTTCGCACGCTTCAAGCTCACCAGTCGGCTCATATTGTACATCAAATTCCGCATCCCGATCCAAAACCGCGCCCGCGCC
>JAVBPO010000117.1:0-30508 GCA_031549565.1 Thermoguttaceae bacterium
GTCCGACAACACGGCAGTGGCATCATAATCGAACGGCTGCGGATAAATCCCGACGCAAAGCAGGTCGCGACTTTCGAGCGATTCGAGGCGAAGCGTCCGACGGCTCAACGGCCCGGCTTTGCGCATTTTAGCAGCCCCCCCCTATTTTAACATTTTGAGCGGATTCGTCTTTTTCGAGCGAAAAAAACGAACATACCGCGTAAAGAGCACGGAAAACCAAGCCTTTCTGCGCCATTTTGAGGTCTCCCGGGGTGAAAAGCGAAAATTCATCGAAAGGGTTGCAGCGATTGTAACGCATAATTCGGCTCGTGTCAAACATTTTTTTCGAAACGAACACGACGGCTTGCCTATTCGAATTTCAGGGGGAGAAAAGGGGTCGGGAGTAAATATTGCCGCAAAATAGGCGGAGTTTAACGCCGGCGACGCCCTGATTTGCGCCGGCGCATTCGAGAATTTCTCGAAAATCGCATTTTCGCGTTGGGCTCGGCGGCTGCGGTAGTTTTGTCAAACAAAATAGTGGATGCTCTCCTTCATCGATTTTCCCCTAATCTTTTACTCACTGCCGTTTCGAAGTTTATTCTCTCTTGCTTCAGGTCTGATTTTTTCATACAGTTCGTTTCCATTGGTCGAAAGTCCGCCGTCTTCGGTTTGAGAAAACGAAACTGATCCATGAAATACAAAGCCTCCTCCGCGAAAAAGGCCGACGAAACCGCCCCAAAATATGCCCACGAACCGTCGGATGCCCCCGTTCGCCACGGTCACGAAGAACTCGACAAAGGTTCCTTGCCCGGTTTTGCGCTCCTTTTCCTGGAAAAACCGGGGAGTACGTCAGGACCGGTAAAAAATATCCGACCGGTCCAATGGAGCGGCTATTTCTACGGATTGCTCCTGATTTCCTGCTTCATCGTTACGCCATTTCTCGGTTGCCTGACGCCCGCGCACTCCACCGCCCAGCGTGATCCGAGTGTGCAAATGCTGGGGCAAAGTCCCGTTTCGGAATGGGACGCGCCCAGCGAGCCCGAGTTTTTGAAAGCGAAACCGAAACGAAAACTTCTCGCGCCGATCGTCGATTTCTTCAAACGAGACACGGAAGAAGACTACATCCTTGTGGGAAAACCGGTTTCATTCGCTCCGGAAAAAAATTCGCAATGGGATCCGCCGGAAGAACCGGTAAACCCAACCGCCGCTTCCGATGCGACGCAGCCGCAAACTCCCCTACGGAAAACCTTTGTCGAAACGCCGCCGACTGCTCCGGAAAAGCCGGCAGCCGCGGGACCGGGCCGAAAAATCGCGGCTCTTTCTTCCGATACGAGCGGAATCGCCAAGCTCGTCGCAGAGTTGAATACGTTCGAGAACATCGACGTCGCCCGGGCGGAAACGCTCTTGGCGGAACTGCGGAAAATCGATCCGAAAAATATTCACCCCGATTTTTACCAGTACGCGATTGACCGTGTTCGTTCCGATCTGGTTCCGCTTCCGGAGCCCGTCGAAGAAAAGACCGCCTCAAACGCCGCGGACGATCTTTCCCAAGCGCTCGCCGCGTCGTCACAAAAAAGAAAAACGAAGCCGAGGAACACCGTTTCGAACAATTCGCGGTCCAATGAGGTTGAAAAAAGCATTTCGCCCCCTGTAAATATCGTCGAAAAGCAAGCCGCCCCGACTCCGGCGAGTGCCGAGAAGGCTGTTCGGGAAACTGAAACGGCCAAAGACGGCGAATATGACTTGGCAAGCTGGAATTCGCTCCGCCAATCACCGCGGACCGAAATTCCGGTCGGACGGTTCGTCGAACCGGAAAGCGAATCCGCTCCCTTGAACCGGCGCGGAGAATTTATCCGCCCCCCCCAAGTCAATCCTGAAGGATACGATTCCCGGGAAACGTTCGGCGATTACCGCCAAAGTGAACCGGGTTTCGTGAATCCGAAACCGAAATACGGCTCGAATTACGGCGGAGAGTGGGAACAGGCGATGTCGCTAGCGATCGAGGCGCTGAAGAACCGGATCGCCCAACCCCCGGGTTCGGGAACCGCGGCGGCCGACCAGGTCCGGCTCCGGCTTTTGGAGACCGTATTGTACGGCGGATACGATTCGGCGAGAAATTCGCACGTTTACCTCCCCGGCTGCGACGAAACCGCTCAGAATTTCCTGACGAACGAATGTTTCGCTTTGGCAACGCTCTTGGACGAACGCTCTTCATCGGAAATGATGGACAGACTCCAAGCGTCGCAACCGCATTTCCAGGAAGCGCAGCGACAACTCGGCAAAGCGTGCCCGCTGAAAATCCGGAATTTGCAGTTCATACAAAACAGCAGTCCCGACAATCCGCAGCCGGGCGATTTTCACGGGTTCGGCGTTTATACACCGATCAAGGCGGAATTCAAAACGAACGACTGGGCTTGGGTTTACCTGGAAATGGAAAATTTCGTCGTCAACGGAAACGACGCCGTCGGATTCAACACGAAATTCAGCGTCAGCTATGAAATTCTCGACGCGTCCGGAAATTTCGTTACAAAAAAAAGCATGCCGTCGCTCGAAGAAACGGCAAAAAGTCCCCGTCGGGATATGGCGTTGACGGTTCCGCTCGACCTGCTCTCCATTGTGCCCGGCCATTATTATGCCGTGATCCGCGTGATCGACCAAAATCACGTCCGGCTGCAAATGGATTCGCAGCGCATCGACTTCATCGTCCGGGCAACGACGCCGGACGCGAAACAATAGCCGCATCGCCGGAACCTTCGGTTCTCGGGCTAAACGGGGGGAAGGGGTGCGGCTTATTTCTTTTTGGGTTCCGGCTATAATTGAAACAGTGGTTCTGTCCTCTGTCTTCAGTACTCTGTCCTCGAAACGATCATGGCTTGGGAATATAGCGAAAAGACGAAAAAACTGTTCATGGACGCCGTTCACGGCATTCCGGGAACGCACATGGGCGAAATTGAAAATCCCGACGGGCTCGGCGAACACGGCTCGATCGCCTGTGGTGATGCGTTGCGGTTCACGTTCCGGGTCGCCCGGGATCCGGCCGATCCGCTCAAGGATATCATTACCGAAGCGCGATATCTGACGTTCGGCTGCACCTCGGCGATCGCGGCGTCCGAAGCGCTGTGCGCAATGATCGAAGAGCAAAAACTCACTCCGATCGAGTCACTGAAAATCTCGAATCAGGATATCGTCGATTATCTCGATGGATTGCCGGAGCAAAAAATTCACTGCTCCGTCATGGGGGCCGAAGCGCTCGAAGCGGCGGTGTTCAACTGGGCACAAAAGCGAGGCGTCAACCTCGACACGCTCGGAATCGACATTCACGCGACGGAACAAGAGGAAGGTCGCGTCGTGTGCAAATGCTTCACGCTGACCGAACCGTACATCAAGCGCAAGATCAAGGAACTGAATCTGAAAACGATCCCGGAAATCACAGGGGCGATCAAGGCGGGCGGCGCGTGCATGTCGTGTCACCACGCCCCGGGCGGGCTCCAGGATCTGCTCGACGAAGTCTGGGGCAAGGACGCGGCCCACGCCGCTGCCGCCCAAGCGGACGCCGACGGTCAAACGCAGGGCAAACTCCCGACGCTGAACATCGTCGACACGATCGGTGTCGGTCCGCTGCCGAAAAAAGACGACGGGACCGGCGGCACGATTTCACCGTTCCAGTTCGCGAAAACAATCGAGAAGCAGCTCGACGATTACATCCGCCCGATGATCAAAAAAGACGGCGGCGACGTCGAATTGATCGATATCAAGGGAACGACCGTTTATGTCGAACTCAAAGGGGCTTGCGCCGGTTGTGCCGGAGCGGGACAGACCTTGAAATACATGATCGAAAAAACGCTCAAAGACCAGGTCGACGAACACATCCACGTCGTTCAAGTGTGATTTTTTCCGAGAAGACAAGTAAAAAATACCACAAAAAAGCATTCATGGACTTTGAGATGCGATGGGGTGCGAGTAAATTTCCTTGTGGGAATAGGTAACCTGGGACCGCAGGCATCTTGCCTGCACTTGGGTCAACGGGCTTCCAGCCCGTCTGCGAAGCGAAAAGACATCCTGCAAACGGTGCCCAACCGCCAACTGGCAGGCTGGAAGCCTGCGGTCCCAGGAATGCCCCCAGAAAATTTGCTTGCCCCCATGCGATATGCGCCGCAGGGAAATGAATTTGGCCTTGTCGCCCGGGGCACGATTTGTTATACTCGCCCGGTAATTTTGGCGCAAGCGATTTATTTTGCCTGTATTGTGTAGACTCTCTCTTCCGGCAAGGATGCCTGTCCATGTATAAACTGCTCCTGAGTTGGCGCTATTTGTTGACGCGGTACATCGCTTACCTTTCGGTCGTCAGTATGACGCTCGGCGTCGCGACCATGATCATCGTCAACGCGGTCATGCTCGGTTTTACGACCGAAATGCAGAGCCGCATCCAGGAAATGACCTCCGACATCGTTTTTGAGGTCGGAAATCTCGACGGAATTCCCGATCCGGACGCCCATATTAAGCGTATTCGGAAAGTCGCGGGAGATCAAATTGAAGGGATTTCGCCGACTGTCTGTACTTTCGCTCTTCTCAGTTGCCGAGCCGGAAACGAGTACCACACCCAGCAGGTCCAGCTTGTCGGAATCGATTGCGAAACGCAAGGATCCGTTAGCGATATGCAGAAATATCTGCAACATCCGGAAAATCGTCAAAAGCTGAGTTTTCTCCTTAAAAATAACTCTTACGACCGCGTCAGTTCGCAAAAGTCGGGAGTTCCTTACGTCCGGGAAGAGCTGGAAAACGCCGGTTGGGATTACCGACGGACCACTTATGCCCCTATGGAGCGAATCCGACGTCAAAACGACGAGTTTCGCCGCCAAAGAGAAGCCGCGGAAAAAAAAGAACGGGAAGAATGCTTGCGGCAACAGTCAACTTTGGAGCGGATCGAAACGCCCGACGATTCCTTGGAATTCGACGGCTCAAAACTTGCCGACGACGATTCGGGCTTGTCGATGGACAATCCTTTCGATTCCGGGGAAATTTCGACGTTCGATCCCGCGAAAGAGCAGCATACCGGGCTCATCATCGGAATGGGGCTCGCGCTCTGTTGGCGTGAGGAAACCGTCGACGAAAAAACCGGCAAGCGGTACATCGAAGACCGCCTGAAAATGCGGCCCGGCGACGACGTAACGCTCATGTTTCCGACCGTCGGACGCAATCCGAAGGTTCAGCAGGACGTTTTTACGATCGTCGATATCATGGAGACCCGATTGACCGAGCATGATGATCGACTCGTATTCGTTCCAATCGCTCAGCTTCAGAAACTGCGAGGCATGATCGATCCGATGACCGGCATGAAATCCGCGACGCAACTGTTGATCAAAGCGAAGCCGGGAGTCAACATCGACGAACTGAAGCGGACGATCCAAAAAGAATTCGCGGATACCTACCCAATGTTCTATCTGGTGCAAACCTGGAAAGACCTCCAAGCTCCGCTCCTTTCCGCCGTTTTCACGGAAGTCGCGATGTTGAACGTGCTTTTATTCCTCATTTTCGCCGTTGCCGGTTTCGGAATTCTCGCGATTTTCTTCATGATCGTCGTCGAGAAGACGAAAGATATCGGAATCCTGAAGTCTCTGGGAGCCGGCGGTGGGGGAATCATGCAGATTTTCCTGATTTATAGTTTATCCCTCGGAATTTTAGGGGCGGGAGCCGGAATCGTTCTCGGATTGTTGTTTGTTGCCTATATCAAACAGATTGCCCAGATTCTCAGTTGGTTCATGGGGCATAGTGTTTTTGACCCAAGGATTTATTCCTTTTCGGAGATTCCGACGATCGTGCAGCCGACGACGGTCCTTTGGATCGTGTTCGGAGCGATTTTCATCGCTGTCTGTTCCGGCGTTTTGCCCGCCCTGAGAGCCGCAAGACTCAAACCCGTCGAAGCGCTAAGAAAATAACGTTAGCCGGTTTGCGAACCATATGCAATTCAGATGTGAGTTGAGTGAAAAGTGAAATAGGACATTGTGTCATTCTGAGGTACTCCGAAGAATCTGGTTTCAAGCTGGACTCGCGATGTAACGTGTGTTGGCAGGAGACACCGGATTCTTCGCTTCGTGAGTACACTGCGCTCAGAATGACAACACCCCGCAAACCGCATGAAGTTTTTTTCGTCAAGAAAGCCCCCCTCTCGATCCGATACCGGGGAAGGGGAATCATCTCTAAAATACTGACGATAAACCGAGGAAAATCATGAAAGTTGCTTTGCTGGCCGGAGGACTGGGAACGCGTTTTGCCGAAGAGACCGATCTGAAGCCGAAACCGATGATCACGGTCGGAGAATTTCCGATCATTTGGCATATCATGAAGTATTTCTCCGAGTTTTCCTTGGAAGACTTTTATGTCGCAACCGGCTATAAAGGGGAAGTGATCAAATCTTATTTCGCGAATTACCACACGACCAGCGGAAGTATGATGGTCGATCTGGGAACCGGCCAAACGCGAAATTACTCGCTTCCTCCGGAGCAGTGGAAAGTTCATCTGTTCGAGACCGGTCAGATGACCCAAACGGGTGGGCGTATCAAGCGGATGGAAGAATGGCTCCGCGGTCCGGAACCGTTTATCGTGACCTACGGCGACGGGTTGGGAAATATCGACCTGCACGCTCTGGTCGATTTCCACAAATCCCACGGGAAACTGGCAACCGTAACCGCGGTTCGCCCCCCGGCTCGGTACGGAGCTCTCAATTTCGACGGAGACCGTGTCGATTCGTTCAGCGAAAAACCGCAATCCGGTGAAGGCTGGATCAACGGCGGCTTCATGGTTTTCGGCGAAGAAATATTCGACTATCTGCACGACGACGCTGCCGTTTTGGAACGCCAAGGTTTGGAACGAATCGCAGCCGACGGCGAGTTGATGGGCTATAAACACTACGGTTTTTGGCAGTGCATGGACACGCTTCGCGATAAAACGTACTTGGAAGAACTCTGGAAGTCCGGCCAAGCCCCGTGGAAAATCTGGAAAGAACGTGCCGCCCTAAGAGTCCTCCGAGCCGCATAAGTTAGCCGGCTCGCCCGCGAGCCGCCGAATACAAATACCTTCATTTTCTTTAACATGCTCCCCTTCAACGACATCTACAAAAACCGCCGCGTATTCCTGACCGGGCATACGGGGTTCAAAGGGAGCTGGCTCGCTCTCTGGTTGAGTCGTTGGCTGGAAGCGGAGGTGCGCGGTTTTTCCGACGATCAGAAAACGGAGCCGCACCATTACTCATTGCTTGAAATCGACATCGACGATTGCCGCGGTGATGTTCGCGATTTCGACGCCGTTAACCGGGCGATGCACGAATTTCAGCCGGAGATCGTGTTTCACCTCGCCGCTCAACCGCTTGTCAGGCGTTCGTACAGGGAGCCGTTGGAAACGTTTTCGACGAACATCCTCGGGACGGCCAATGTTTTGCAGGCGGCGCGGCAATGCGATTCGGTCCGCGCCGTCGTCGTGATTACGACGGATAAAGTTTACGAAAATCTGGAAGTCGATCGGGGCTATAAGGAAACGGACGTGCTCGGCGGATACGATCCGTACGCGGCTTCCAAAGCGTGCGCGGAAATCGTCGTCAACGGGTTTCGTCGTTCGTTTTACGAATCGGAAAACAAACTCCTGGCAAGCTGTCGGGCCGGCAACGTGATCGGCGGCGGCGACTGGGCGGAAGATCGTTTGATTCCCGACCTGATCCGCTGTGCCGTGCGGGGCGAAACGACATTCATTCGTATGCCCGGCGCGGTGAGACCATGGGAACACGTCCTCGAACCGCTCAGTGGATATTTACTGCTCGGCCAGCGGCTGCTGGAAGGGGACGCGGAATGCGCACAGGCGTGGAATTTCGGACCGGATCCGGACTCGAACGTCACGGTCGGCGAAGTCGTCCAGCTTGCCGCGGAAACCTGGAGCAAAATTCACGTCGACGTCTCGAAAGAGCCGCAGCCGCACGAAACGACGCTGTTGAGGCTCGACTGCGAAAAAGCGAAAACGCGACTGAATTGGAAACCGATCTGGAATCTCCGCGAAACGGTCGAGCTTACGATCCAATGGTATCAACAGTATTACGAACAGGGCCAAGTCGCAACCGTCCCGCAGTTGGAACGTTTTTTAAAAAAATCAGAGCGGGAAGCGTAAACGAGCGTTAAAAATGAAATTCACTCCTTTGCCTCTCGAAGGCGCGTACACGATCGACTTGACACCTCGCGGGGATTCCCGGGGGCGGTTCACGCGATTGTTTTGCGCGAGAGAGCTTGCGGAGATCGGGCACGACAAACCGATTGTGAACGTCAATCATTCGTACACGCAGAAGAAAGGGACGATCCGCGGCATGCATTACCAAAACGCCCCGGACTGCGAGATCAAGATCGTCAAATGTATTCGGGGCGCGATTTGGGACTGCATCGTGGACGTCCGCGAGAATTCACCGACGTTTTTGCAATGGACCGCCGTGAAACTGAGCGAAAACAACGACCGGATGATCTACATCCCGGAAGGTTTCGCCCACGGATTTCAAGCTATAAGTGAGGATGTGGAGATCGTTTATTTCGTCAGCAATTATTATTCGCCGACCAACGAAGCGGGCCTGAGGTTCGACGATCCCGCCGTGAAAATCGCCTGGCCGCTGGAACCGACGGAAGTCTCCGAACGGGACCGGACGCATCATTTGATTGATGGCGATTTCAGAGGAGTTAGAGTATGACCATCGAAATTCATCCGACAGCAAAAGTTTCGTCTCTCGCGGATATTGAAGTATCGGTGCGAGGAACTCGCATCGTTATCGGAGCATATAGTGTCATCGACAGTTTTGTTAAGATCAAACCCGTTGGCGGAACAGGCGATGTTATCTTGGGAGAAAAATGTTATCTCAATTCCGGATGCGTTTTATATTCTGGAAATGGAATATTGATCGGAGATCATGTTTCTATTGCGGCGAATTGTACGTTTGCTCCGGTTAATCACGAGTTTCGCGATAAGGAAAAATTGATTCAACAACAAGGATTTCGTCCCAGCAAAGGTGGCATCATCATTGAAGATGATGTCTGGATCGGGGCGAACTGTGTCTTGCTGGACGGCAGTGTTTTACGAGAAGGTTGCGTAATCGGTGCCTCTTCGCTAGTGCGTGGAGAAATACCGGCTTTTTCAATTCTGGCTGGGAATCCCTTGAAATTTATTGGAATAAGAAAATGAGGTGGACTATTCTGGGAGGATCCGGCTTTGTTGGACGTGCAATCTGTGGGCTGCTACAACGTAGGAATGTAGAATTTGTTGTTCCCTCTCGTCTGGAAATCGTAAATGGAATCAAGGGGCAAGACCTCGGACACGTTGTATATTGCATAGGTTTGACGGCGGATTTTCGTCAACGTCCACTTGACGCCTTGCAGGCACATCTTTGTGTGCTGCATCAAGTAGTTACGAGCAACCATTTTGAAAGCATTACTTACCTCTCCAGCACCAGAGTCTATGCCGGACTTGACCGGACGGATGAAGATCATCCCCTTTGGGTCAATCCAACTCAATTAAGTGATCTGTACAATTTAAGTAAACTTTCAGGTGAATCGTTGTGTTTGAATTGCGGCATTCCGGCGAAAATCGTGCGATTGAGCAATGTTTATGGACATTCGGGCAATCCGAATTTCGATTCTCCATTGTTTATTTTTTCACTTTTGCGGGAAAGTGTGTTAGAGAAGAAACTGGTTTTCCGATCAGCGCCTTCATCAAACAAAGATTATATCCACGTAGAAGATGCTGCCAGACTGACTATGGACGTTGCATTGAAAGGTCAGTCGATAATATACAATGTTGCTGCCGGATACAATATTTCCAATATACAAATCGCTAACGTGCTACGTCAACACAAAATCGAAATAGAATTTTTGTCTGAAGCAGAGCCAATATCTTTTCCTTCCATTGATATAGGGCGAATTCAACACGAATTTTGTCCCCCCCGCCACAACCTGTTAAATGATCTACCGGAATTGTTAGATGCATTTCGAAAGCATTACCAGCATTGAATGACAAGGACGCAAAGTCTTTCGGAAATATCGTTGTAAAACTACTACCATGAAAGGAATTACCATGAACGAAATTGAAAAATTTGAACAGGAGCGACAAGAACGGATTCTCTCTAATGCCAAGGACAAAAACTTCAAGGGGCTTTCAGGTCAATGGACAATCCGGTCGATGGAATTAAAGTACGCTTACAATTTTTCTTGGATGGGAAGGCCGATCATTCAGCATCCCCAGGACATGATCGCGATGCAGGAACTCTTCTGGAAAGTACAACCTGATCTTCTGATCGAAACGGGAATCGCCCACGGCGGATCGTTGATTTACTATGCATCCTTGATGGAACTGCTAGGAGGAAACGGGCACGTTCTCGGAATCGATATTGACATTCGATCGCACAATCGTGCCGAAATCGAAAAGCATCCAATGTTCAAGCGGATCACTATGTTTGAAGGTTCGTCGATATCTGCGGAAATGGTTGAGCGGGTCAGGGAATTTACCGGAAACTATAAAACGATCATGATAACTCTTGATTCCAACCATACACACGATCATGTGCTGAGTGAACTTCGGCTTTACTCGCCGTTTGTCACGCCGGGCAGCTATTGCGTAGTTTTCGACACCATCGTGGAAGATATGCCCGCCGGTTCATATTCCGATCGACCGTGGGACAAAGGCAACAACCCCACAACCGCCGTTTGGGAATTTTTGAAAACAAATCGCGATTTCGAAATCGATCACGAAATCGAAAACAAACTGCTCATCACGGTGGCGCCAGATGGATATTTGAAAAGAAAAATTTGAAAATTCGGCAGATACGACCGAAATGTGAGCCCGGCACCATAAAGGGGGATTTCAATGAAAGAAAAAAACATATTTACAAAGATCGTGCGGGAAACCAAAAGATTATTCCTGCCAAAAACATCAAAATCCAAATGGGCGTTTCATTCTGATGGATTAGCCACTAAACATAATTGTGATTTCTTGGTGGATCCACGATTCATCCAGGCACACGAAGCGGGCAAGTCAACAACACCGGAATTTAAGGATGCCGATTTTCGATGGCGACAGAGAGTGGTGCTTTGGGCTGCGGAACAAGCAAGCCGGCTTGAAGGAGACTTTGTCGAGTGTGGTGTATTCAGAGGTTACCTCGCAAGAATGATATTGGAATATCTTCCTTTTACATCACTCGATAAGGTGTTCTGGCTTTTGGACACCTACGAAGGTATGGTTCCGAATCTGATGTCTGCCGGAGAGAAAAACAATCTCGACGATTTTGCGATCTATACCCCCAGTTATGACGCGGTTTGTCAAACATTTCAGCCGTTTGGAAGTCAGGTTCGTATCATCAAGGGCGTCGTACCGGATACGCTTACTGAAGTAACTTCTGAAAAAATCGCTTATTTGTCCATTGACATGAACAGTGCCGCTCCGGAAATCGCCGCAGCGGAATATTTTTGGAACAAACTTGTTCCGGGAGCGGTCGTTGTTCTCGATGATTATGGATTCGAACTGCACAAAGAGCAAAAAGAAGCTTTTAACCGGTTTGCCGGACAAAAAAATACGACGATTCTACCGCTTCCGACAGGACAGGAAATCATTATAAAACAATAGATTTTAAGCAATAATATCAATGACAGATACTCAACATTTCATTCCCGGTCAGGTTACGGTCGTTATCCCGGTTTACAATGAAGAACGTTTCTTGCGTGAAACATTGGCTTCTGTCGTGAATCAGGCGGATTGCGTGATTATCGGAGATAACGCTTCCACGGATGGAACTGAAACCATTTGCCGGGAGTTTGGGGAAAAGTATCCTCATGTCCGGTATTTCAAGAACGAACAAAACATCGGGAGCATCAAAAACATCATTTCGTGCTATGAAAAAGTAACGACAGAGTTTGTAATGCATGTCGGTGGTCACGATCTGATTCCACTCGGCTATGTCGAAGAACTGAAAAGACTTCTTACTTCGAATGCCGGTTCTATTTGTGCTTTCGCGGACGTAATCAACTTCGATTTCCGAGGAAATGAGAAAAGGCGTATTTTCCCGAAGATTAAACGTTTTCGAAAAGATGCTCAAAATCCCAACCCCTATTTCAGAAGCTATCGTTATTTTTATGGCAACTTCAGTTGGGGACCGATTTACGGATTATTCCGATCCGAAACATTTTTGCCTGTTGCAAAAAACTTCCGGATCATTTCGAATTGCGATGCCGCTATTTTGTTTGAGGCTCTATTACACGGTACATTTTTATACTCGCCCAACACGGCATATCGGCGAAGAGACAATCATATCGAGAAAACACAAAATGATTATTATGATGATGCCATGAAACGTATGTATGGCGTATCAGGGATTCCTTCACATGAACTCAAAGATCTTCATCCGTTGGCGGAACAGGTTTTATTTGCATACGAAAATTATGAATCCTCTCAGTACTTGGCCTCAAAAAATAAATACCATCGTCTGTTGAAATTGAGATTTTGCATCCTTACCGGAGAAAAAACGGGGTATCGATTTTTCGATTTCCGATTGCGTATGAAACGCAAATGGAAAGCATTTTGTAGATACCTTAAGATGCATTGGCTTCCTGCTTGGGCCGTGAAAAGCAAGTGGAAATCACGGTTGATGGAAAGTGAACAGCCATGTACCAAATAGTACAGCTTACTGATTCCTGCATTCAAGGGAGAAAAGGTGGAAAACATGAACGAACAATTCGAACGAGGTAAAGTTACAGTCCTCATACCCGTTTATAACGAAGAGCGATTCCTCCGACAGGCACTTGAATCCGTCGTCAACCAAGTTGATTGTGTCATTATCGGCGACAATGCATCCACAGATGCGACTGAGAAAATTAGTCGGGAGTTTGCAGAGAAATATCAACAGATCCGGTATGAACGACGAACCAAAAACTTGGGAGCCGTGGTGAATTTCAGCCGCAGCTGCGAGGCGGTGAAGACGGAATATATGCTTCACATGGGGGGACATGACATGGTACCCGAGGGATATGTTTCTGCGCTTAAAGATCGTCTCAACGCCTTCCCCGATGCCATTGCCGCTTTCCCAAATGTCGATTGGATTGATTCCGACAATAAAGTACTGCTTCAAGAAACTTTTGATCAACCGAACAGTCAAAATAAGAAGGGGCGGATGATTGCATCATCTCTCGATGCATCGAACCCGTTTGCCCGCGCTGCGAATTATGTTTTCGGAGGATATCCCGCCAATCTTCTTTTCGGCCTTTATCGTACCTCTTCTGCGTTTCCGGAATGGTTGAATTTTCCTGTTTGCGCCGGTGCGGATCAGGTTTTGCTTTTCCGTCTGCTTTTAAAGGGAAGCTTCATTCATTGTCCCCAGACACGGTTTCTACGCCGCGTCTTTCGAGGAAACGATAATTTTGAAAAGTATATGCTCAGGATGATCGGCTCGCAGGAAGCGAAAAAATCTTTTACCATCGACTACCAACCCATGGTCGATCTTATGAAAAACAGCTTCTTGGAAAAACCGTGCGAACCGGACTTTGCCGAAGAGAAGAAAAAACTCTACGTGAAATTCATGAAGTACTTGTCCAGAAAAGTCAATTGCCGGACCGGACTGCTCCTGCCGGATTCCATCCGGGTTGCACGCAATTTCCTCAATACCATACTCAAACCCTGGAAGCTCATTTTCACACGCTTAAAGAGTCTATTGATTCCCGGTTACATAGAAAGAAAAAAGAAACAACGATTGTTAAAGCATATTTCCTGATTCCCTTAGTTTCCCTCAAGCCCCCATCCTCACAACCCGATAACTCCTAGAGAACCCGTCGCGTTTTTACGCTGAAAATCGTTTTGATTCAACAGCCGTCGTCGAATGCCGCCGAAAGTTACCGTCGTACTTCCCGTTTATAATGTCGCGCCGTATTTGCGGCAGTGTCTCGATTCCGTTGCGAAACAGACATTGCCGGAGATTCAGGTCCTTTGCGTCGACGATGGGTCCACCGACGCTTCGCCCGACATTCTCGACGAATACGATCGAGCCGATTCCCGCTTCACCGTTCTTCATCAGACCAACCAGGGCGCCGGAAGCGCGAGAAATGCCGCTTATGCCGCCATTAATGGTCGATACACCTATTTCGCCGATCCCGATGATTGGCTCGCCCTCGACCTGTGCGAAAAAGCGTTTCAAAAAGCAGAACAGGCCGAAGCGGACGCCGTTTACCTTCGCATGACCGGAACCGAACCCGGCCTCCACGCACCGAAGTTCGATGCCAAACTCCCGCCGATCCGCCTGACACCACAAGAAAAAGTCGATCTGTTTCACTATTTCAACGGTTCCGTACTGAAATTCTGGAAATCCGATTTTCTCACCGACCGTCAAATCCTTTTTTCCGAAGGCAAACGTCCCTATAACGACATGGTGCAAAACTGGAAAGGTTGCGCCCTTGCCCGCCGCATCGCCGTTTTGGACGAGCCGCTCTATTTCCGCCGTATTCGGCCGGGCTCCTATCAAACCAGCGTCAATCGGAGTCACTTCGCGGTTTTTGACGCCATGAACGAAGTCGAGCAAACGCTTTACGAAATCGGCAAGTACGAGGAGCATCGCGAGATTTTCCAGTCGGCGAAACTCGCCTCTTTTCGCCGGACCTACCTGAAGATGCCCGTCGAACTTCGTCCGGCGTTTCGTCGCGCGATTCTCGAAGCGGTTTCCGACGAGGATCGAAAATTTCTTCACGACGCACCACACCCGTTTTTGCCGCGAAAAATCAAAGCGTTCTACTCCGCTCTCGAACGGCCCGGTTTTTTCGGAACGATGACCTTTCGGCTGCTGGAAATGCTCTCCCAACTGGGGAAATGGAGCCGCTCCCATTTCTTCGTTCCGTTGAAACAGTTCTACCGTCGACCGGCTTGAACCGGTACTCCTCATGCTCGACTGCTACATTATCAATCTGGACAAGAGCGTTGATCGCTGGAAGACCGTTTCCGAACGTTTTCGTACGCTCGGATTGAACGTCATTCGTGTTCCGGCCATCGCGGGGAAGGATCTTTCATTTCCGCATCCCGATTTCGCCGGCTGGAGGTACTTCTTCTGGTACGGACGGAAAATGATGCCCAACAAAGTCGCCTGTTATTTCAGTCATCTCAAGGCGCTGAGAACCTTTCTCGATTCCGATAAGCTGCATGCGATGATTCTCGAAGATGACGCCACCACATGTCCTGAACTGATGAAAGTCGTCGATGCGGCCATGGAGTATTGCGACTCCTGGGATCTGCTTCGGCTTTGCGCCATCAAACCGACTCGCGGTTGGGATTTCGCCGAACTTCCGCACGGTTACCGTCTGGGTTGCGATTTGAAAACGGCGTCGGGAAACGGCGGAAAAATCGTCAACCGCCATGCGGCCAAACGCATCCTCGAAAAGCTTCTCCCGATGAGAATGCCGCATGATGTCAGTCTGTTTTACGACTGGCCGATCGGCATTCGGGAGGTTTCCATTCGCCCGTTCCCGATCGAGCAGGAACCCAAAACGACCGACATCGGCGAGCAGCCGCGCCATTCGCTTTTCGATCCGCTCACGCTGTCGCACCTGACGAAGGTCCCGTACAAGATCGCGTCCCGGGGAACCCGTAAAATCGCGAGAATCTATTGGGCGGCGTCATGCGCCCTGTGCCCGCCGAAACCTCGAAACGAGCCGCAATCTCAGTGAGAACGCGTCTTTTCGGCGATCCGCAGCTTCGCGCTGCGGGAACGCGGATTGGCGGCGATTTCTTCTTCGCTTGCCGTGATCGGTTTTTTTGTAACCTTTTCCAACTCGGGAGCGTCCCGAAACGCGTTTTTGACGATCCGGTCTTCCAGCGAATGAAAACTGATGATCGCGACTCGCCCGCCGGGCTTGAGAAACGAACCGACCTGGCCCAGGAATTTTCGTAACGCCCCGAGTTCGTCGTTGACGGCGATCCGCAGCGCCTGAAACGTTCGCGTCGCCGGATCGATCTCGGTGCTGCGCAGATTTGTTTTTCGCTGCACCGGAACGCAGCCACGAACCAATTCGCCCAGCTCTTTTGCCGTTCGGACGGGGGTGCCCAGTCGGCGCCGCTCGACGATTTTCCGGGCGATCCTGCGGCTGAACTTCTCTTCGCCGAACTCGAAGATGGTGTCGGCAATCCGCTGTTCGCTCCATTTTTCCAACCACACGTAAGCCGGGAACCCTTCCGTGGTGTCAAACCGCAGGTCGAGCGACCCGTCGGAATCGAAGCTGAAACCTCGCTCGCGATCCGCCAACTGATCGCTGGAAAGCCCGATGTCCAAAAGAAATCCGTCGACTTGTTCGAGGTGGAGAAGCCGCAACGCGTCGGGAAAATCGCGATAATCGGCGTGGGCGAACCGGATCGTCGCCAACGATTCGCCCGATTCCCGTAGCGTCTTGAAATACGCTTCGGCGGCGTCAATCGCATTGAGATCACGATCCATCGCGAGAATCGTTCCCGTCGGCCCGACCGCTTTGGCCAAAAGCTCCGTATGACCGCCGGCTCCGAGCGTTCCGTCCACATAAACCCCGCCCACTTGCGGCGTCAAACCGGCGAGAACTTCCTGCGGTAATACGGAAACGTGGAGAGACATGTTGGAATGATTGTTCGACAAGGCACTTAAAACGATTTTCCCGTGTACCGGTCCGTATCGTACAATATTTCGTCAATCATGCCAACAGCAATTTATAGCCGCACCCGGCAACGCTCAATTCCCCAGCGATTGCAGCGGAGCGGGAATGCGGCCACCGAAACGGACGAAATCGGCGCTTGCGCCGATGTTGCGGACTTCCAGGACCGGGGACGAACCGAACAGGCCGCCGAAGTGGACCACGTCCCCCGCTTTGGCGTCGGGAACCGGAATCAGTCGGGCCGCGGTCGTCTTATTGTTGATTACGCCGATCGCCATTTCGTCCGCGATGATCGCCGCGATCGTTTCCGGCGGCGTGTCGCCCGGGATCAAAATCATGTCGAGCCCGACGCTGCAAACGGCGGTCATCGCTTCGAGTTTTTCAAGGACCAAATGCCCCTGAGCGACGGCGTCGGCCAAAGTCGCGTCTTCCGAAACCGGAATGAACGCGCCGCTGAGTCCACCGACGCTGCTGGACGCGAACATGCCCCCTTTTTTCACGGCGTCGTTGAGCATCGCGACCGCCGCCGTGGAGCCGGGCGCCCCGATTTTCGCGATTCCGAGCGTTTTGAGAATCTCGCCGATACTGTCCCCGACCGTCGGGGTCGGAGCGAGTGAAAGGTCGACGATCCCGAATTGGATCCCGAGATTCTCCGCGACTTCACGACCGATCAACTCGCCGACCCGGGTCACGCGGAAACTCGTGGTTTTAATTTCCTCGGCCAGGTCGCCGAGAGTCAGCTTTTTCCCGGCCGATTCGGCGTAAGCAATGCGGCGTTTGAGCGCACTTCCGACGACGCCGGGTCCGGAAACGCCGATGTTGATCGTTGTTTCCGGTTCTCCGGCTCCCATGTAAGCACCGGCCATGAACGGATTGTCTTCCGGAATATTGGCGAAAACGACCAATTTGGCGCAGCCGAAACCGCGGCTTTCCCGGGTCGCGTCGGCGATTTTCGGCAGAATTTCGCCGATCTGCCTCACAGCGTCCATGTTGATCCCCGCTTTCCGGGACGCGACGTTGATGGAAGAACAGACCCGTTTGGTCGATGCGAGGACTTCCGGCAGGGAATCGAGCACGACCTGGGCTCCGTGGGAAATTCCTTTGTGAACCAAAGCCGTGAACCCGCCGACGAAATCGACGCCGCACTCGGTCGCCGCCCGATCGAGCGTTTTAGCAACGTCGACCGCCGCGGATCTTCCGTGCCCGGCGAGGAGCGTCGAAACGGGAGAAATCGCGATACGCTTGTTCGTTACGGGAATCCCATACTTGGCGCCGACTTCGTCGCAGACGTGGACAAGTCGTTTCGCTTTGGACGTGATTTTATGGTGCAGTTTTCGGCAAACCTGCTCGCTGCTCGGCGCTGCGCAGTCGTTGATATTTAGGGCGAGCGTCACGGCGCGAACGTCGAGATGTTCCGCATGCAACATACGGATTGTCGAAAGGATTTCATCGGTTCGGAGCATTGCGGAATGGAAAGAGATATATTGTGAAGGGGGAAAAACCACGACTCCTCTGAGGTCGCCGATTATACACCAACCGCTTCCCTTCGCAACAAGCGCACTTCTCACTGCATCTTCAGTTGGTCCGCCGTCGGTTGGGGAGGTCGCAATGCTTTGTTGCGCTCTTCCCGAATGGCATAGTCTTCATCCGAAGTGATCCAACGTTTCGGAATGGTCGAGACTTCGATATTTCGAAATTTCACGCACGAACCGAGCGATCGGCTGTGAATCAGGAATGTACCGCTTTTAGGCGGAAACGGGTCGGTTTGTCCTTCGGATGCACGTCGGTCGAAATAGTCGAGCGTTTGAATTCCATTGACCCAGATTTGAATGTGATCGTCGACCGCTTTGACGAGCAGCGTACTCCAGACGTCGTTTTCAAAACCGACATTTCTGGCGTCACACAGGAAGAGCAAACCTCCGGTTCTCTCCCCCAAAACGGGTGCGGCCCCGCTTTCCCGAACGCCGCCGGCCAACGGACAGCCGTATCCTCCCGTTCTTCCGGGAGAACCGGGCGGATAGCGAAAGAACAGATCCGCGGAAGTCGCGCTGCCGACCGATTTGAAATCGGCTCGCAAAATAAAATTGTCATATTCTTTTTTCGATTCAATCGTACCGGGGCCCCGGACCACCAACTCGGGAAAGTCGACTTCGGCTTCGAATCCCTTTTCCTCTTCCAGTCGTGTCCAAGCGGGCAGGTCCGGTTCGTTCGGATCGAACAACGGCTGCGACTGGGCGAGACTCCAAGTGATGTTCCGGAATCGGGCTTTTCCTCTGGTCACGAGAAAACCGATGTACCCGCGTCTGACGGTTTGGTGGTCGTAACATTCGTTGTTGAGAAAGGCCCCACTGGTGATTCGCACTTCTTTTCCACTGGCGTACACGTCAAATCGACGCCAGGGAAGCGAACCGTCCGGGTTCGGCTTGAGGTCTTTGTCCGTCGGTTTGTAGCTTGCCATACGACGTCCAAGGGCCGAACAGACGTTTCTGTCCGGGTGAGCGGAAGAAGAGGAGAGGACCATCGCGTAGCAGGAAGTCCTCAAATTTTTCGGGCTCGGCGAAGTTCGTAAAAGGAGAAAAGCGTCCGTTTCCTTATCCACTTCCATTTCGAAGCTGAGACTGATATCCGAAAACTGTCCCGTCGTCAAAATGAGCCCCGGATGAGCCGGATCGCTGCAAATCGTGCCGTCTTCGATTGTGAAATGCCCACCCCCGTAAGGACCGTCGTTTTGAACTCTCCATCCCATGAATGTTTCCGAATCGAACAGCAGGTACTGTTCACTGGCCAGAGAATCGGCGGCTGCCGGTTGGAAGATCGACGAGGCGTCCTGCCCGAAAACCGGCGTTGAAACAATCCAAAGAACGGTGAAAACGATCGAGAGGAATCGCATGGCAAATACAATCCAAGTGTTCACGAAATAGTTAGCCCCGTCGCCTGCGACGGGCGGCACACGGATGAACGACCTCACAGCGGTTCGCAGGCGAACCAGCTGACGGAAATAATAATTTCAGCGTCGACTACGTGCTTGCAAAACCGCCGATTTGGTAGGCGGAGCCGGAGGTCGCGGAGGTTTTCATCGAGTGGGAACGTAGGATTTGGTCCATCAAATCCTGAAGCTGAGAAATGATCGCGGTCAACTGGAACCGTTGCGATTCCCAGGATTCGTCGTCGGCGTGTTCCAAGACCTTCAGTAATCCGAGCAGACCCTGACTGAGCGAATCGACCGTTTCCTTGAAATCGGCGAAATCCTGCGTCGCGGCACTGTGCGGAATAATCGAATCGAAATTATGGTACGAGGAAGCCCACATATTCCGCATCCAACGGAGCAGATGTCCACGGCTCAAAAAACCGACCGGGCGATTACCGTCGACGATCACGATCTGTCGGATGGAAACGCGACAGAGGAAATCGAAAATCACTCGAAGCGGCGTC
Organism: Thermoguttaceae bacterium; assembly: GCA_031549565.1. GTDB lineage: Bacteria > Planctomycetota > Planctomycetia > Pirellulales > Thermoguttaceae > JAVBSX01. The sequence goes on from JAVBPO010000117.1 coordinate 20,073, forward strand.
CCAACCGGATAACTAATCACGTTCGGGGTGACCAAGTCGCCGATCGGTTCGTTCCACCGCGCGGCGTTGCCGATGAGAGAGATGAAATTCTTCTCAGAAACCATTCCGCTCAATTGGCCCGAGCGATCCACGACCGGGAGCGATTCGATCTGCGTTTTCAGGAAGAAATCAACGACGTTGGAGACTGTTTCGTCCGCTTTGACCGTCAACGTGATCGGCATCATGATGTCGCCGGCGCTCACGGCGTTGAACAGATCGTGGACGGCGCGAAGCTCCTGGAATTTATCAGAATCTTCCGCCAAGGTTTCCGAAAAGCAAATGGCTCGGTTCCGGCCCGATTCTTTGGCAAAAAGCAGGGCTTGGTCCGCCCGTTCGATCATGTGGTCGAATTGGACGGTGTCCTCCATCCGTTCGGCGACCCCGAAGCTTACCGTGATCGCGATTTCCAACGAATCGTGTTTGACGGGAAATTTTTCGAACTGCTTGCGTATCCGTTCCGCCCAGTTCCAAGCAGTTTTTTCGTTGCAACCGGGCAAAAGGACACAAAACTCCTCACCGCCATAGCGGCAAACCAAGTCGGAAGTTCGGGTGAAGTTTTTGATCGTCGCGGCCATTTCCCGCAGCACACTATCCCCAGCCAAGTGTCCGTGAATGTCGTTGACCCGCTTAAAAAAGTCGCAATCCAACATAATAACGGACAAAGGGAATTTGTTCTTAATGGATCGGTCCCAGATGATCTGGGCGGAATCGTAGAACGTGACCCGGTTGAGCAGTTTGGTCATCGAGTCGTACTTTGCCGCGAATTCCAAGTCGTTTTCCAGCTTACGCGTCCGCAGGGCCGCTTTGAGTCGGGCGCGAATCTCGACCCGCAGATCGGTGATACTTTCCGCGGCTTTTTCGACGAAATAATCGGCTCCCGCCTCCAGTCCTTCGATGAAGTGCCCCTTTCCGGATTGGGCCGTAAGGACGATAATGTAAGTGTAGTGTGGAAGAACTTTCCGCTGGTGTAGCTGTCGGACGCGTCGGCACAACTCCAAGCCGTCGAAGCCGGGCATCATCCAGTCGGTGATCAGCACGTCCGGGCATTCCTGCAGAATCATCTGCATTGCCTGGTTGCCATCCGAGGCAGTACGGATCCTGTGTCCGCCGTATTCGAGCAGATGAGCAAAAAGCCTCAAAATCGCCGGATCGTCGTCGACGATTAAGATATTCGCGGATTGTAGGATATCTTCGTCGCCGGTCAAAAATTCGTCCCCTGCATCAAAAAAAATTTGACCTCGCCAGATGTCAATAAAACCAAAACGGGCACATTGTACCGTATATTATACTCCCTGAATAGAAATACTAAACTATTTTGTGGAAATATTTGGGGAGTAGGAGCCAGGAGTCAGGAATCAGGAGCCGGTAGTCGGCCGATTTGTGCCATTATGGTCAATCGTCTGAATTCCTGCTCACCTGACTCCTGCCTCCTGACTCCTGATTCCTAACTCCTGACTCCTAACTCTATGGATTCACAACACACGTCGATTGCCGGGCTCGTTCTTGATTCGGAGCGAGGATTAAGTAAGCAACAAGTTCTCCAAATGCGGGAAAAGTTCGGTCGCAACGAGCTGACTCCGCCGGAGCGGGAACCGTGGTGGAAACTGCTCCTGGAAAAATTCGACGATCCGACGATCAAAATCCTGATCGCGGCCGCCGTGATTTCGCTGCTCATGACCGCCGCGGAAAAATGGTTGCTCAAAGACCCGGACGCGAGTTTCATCGACTCGATTGGAATCTTTCTCGCCGTTCTTCTCGCGACGCTTGTCGGATACTTCAGCGAACGCAAAAGCGCCAAAGAGTTCGAACTGCTCAATAAAGTTAAAGACGATATACGCGTTAAAGTCCTCAGAGAAGGGCAGCTTGAAGAGATTTCGATCGGCGAGCTGGTCGTCGGCGATCTGATCCGGGTCGATCTTGGGGACAAAATTCCCGCCGACGGAATCGTCGTCGATTCGCTCGGCCTATTGGTCGACCAATCGCTTTTGACCGGTGAATCGGTTCCCGTCGAAAAAAAATCGCTCGACCTCGCCTCGGTCGGTAAGGAGGATTTGCGTGAATTCGAACAGCGCGGAATGGTTGACGAAAATTCGCAACTCGCCCGGGGAACGATGGTTTGCGACGGACACGGAATGTTTCTCGTAACGGACGTCGGCGACCGGACGAAACTCGGACAGATCGCGGCGAAACTGGCGGAAAAATCGGAAGCGGAAGCCGAGACGCCGCTCGTGCAAAAACTGACCGTGCTCGCCAAGCAAATCAGCGTCGTCGGCGTGACCGCGTCGATGTCGATCTTCACGATCATGGCGCTGCATGCCGTATTTCATTCCAAACTCGACGACCACTGGATCGAAAACGGAACGTCGCTCTTTTACGTGTCGCTCGTCGGTGCGATCGTTCTGTCGCTGCTCGCGTACCGGTTCGCGTTGGAGCCGTTTTTCAGCAGCATGGACATGAAACCGCACAAGCGTTGGCTCAAAGCGGTGCTGCACATTCCCCTATTGGTCGGCTGTTGGGCAATTTTGGCCGGGGTGTTGGAAATCGGGTTCGGCGGCGATCCGGGCCTCGCGATTCCGATGCTTAACGACTTGCTGCTTTCGTTCATCGTCGCTGTAACGATTATCGTCGTCGCCGTTCCGGAAGGGCTCCCGATGATGGTGACCGTCAGTCTTGCGCTGAACATGATGAAAATGGCGAAGGAAAACTGTCTGATTCGCAAGCTCGTCGCGTCGGAAACGATCGGGTCGGCGACGATCATCTGCACCGACAAGACCGGAACGCTCACGCAGAACAAAATGCGGGCGATCTGGTTCTTTGCCGGAATGAAAGAGTTCGACCGCGACCACGTCGACGATCTGGTCAACAGCCCCGAGTGGAACCGCTTCGTCGACGGCATTGCAATCAACACCGAAGCAAACCTTAACATCGTCGAACAATCCGAAGTCGTCGGAATCGGCAATCCAACCGAATGCTCGCTGCTGATGCTGCTGCACGAAAACGGCGTCGATTACCGCGACAACCGTGACAAATATCCGCGGATTCATGAACTGTCGCATAATTCGCAGCGGAAAATGTCGATGGTCATGGTGAAAAGGGAGAAGGGTAAAAGGGAAGAAGGGGAAAAGGGTATTTATCATCAATGTTTTATGAAGGGGGCGCCGGAGAGGATTTTGGAGAACTGTTCAGGCGTTTTGGTCGGTGGGAATGTGGAACCTATCGAGCAATATCGCGACGCAATTGAGGCGGCATTGGTGAAAGCGTCGGAACAGGCGCTTCGGGTGATCGCGCTGAGCGAACGGGTCTCCGAAGGGGTTTGCGATTTTGAGAAGGAACCGGAACGCTGCATCCATTGCGGAACGCACGTGTTGGTCGGACTCGTCGGGATCGCCGATCCGATTCGACCGGAAGTCGCCGCGGCCGTACAAACCTGTTTCGACGCCGGTATCCAAGTGAAAATGATCACCGGCGACGCGTTGCCGACGGCGGTCGCGATTGCGAAACAGGCGGGAATACTACAAGAGGACAGAGGACAGAGGGTAGAGGACAGGAAGGGAATTACGGATTACGAATTAGGGAATCGGGAAGCCGTCCTGACTTCTGAACAATTCGCCAAAATTAGCGACGACGATCTGCCCGAAGTTGCGGAGAATTTGCGGGTGCTTGCGCGGTCGACGCCGATGGATAAGTTGCGGCTCGTTAAGGCGCTTCACAAACGCGGGGAAGTCGTCGCGATGACCGGCGACGGAACCAATGACGCCCCGGCGCTGAAGCACGCCGACGTCGGACTGTCCATGGGAATCGCCGGAACCGAAGTCGCCAAGGAAGCGAGCGATATCGTGCTCATGGACGACAATTTCAAAAGTATCGTCACCGGCGTCTGGTGGGGGCGGACGTTGTACAAAAACATCCAAAAATTCCTGCAATTCCAGTTATCGGTCAATGTCGTCGCACTCCTTTGCGCTCTTGTCGGGCCGATGGTCGGCGTACCGCTGCCGTTTACCGTGACGCAACTGCTCTGGATCAATATCATCATGGACACGTTCGCCGCGATCGCGCTTTCGACTGATCCGCCGCGAAGTAAGACGATGCGGCAAAAGCCGATTTCGCGGACCGATCACATCATTACGCCAGCGATGGGATTGACGATTTTGCTCAACAGCTTGTACCAGGTCGCGATCCTTTTCGCGGCGCTTTGGGGTGGTTGGTTCTTGACGCAGCCGCACGATTACGCGGCGTTTGCCGAACCGAAGGATCCGATCAATCTCGAAGCGTTCACCGTGTTCTTTACGATTTTCATCATGTTCCTGTTCTGGCGAATCTTCACGAGCCGGGCGCTGGATCACGACGAATCGGCGTTCTCGCTGCTCGCAAAAAACCGCCTGTTCCTGTTGATCGCCGGACTGATTCTCGTCGTACAGATTATCATGGTCCAAGCGAGCGGAACCGATCGGGAAACGCAATCGTTGCTCGGCAAGGTCTTCCGAACCGAAGCGCTCACGCTCCTGCAGTGGTTGAAGATCACGGCCTTGACCGCAACGATCATCCCGGTCGCCTGGCTGTCGCGTCAAATCGCTTTCCGTTGCGGATTGGAGGCGGAGAAACGATGATTTTTCGTGCGGGCGAGGCGCCCACACTCCTTGTCGATTGCGCCCGTACTCCGATTACTGATAACACCACTGCTCGATTTTGGCGATGGTGTCGCGAAGCGATTGAAGATTCGGATTGATTTCCAACGCGAGCTGGAAACAGTCGATCGCGGCGATCCACTCTTTTTGTTGCAGATAAGCGTGCCCCATACCGGCCGCGGCTCCGAAATGGAACGGGTTCAAATTCAAAGCCGTCGACGCGTCTTCAATCGCGTCGTCGAACCGTTTCACCCCGAAATGCGCGATCGCCCGCTGGTTCCACGCTTCGGCGTACCGAGGGAATTCGTCCAAAAGCGCGTCCGTCGCTTCGAGCGCCTCGGGATACCGGTCCGAGGCGTTGAACCGCAGGATCACACGAAGCTGATTTCGCTGTCGATCGTCGCCGTCCCGGGGCCAGAGATTTTTGATCCCGATTTCCGAAAGCAGCCGAACCGTTTGGTCGTCGTCGTGCAATAAACGACCGAAAACATCGTTCGCCGCATAATCACCGAGATACGTCAACGCCAAAACGGCTGCCCGACGCGATTCGATCTGATCCGACGTCGCTAGCCGCAGAAGCGTCGACGGAGTATAATAGCTTTCGACATGCCGGATGAAAGACGACGTATCCTGAGTCTTAAGATACTCGTGGTAAAACGTGCTCAACCGGGTCTGTTGTACCGTTTTCGTATTCATGGTTTTCCTCCTTGAATCGGACGTCTGGGCGTGTCCGATGTTGTCGTTTCGGTCGGACCGAAACGGTTTGTTTTCCCTGAAGGGTGTATCTTCTCCGTCCATCTCAGTTTTTGCAAAAGCGTCAACTTGTGTGAACCTCCGAAATTATATCAGAAACCTGTCCATCGAGGAATCGCGATTTCCTGATTTCCTGTACGAAGGAAACGATTTTTTGGTCTTTTTCTTCTTCAATTTTGGAAAATTTTTCACGAAATGGAAACTTGGGTAAAATAGAGAAAGTCAGCTGGATGTCATTTTTTCCTTGGATTTTCCTTGGACAATTTGGTTACCCTATCGGGAGAATTCATTTTCAGTAAAATAGAGAAAACAATAAAAATGAGTTGCATGTGTTGCATCAACCGTTTGATGTTCCGTAAGGTGCGCTTCGCTTCCCATGCGGCTCTTTCATTTGAAGTACTACAAAACCATGAATCCATCCATCATCCTTACGCCCACGGCGATTACCGAAGTTCGCAACATTATGACCTCGCAGAATCTGGAGCCGGAAACGGTGCTTCGCATCGGAATTCTCGGCGGCGGATGCAGCGGGATGCAATATTCGCTCGGATTCGATACGCAAGTCGACCCGACCGTCGACGTCCAGTACGATTTCGGCGAAGTCAAACTCGTGACCGCCAAAAAGTACGACCTGTATTTTGAAGGAACGGAAATCGATTTCGTCGAAACCCCTTACTCCAAAGGATTTTCGATCGAGAACCCGAACTTCCCGAAAACCTCCGGCTGCCCCGGCTGTGGAGGACACTAATTCACAGCTAACCCCTTCGTCCACCATGTTCCCCCTTCGATACACCGCCGTCGCGTTGCTGGTCGTGCTTTTCTGTGCGCCGCTTGTGTCCGCGCAGGATTGGGCCCGAACTCTTTTTCCGACCAAGGAACATGATTTCGGAACCGTTCCCCGCAACGCGAAAGCGGAGTATCGGTTCGAGTTCACCAATCCGTTCGAAGAGGACATTCACCTGTCGGATGTGACATCCAGTTGTGTCTGCTCAACTCCGAAAATCGAGACGCCGGACCTGAAAGCTCATGAAACCGGCGCCGTGATGGTTCACTTCAACACCGACAAGGTGAGCGGTGCGCAGAAAGCGACGATTACCGTCCACATCGACAAACCCTCCCCGGCAGTCGTGACGCTCCAGGTTCGCGGGTATGTGCGTAACGACGTGACGTTTGATCCGGCAAGCGTTCAGTTCGGCTCCGTTCTCCTCGGTGAAGAGCGGGAAAAGAGCGTCAAGGTCGTCTACCATGGTTCCAACGCGTTCTGGAAAATTCAACGAGCCGAAAGCGCCAATCCGAACATCTCGGTCGAGATCGGCCAAACAACCCCAAAACGAAAACTGATCGAAGTGGAGCTGAAGTTGAAGCTGAACAAAACGGCCCCAACTGGACGGCTCGACGAGAATATCTTTCTCGTTTCCAGCGACTCGACGGCGGGCCGGATTCCGCTGATGGTCGAGGGTGAAGTGCGAGCCGCGATTTCGGTCAAGCCGGACGTCTTTTCGCTCGGGACCGTCAAAGAAGGGCAAATTATCGATCGAACTCTCGTGTTCGTCGGTGATCAACCGTTCGTCGTCAAAGGGTACGCCGTTTCCGGCGACTCGATCCGTGTCGAAAAACGGGGCGAATTCGAGACCGAACCGAAAACCATGCACGTCGTTCGGCTGAATTTTGTCGTGTCCAAAGCGGAAGAGTACAAAAGCATTCGGGAAACGGTTCGATTCGAAACCGACAATCCCGACGTTTCGCCGACCCTGACGTTCCTCGCCGTCGTCAAACCGGATGGGCAGTCTGCCAGTGAAAATTGAAAATCCCTACAAACGCGGGGCAAGGCCCCGTGGTTAACAATTATGACCAACGTTCTCGTTCTTCGGGCTCCCGGTACGAATTGTGATCTTGAAACCGCTTACGCGTTCGACCAAGCCGGTGGGAAATCGCAGCGGCTGCACATCAATCGTCTGCTGGAAAAACCGGATCTGCTCGATGCATTTCAGGTTCTCTGCTTTCCCGGCGGGTTCAGCTTTGGGGACGATATCGCGGCGGGGAAAATCATGGCGAACCTGCTCAAACATCGCCTGATGGACCAACTTCGCGAATTCAAGGAAGCCGGAAAATTGATCCTCGGAATCTGCAACGGCTTCCAATGTCTCATCAAAGCGGGATTGCTGATCGACGAGGAATCAGGCCAACTTCCGGCGACTTTAACCTGGAATAAGTCGGGCGTTTACACCGACCGCTGGGTCGGACTGCGGGCGGAAAAACCGAACGATACGTGCGTTTTTCTGCGTGGAGTCGATTCGCTTTATCTGCCGATCGCCCACGCCGAAGGGCAGTTCATCCTCCGGGACGAGCAGACTCTGAACCGGTTGCGGCAAACCGGCCAGATCGCCCTGAAATACGCGCCCGGAGACAATCCGAACGGTTCGCTCGACGATATCGCGGGAATCTGTGACGCAACCGGTCGTGTTTTCGGGCTCATGCCGCATCCGGAACGACATATCGATCCATTGCAGCACCCCCACTGGACGCGCACTTTTCCCAAAGACCGCCCGAAATATGGGGACGGATTCCGGTTATTTCAGAACGCAATCGAGTATTTCCGTTAGATTTTGACACATTTTTCTGGAAAATGGGAGGTTTTTCGTTTTTATTATGGACGAAACAGGCGATTCTGTGGAGAATAGGGAAGATCCAATATTTCAGGGTCGTATGAAAACCATTCCTGAAGCCTGAAGCCTGAAGCCTGAAGCCTACGTAACGTCCCTCGCTCATGAATAAATACGTCTCTACCGAAGGAAACGATGTTGATGATATCCTCCTTGATTGGTCGTTCGACCCGGAAACGGTCCAAACCCGGCTGATTCGTGCGTCCAACGGACGGTACGTTCTCCAGATGCGTGCCGACCTTGGAATCTTGCAAATGGAAGTCAGGAATCGACCGGACGGAACGACTCCGCGCGGTTTCAAGACTTATCTGGCTTACTTGAAGCACTCGATTTGCAAACAAGGGGATCGGTTTCTTTTTCGCAGGAAACAATGGGGCGAAGCGATTCGGGAGCTGCGACAATTTTCCCAACGGCGTATTTGCTGGCTGGCTCTGGGCCGGTATTCCGGGGTTGTTCGGGACGCGGACCATTCGCTTGAAATGATCCGTTTTCTCCAAGTCCATGCGTTTGCCCCCCATTTTTTGGCCGAAGTTCGTGAGCTTGCCTGCGGCTTTCGGACGGGGGATTTCGTCGAGTTGGATCAATCCCTGATCCTGTTTCAAAAAGCCCAAGCGGTCGTGATGCTCGCATTGCGGGATCACGGTCCCGTCCACGCCGCCGAAGCCGTGAATGCGGGAATTCGCCAACTCCGGGAACGGTTGAACGACAACAACGATCCCTGGCAGGATGCCCGAGGTCGGCAATCTTCCGTCGAGGGGCGAATCGAACAGCTTTTGGATCTCAAACTGAGTCTTCAAAAGCGGTACGGTTTGGCTCCTTCGCTTGAGGAACGGATGCAACAGGCCGTTCTCCAGGAGAACTACGAGCTGGCCGCGAAATTACGGGACAGGATTCGAACCGACAAAAACGTCGAACTGAATTTCGGTCCGGTAACCGCCGACACGTCGCACTGAACAATCGAGAACAAACGATTTGAGCCCCGAATCGATGAGGGAAGATCCTGTTGAGCGAGATATTCAGATGGTCGCGACAATCTAAAAACAGGTATGTTTCTTCACAGCGGATGTCGAAGGAAAGGATCACCGGATCAACCCCATTTGAATCGCACGCTCGGCCCAAAGTTTTGGGCTGTTGAGAAAGGCGTCGATCGTGCTGCCCGCAAGATGGGGGGTAATCGTCGCGTTGTCGAGGGAAAGGAGCGGATGTCCTTGCGGAAGCGGCTCTTCGTCGAACACATCCAACGCGGCGCCCATGATCTGCCGTTTTTGCAGGCTTTCGACGAGGGCTTTCTCGTCGACCAATCCACTCCGGGCCGTATTGATGAGCACCGCGCTCGGTTTCATGAGAGCGAGTTGCTCTTTTCCGATCAAATGATGCGTTTCTTTCGAATACCGGGCGTGAAGTGAAACGATGTCCGAACTTTTCAGCAACGTCGGAAGATCGACGATCTCGACGTTGCCGGTTTCCCCTTGGACATACGGGTCGTAAGCGAGAATTTTTGAACCGAAAGCCGTGAGATACTGCGCAACCAAACGAGCGATCGCGCCGTAACCGACGAGTCCGACCGTTTTACCGCACAACTCAGGAATCTCGGCCCGATTCGGATAATCCCTGGTCCAGTTCCCTTTGCGAAGCTCGGCGTAGGACCGGGCGAGATTTCGGATTTCGCTCAAAATCAGTCCGACGGTACATTCGGCAACGGCTCGGGCATTTCGGCCCGGGGTGTTGAGAATCGTGATTTTTCGCTCTTCCGCGGCGTTCTGGTCGACATTTTCGATTCCGCCGCGGAGAACGCCGATCAACTGGAGGCGGCCGGCGGCTTCAATCATCTTGCGACCGACCGGAGCGAACTGAACGACGATCGCGTCAAATTGCTCCAAACCGTCCAAAAAGCGTTGCGGCATTTCAATCGCGTTGGCTCCTTTCTGTTCGACAAGCAGATTCGCTTCCTGCAGCTCCTCCAGCGTCGGATGCTCCCACGGCCGGATTTCAATGTCCATCCCCAACTCTGCCAAGGCGGAAAGCCCTCCGAGCATGAACGATTCCGGAATGTAATGATCGCTGATGGCCAGAAGTTTCATTTTTCAATCTTGATTGGAGGAGCAGATGAAGCGTTTCGAGCGACTATTCTAGACAATGACAAAGTAAAACGCAAGGTTCAGAGCAAACTCGAAAGAGAGGGGGTGCAGTAAAACTTTGTGGGCGGCCAAACAGTACTGTTCCAGTAGGCTTTCCACTGTTCGCCGTAAAGAACGGCACACAACGCCGCCATCCGGTCCGCGTTCACACGCTCCCACTTCGCGCCCGTCTGCTTCAACCTCGCCCCGATTAAATTCTTGCACGCACCCTCCACCTG
>JAVBPO010000062.1:0-3105 GCA_031549565.1 Thermoguttaceae bacterium
GCCGAGGTATTCCGAAGCATCTGGTTTCAAGCCGTGTTCGCAACATAATGCGTGTTGCCGGATGCACCAGATTCTTCCCTCCGTGAGTACACTTCGTTCAGAATGACAACTCACGACCCGGAAAATTTGCGCGCACCCCCGAGGTTGAACCGTTAACGTGTCCGGATTGTTAGACATGGGCGGGTTTGCTATAATCCGGTGGTACTTTAGCCTTGGTTTCGTCAGTGAAACAGTACGACGAATATTTCATCTCCCCCCCTCCCCGACCTCCGATGGACCACAGTGACGCAATCGTCTCGAAACTGCAAAAAGCGAAAGAGGATATTCAGCGGCAGCTTGCCCAAGTGATCGTCGGCCAAACCGACGTGATCGAGGAGCTCTTGATTTCCGTGTTCAGCCGCGGACATTGCTTGCTCGAAGGGGTGCCGGGACTCGCGAAAACGCTCATGGTCAGCACGCTTGCCCGGGTGCTCGATCTGCGGTTCAGCCGGATCCAATTCACGCCCGACCTGATGCCGGCCGACATTACCGGGATCGACATCATTGAGGAAAATCGCGCCGACGGGACCAGGGATTACCGGTTTCTCGATGGTCCGCTTTTCGCGAACATGATTCTCGCAGACGAAATCAACCGGACGCCGCCGAAAACGCAATCCGCCCTGCTCGAAGCGATGCAGGAACATCGTGTAACCGTCGGACGCAACCGGCATACGCTGCCCGACCCGTTTTTCGTCCTCGCGACGCAGAACCCGATCGAACAGGAAGGAACTTATCCGCTCCCGGAAGCGCAACAGGACCGGTTCATGTTCAAGGTGTTCGTCGAATATCCCTCGTTCGACGAGGAATTCGAGATCGTACGAAGAACGACCGCGATCGAAACGGATGAAATCCATCCGGTTTTGACCGGCGACGAAATCCTTGCGTTGCAACAGATCGTACGACAGGTCCCGGCAAGCGATCACGCGATGCGATATGCGTTGGCTCTTGTTCGGCAGACGCGGGTCGATCAGCAGAAAGGGATTCCGGAAATCGTCCGCGACTACGTTTCCTGGGGCGCCGGGCCGCGGGCGGTGCAGTTTTTGATTCTCGGCGCCAAAGCCCGAGCCCTGCTGTGCGGCCGCACTTACGTCACCTGCGAGGACATCAAGACGCTCGCCAAACCGGTCTTGCGACATCGGCTCGTGATGAGTTTTCTCGCCGAAAGCGAAGGGGTTTCCCCCGACGACGTCGTCCAAAAGCTCCTGGACACGACCCCGATGAGCGAAGACGAACTCTTCCGCGACGTCCGATTCCAAAGCCTCTTCGCAAGCTGAACTTTAAAGAGCCGCATGTGTAGCGAAGCGAAACTTGCGGAACAGGACGGCGTGAGAAGCGATGCCGGGCGGCATGGGACGCTCGCTTACGCTTCCCGCTCTGATCGACGCATAACAAGCGGCTTTATGGACGCACCTCGTTGTAGGCGACAAGCGTTGTCGTGGCAACGAATCTTTTGGCGATATTATCGACCATGACTCCGAATCCTTCGATCGTACGAACGCCAAGAAGGGACATATCGCCCGGTTCGGCGAAAACGACTTCGTCGATTGTTTCAAACCCCTCGGCGCGAAGAATGACATACCCGACATTTCGCTCGATAATTTGCGTCGTCGCCGTTTGGAAGGCTCGTTTGCGGACCGGTTCGATTTGAATCAGTCGGAGATAATCACCCGGCAGCCAAGTCAACTCCGAGCCCGTGTCAACCAGGACATCAATCGGGTGCGTCGTCAGCGTCTCGTCTTTGGGGTTCGTCGCCGTAATATTGGTTCGAAAAAGGCTCATGATCTCGAGAGAAAAATGAAAACGAGTTGCGTTCACGTCCCGGACTGTGTATTATTCTAGCGTTTTCGTCCAAAACGCACAATCCGTGAAAAGACACGCTATTTCTTCGCTTCACTCATCGCGGCGCGGAACGTGTATCGTTCGTTGATTTGTCTTCGCGGTCCGCCTTGCAGTTTTTTGTACGTTTCCTTTTTCTCATGGGATGACATGAACGGGAGGAACAAAACCCAAGAGAGTGAACGTACCGTAATCCGAGATGATCGACATCTCCGGCCGCAATTGGTTGAGTTTCCGAATACCTTCTTCGGTGACGCCGGTTTTGAGAACCGTGAAAAGTTTCAGGGTTTTACACGACGCCGCGGCATTCAAAACCGCGTCAGTACATGCGGGTTCGTCGATAAAAGCAATTTTTTCCATCGGGAGTTGGAGAATGGAAAGAAACTCCGCTTCGTCGAATCCCGTTTGGATCAGTTTGATCGATTGAAGCACTCCGTGTTTACTCATCGCTTCCCTCGTTTTTGGACCGGGTTTCGGTTGTTTTTTGAGCAACAAGAACCGAAGTTGCGGGGATCGGTCGAGAAAACCGGCAAGCCCTTCATCCGTTACACCCGCGGAAGAAATGAGATGCAAATGTTGACAGTGTACAATTTTTTCGACCGAGTCTAGGTAGGCATCGTCGATATCCCAGAGATAAAGGCGAATCTCGTTAAAGTTGCGGTTGTCCTGGAACAATTGGAGAAGTTCGACTTTTTCCGGTTGTCTCAAAACCAAACCAACCGGAAAAGGAAATGTCGCGAGTTTTTTTGCTTCGTGTTCCGTCAGTACGGCGGGGATTGTTTGCACGAGAGGATCACGTGTTATTTCGGGAAGTGTATTGATCCAAGTTGCTGATGTCATGAACTTTCGAAATTCGGAGGGAGCCCATTTCGGTAGACGGGATTCCCCCCAAATCACATGGGGTTTGATTTTTTGATCCAATTCCTTTAAGATTTCCGACTGCCGGTAATAAGGTGCGATCAAGGAGCCAAGCAGAGTTAGCAGAACTAGAATAATGAGAATGGATAGCCCGATATAATTCAAGTATTTCTTCAACATCCGACTTCGCGAGTTAGGGGACAACATATCGCAAAAAAGCTCACAATCGCCATAATTCTACTGTATGGATTTCACATTGACTCAACCTAACATATTGTGTATAAATGCTTTCCGTCGCTCGAAAGCGGCGATTTTTAGCACGGAGAGCGAAAATGAACAAACGATATGCTATTGCCAAGGAATCGGTTTTTG
>JAVBPO010000113.1:0-10805 GCA_031549565.1 Thermoguttaceae bacterium
TCAAAAACCGATTCCTTGGCAATAGCATATCGTTTGTTCATTTTCGCTCTCCGTGCTAAAAATCGCCGCTTTCGAGCGACGGAAAGCATTTATACACAATATGTTAGGTTGAGTCAATGTGAAATCCATACAGTAGAAATAAACTCTTTATGAAAATCCGGCATTGATTCTTGAAGTTTTTTTGACACTTCCGCCATGATTCTGTTTCTTTCATCCGGATCGGTCACATCATCCAACTTGTCTCCGAGTTCCTCTTGGAACCTTTCTTGGTGATCGGCTTGAATTTCTGCCATTCGGTCCATATTTTTTTCGTATTCCGGTGCCAGTTCTTTTTTGATTTCATTGAGGTGCTTTCTTTGCTCGTCAGAAAGGTCCAATGCTTCGAACATGCCCGGCGAAGTAAATGGAATTTGTGCCATCGTTGAAATCTGATATTCCTTAATTTTCCTCAGTTGTTCCGGCGTCAGATTTTCATTGACGATATTGTTGATTCTTTTCATGATCGCATCCTGTACTTTCATTTGAATATCGAAGTACTTCTTTTTCGTTTCTTCCGAAGCGTTTTCCGAATAAAAACCGCCTGGAGTTTCGGCATGCAATTTCCCCATTTGCTCGAAAAGCGGCTTGATATTAGGGTCGTCTTGAATTGCAGTCCCGACATTTTGAAAGGACTCTTGAATTTTTTGGCTTATTTCTTTTGAAACGCCAAGCCCTTCACGGAAATAGTCCAACCGAAGCATTCCGATTACGGTATTGTTCGATCCTTCATCGTTCCAAGTGGATCGCATTGATCGCTTAATGCCTTCTCTCATAGCCTGTCGTGTTGCTGGTGAACGCATTGCGGCTCGTTGAGCTTCTCGGGCTTTTTTGGTTGCTTCACGTTGCGCGGCGTCATCGTTTTGGGCTGTCGAAACCATCGACAAAGCAATAAAAAGTACTACCGCCAGTCCGCATAAATCGAATCGAATGGTTTTCATCATGGAATTTTCGCGAAGAAAGATATTTTACTGAAACAAGCACTCTTGAAATTGTACTGCAACTTTCTTGGGAACAAAAGCTGGTTTCGAGAAAAGTAATTGGGTTTTTCCACACCCATTCAACCATCACAACCATGATTAAAATTGAAGAAATCCTCGGTTTTGGCAGTACGCATACCAAAGATTCCGAGAACGTAACCAGAAAATACTACGTCCGGGATACGGTTTCCGGCAAAAACGACAAGGAAACCGGTCCCGACGTCGCAAAGCAAAAATTCGAGGAATACGCCAAGGGGCTGAAAATTCCGGAGGGGATGGAACTCGGCGAAGTCGCGCTTGACGAAGAGAAAAACGCGAACAATCTTTACTTCGGCACGATCACGTTCAAAAAACCGGACGGAGCGAAGATCAAAAAGAAGATCGCCGCCGATCTTGAGGAACTGTATGGCGAAAAGCTGGTCGAGGGTCGCAAATCCGCGACCCATGAGCGGTTCTTCCGAGTCAAAGCTGACACCGCCCACGCCGCTCTCAACCGTCTGGAAAACTACATCCGCTCGACAAAGGAAGTGTCCGGGCGGCTCCACATCGGCGATATCAGCCTCGACGAAGAACAGGACGGGGACGGGTTCTTTTCCGGTCACGTTGTCTATACGAACCCGGACACGCACGGTTCCCGTGACAAAATGTCGGGGATCGTGAGCGCTTACGGCGACCGCTACGGTTCCACTCGCAACTCTCACTCCTGCGAAAAAATCTACGAAATGCGGGGCTACAACTCCGTTCAGGACGCGTGGCGAGCCCTCTCGAACAACTTTGGCTGGGACCGCAACGTCGATTCGATTGACGTCGAGGAGGATAGCGGTGGTGCCAACCGGCTCTTTACCGGTCGTGTAAAATACCTGCAAGAGCAGGAGCAGCAGGATACCCGGAATTCGCTGTCTTTCGAGGTTTCCGGAACCCAAACGAAACGGACTCATTCCTTGCGAACTCGCGGCGGCTGGGCGGCGGGCGGCATGTATCCTCGCAATTACGGTGGTCTCATCGGCGTGACCGACGATTCAGTCGAAGGGGTCGATATTGATACCGCCGTGTCGACTTTCACCGAAACGGCTTACTTTTACCCGTGGTTCCTGACCTCGAATTACGTCGCGTTTTTATCCCGTGCTTACGGATGCGTCAACAATATGCCGTTTCGCGGCTTTGCCGAGGGAGAAGTCAGGTTTCTCGGTGCGAGCGGAGCTTATCGGCGTGGTGACAAGGCGATTGAATTAACATTCAAATTCGCTGTTTCGCCCAACGCATGGAATATTCAGATCGGCAACATGCTCATCCCGTTCAAATACGGCTGGGACTATTTGTGGGTTCGCTGGGCCGATATGAAACGCGGCGGCGTCACAGTCAAGGTTCCCATTGAAGCCTACGTGGAACAGGTTTACTACGGCATGAACTTCGGTTTACTCGGAATAGGGTGGTGATATGGCATTGAACGAATTTCAACACGTCCGCTCGGGAGAGCGAATTGTGATTCCGGCCCAGACGTACAATGCGATGCTGGATGCGGCCCAAGCCCACCGGAATCGCGGTATCAATCTCTCACCGCACGGCCCGGCGTTTGATTCACTTTTCGTTCACGTCGAAAATGCGACCGGCAAATCCTTGGAACGGTTTGATATTGTGGGGCTCGACGGACCGAGTGAAACGCAGAACCTTGACGCTTTTTGTAATCAGATCGGTTTCAAGGGAATCGTTCCGAAAAAGGAGCATGCCCAGCGTTTTGCCGTGATCCAGCAGGACGCCGCTCCCGGAATGATGGTTCGGGCTTGTATTTCCGGCGTCACAATAGCGAAAATCAACGTCTACAAGGCTCCGAAAGACTTGGTCGGACTCTCCTGTAGTGCCGTACCCGAAAAAACATCCAACCTCGAACTCGGCGGTGGTGGTGCCTCCGTCCTTTGGATTGATTCGGGCACCGGCGGTAAGTGGGCGATCATTCACCTTGGAGCGAATACGCTGACCATTCATACGGGAAAAGTGTCAAAGGAAATCAAAGCCGGTTTCGATCCGACAAACGATTCCCACGGCGGCGAAGTCGACGAGGAGGATGGCGAACCCGGCCAACGGGTCTTCGCCGGGATGCTCGAAAAGGACGAAAAACTCAAGGTCGGAACGCGGGTCGAATGGCTCAAGGTCGGCGGCGTCAACCGGATCATCAATGCGAAATGCGATAAGGAAGTACAGAAATGAGCGACGAATTCGAAGGCGAACCCATTCGAAAGAATTTCGGTCGCTGGAGCGTGACGCCGAAATGTTGTTGTTGCGTTCCGCGTGAGCTTGATCGACGTCTGTTCGACCGCGAGGACCATGAAAACACCTGGGATTTGAGCGAGTATTACGAACAGACCGGCATCGGACCGCCCGGCGGCTACTGGCGGCTGACGAACAATTATCAGAACTATGTGCCGGAAGAAAAAGGTTGTATCGACGAGGAAGGTCGGCTGACCGGGTTGCCGCAACGCATTTCGTCCGATTCCTACAAATACGACTGGCTGTTCAAATTGGAGATCGGCTGTCCGAAGGAGGACGGTATCAACATCGAATGGCCCGGCAATGTTACCACGAGAATTTATTCATGCTGACGCAAATTCACAACCGATTTCAATATTCGCACATGCCGTTTTTGATGCGTGACGCCGAAGGTCGAAAGCTCCTTTTTTATTGCGTATACGACAGTTGCTGGCGGCTCCACTATACTGTTGAAGACGGTGAACCGGTTCGTTTGGAAACGGGTTTTCCTCCGGGAACGACCGAATGCTCCCCGACCGCGTGGATCGACGAATCGGGATACCACATTTCGTTCATCGCCGGGACCGTCGACACCACGTACAGGCTCTACCGGATGGACGGCTCGGACTTGCAGAACCTGTCGCAGCCGGTCTCGATTCGCGTTGCCAAGACAGGATTCGTCTACAAAGATCGGCTTGTCGTCGGAGAGTTTCAAGACGTCGTACACGTCCATGACACCGACGGGGATCGCAAGATCGAGATACCCGGCGCGTTTCTCTACCGGATTTCGTACCGGAGTGACGAGGCCGAAAAACTCCTGATTTCAGGCGACTGGATCGGGGAAACCGGCGATGTATTTTGCATCGAATACGATCTTCAAACCGACAACCAGCGTTTCCTCGAATGCGGCGGCGTTCCGGCTTACAAATGCAGCATTCTTGGTGATGAAATCCTGTTTGCCCAGCGCACAGGAAAACATTTCGAGGACCGACGTATCAAGCGTGGAAAATCTCTCGATGGCGTCAAATGCCGGACCGCCCGACGTATCGAAGGAAGTCTGACCAAACAAGCGTTCCAGCGCACGAAATCTTGCGGATGCCGTTTGAACAGTCATGAAAAGAAGGAATCCGAACCTTCGGTCCGGCCCTCTTGTCTCGAGTGCGTCGAAAAGCACTTGGGAGCGGCAGCGGTGATTCTGTCCGAAATCCATAACTGTTACGAATACCGGCTCCGATTCGTCGGGCATCTTCACGAAGCGGAAGAAGAATCCCAGGACTTTTTACCATTGCACGAAATGATTCGCGACGCACGAAAAGCGTACCAGCGAGAAAATATCGTACCGGACTGGGAATCGTTGGCAAGGGAGGTCGAACATGCTCGTTGAAAATGTTCTTGTTCGCCCGATCGGTGAAAACCAAGCGTCGATCTACTGGACCAGCGACACCGCCGAAATGCGCTCTTGGGTTTTTATCAACGGTCGGTTTTCCCTCGGTCCGTTCATAGCCGAAACTCGGGAACGGAATATCGTTCTCGCAATTCCCGAAGGAACGACATTTCTGGTGGAAATCCACGATTTCGACGATGATACCGTTCAGGATTCGATAGAACAAAAGCCGCTCGTCCGTCCGACCATCGGATGGAACGGTGTCGACGGAGCCGTTTCGTACCGAATTTACCACTCGATTTTCGACGGCGGCACGCTGGAAACGCTACTGTGCGAAGTGCCGCCCTATTCCGGACGAATGGAAATCGATTGTCCGATTCGACTTGAAGGGAAAAACGGGCGGTGGCATTCGTTCCGGGTAGAAACCGTCGATCAATTCAATAATGAATCAGAAAACGAGGTCGTCGCCCACTTTGCCGCCGATCTGCCGTCTCCGCCGCAACTGTTGATTTCCCGTGACACTTCTTCCGGTCTTTTGAATTTCAGCATACTCTAACGTTTTATAACGATAATGGCTATCCCAACACCCGATTTACTCGGTTTATTTTACGCTTCCCGCGACTTGGCCAGTTCCGGTGCGACGCCGCCCGACCGGATCGTCGGAGCCGGAGCGACGCAAATGATTATTCCGCTAACCAACGTGACCGACGCGGACGGTTACTGGAACGGAGCGATGGGATACTTTTGTGGAAGCGGAACCAGTGCGACGCTTCGCGGCGTCACATTCCACGTTCGCAAGTGGGATTCTTCGACCAAAAAGATCACGATCTGCGCCCCGCTTCCGATTGCACCGGTCGCCGGGGACACACTCAAACTGTTCAAAGGCGGTAAATTCACCTCGAATCAGGAAATCCTGAGCATGAAGGTTTCCGGCAAACAACCGGAAGTCGAAAACGTTTCCGGCCCGAACGTGACCGGGATCACGATCAAAAAGGCGTCGGCGTTACTTGGCGAGGGAACTCTTTCGGTCTACTGCGTTGCCTCGACGAAAGCGATCACGATCCGCATGGGGAGCGGCAGTTACGGTCCCGAAACGTTTCTGACCGGCGACGCCACGAACGTTGCCGTCTACAACAACGACCTGTCCGGCTTCATTCTCATCGACGTTGCGTACTCACAACTCCGGATCTCCGGGAACTATACCGACACGTTTACACTCACGTTTCCGAAAGGAAACTTGATTCCCAACATGGAGGGGCACGAGACGAACGACGGCGTCGGACGAACACGGTATCACTTGGCCGTCCTGAAGAACAAGGCAAGCAACCCGCTTGACGCAATGGCCGCACTGTCCATCTGGACCGGCAAGCCCGTTGGGGTGAGCACCACTTGCTCTGCAATGGTTTACCCGTCGTATACGGCGGCAACGACGATCGGCGTCTATAACGCCACCGGTTGGCCGACTCGCGGTTTCTGGATTCGCAATAAAACAAAAAATGATCTGCGCTACATCGATTATCGGTCCGGGAATACGCTTTACGCGAAAGCGATCCTGTGGGGCGTCATTCCGTTCAAAAACGGGAGTACGGCGATTATCCAAGGCATGACGATCACCAGTGCGGGCACGGACGAAGCCGTCGTCGATCAAGTCGTCATAACTTCCGGCAGTTGGGCTGGGGCGAACGCGACCGGGATGCTTTACGTCAAAAAAATGGTCGGCGACTGGACGACTGATCGACCGATCCGGGTCGGCGGCGTCCAGTGCGCTCTGGCGTCAGCGGCCTCGGTCAAGGGCTTTCGCGGCAAAACCGCTCAAACATGGGCGTCGAACGATATCATCGAACTGGCGTCGGACCTCGACATTGGTATCAATTTTCCGAGCGGCGGCTTTTTCAAGGACCCGGCGACGGAAAACCTCGCCCCGGACGGCATCGAGTTCAATCTCTGTCAATCGCAGGAAGAAGCGGCCATCGTCGAATCGTTGATGGGTGGTGAGACCGTCGGAATCTGGATTCGCCAGACGATTTTGGACGGAACCCAAGCCCGGACAGACGTCGAGGGTGACATCACGTGCAGTTATTTTTAAATCGATTTCACGATGCCGACAATTTATTTCAGATTGAAATACGACGCGATTCCACCGTGCAAAGAGATTCATCCCAACCGCTTCGACTCTTGGGCAAACCGCGTCAATTCCTGCCTCCTATCAAACCGCCCGGATATTCGTTCTCTTTTGCCGTTTCTTCAGCGCAACCGGTTCGATTCGTTTCGGCCCGGTGATCTTCCACAGGTTTTCACGAATCGGTTCACCGCAGCCGCCCGAAGAAACATTCTGACGTACAACCGCCTGAACGTCATTCGGATCGGTAATACCACTGCAATTTACGGCAATCGGTTCGTTTCTCGTTCGCTTAACATTTTGTGGGTTCCCGTTTCATGGGATTCGATAAACGATTTTCCTGAAAACTTCACGAAATACTCTTTTTCTTACGAGAGCAAATGGGCGTATTTGTGGAAAAACTGCAACCGGTTCCATGTTGTTTCTGATGTTGTTGCCCGAATCAGCTACGGTCGGTTTTCGTCGAAATTCCATGCAGGAAAAGCGGGAAACGTTTATTTTCCGGTCAGATTCGACTCGATTCCGCAAGATTGCGTTGCGTATTATCGTAACCGATTCGACGCCGTGGGGACAGGTTTTGCCGCTTATCCGGCGAAAAAACAGGCGTTTGTCAAATCCGGCTGGAAAATTTTGGCGAAAGATATTTTGACAAGCGAGATTCACGATCTTGGTTTTATTGACAAGGATCAGGAAAACCATGCGATTGAGAACATCTCCTTGCCGGACGGCGATTACGAAATTCACGTTTTGACGTCATCGCTCTTTTGGAAGGACACGTTGGACACGACGATACGAACGATTTCCATTCGGCCCGGCGAGGAGATTGCTCCGCTGCCCATGATTTACAACCTGCGTTCGTCGATCTCACAAGGTGAAACGACAATCTATTGGTCGGCGAACCGCAGCGACGTTTCCGATTGCGTTTTCGGAGTCTGGTATTCGTCTCATTCGCCGGTCCCGACCGATGGGCAACCTGCAGAAACCGTGTGGTATTCGCCGGAAATGACCGAATATCAAACCTCCTTCCAGCAGAACGCTCCCTGCTACGTCGCCGTTGCAACCATGAGGACCGGCGATTCCACTGAAATCGGTCCGGCGAAAGAATTATTCCTCGATTGGAAATCGACTCCGCCTCGTTGTCCGGACGATATTGTGGTTCTCGACTCTCCATTGTCCGCTTACGATCCAGACGTTTTTACGTTACATCAAGACGAGTCGGACGTGACGATCTGGTCGTAACGACAACAACCCCGCGAACTGTGATTCGCGAGGTGTTATCGGCGATATCATGGCGGAGGCGATACGGTTGTGCACGTACCGGACTCCGCCGTCCCTACCCGGGCTTGTACTTGGGTTAAAAAACAAAGGCTTGGCGGTGCGCGACGGGGAGCCGCTAGCCGTCCAGCACCGTCGCGACACACGCCAAGTTCGACACCATTGGAGTCGACCCTTTGCAGAGTTTGAAAATGGCGGGGCTGGTACGGTGGTATGTGCATACCTCACCCCGCCGCCTTTGGTCGGGCATTTTGAGGAAAAGGCCGTGCCGATGCGCGTCGTGGAATTGCTAGCAGAACAACTCTCAGCGACGCGACGCCGGTCACGGTTCGACACCATCGATGCCGTCCCTTGTCCAGAGGTTGAAAAATCCGGAGCCGGCTTGGTGCTGGTAAGCCGCACTCCGGGGCGGGCGATCCCGTGGTGTCGGACCGTGCCGCCGCGAACGTCCCGATCCGCTCGCTTCCTCATGATCCCACTGGCGTATGGCGTTCGGGAGTCGCTGGGACCGATGAGGCGTCATCTTGTTTTCGCCCTTGTTCTTCAAGGACGCGTGACAATGTAGCATCGCGTTTCAGGACGTCAATAGCTATGATATCACTTTTTCAAAGATTTCAAGAAATAGTTTTCAAGACAACAAAAGAGGTGCCAGGCCTGATGGAAATAGGCAACTTTCTTTTCCTTTTCAGCATCTGGTTATCCAGTTGACTCCAGTCGTTTTGCAGTTAAAATATGCGGGTATGGAAGAATATCCGCGAAATGGTATGGAATTGGAAAAGCAATTTTCGACAGAGGAAGCCTGCAAAGACTATTTGTTTCGCCTGCGTTGGCCAAACGGATTTGTCTGCCCTCGTTGTCAAGCCCAAGGGAATTGGACGGCGACACGAAGTCGCCTCGTGTGCCGTAAATGCCAGCACCAAACGACGGTCACGGCCGGGACGATTTTTCAAGACACCCATAAACCGTTGATGATGTGGTTCCGTGCCGCGTGGCACGTTACCAGCCAAAAGAACGGAGCCAGTGCGATGAGCTTGCAACAAGAATTGGGGCTCGGCAGCTATTCGACCGCCTGGACGTGGCTGCACAAACTTCGAAGGGCGATGGTCCGACCGGGAAGAGATCGTTTGAGCGGCACGGTCGAAGTCGATGAAACCTATTGGGGCAGTGAAGAGGAGGGTATGATCGGTCGGCAAACGGAAAACAAAGCCTTGATTGCCGTTGCGGTCGAAGATACGGGAAAGAAAATCGGCCGTATCCGGATGAAACGCATCCTCGATACGACACGGGAAACGTTGCACGCATTCATCGCCGAAACGGTCGAACCGGGCAGCACGATCCGCTCGGACGGTCTTCAATCGTATCGTGAACTGGTGGGATACGCCCATGATCGGCAGATTCAAAGCCATCAAGATCCGGGTGAGCACTTGTTGCCGCGAGTCCATCAAGTCGTGTCGCTGGTGAAGCGATGGTTGCTTGGCACCCATCAAGGCAATGTCGGTCATGCTCATTTGGATTATTACCTTGACGAATTTACGTTTCGATTTAATCGCCGCAACTCGAAATCTCGCGGCAAACTATTTTATCGTTTACTTCAACAAGCCGTCCAGGTCGATCCGGTAACTTACGATGACATTATCGGCGGAAAACCCGACGAAAACGGCATCGTTTAACTGGAGTAAACTGGATAACCAGATTTCAGCATGACTTGAAAAGGCGGGTTTTCGGGCTATCGTGACAGAAACTCCCAAACCCTCTCTCTTTCCCTTTAACAAACAGTAAGGCACCATGCCCCTCGAACAAATCAAAGAAAACGCTCTTTATCAAGTCCTGATCGGACAAACGAAACTCGGCGACGCCAAAACCGCCTTATTGAAAGTGATTCGCTGGTGTCCGGAAACCGAACACTGGATTTGCGAAACGGAGTCCGGCAAGGAAATGAAAGTCAAAGACGTCGCTCGCTTCCTCAAGGAAATCAAACCCAAAGCCGAAAAGGAATTCACGCCGCCCAAAGAACGCCCACCGAAAGCAATCGAATCAACGACAAAACCTCAAATACCTGTCGGCAGCAAGGACGCGGCTTATTGGGTGCTCCGGGATGAACAAAAGCCGCTCCGTGCCAAGGATATTTCTGACCTTGTCCACCAGCGAGGATACTGCAACCTGCCCGGTTTGACGCCGTGGATGACCATTGCCTCCGCCCTTAACACTGATATCAATGTCAAAGGCAAACGGTCCCGCTTCAAAAAGATCGGACCGGGACTTTTTGCCTTGAATGACAAACAACAATCCTGACCGTATCCAAAACGGTCATGCAACTCTATTGACACCATGATCGAGAAAATCGACGACGCGGTGATCGTACCGCGTTATCTGACCGCCGAACAATGTGCGATTCGATTCGCCATTTCTCTCCGGCATTTCAAGTATCTCGTTGCCAGCGGCGAGATGCCGCAGCCCGTCAAGTTCGGCAAATCTTCCCGCTGGTCCATCGATATGCTCGAGTTCTACGAGGCCGAAAAACAGGAAGAGAAAGTCTTTGTCAAGCGGAAAACAAACCGCCCGAAAAACTCTCGACGTTTTTTCGGTTCTGCCCGTTGACTCTTTTGAAAAACGAGCAAGACTGTGACCCGCTATCGCTCGATAGCCTTGATACCAAAGCAGTTTTAGAATGAGGAGACAACAAAATGGCAAAAGTCGAAAAGAAAATCTGTTATCGTCCCGTTCCCAACGGAGCGAGAATCGTCACAACGTCCGGCGGCGTCAAGTA
>JAVBPO010000068.1:0-6492 GCA_031549565.1 Thermoguttaceae bacterium
CTCCACATTGAGCGTCCGCCAGACGGTCAATTGCGGCGTCCATTTGAATTTGATGTCGCCCGCTTGCTTCGCCGTGAAAATCCAGTTGTCGCCGGCGTGAGCGTCCGTAATCGTCACATCGACCGTTGCCGCCATCCGGCCCGCCGGCACCGTAATCGACGCCGGAATGTCGATGGTGCCATTATTGTCGTTCGACCAGGCCGCCGGCATATAGGGGGACTGCATGTATTCATTGTCCAGCCAGTTGGTCAGATCGACCGCCGCCAACGCGAACGTCATGTCTTCCGTTTGAGACGGATTTGACACCAGCACGGTCAGCTTGAACTTGTTGAAATTGGGGCTGGTGTCCGTCGACGTACGCTTTTCCGGAAAAATTTTCGATCCGCCGGGCACCGACGGATCCTGCACGATCCTGGCACCGTCGAGATAAGTGCCCCAACTGATCGATTCCAGATGGTACGTCGCTGCCGCGGCGGTCTGGGCGACCGACCCGTCGAACACGTCCGATCCGGAGATATCGTCCGTCGCCACCGTCGTTTGCGTGACACCTTCTTCGGCAAGGCGCCATTCCGTCGGGTAATCGGAGTCGGTTGCGAAATCCATGGACTGCGTTTGATCCGCAACCGCCCCGCCGCTTTCGACTTGTGACATGTGCGGCGTCATAAAGTTGAGTTGCGGTTGCGCGAAGTCGATCGCCGAGATTTGGAAGAGCAACAGTTCGTCGCCGAGTTCGCGGACCGGATCGCTTGCGGCGTCATCGAGTGAGGATTCGAACGTCAGCGGCGTCAACTCGAACGGGTCGGAGCTCGAAGAAGTGGAAGACGCCATCGAATCGTCTTCGGCGTGAATCCGGTCGACGGCCATGGCGTCAAGTGAATTGAGAGTGAAGTCGTCGAGAGCGTCGAAAGAAATCGTGGTATCGTCGATTTGGGAAGAAGACTTGTCGGTACGATATTCGGCAACGTACGGCGTTTCGTTTTGCTGATTCAGCCCGAATCCGAGCAGCACCCCGGCGGCGGAGCTGGAAACGGGCAGCCGCTCTTCCAGAGGTTCCGCACAAAGGGAGCGGGAGTGAGGTTTCTTGGCCACGTCCCGCTCCTTACTTGTTAATTTGGAGAGGGTTGGAGAGGGGAGGCAAAGTGGAGAGGATCGACGACAGAATTGGAAACATGACACGCTCCTTATTTTGGGACAAAATCGGAAAAAATCACATTTCGGGCGACGGTTCGTCCGAATTATACTTATTATAAAGAGTTCGCAAGTAGAAGTCAAGCAAAATTTCACGAAAATAGAAAGATTTGCGCAGATTCACCGCGCTGAGGAAGTTTTACCTCGCAAATGCGGGGCAAGCCCCGCCGCTAACGGGAGCGAAGCTTAATCCGGATCGGAATTCTGTTGCTGTTCCGGCGTTGAAGCATCGGCGGGTGGAATTGCCGTTTCACCGTTGGCCGGTGTTTCGATTTCCGTTTCGTCCGTTGCGTTGGCGTCACGGGGGATCCGTTTGACCGTGACGAGGGTGTCATCGTCGTCCAGGTTCATCAGCCGGACCCCCTGCGTATTGCGACCCATCACGCGGATGTCGCTCACGGCGATTCGCTGGATCTGGCCCTTGGCGGTGATCATCATCACTTCGTCGTCTTCGCGGACCCGGGTGATGCTGACGACCGGGCCGTTGCGTTTGGACGCCTTGATATCCTTGAGTCCGAGTCCGCCGCGGTGTTTCGTCGCGTAACATTTTCCCGAAACCAACTCCGCACCGGAGTCCGTGTCCACATCCGAATCGGGCGTGTCCGTTTCGACGATTTCCGGTTCCGGCGTTTCGATTTCCGGAGTTTCGCCTTCGATCGCGTCGGCGGGTTTCTCCTCTTCCGGTTCCGCGTTCGGGCCGATCGGGGTTCGTTTACCGTAACCGTTGGCGCATGCGGTCAGGAGCGTCATGTCCGGCGACGCAACGATCATGCCGACGGCGTAATCCCCTTTGCGGAGCCGGACCCCTTTGACGCCGCTGGCGCTGCGTCCCATCGCCCGGGCGTCGGTGTGCCGAAATCGAATCGCGTTTCCCTGGGCGGTCGAAATGATCAGCTCGTCTCCCGGTCCGACGACCGTCGCATCGATCAGTTCGTCCCCTTCCCGGAGCTTGATCGCGATGATACCACCTTTGGTCGGGCGGCGAAACGCGGACAGTTCCGTCTTTTTAACCAACCCGTTTTTCGTTGCGAGAACGAGATATTGGTTCGGTTCGTCGAAGTCCCGCACGGCGCGACAGTCGGCGATCTTTTCCCCTTCCGTCAGGTTGAGCATGTTCACAATCGCCCGGCCTTTGGAAGTCGGCGGAAGCTGCGGGAGGTTGTACACTTTTTCCCAGTAAACCTTCCCTTTGTCCGTGAAGAACAAAAGATAATTGTGCGTCGAGGAAACGAAAAGGTGTTGGATCGGATCTTCGTCGGCGACTTTCGCCCCGATCCGACCTCGTCCGCCGCGTCGTTGAGCCCGGTAAATCGAGACCGGCGTTCGCTTGATATACCCGCCGGTTGAGATCGAGACGACCATCGTTTCTTCTTCGATCAGGTCTTCAATGTCGATGTTCGCCGCTTCTTCCCCGGTGATTTCTGTGCGCCGTTTGTCGCCGTGTTTCCGTTTGACTTCGTTAAGGTCTTCACGGATCATGTCCCGGATCAGATTTTCATCGGCCAGAATCTTGAGGTATTCGCCGATTTCCGAGAGGAGATTGCGATATTCGTCGCCGAGCCGTTCCTGTTCGAGATTAACCAACTGCCCGAGCGTCATACGAAGAATCGCGTCCGCTTGGACCGGGGTCAATGTATAATCCTCCGCAGCTCCGCGCTCCGACTGAAAGACCGCGAATCCGTCGTCCCCGAGCGCCCGCTGGAGCATCGAGGAGGGGCATTTGATCTGCATGAGCCTGACTTTCGCTTCCGCCTGCGTTGCCGAAGAGCGGATCGTCCGGATCACTTCGTCGATATTCGCGTGGGCGATGATCAACCCTTCGATCCGATGTTTTTGCCGGCGTGCTTTGGCGAGCAGGAATTGCGTTCTCCGGCGGATCACGGCGATTCGGTGTCGGATGAACTCCTCAACCATCTCCTTGAACGTGAGGACTCGCGGTTTGCCGTCGACCAGCGCGAGCATGATGATCGAGAACGAATCCTGGAGCATCGTGAACTGGTAAAGCTGATTCAGGACGACATCCGGGTCGGCGTCGCGTTTCAAATCGACAACCAAACGGACCGGCTCTTTCAGATCGGATTCGTTCCGAACGCCGGAAATACCAATGATTTTTCCGGAATTGACCATTTCCGAAATTTTTTCCTCGACCCGGTCCCTGGTCTGCTGGAACGGGATTTCGGAAATGATGATCCTGCTTCGCTTATTGTGCTCTTCAATGGTCGCCCTTGCCCGAACGACAATGTTTCCTCGTCCGGTCAGGTATCCGCGAGCAATTCCGCTACGACCGCAGATAATTCCGCCTGTCGGGAAGTCGGGACCGGGACAAATTTTCATCAGTTCCAACGGCGAGATGCCGGGATCGTCGAGTACGGAGATCGCCGCGTCGCACACTTCCCCGACATTGTGCGGAGGGATGCTTGTCGCCATACCGACGGCGATTCCGTTGGAGCCGTTGATCAGAAGGTTCGGAAACTTCGACGGAAGTACGGTCGGTTCCATACGCTGCTCGTCGTAGGTCGGCATGAAATCGACCGTGTCCAGATCGAGATCTTCGAGCATCATCGCGGCGATATGCGACAAACGGGCTTCGGTATACCGCATTGCCGCCGGGGGGAGCCCCGCGATGGAGCCGAAGTTCCCTTGTTTGTCAATCAGGACTTTCCGCAAATTCCATTCCTGAGCCATACGAACGAGTGTCGGGTAAACGACCAAGTCGCCGTGCGGGTGGTAGTTACCCATCGTTTCCCCGGCGATTTTGGCGCATTTCATACGACTCGCGGTCGGGCCGAGGTTCAGGTCGTTCATCGCGACGAGAATACGTCGTTGCGACGGCTTCAGACCGTCCCGAACGTCGGGAATCGCCCGGGAGACGATCACACTCATTGCGTAGGTCAAATAACTGCCGCGAAGTTCGTCGTCGATCGACAGTTGAACGAGTTTGGTCCCGTCCTCCAGGATACGAGGTCCCAGTTCCGGATTTCCGGCGGAAGAATTGGGAGTGTTCGGCGTTTGATCAGGTGGGAGCGGGGGAAGAATGTCGTCGGAGGACAAGGGAAACTCCTTTCAAAGAACGGTAGTCGTGAACAAATCTAAACAAGTTCAGTATACCCGAAACCCTAAAAACGAAAAGGGTTCCCAAAAAGCTGGACCGCTAACAAGTTTCCCGGAAATCAGGCCGGCACGAACAATCCGGATCCGTATTCATCGGAAAACTTGCGCGGTTCAGGGAAACTTGTTAGCGGCCTGCCGATGCGGCAAGTTTTTTCAATGCCCTATTCCGCAGGGGAGATCGATCGGGTAGAATCGTTGAAATTTGTCTTTTCGGTCCCGCAATTCGCCGGGTCGATTGGTTTCGTCGATACGCCAAAAATAAGGGAAGATCCGTGAGTACCGTAGAAAATTGGGGAAACGTTCCCAGCGAATGGACACATGATCATTTGCTCGGTATTGAAGGACTTCGAGCTGAAGAAATCGTGCTCTTGCTCGACCAAGCGGATCGCTTTTGCTCCGTGATTTCTCAGGGAGATCGCAAGATTCCGCTGCTGACCGGGAAAACCTGCGTCAACCTGTTTTTCGAGAATTCGACGCGAACCCGGATCAGTTTCAGTTTGGCCGCAAGGCGTTTGGGCGCCGACGTCGTCGATTTCGCGGCGGCAAGCAGTAGTCTTTCCAAGGGGGAAACGATTATCGATACGGCCAAGAATCTCGAAGCGATGGGAATCGACTGCGTCGTCGTGAGACATTCCTGCCCGGGCACGCCGCAGTTGCTCGCCGCGAATCTCAAATGTTCCGTGCTCAATGCCGGGGATGGGCCGCACGAACATCCGACACAGGCGCTGCTCGACATCTTGACGATCCGACAGCGGCTCGGGCGGGTCGAAGGTTTGACCGTCGCTCTGGTCGGAGACATCGCACACAGCCGGACCGCCCGCTCGAACATTTTAGGCCTCAAAGCACTCGGAGCGAACGTGATCGTTTGCGGACCATCGACGCTGGTTTCCAAAGAATGGGAGCGGCTCGGAGTGGAAGTCTCTTACTCGTTGGATGACATTCTCGATCGGGTCGACGTTTTCAATCTTCTCCGGATCCAGTTTGAGCGGCAGGTGATTCGACCGTTTCCGTCGGTTCGCGAATACGCCCACCTTTACGGCATGAACGGCGACCGGCTTGCCAAGACGAAAAAAGACGTCCTGATTCTTGCGCCCGGCCCGATCAATCGCGGATTGGAAGTCACTCCAGACGTCGCCGACGGCTCGCAATCGGCGATTCTCGACCAGGTGACCAACGGCCTCGCGGTCCGCATGGCCGCGCTTTGGTGCTGTTTGAAGAATCCGCACAAGGAACATTAATTCCGCAATCCGTACCAGCCCCGAGCTTACGCTTGGAGCTGGGTATTATTTACGGTTTCATAATCCGGCAATCGAACAAGCCGCCGGCCATGTTGTTCGGATGGGCTTGGAAGCGGACCGTGATCTTTTCCTTTCGCTGGATCAGCTTTTCCGAGAGTTCGTAAGCGACGTCGAAAAATTGGTCCGGGGCATTTCGGTCGAGTGTTTGGGTCGCGATCTTTTCGCCGTCAACCAGAATGTCGAACGTCCGATTGCCGACGTCGCTTCCCCAATAGGTACAGACCAACTTCTGCGGCTGTTGCGGCAAGACTTTCATCTCAAACGCGAACCAGCCGCCGCCGTCCGCATGACGCCATTTCCGCCCGAACGCTTCCCCGACGACCGTGTTTTCGCCGGTCAGGTTGTGGTCCCGTTCCGGCTGCATTTCGCCGATCCGAAGCCGGTCGACGGTCCGTTTTTCGATCCGTTCTTCCTCTTCCCGCTGCTTGCGAAGGTCTTCTTGACGCCGCTCCCATTGCTGTTCGGTAAACCGCTCGAAGTACACGGCGTACTTTTTGTGGTGCATTTCATAAAACGGGACCAACTTGACCTGCTTCGGCTTCGCGACGTCGATCGTTTCGAACACCAATGGTTTATCGCTCACTTTTTTGATCCATTTTGCCGGATCCTTTTCCGGAGTCACCAAAACGGGAACCTCAACGTTTTCTTCCGTAATCGGCCCCAGATCCGCCGCGAGCAACACCGGCCCGTAAAAAATCGCAATCCGGTCCGGATTGTCCGGCATCGATTCGGTGTGGAGTCGGAGCTCATAAGCGAATCTGGTTATCCAATTTACTCCAGTTGATCATTTCATCCGAAAATCAAAAGTTTCCTAACTCGTTTATTTTAAGTATGTTGCAGTTGATTTGAGCGAACGAATACGTCTGTAAATGGACGACCGCCGTTCCGTATTAAA
>JAVBPO010000163.1:0-14328 GCA_031549565.1 Thermoguttaceae bacterium
GAGGTATTCCGAAGCATCTGGTTTCAAGCCGTGTTCGCAACATAATGCGTGTTGCCGGATGCACCAGATTCTTCCCTCCGTGAGTACACTTCGTTCAGAATGACAACTCACGACCCGGAAAATTTGCGCGCACCCAACACGCTCGGCACATCTCTTGCTTTCTTACTTTCTCATTTCTCATTTCAAAACGCTCGCTTACGCTTCCCACTCTGAACGCTTCCCGCTCTATTTATTGTTGTTTCTTTCCCATATTTCGCCAGAGTTCCGGTTCAACGGTGTTCGCAACGAATGCGACACTGCCGTCTCCGCGGGTTACGTTGACTCCGCCGGTGTGAAAGCTTCGCGCGGCGTAGAATCCGTAGGCGACCCGAGCGCCCCAGTCGGCATAGGGCGGGTTCGGCGGGCTGTAGGTCGAAAACGTCGTCGCATAGGTCCGACCGCTCAACCACATCGTACCGCGCCAACCCATCCAAGTCGGCGTATCCGCCGCCAAGAGAGTCGGAACGTCCGGATTGGGGCTGATCGTCGTTAAACCCGGTAGATTCACCCAATCGGGAGCGCCGCGTTGTCCCGCAGTCGTGTATCCGCAACGGGTCCACGGCTGCATCGGGTTCGGAGCGGTCGTTCCGGGGTCGGCCAAACCGTTCGAGCCGTCCCCGACGATCGCTTCGCTGAATACGACCACATTGCTCGCTCCCTTTGGCAACTGCTCGAAACCCAACTTGGACTCGAAATAGAACGCTCCGTCGGTCGGATGGTTCGTATCGTAATACGTTCCCGTTGCCGAACCGACGCACGCCATGTAATTCGTCGTTCCGGTCGGCGTCGCTTCACCGGGATCTTCGGTCGCTTCCTTATTGCCGTTTTCCATGACTTTTCGCGGCGAAGCAGCCAGAACGGCGATACTGGAAACCGTCCTCGGCCCCCCGTCGGAGGGGCAGTGAAACGTCGGAATGTCCGCCTTTGCCGCGTCGGCCATGAATGCGTTCACCCGCGAATGGTCCGGGGCGCAGTTCACGAAAATCCATTCCCGTTTCGGAATTTGCTGGTAAACCGCCGCCTGCTCCATATACGGAAGTAATACGGCCAAAACGGAGACCGCTTTCCCACCGGGACAGCATGCCGCTTCCGGCGCCGTAATGCCCGGCTCGCCGTTGCGTCCGGTCCGCTCTTTCATCACGAGCATCCCGGGCAGATTTTTGTGAGCGTCGGCGAAATTGTGCAGCGCCAGTCCGAGTTGTTTTTGATGGTTCGAGCAGGACATCCGCCGCGCCGCTTCACGAGCCGCCTGAACCGCCGGCAGAAGCAACGCAATTAAAATGCCGATCACCGCGATCACGACAAGCAATTCGACCAGCGTAAACGCGGGGCAACAGGACGGGCCTCGGGATTTCATCAAAGCGGAAATGATTAAAGGATGCAGGAAAGCCGTTATTACGATTTTAAAATTCGTATTAACGGCTTTATACACTCGCATCCCGTTCGTGTCAATTCCGCGAAAGGAGCGATGTCTCAGTCCATCACGGAGAAAGAATCTTTTCCGACGCCGCAATCGGGGCAGGTCCAATCGTCCGGAATATCCTCAAACGCGGTTCCCGGTTTAATGCCGTGATCGGGATCGCCGAGAGTCGGATCGTAAACATAACCACACGCGTCGCAAACGTATTTTTTCATGGAAACTCCTCCTTATTTTGGGAAAAAAATATCGAACCGAATCGGTCGATCCGGCAACCTCCACTGGGGACCACTATACATGCATTACGATTTCCGTTCAATGAACCCCGGAAAAGAGACGGAAAATTGGCAAACTTTTTCCCTCATTTCCGGAAAAAGCCGCCCCTATGGGGTTTAATTGATGAGGGACGGTCCAATGACCGTTGTAATTAGGATAAGGTTTCTTCCCCATTCGAGTTGATTCATTCGCCAAACGGGTGTAAAAAAGAGGGAGACCGTTTAGCTGGAGTGCCAAAGGCACCCGCGCAAAAGCCCGAACATTCATACAATCGGTAAAAGCCAGTCCAATGACATATCCTGCAAGAAGTGGAAAAATCGCCCGATCGC
Source organism: Thermoguttaceae bacterium (assembly GCA_031549565.1). GTDB lineage: Bacteria > Planctomycetota > Planctomycetia > Pirellulales > Thermoguttaceae > JAVBSX01. Next base: position 2,062 of record JAVBPO010000163.1, read on the forward strand.
TGATCATCGGCTTAATCGTCCTGCTGATGCTCTCGACCGGCGCGTTTTACGGCTGGAAACAGTTCGCAAGCGGAACGCAAACGGAAACCGCGCCGCAAATGGCGAAAGTCAAAAAAGAAACGTTCCTTCACGAAATCCTTGAAAAAGGAAACGTCGAAAGTTCGGTGAACGTCGATATCACCTGCGAAGTCGAAAGCATGGGGGGGATCACGATCATCAAGATCATCGAAGAAGGGGCGGAAGTGAAGAAGGGGGATTTGCTCGTCGAATTCGACGCGTCTTCCTTCCAGGAGTCGGTGAACAAGCAAGCGATTGCCGTGCTCAATAGTCAAGCCAAGGTCGCCCAGTCGGAAGTCGATCTCGAAAATGCCAAATTGGAATTGGAGGAGTATGAGGAAGGCAAATATAAGGAATTGGAGAAGGCCGCGGAAAACAAGATCCTCAAACAGAAAGAAGAGATGCGGAAAGCGGAGGATAAACTCCGGTTTAACACAAACCTCCTCGCCCGCGGGTATATCACGGAGTCGACGGTCGAAGCGGAAGAGTTCGCGTTTCGCCAGGCGGAAAACGAAATGGCCGTCGCCGAGATGGAGCGGTTCAATCTCGAAAAGTATACGCGAAAGAAAAACATCAATTCGTACAACGCGAAAATCGAGGCCGCCAAAACGAAATTGGAATCAGATACGCAAAGCAACAAATTGGAGGAAGATCGTCTCAAGCATCTTCAGAAGCAGCTCGAAATGTGCAAAGTGTACGCTCCGCAGGACGGCCAGGTCGTTTACGCCCCGCCCCGCTGGGGGGACGAGTCGATGCTGATCCGCGAAGGGCTCAAGGTGTACGAACGGCAGCAGATCATCAAACTTCCCGATCCCACGAAAATGCAGGTCAAGGGTTTGGTCAACGAAGCAAGTATCCGCCTGGTCAAAACCGGCGACCCCGCGACGATCGAGCTGGAAGCGTTTCCCAACCAGGTGTTTCGTGGTGTCGTGAAAACCGTCAACGATTATCCGGAACCGACCGGCTGGAACTCCCAGGGGATGGCCCGGGAATACCAGACGACGATTACCATCTTGGATCCGCCCCCCGGAATTAAGCCGGGCTTGACCGCGAAGGTCAAAATTGTCGTTAACGTGATACCGTCGGCCTTGACGCTCCCGATCCAGGCGGTGTTCGAGTACGATAAAAAGATGTACTGCGTCACGTACGACAACGGCAAGTGGGACAAAATCGAGGTGAAAACCGGCGCGACCAACGACAAGCAGGTCGTGATTGAATCCGGGCTCGCCGAAGGGGACGAGGTCGTTCTCAACGCCTGGCAAAATCGCGAGAAGCTCAATCTGCCGAAAATCGATCGGGAAAATCATTCCGGACCATTGAAAAATGAATTCGACAATCAACCGGAAGCGAAACCGCAAGGTCCGCCTCCGGAAGGAGCCCGCTCCGGTCCGCCGCCTGCGAAACCGGACGACACAACGAAAGAAACTCCGGAAAAAGAAGCGGCCGAGAAAACCGAGGTCAAAGTGGAACCGGCTCCAACGGAAATCGCCGCTCCGGAACCTCAATCGACGTAATTTCCCGTAAAGGGCGTCATTCGATTCCGCCCGGGGAACCGGAACGAACCGGCCCCGATTCGAGATACGTCGCCAGGAGAATTTGCGCCGCGATTTTGTCCCGCCGATCCTTACGCCGTTTGTTCGTCAACTTGGCACCACGCAAGTGATGCTCCGCTTCGACGCTCGTGAATCGTTCGTCGACGAAATCGACCGGGATCGACGTTTGCTCTGCGAGCCAAGCGCCGAACGCCGTCGCTTCTTTCGATTTCTCACTCGCGTCGCCGCTCAGGTGAACCGGCAGCCCGACGACGAACTGGACGATCCGCTCTTCCCGAACGAGCCGGCGAAAATACTCCGCATCCGCCGTTGCGTTCTTACGCGAATACGTTTCGTAAGGACTGGAAAGAATCCGGTCCGGATCGCTGATCGCGATTCCGATGCGAACCGTCCCGTAATCGATTCCCGCAACACGGCCTTGGTTGGGTGTCATGACGCCTTACTCCTTCTCGATCATTTCGGCGATTAGTTGTTTCACTTTTCGGATCGTTTGAGGATCATGGGTGAAATCGGTCAATCCTTTTGACACCTCCCGGGTCAGTTCGAGGAGTTTATCCTTGTCCTTCACTTTCCCGGCGAGCAGGCGGAGCGTTTCGTAATCTTCGATCCCGTCGCGAATCATCTCCCAACGAATCGACGAATTCGGCGGCAGCAGGATCGGTTTGCCGTCGTTGCGACCCGGCATCGCGGCGTCAAGCGGCGGATAGACGAATCTTCCGTCGCCGTTGCCCCAGTTCTGTTTCGTGCCTTTCGGAATCGCACCGGACGCGACGTATCCCATCGGGTCTTCGTAGGGATTTTGCGGCGTATCGGGGAACGCGGTATCACTCGTCCACCAGCACGATTCCCAGACGAGAGAGCCGGTGATGCCCCGCTGGAACGCCTGCCAATGCCAGATCCGAAGTTCCACGCCAGGATGGTCGATGAAAAGCGTGCAGTACGGCTCCTTCGGGCCGGTGCAAACGTACCACCAAAGCTCCTCCCCCGCCGCGAGTCGTTTATCGCACTCGACGGCGTCATAGTTGTAGCTCACGGGACACCAGAGGTCGATCTTCGTGTTCGCGGCTTTCAAAGCATTCAGAAAACCGTCGCTCGGTTCCTCGGTGATCATTTTGCGAATTTTAGGAGCAACCGCGGAAAGCCGCCCAAAACCGTCCGCGACGAACTGGTAATCCTTCGGATCCGGCTCGTCGAACCAGTAGACGTACGCTTTGTCGATCCAACCTTTTTCGATCAAATGTTGTTCCAGTTGCGTTGCGTAGGAAGCGAACAGGGCTTTGAATTGCGGCGTCTCTTTCGTGAAGCCTTCAATGCTCGGTTCGGTCCGTGATTCGTAGGTACCGCCTCCCATACCGTGAATCGGTATCACGAAGCTCGTGAAACGATATTTGCCGAGGACCCGCTCCATCTCTTGATCGAACGCCGTGAAGTCGAGTTCGGCTTGCGGCGGATCGGCTTGCGTGTTCCATTTCACCCGGATCGGATCGAGTGGTGTCGGATTGTAAATACTCACACGATGCTTGCCGTAATTCTCAAGATACAACTCGATCACGGCCCGCTTGTCCGCTTCCGTTTTGCAGTTGTGATACTGGAAAACACGGTGCCAACCGAGTCCGAACGCCGTTTCGAGCGTGTTCGTTTTCGGAATCGCGAAATTCCAGACGTGCAGTTGCAGCGGAAACGAAACGTCGATTCCTGTGGTCGATTTCATTGTGATCGTCGCGGCATAATCGCCCGCGGGCGCGTCTTCGGGAACGTAAACGGTGAACCAGATCGGCAACCGCCGCCCCGCTTCGACGTCGACCGGCTTGTCCAGCGGTATCAAAGCGTCCGGCCAGAAATCGCTGACGCCGGTCTTGTCGGTCGGCGTCTCGACGAAATGGTAATATGCCGTCCGAATTTCGACATTCGACGCCGCGATGCGAGCGCCGGCTTCGGTGGTCAAGTCGGAAATCGAAGCCGTGAGACCATGGATTCCCGTTTTCTGTGCGTTGACGAGAATCTGCATCGATTCGTATTCATTCTTCGCGGCGAAAAGATGGACCGGTTCGCTCTTCTGCCCCGGTCGCGTGATGACCGGCGGAAGTTTTTGTTCCGGATACGCCCAGGTGAGAAAAGCGGCGTCATCTTTCCAAACGAGCGGCAATTCGACGCTCTTGTGGTATTCCGGGGTGTCATATTTCACCCTGAAGCTAAAACCCGGTAAAACGATGCTGGTCGAGTCGACACGAACGAAGTCGCGATTCGCCGCTTCGCTGACGATCAGGAATCGGTGAGATTTCGCGGGAATCATACCATTGGCTCCTAAAAGTCGATCGCTTTGCATGCAGACACCATGTTTCGCAGGTATGGGTTCATCCGTTTTGTTGGAATAGCGAAACCATGTATGACTATTAGCGAAGAAGAGTGGTTCGATCTCGGTTTTCGCGACCATCTCGGCAAAAAAACCGGTGTTTCGAATCGTAGGATAGAGCGTCTTCCCAATTCCTGAGTAATCTTTACAATCGGTCGGCGATTCGAGCGTAACGCGATTGACCTGGAATGAGGCGTTGGAGTCCGCCTGAATTTTCAGGTAGAGCGTATCCGCCGGAAAAAACGAGCCCGGTATCACGGCGTCAATCTGTCCGACCTTATCGACCGAGCCGAGCGGCGTCCAATCGTTTCCGTCGCGACTTACGGAAAGCAAACATTTTCCACCGATATGATAGTTGACGCCAACCGAGCACTTTCCGGACAGGTAGCGAATCGCTCCCGGTTGCCCATTTTTCTCCGGTTCAATATCAACCCGGATCGGCGTCAGATCGAATTTGTACACGACTTCATTTCCACCGCCGAACGTCCAGCGGTCGGAGTTGAAGCCTGTCGTCGTGCACCAAAGCGGTCGATGGTCGTTGCTCCCGTAATGATCGTATGCGGCCTGAAACTTGTAGACGCCGTTGCGAATCGATTCGCCGTCCCCGAGCCGCAGAAAATCGCCGCAACACGAAGCCTGCTCGGGATTCGCGACATCGAACTTAAGCGGTCCGATGCTTTTGATACCGTGATAAAGCGGTACGGTCGGTTCGATTTTCGGATTGTGATAAATAAACGTCCGATCGCTCGACCATTGTCCGAGGCGAAGCGACGCTTCCGTGGTGTTATCCGGAACGCGAAAGACGTGGGACAACTCCGTGTCTTTCTCGGACTTCTCGACCAGGTAATCCCGATTCGCGAAGTCGGGGCCGCACGGACTGCTTCCGCTGCCGCCCTTGGTAGCGTTGGCGTCAACCGTAAAACGGTACGTCTTCCCAGGCTCCAGCGTCACGTTGGGGCTGACCCACCATGACCCGAAATCGGGCGTCCCGTCGCCGAGGATTTCCAGCGTTTTTTTGCCGCGTTTTCCCTTGCCGTTTTCAGAAAGCGTCCATTGGTCAATAGCAGGCACATCGACAAACTGAGGAAAATTCTCCGGCAATTTGAGGTTCGGCGCCGCCGAAAACGTGGTGCTTTCAAAAACGAAAATACAGATCAGAAAGAGTAGTGGTCTCATGAGCGTTCTTTCCATGTGTTGAGTTGAAGTGTGAGAATAGCGTCCCCTACAGCTCGCGGGTTTCCGGCTCTTCGTCCAGATGCTGCTGCTCCTGCGGTTCGGCGTGGAGGTAGGTTTCGCTCCGGGGAATGCGGGCGGCGAGCTCCTTCTCAATTCTATCACAAATCGTATGGACGTCGTGCAAACTCAAATCCGGTGCGAGGTGAATGTTGACTTTGATAAACGTATCCGCCCCGGCCGTCCGGATTTTCAGCCCGTGAAAACGTTTGATTTCCGGGTATTTTTCGAGAATGGAAGCAACCTGTTCGTCGACGCCGTCGGGAGCTTTGTCCAGGAGAATGTCGATCGCCTTTTTGCCGAGCCGAAACGAAACGTAAACGATAATCGCCGAAACGACCAGCGCGGCGATCGGATCGGCGTCAAAATATCCGAACTGGGCGCAAATCAAGCCGAGCAAGACGACCGAGGAGCTCCAGATGTCGGTGGAAAAATGAAGCGCATCCGCTTCGAGCGCCTGGCTGTTGTGTTTCTTGGCGGCTTTGAATAACGCTCGGGAACGGGTAAAATCGACCACGATCGACGTCACGACCACGGCGTAACTCCAAAAACCGACCTCGATGTGCGTGTCCCTCGTAACCAGCCGCTGCACCGCTTCGTGAACGATCCAGACGCACGTAACGAGCAAAAGAACCGTTTCGATCAGAGCGGACAGGTTCTCGATCTTCCCGTGACCGTAATTATGCTGCCGGTCGGGGGGGATGTCGGACAAGTGTACGGAAACACAGGTGATGATCGCCGCGATCAGATCGAAGCCCGAATGGAGCGCCTCGGACAAGATTCCCAGACTCCCCGTCGTGATACCAACGATGAACTTGAACACCGTCAACAACACCGCCGCTCCGACGGAAGCCAACGCGACATGCTGCTTTTCGTGATCCGTGGACATGGGCAACAGGTTAAATAAACAACGACATATCCGACTCTTCCGCGTGGGCGATCATCGCGGCGGCACCACCGAGCTTGACGCCGTCGATCAGTTCTTCCGGCTTGATGCCCATCACGTCCATGCTCATCGAACAGGCGACCAGCTCGACCCCCTGGGCTTGTGCTGAACGGATCAAATCCTCCAGCGATGCGATGTTTTTGCGTTTCATGATCGAGCGCACCATTTCCGAACCGAATCCGCCCATGTTCATTTTCGACAGCGGCAACCGAAGCGACCCACGCGGCATCATCCAGCCGAAAACTTTCGACAGGAAATCTTTTTCGACGGGGATATGCTCCGGCCTTCGCAGGATGTTCAATCCCCAGAATGTGAAGAAGATACTGACTTTACGTCCGAGGGCCGCGGCGGCATTGGCCATGATGAAAGCCGCGATCGCTTTGTCGAGGTCGCCGGAAAAGACGATGAAATTCTTTCCCGTCTTCTCCGCCGTGACGCCCGTTTCGGCATGTGGAACTCCTTTGCGGATCGTCGCAATCGTGACACCCCGCTCCAATTTCACACCGAGAAGTTCATGCCCGGTCCGGCGGCAGAACCCTTCCAAGTCGCTGCCGAACGCGGGGTCGGTCGTCGAAATCTCGATGGTCTCACCGACTTTCGCCGAAGCGAGCGTCGTGGAAAGCTTCATGATCGGACCGGGACACTGGAGCCCGCAAGCGTTGATCTTGAGCGCCGCCGTTTCTCCCGGTTTCTCCATTTGTGGCGTCGACTTTTTCACGGCAACCGTTTTCGGACCGAATATCGAATGGTAGAGCCGGTATCCACCGCTGAGATTGTAGGCGTCAAATCCGTTTTGCGTCAAAATTCTCGCGGCGGCATAACCGCGAACGCCGACCTGGCAGGTCACATAAATCCGTTTGCTCTTGTCGAGTTCTCCTATCCGGGACCGCAAATCATCCAACGGGACGTTGATAAACCCGTCGATGTGCCCGCTGTCGAACTCGTGTTTCGTCCGAACGTCAAGCAGTGTCACGTTGGCGTTTTTCCGCAATTCGTCGAGTTCATGCCAATGAAAAATCTTGACCAGTCCCGTCAAAATATTTTCGATCACGAACCCGACCATGTTGACCGGGTCTTTCGCGGAAGAGTACGGCGGGGCGTAACACAATTCGAGCTTCGCAAAGTCGTGGCCCGTCATTCCGCAGCGTATCGCGGTTGCGATCACGTCGCAACGTTTATCGACACCCTCGTATCCGACCAGTTGAGCGCCGAGAAGTTTGCCGGTCTTCATTTGGAAAACCGTCTTGATCGCCATGTCGACCGCTCCGGGATAATACCCCGCATGACTGGCGGACCAAGTGAACGATTTTTCACAGTCGAGTCCGGCTTTCCTCGCGGCGGCCTCGCTGATCCCGGTCGTCGCGACGGTCAAATCGAAAACTCGCAAGATGGCCGATCCTTGCGTTCCTTCGTATTTCGACGTGATACCGCAGATGTTGTCTGCGGCGATGCGGCCCTGTCGGTTCGCGGGTCCGGCGAGCGGGATGAAACCTTTACCGCCGGCGATGAAGTCCGTGATTTCCACGGCGTCCCCCACGGCGTAAATATCGGAATCGGAGGTACGCATCTGGTCCGACACCACGATACAGCCGCGAGAATTGACACGGAGTCCCGCTTTTGACGCCAAGTCGCCGTCCGGTTTGACGCCGATCGAAAGGACGGCGAAATCGGCGTCGATCGTCCCGTCTTTCAACTCGAAGCGGAGCCGTCCGTCGCGTTCGGAAATGTTTCGCACATCGTTGTTCAAAAGCAGTCGAACGCCGTGCCTTTCAATTTCGCGATGAACCTGGCACGCTATGTCGAAATCGAGCGGCGGCAGGACGTGTTCGGACCGTTGTACGATCGTGGTGTCAATTCCGAGTCGGTGCAAATTTTCCGCCATTTCCAAGCCGATGTAACCGCCGCCGATCACGACGGCCGTTTTGGGCTTGCTGCGGTCGATAAACTCGCGAATCCGGAACGTGTCGGGGACGTTGCGGAGCGTGAAGACGCGGTCCGATTGAAAACCGTTCCCCTCGGGCCGGATCGGTTCGGCGCCGGGGGAGAGGATCAGTTTGTCGTACGATTCGAAAAACGTTTCACCGGTCGTCCGATTGAGGACCGAGACGGTTTTCGCGGTCCGGTTGATCGCCGTAACTTCATGCAGCACGCGAACGTCGACGTGATACCGCTCGTAAAACGCTTCCGGCGTTTGCAGGATCAAGTCCGATTTTTCGGCGATCTCGCCGCCGATGTAGTACGGCAATCCGCAGTTGGCGTAAGAGATGTACTCGCCTCGCTCGAACAGGACGATCACGGCGTTTTCGGCCAATCTTCGCAGTCGTGCCGCCGCCGAAGCGCCCCCGGCGACACCACCGACAATTACGATTTTTTGATGTAAGCTCATGGTTTTATCGTTTGGCGACATGGAGTAGTTTTTCCGACATTTCCCCGAGCGGTTCGCCGAGGAATTCGTCGTACGCTTTTTGGAGGTCGGGATTGTCGCAACTGAGCCGGACCGTTTGCTTGGTGTCATGTTGGTACAGCGTACCGGACCGGATTTGCTTGACCCGCATCGGATCCGTTTGCCGGCTGAGTGGTTGCCCGCCACCACCGACGCATCCGCCGGGGCAGGCCATCACTTCAACGAAATCGAATTCCCCGCGACCGCTTTGAATTGTTTCCAACAGCGGTCTCGCTTTGCCGATGCCGTGGACGACGGCGACGCGCAGCTTTCGTTTTCCGAGATCGACGGTCGCCTGCCGGACGCTGTCCAAACCGCGGACCGCTTCCAAACGGTAGAAGTCCTGTGGCGGATTTTCACCGTTGAGCTTCTTGTACGCGGTTCGGAGCGACGCTTCCATGACGCCGCCGGTGTTGCCGAAAATCATCCCGGCCCCGCTGCCCGAGCCCATCAATAAATCATACGCCGAATCGGTCGCTCCCGCAAGATCGACTTTTGCTTCCTGGAGAAGATATCCGAGTTCCCGGGTCGTCAATGAAACGTCGACGTCCCGCATGGTGTCGCTTCCAAACGAAGCCGCGGCGGGGAGGAGAATCTCCGCTTTTTTCGCCGTACAAGGTGTCAAGGCGACATGGACGATTCTCGCGGGATCAAGGCCCAGTTTTTGAGCGTAATAGGTTTTCACCATCGCCCCCTGCATGAGGACCGGGCTTTTGACGGTCGAAAGGTTCGGCAGGAGTTTCGGGTAGAACAGTTTGACGAATCGAACCCACGCGGGGCAGCAGCTCGTGAACATCGGGAGCGGTTGTTTTTCTTCGAGTCGCCGGCACAACTCCGCGGCTTCCTCGACGACGGCCAGGTCCGCGGCAAACGTGGTGTCAAGTACGCGATCGACGCCGAGTTTTCGCAGTGCGGCTACGGTTTTTCCCTCGACGTTCGTCCCGGGGGAAAGGCGGAACATTTCGCCCAAGGCGACCCGGATCGCGGGGGACGTCGACGCGACGACGACCGCGTCCGGATCGGCGATCGCGGCGACGACGTCCCGGTAGTGATACCGCTCCTGAATCGCGAATCGTTTGCAGAAAGTCGTACATTGCCCGCAGTGAATGCAGGCGTCTTCCCTCGCCGGTACGACATGATCGAAAACCGTCGTGACGTCGCGGCAGAATGTCCGGCAGTGTCCGCACTTGCGGCAATTGCGAGCGTAATGGACGATGGAAGGATTGTCGGTCAAAATCGGAAGCGGCGCGCCGACCCGGCCTTGACCGGCTCGCCCCTGGCCGGACCATCCGCGCTGAGCGGAAGCGATTTGTTCTCCGCCGAGGAAAAGCCCGGTGGAAAGTGCGGCGGATTGGAGTAATTGGCGTCGTGTGGTTTTATCGGTATCGTTGGTCATGAGGATTGGGTTTGGTAAAAATAATGAATGGTGCCAGCCCCAAGCGCAAGCGCGGGGGGGATGTAATTCGAATCACCCCTTGGGGCGGGCCTTATTTTCAGCGGGAAATTACCAGTTTCTCAATTTCGGAGAAAGGAATTTCGTAGTTCAAGATGCCGCGAAAGTTTCGCGAAGCCGCAGAGCCGTACCTTCTCCACCTTCGAAAGCGTATCGAAACCGGTGAGTGGAGAAACGACGTTTCCCGGAGCGGTCAGGTACGAAAACGTCCTCTCCTTGACCTGCCGTGTAAAAGGGGATTTGGTACAGGTACTCCGACAGTGGTCGCAATGATTGTGCTGAGAACACGGGCTGTGGATCGCTCCGCTCCGGTGCGCGGATGCGCACGGACTCGCCAAGCAGTGCCCGCAGAACGGGTGCGATAAAATGGCGAATAAAAGCAAGAAGCGGAAAAAAAACATTGAGGCTATTGAGGCTTCAGAAACGAAATCGGTTCGGAGTTATACTCCACACCGTCAAGAACCGGTCGTTTTTGTACTGCTTTTAACCATTCAAACCCCCGAACACACGGAATACCGGTTAAAAGATAAAAAACCAATTTATGACGGGTTGTAGTAAAGTGATTTTGAGGTGTCGTTCCTCAGACACCTATATAACACTGGAGCCGGGGCATTTGTTTCGCATCTATCGATTATAACGATTAACTATACCCTGTTTTCCACTTTCGGCAAGGGTTTTTCGGAGCGTTAGCCGATCTGAAAGGATTTACATTTTCGTGAAGTGGAGGTAACATGAGGGGTTGTGCGCGTGGGCGCGAAATTTCGGCAAAATGTGTTTCACGAATATCCCCTCATGATTTGCGTCAGTATTGCTTGCGGCAGCCATAAACGAATGATCTCCGAACACCAGTCGCTTGCCGACGACGGGGTGCGGCTGGTCGAGTTGCGGCTCGATTTCCTTCGGAAAGATCCGGAACTGGGCCGACTCCTGCCGGACCGTCCGACGCAGGTCGTCGCAACCGCCCGACGTCCGCAAGACGGGGGAAAATGGAGAGAGACCGAAGAAAAACGCCGTACCGCGCTGCGTGCGGCGATCGCGTCCGGAGTGGAATTCGTCGACATCGAAGAAGATATTGCGTCCGAGATTCCCCGGTTCGGCAAAACGCGACGCATCATCAGCTACCATAATCTGGACGAAACGCCGGAAGACTTGGAATCGCTTTACCAGCGGATGCTCCAAGGGGATCCCGACTTCATTAAAATCGCCGTTATGCCGCGCAACATCAACGATGTGTTTCGGCTGATGAGCTTCACCCAACGGAAAAACGACGAACGACCGTCCACGCCGGTGATCGGGATCAGTATGGGAGAAATCGGGCTCGCATCGAGAATTTTGGCGCAAAAGTTCGGAAGTCCGTTCACCTACGCGACGTTTTCTGAGTCCCGAGTGATCGCGCCGGGCTTGTTGGAATACTCGAAGCTGCGAGATTTTTACCGTTTCGACGAGATCGATCGGGAGACGGAAGTATTCGGCGTGATCGGTGATCCGATCGGACACAGTTTAAGTCCACTGGTTCACAACGCCGGTTTCGCGCAGTTGGAGATGAACAAAATCTATCTCCCGTTCCGGCTTCCTCCGTCGGATGTGAAGGAGTTCGTCGCCCGGGCGCCGGAAATCGGCATTCGCGGGGTCAGCGTTACGATTCCGCACAAAGTCGCGGTCGTCGATGAACTGACCCAGTTCGATCCTGCGGTCGAAGAGATCGGGGCGTGCAATACGTTGATTTTCGAGGGAAACGAGAGGTACGGGTACAATACCGATTACGTCGCCGCGATTCTTTCGCTGGAAATCGCGATGGGGGGCTCCGGAATCGCCGAAGAAAGCCCTCTGATCGGCAAGAAGGCGCTCGTTCTCGGAGCCGGCGGCGCGGGAAAAGCGGTCGCTTACGGGCTGTTGCATCGCAACGTGAAGGTCACGATCGCCGACCTGGACGACCAACGGGCGCAGCGGCTGGCCGAGCAGCTTCACTGCGAAGCGATCGATTGGGAATTGCGGCACGGCGTTCCGACGAACATCGTCGCCAACTGCACCCCCGTCGGAATGCATCCGAAGGTCAACGACACCCCGTTCGAGAAAACGTCGCTGAATCAGGGAATGCTCGTTTTCGACGCCGTTTACAATCCGGAAAATACACTTCTGCTCAAAAACGCGAGAGCGAAAGGATGCGCGACGGTTTCCGGCGTCGAAATGTTCATCGGGCAGGCGTGTATGCAGTTCAAGCTGTTCACC
>JAVBPO010000148.1:0-12367 GCA_031549565.1 Thermoguttaceae bacterium
AGCCGCTCGAAATTCATTTCGTCGACTCCGACGGACTCCCGGTCCCGGGCGTCGAATTTCGCCTGATGAATTACGGGGACAACCAGTGGAGGGGCCCGTATTCCAATTTGTGCAACGATCCGGAAACGAAAATTCCGGACAAAGCGGACGAAAACGGCGTCTACCGCTGGACCTGGGCTCCGGCGGACGCGGTTCACGCCCGATTGCACAAAGAAGGGTTCCTCGGTTATTTCGCGGATTATCCGTATTGGTTTAAGCCCGGCGAGGTGCCGCAAAAAGTCGTGATGAACCGGCTTGGCGTCCGAGGGATCGTCGTTGACCGGGAAACCGGAAAACCGTTGGAATCGTTCGTGTTGACGCCGGGCAATTTTTCAGGCCCTGGGGTCGGGACGAATTGGCAAAATTATCAAACGTCGAATTGGCGCAACCGTACCGACGGGACGTTTGTCTACAACATTCCGTTCAATTATGAAAAATGGCGCGTCAAAATCGATGCGGACGGATATGAACCGTACATTTCCCGAACCCTGCTCGTCAACGAAGGCGAAAAAGGAATGGTCGATCTGGGGACGATTTCCCTTGAGAAAAGCACCGCGAATCCGCCGGAGAACAAAGACGCGATTTCCGGAACGGTCGTGCGGCCCGATGGAACGCCGGCCGCGAACGTACAAATCCGTTGGGCGGCGGAAAATCGTTTCGTGAGCCTGACACCCCCGAACGTCGGGAACGAAATTTTGCCGTACATTACCTCGGCGGTCTCGGACGAACAGGGACGCTTCACGATCCTTCCCGCCTTGGGACCGAATCGGAATCTGTACTTTGTCGGCCCCGACGGTTATTGCACGATGAAATCGGACGATTTCCAGCCGGACCAAACGGTCCCGCTGCTCGCGTACGCCAAACTCCGGGCGAAAGTCGATGTCGATTCGGAGCCGGACGCGTACAATAATTTCCAGGTGACGGCGTATGATCGGAGGGGACATTTGTCGTACAACGCGGTCGCCTCGACGGAGGGAATCGTCGAGTTGGATTTCCTGGTTCCGGGAAAATACGGTTTCATGAAAATGAAGCGGTCCGAAACGCAGCCGAATTCCACTTACAATGTCTCGAGTTTTTCCTTCGAGATCGCAGAAGGGGAAACGAAAGAACTCGACTTGCGCGCTCCGGCCGGCGCCAAAAAAGTGATTGGACGTCTTCGCGTTCCCGACTTGTATTGGCCGAAAATTTCCGAAGAAAAATGGTTGAACGAATCCTTGAGCAGCGTTTCGCTGGTCGCGGCTTCGATCAAGATCGGCGAGGAAATGCATGAGAATCCGTGGGGTTTTTATCAACGTCCCAAAATGGACCCGGACAATCCGCAGGAACTGATGTTCGAGTTTCCGAACATCCCGCCCGGGGAGTACACGATGACCGGACATCTGACCCAAGGCGGCAGTTTCGCGCCCAACGAGCCGGGAAAATCCCTCGGATCGGTCTTTCAAAAAATTACGGTCCCGGCTCATTCGGACACGGTTCTCGATCTCGGCAAAATCGAGATTCGAATCAACCCGTGAGAAGATTTCCTCCGGCTTCGCACCCGCGTTGGATTGGCGTTCTTTTTCGCGGGTGTTTCCTTGAGCCGGTTTTTTTGGTAGAATTCGCACAACAAGTCCCGAATTCACACTGAGGGACGCTTGGGTTCGCTTCCGAACGGAAATGTCCGTTCGCATTTAAAAGGAGTTGCACGTCACACAATGAAAATGAAATTATTTACCCCTGCAAACGTATTTACTCTGCTCTTCCTGTTAATAGGAACAACCTGCTGCCTCGCGGCGGATCTGCCCGGAAACTGGACGCCCGTTGAAGGAAAGATCAAGTCGATCTTCGCCAAAGACGTCGATCCGAACAATCCGCATCCGGAGTATCCTCGACCGCAGTTGGCCCGAAAACAGTGGAAAAACCTGAACGGCCTTTGGGATTACGCGATCACCGGTGAGAAAGCCGCCCAACCGGAAGGATTCGACGGCAAAATCCTCGTACCGTTCGCGGTCGAATCGTCCCTGTCCGGCGTCGGTCGCAAAGTCGGAGCGGACAACCGGCTCTGGTACAAGCGTACCTTCACCGTTCCTGCCGATTGGAAAGACAAACGGGTCCGCCTGAATTTCGGAGCCGTCGACTGGGATTCGACCGTTTTCGTTAACGGCAAGGAAATCGGCAACCACAAAGGGGGATACAGTCCGTTCTCCTACGATATTACCGACGCACTGACCGGAAGCGGCGAACAAACGTTGGTCGTTTCCGTCTGGGATCCGACCGACGATCGCGGCGGAACCCAGCCACGGGGCAAGCAACACAATCATCCCCACGGAATCTGGTACACCGCCGTAACGGGAATCTGGCAAACCGTCTGGATCGAACCGGTTGCCGAAACGTTTATCCAAAAAATCAAAGCGGTCCCGAATCTCGAAGAAGGAACGATTACGCTCAATGTCGACGTTCAAGGGGCCAAAGACGGCGATCAAATCGAGGCGACCGTCGTTTCGACCGGATCGCGCGGCATGATGCGAGGTCGTGCGGTTCACGTCCAGATCGCCAAGGAAAAAGGGGACGCCGCTTCGCCGCTTGCGATCAAAATCAAACGTCCGAATCTTTGGACCCCGGAAACGCCGAATCTGTACGAATTGAAACTCGCCGTTGTTCGCAATGGAAAACCGGTCGACGCCGTCGATTCCTATTTCGCGATGCGGGACATCAAACTCGGCAAAGATGAAAAAGGACACACACGGATCCTGCTCAACGGCAAATTCGTGTTCCAGCACGGCCCGCTCGACCAAGGGTGGTGGCCGGACGGTCTTTACACCGCTCCGACCGACAAGGCTTTGGAATACGACGTGAAAAAGACGAAAGAGTTCGGATACAACATGCTCCGCAAGCACGTTAAAACGGAACCGGACCGATTCTATTACCACTGCGACCGGCTCGGGATGCTCGTTTGGCAGGATATGCCCAGCGGCGACAAGTACATCGGCCCGAATGACCCTGATATTCAGAGGACTCCGGAATCGGAAGCCCAATTCCGCGCCGAGCTGATGGAAATGATCCTGTCGCTGGACAACCACCCGTCCATCGTGATCTGGGTGCCGTTCAACGAAGGTTGGGGCCAATTCAAAACGGCGGAAATCGCCGAGTTTTGCAGCGGACTCGATCCGACCCGGCTGATCAACAGCGTCAGCGGTTGGGCCGATCGCGGTGTCGGCGATATGCACGATATTCACGACTACAACGCAACCCCGACCGTTCCGGCAACGGAAGAACAGCGGGCCGTGGTGCTCGGAGAATACGGCGGACTCGGAATGCCGGTCAAAGGGCATGTCTGGCAGGACGACGAAAAGAACTGGGGATACCAATCGTTCGAGGAAAAAGAAGCGCTTTTCAATCGGTACGACCAGTTGAACCGGACGCTGCATCCGATGATTGAAAAAGGAATGTCCGCCGCGGTTTACACGCAAACGACCGACGTGGAAATCGAAGTCAACGGGCTCATGACGTACGATCGGGCCGTCGATAAGTTCGACCCCGCGAAACTCCGGGCGAGCAATGAGCGTCTGAAATACGCCCCGCCGACGATCAAAACGATCATTCCGACGGCTCGGGAAGAAGCGTCCACGTGGAAATACACGACGGAAAAACCGGCGGACACCTGGATTCGGCCCGACTTCAAGGACGCCGACTGGAAAGAAGGAGAAAGCGGATTCGGAACCGCGAACACGCCGAACACAACCGTTCGGACCGAGTGGAATACCGACGACATCTGGATTCGCAAAGCGATCGATTTGGACGCCGACGCCGTTCGTAACGCCAATCAACTTGTGTTGAACCTCTTCCACGACGAAGATTGCGAAGTGTACGTCAACGGCGTTCAAGTTGCCGCGACGAAAGGGTTTACGACCAACTACATGGTCCAGGAAATGAACGTGAACAATTTGCGCCGCGTTCTCAGGCCGGGCAAAAACACGATCGCGATCCACTGCAAACAGACGACCGGCGGCCAATACATCGACGCCGGAATCCAACGCATCGTCCCCACCCCCGCGGGAGGAAAACGACTGTGGTAGGTTTTTTAATTACGAATTACTAATGAAGCATGACTTCCTGTAGAAATCGTAATTAGTAATTCGTAATTCGTAATTAAAAAATGAAGTGTCCTTATTGCCAAAACGACAACGACCGCGTGGTCGATACCCGGACCGGGGAGGAAGGGTATGTCGTGCGCCGGCGCAGACTCTGTTTGAAGTGCAATAAACGGTTCACGACCTACGAGCGGGTCGAAACGATTTCGGTACACGTCCGAAAGAAAGACGGAACCCGCGTCCCGTTCGATCGGGAAAAACTGCGCAGCGGATTGGAGCGAGCTTGCTGGAAACGCCCGATTTCCGATGCGCAAATTTCTTCGCTCCTCGCGGAGGTCGAAAGTGAGATCGACCAGATTTTCGCAACGGAAGTCGACAGCCGTTTCATCGGCGAAGTCGTGATGGGCCTGCTCCGCAAGCTCGATCAGGTCGCTTATGTTCGATTCGCGAGCGTTTATCTGCATTTCAAAGACGCCCAGGACTTCGCCAACGAACTCAAACCGATGCTCGACAAGCCGGGCGAGGAACTGTTAACCTCGACCCATAAACCGTATTGAGTCGACTTAGGCTTCGCCAGAAAACAAGCGGCAAGTTTTATGAATAACGTGTCGCTCATGTCATGCTGAGGTACTCCGAAGCATCTGGTTTCATGCCGCGCCTTTTTTGCACAGCGTGTTGGCGGATCCACCAGATTCTTCGCTCCGCGAGTACACTGCGATCAGGATGACACCGCATACTTTCTGGCGTAAGTCTCACTCCGCGAATGCCTTATTCCTGCAAAACCTTGAACTGCTCCGACGCAACGTCCGGACGGATTTTTCGCAGCACTTTTTCACGGCCGTACTTGACCGTTACGACGGCGTTTTCTGCGTCGTATTTGTTCGGGTTTGTGAATCGCAGCGTGAGCGATCCGGCCAAGTCGAGGAGCGCTTCAAAATCTTCCGGCGAATAATCTTCCGGCTTTGGGCCGACTAAAAGCGTCGTCGGGCCGTTGAAATTTTCCGGAACGACAAGTATCGACGGCTTCGCGTCCGGAAGTTCGAAGATCTTTTGCAGATGCAGACAATTTTCTTCGTTGCGTCCCATCGCGCATTTGATTGTCGGACTGATTCGCATTTGCCGACCGCCGCCGAGCACTTCGATATCCCAACCGGTCGGATCGTTGCAATGTTTGAATAAATCGTTCAGCCGGGGCGCGAACGATTTTTCACACAGCAAACAACCGGTCGAAGGTTGCGGGATTTTACCGACTTCCAGTTTTCGGGCGAGCGAAAAAAGCTGAATCCGACCGCGTCCGGTAAACGCGTACAATTGCGTCCGATCGACGAGCCCCTCGTTTTCCGGCGTCGTCGGACCGAGCACTTTGGCCGAAAGCGGACGCAGCAGTTTGCCGCAAAGCCCCGATTCCCTCGCGATCAGTACAAGCTGGTGTTGTTTTTGACTGTTCGGACGTTGTCCGGCAACTTCTCCGGTCGCAACAAAGTCGGCCCCTTCCACCTCCATGAGCTCTTTCGCGAAACGGCACATTTCGATCCGACAATCGATGCACGGGTTGAGTGCTTTTCCGTACCCGAATCGCGGAGCGGCGATCATCTTCAGGTAATCGTCGCCGGTTTTCCGCAACACGAACTTGATACCAAGCTGTTCGGCTCGGCCTCGGGCATATTCGGACGCATCATGAAACGGGGTCGCGACGTAAAGCCCGACGACTTCGATTCCCTGCTGTTGCAATATTCGGACGACCAGCAAGCTGTCAAGCCCGCCGGAAAATAAGACGATCGCTTTGGTCATGAGAAGCTGTGGTTTTAGGCTGTAGACTGTAGACTTTTGGAACCGCATATCCGAAAAACGGTTTTTTCGAGTCTACCGGCACCAGTTTATAGTCAATCGGATTAAGGTCAAGACTGAAACTCAACGGCGTCAAATGAAGTCAATATTCTCCGGCTCTACATTTACGGCACATTTATTCATTCGCCAACGTCCCGGCGATCGGGCTGTGAATCACGGTCCAAACCGCGGCGATGTTTGAGAGCAGTCCGATCGTGAACATCCCGAAACCGACCGGGATCGCTTGCCGTAAAAGCGTCAACGGGGAGCCGGTCGCTTGGGGGATCAGAGCGAAAAACGCGGCGAGCAGTCCGACGCCGAGCCCGAGTAGGAGCAAAATCAAGCTTTCCGACACCACGAGCCGGACGATGCGCATCTTCCCGAACCCGATCGCGCGAAGTAGTGCCAACTCCTTGCGCCTCTGGAGCACGTTACGAAGTTGCACGATCCCGAGCCCGAACGTACCGAGAATCAAACCGAATCCGCCGAGTGAACGGAAGGTCGAAAGATACGTGTTCTGGATCGCGAACAGCCGGTTCAGCCGATCCGTCGTCCGTTCGATCGTCAAACCGTAATCGCCGAGTGTGTCCATGAGGATCCGATCTGTGTCGTCTTTTTGCCCCAAGAGCGACCGACGGGCTCCCGAAATATCGACCAAAAAGTACCGGTATCCACTCACTTCCGGAAAAAGTTCGAGCAGGTTCTTTTCTCCCATGATGATATCACCTTGCAGGATCGAGTTGGAAAGCAGCGCGACGATCTTGCAGCGAATTACCGAACCTCGGCCGTCGTCCATTTCGTAGATTTCGCCGACCCCTTTGTACAAATGCAGCGAATACATTGCCGTGTTCGAGTCGAGAATAATCGGGACCGTCGGGATCCCCTTGGCGTCATATTCGACTTTTTCGTCGAGCTTGGGCCAGTCGATCGTCCCGAAAATCGACTCACCCGGCTTGTCGGCCAGCCGTTCGTCGAAAACATTTCCGACGCCGAGAATTCGCGGCATCATCGGCTGGTAAAGATTCAAACAGCCCGCATTGTCGCCGGAACGAACGCGAAACGGTATCACTTTGATTCCGTGTTCGTCGAGAAACTTCGCGTCGTCCGGCGGCATGGAAAGCTTGTCCCGGCCCGATTCGGTGTTCATATCGAAATAAACCGGCAGCCGTGTTTCCGCGACAAGCGAGTACCCGCCGGTTCCCGACCGGTCGTTCCCGTCCATGTGAAACGCTCCGACCGCAAGAACCAGAAATGACGTTGAAGCCAGAAGACCGATGCACAACATGCTTCGTAGCGGACTTCTCGCGGCGTTAGAGGAAGCGAGACTGTCGAGAGTTTTCAATATCGCGTTTTCGCCCGCAAATCGGTCATAAATGAATAGCAGGCAAAATAGTAGAACGAAGACGCCGACGCCGAAGAGTCCGACCGCACGGATCATTTGATCTTTCAGCGCGTAAGGACTCAGGAATATCATGAAAATAAATAGTATCACAAGGATGCCATAGGCGATTCGATCGACATACTTACGTCCGTAGGCTTTCACACGTTCTTCGATATCGCCACGAATCAGTTGCAACACGGAAAATTTCTTCAAGCTGCGTACCGTCCAAAAAACGACGAGAATCGCCAAGAGAAATGTGCTGAAAAATCCGATCAAAAGACTTGACGCCGTGATGTGAAGCGTCAAAAACGGCACGGTAATCGCGTCGAGCCACCAGTGATGCAGCCCGTAGAGCATCAATTCGGCGTAAGCGATCCCGAGCGGCACGCCGAACAACGACCCGAAAAACGCGAGGAGACCGCCTTCGAGCGCGCAGATGCGGAAAATTTGACGCCGCGTCAATCCGAGCGCAAGCAGCACCCCGAGCTGTGTCGCTTTCCGTTCGATGGAAAGTCGAAACAAAAGTGCAAGAAGCATCAACGCCGACGCGATGATGAAAAAACTGAACGACAAAAAGAGCACGTTAAACGGAGTGGTGCCGGCCGAGGCTTTTAAGCCGAGCTCCTTGACAGGAATAAATGAAAGGCCGAAAAGAGAGGACAGAGGACAGAGGACAGAGGACAGATTCGAAATTTCAAATTCCAAATTACTAATTACTGGTTGAGAGGAAAGCTCACCTCCCGAATCCTTCCCGTCCTCTGTCCTCTGTCCTCTGTCGTCTACTAAAAACGTTGTGGTCTCGCCGAATCGGCTCGCCCAAAACCTTCTTGCCGTTTCGAGCGAGACGAACGCTTTGGGAGTCGTTTTGTGGGCGTCCCAATAATCTTCGTCTCTCTTGCGGATCCGTTTGGCGTCAAACGGGAACGGCGGATTCCAGTCGGCGAGCGACTTTTCGTCGGAAACGCCTTGAATTTCAGGAACGAGATCCGGATCGTTCGCGGTACCACGCATCGGGACGATTTTCGACACTTTAAACGATTGCGTTTGCGTTTTTGTCCGGCCGTACAAACTTTCCGGCTCGAAGTACGTTAAATCAATCGAATCGCCGACCTTGACGCCAAGATCGTCCGCCGTCCAATCGTTGAGCACGATTTCGTCGTCGGCGATCTTTACCGTGGAATCACCGAGATCGAGTTCGTCGATTCCCGCGACGAGCGAATACGGCGTTTCGTGTTCACCGAATTTTATTGACTCGGCGAGATAAACCAACACCGGCTTGGCGTCAGGCAATTTTTCCGCAATCGCGTCCGCTTGCGCCTTCGTGAACATCATCTTCGCCGACTTGATATGGACCACATTGTCTTTCCGGTCGACCGTGATACCCATGTCGGATAAGGAGAGGATAGAGGATAGAGGATAGAGGATAGAGGAATCATTAATCTTCTGTCCTCTGTTCTCTGTTCGCTGTCCTCTTGCCAAAACGATCGTATTGATCTTGCCCGGCATGTCGAGCTGTGAACGCTCCTGGAGCCAGTGAAGCGGGACGATTGCCAGCGGCTGCGGTTTTTGATCCGCCAGGAGTGAAAACCGACCAAGCCCTTTGTTCGGCAGTACATCACGAACCGTGAGCCGTTTGCGAAACAACGTCTCTTCACGCCGCCCCAGCGAGCTGTCCGCCGGTATCAACTCCGGCTTCGACACCCACAACGACACCACGTTATCTTCACCATTCCCCATTTCCTTTATTCGTAACACCTCCGCGAGTTCACGATTGATCACGATCTCATCGCGATTCCAGCGTGAAGGTCTTTCTCCGTCGGGCGAAAAAAGGTTCCAAAATTCATCGCTGCTTCCGAGCAGCGTGATACCGGCGGTTTGATCGTCGTATTTCGTCCCGGCCGGGAGCAGGATCACACCGGCGGCGTCAAAACGCTTTTGCGGATCGTTTTGAATCTTTTGTGGAATCTCTTCGCGAACGAAATTGTCGCCGGTCATGACGTAATCAACGGGACCGAGCCGGTCAAGCGTCAAGTCCCGAAGCGAACCTCGCATGGAATCGCCGACCAAAAGCGCCCCGGTCAGCACCGCCGACGCGATCACGACGCCCATCGTGACCGCAAGCTGCATCGGCAGATCGAATCGAATCGAACGAAAAACGTAACGATGAAGAGAGAACGGATATCGACGTTCGCTTACGGATCCCGCTTTGTGTTCATTGGACATCGGACTGTGGAGTGGATAGGACGTGGTGTCACGTCAATCGGGGCCGGTCACTTCGCGATTTCCGTGCATCTTGTCTCGCGAATGACGGTCACTTTGATTTCACCGGGAAATTGAAGGCGTTGCGATAATGTTTTGACGATGTCACGACAGATTTTCGCGGCGGCTTCGTCGGTCGTTTGCTCGGCGGAGACCAGGACCCGCATTTCCCGACCCGCCTGGACGGCAAACGCCTGTTCGACCCCTTCGAATTCCGTTGCGATCGATTCGAGTTCCTCCATCCGTTTGACGTAATTGTCGAGCGATTCGCGTCTGGCACCAGGCCGGGAAGCGCTGCAAGCGTCCGCGGCGGCGACGATCACGGTGTACGGGCTGTCCAGCCGCGGATCCTCGTGATGCCCCAAGGCGGCGTTGACCACTTCGACCGGTTCGCCGTAGCGACGCAAAAGATCGGCGCCGATTCTCGGATGCCCGCCTTCGATTTCATGATCGACCGCCTTGCCGATATCGTGCAGTAATCCGCAACGTCGCGCGAGTTTTTCGTTCAGGCCGAGTTCGATTGCGATCATCCCTGCCAGAAACGCCGTTTCGATGGAATGTCGCAGTACGTTTTGACTATAGCTCGTTCGGAAATGAAGCCGACCGAGAAGTTGGACCAGGCGCTCGTTCATGCCGAACAGGTCGACTTCCTGGCACGCTTGATCCCCGGCTTTCTGGATGAAGGACTGGATTTCCTCGTTGGTTTCCGCGACAATTTCTTCGATCCGCGACGGATGGATTCGACCGTCGGTAATCAAACGGTTCAGCGCGAGCCTCGCGACTTCGCGGCGGATGGAGTCGAAACCGCTGACGATCACGACTCCCGGAGTGTCGTCGATAATCACGTCGACGCCGGTCGCTTTCTCGAACGCGCGAATGTTGCGGCCTTCCCGACCGATGATGCGTCCTTTCATGTCGTCGTTCGGAATGTCGATGGTGCTGCTGGTCACTTCGGCGGTGTGGGACGCCGCATAACGCTGAAGTGCCATGAGGAGAATATTTTTCGCCTGTTGCTCACACTTTTCCTGGAGCGTTTTTTCATGCCGTTGGATGATGGATCCTTCTTCGGCCAAAAGTTCGTTTTCGAGCGTCTTGAGAAGCCGGTTCACCGCCTCCTCCCGGGACAGTCCGGCCAGATCGTGAAGCGTCGTCCGCTCTTTGGCGATCAGTTGCTGCAGCTCCTCTTGGCGACGTCCCGTTTCATCGATTCTTTCTTGGAAGTGGCGCTGCGCGTTTTCGACGAGACTTTCCTGCTTCCGGAGCTCTTCGGCCTGTTTTTCCAGTCCGTCCTGGAGTTTTTCGAGTTGGCGTTCCCGGTGGTGGATTTCTTTGCGAAAATGCCGTTGCTCCTTGTCGAAATCCTCCTTTTGCTGGATGCTCAACTCCTTGATTTTCAGATCCGCTTCCCGAAGTTTGTTCTCCGCTTCCAACTCGGCACGATAAAGAATTTCCGTGGTCCGGGTTTCGATATCCTGCTTACGAAGCTTGTCGGAAATGCGCACCGCGCAATAAACAGCGGCCAAAGACAGGCACCAAAGAGAGCCGTAGATGGCATAAGTCAACCAAAAAGTCACGGATAAACCCTAATATCGATCAGGGGACGAATACCCGCCGAGCAATCGCAACAAAAGAAGAAGGAGTACCTATATATTTTTCCGAACCCGCAAACCGCGAACGAACCGGTATGTGCCGCGGCGTCATTCCCTGAAATATTCCGCGCAGGGCGGAACAAAGTCGTCAGTCGGAGCACCAAAAGCCGTATATCGCGAAATAATCGGCGTACGTTCCCCTCTCGATTTCGAGACCCGGCAAAGGAGCGCCCCGGAAATCTTTCTTCGGCGTAACGCATCGCACGGAGTTGGGGAAATTGCTATGACGACAATATCACAAACGAATGTGGTAAGATCTCGACGGGACGGCATTGCAGGAATTCTCCTCCCTGCTCGAACCGTCCGATCGGGATTAACACGCAATAGCAGACGCGTCCCGAGGAGGAGGAGCAAAGCGAACAAAAATATCAGCGGGGGGATCAACATAGCAATATCGCCATTTCGCCGGGTCGAGCACACCGTAAATCCAGTCGTCGAACGCCGGGGCAGACGGAAAATTTCTTTTGTCGGACACTTTTTGCTCTCACGCCTCTCACCGCTTGAGCCAAAGTATTCGTCCATATTAAATTAATGTCATTATTTTAGAATCGCAGCGAACTACGACCTTCTCATTATCATACAGAAAAACTTGGGCTTCCGCAACGGAAAGGATCAAGTTTTTCCCAAAATTTCGCGAAACCGGTTGCCGCAACGCAGTTTTTCAGACATTTTTTTTCGTACTTTTGTCGATCGGTAAGATTCTCCGTGGCGTGTATTATTTGTACTGTCCGGCTATGAAATCCGTTTTGGGCTTCAGGCTTCAGAAAAAAAGGCCCCAGATGAACTGGAGCCGGGAGCGTTTGCCCATTTCGACTTTTCCGTCTATCCTAATACGCCCCTTGGAATCGGCCTATTTCGGTTTCTTCGCCGGTTTGGACGCGGCCTTTTCCTGCTTGAACCGGTTACGCCAGTAATCTTGCGTCTCAGCCAAGGACCGTAGGTAAGCCGGTTGGGTGATCCGCTCGACCTCTTGAAGCGAAACGGGGGTCGGGGCGATATTTCAGGGTGCGCGCAAAAGCCCTTGCGCGATTGGGGGGAATGGGTAAAATACGCGGAGTTGATTTTTCTCTCACCTCCATTCATCAAGGAAATCCCATGCCCCGACACGACCAAACGCCCGAACAAATCGAAGCCGAAACCGA
>JAVBPO010000127.1:0-23839 GCA_031549565.1 Thermoguttaceae bacterium
GCGCGGTTGAAGCAGACGGGAGCAAAGTGGGATCGGGCTCGTGTGGACCGGATGGGCGTGATCTGCTCGATTTTTTACGGCGAGCAGTGGAATGATTACTGGAAAGCTGCACGTTAGCCCCCAGAAAATTTGCGCGCACCCCTCCATGAGGAGTTTGGGCTAACACTGTTTTTCGATAATGAAAGAAATATTTTCCCGCGAAGTGTGGATTTCGACCGGGATACCGTACGCTTGTTCGATCAGGGGCGGCGTCAAACCTTCCAGTCGTACGTCGCCGAGCAGATTTCCTTCGCGGAGCAACAGAAAACGGTCCGTATAACGGATCGCGATGTTGATATCGTGCAAACTCATCACCGCGAGCAGGTTTCTTTCCCGTACGATTTCGCGGAGCACCGTGAGAAACTCGACCTGATTCTTCAAGTCGAGCGCACTTGTCGGCTCGTCGAGCAGTAAAATCTTCGATTCCTGAATCAGCGCCCGGGCAAGGGCGACTTTTTGCGATTCACCGCCGCTCAAACGATCGACCGGACGCATTGCAAGCGAATCGAGTTGGAGCCGGACGAGAATTTCTTCGACCTTTCGATAATCGTCCGACGATGCGAACCAGGTCAAGTACGGCCGTCGTCCCAAAAGTACCGCGTCGAACACGGAAAGCGGCGCCGATTCGATCCGCTGCGGCACGTAAGCGATCCGGCGGGCGATTTCTTCCGGGGAGAATCCGGCCAAATTCGATTCCGCCAAGTGCACGGTTCCGCTTTGCGGTTTGAGAATCCGGTTCAAGCAGCGCAAAAGCGTCGATTTACCGGATCCGTTCGGACCAAGAATCGCAACGATTTCACCGGGCTGAACCTGAAACGAAACGTCCGACAAAACGGCCTTGCGACCGTAATGAAACGAAAGTTGCCGGACTTGGAGCATGAGACTCAAACGAGGAATTGCGAGTCGAAGGAAAGGAAAAAACGAACGCTTGATTTTAGCGTTCCCTCTTGCTATAGTGAACCCGGAGCGCTCCGGAATCGGTTGGGAAACGCTCATGATATTCACGCCAATTACGAAAAAACCATGAAACGCAGAGATTTTATGTTGACCGCCGGCGCAGCCGGGCTTGCCGCTTCCACGATGAATTTTGCCAACGGACAAGGAAACGCGGGGCCCCAAAAAGGGCTCGAACTCCGAACTTACACCGTGTCCAGCTTGGAGAAAAAGGAAAAGCTGATCAAAGTGTTCGACGACGCGCTGATTCCGGCGTTGAATCGGCAAGGAATTAAACCGGTCGGCGTCTTCTGGACGAACAAAGAAATCAACGAGAATAACGCCGATTTCGATCTTTCCGTTTTCGTCCTCTTTTCGCACGATTCACCGGATTCCGTCCTCGATTGCAACGCGAAGCTGCTCGCCGACAAGACGTATCTCAAAGCGGCCGCTCCGATCTTCGAAGCTCCGATGAACGATCCGCTGTACGACACGCTCAAATGCACTCTCATGATCGGCTTTAACGGCTGTCCGGGGATCGAAGTTCCGACGCGGGGCAAAGATCGTGTGTTGCAATTGCGGTTCTACAAGAGCTACAATTTCGAACGCAACGCCGCCAAAGTCCACATGTTCGACGAAGGGGGTGAACTCCCACTGTTCCGTGAAACGGGAATGAATCCGGTCTTTTTCGGCGACACGATTTACGGAGATCGGATGCCGAACCTGACGTACATGCTCGGTTTCGAAAACGAAGACGCTCGAAAATTGGCTTGGAAAACGTTCGTCGAATCGCCGAAATGGAAAGATATCAGCAGCCGTCCGATGTACAAGGATACGGCGAACACGATCACGAACATCCTGCTCAAACCATCCCCGGGCTCGCAGATTTAGGGGACGCAAATTCCGTTTTCTGACTACCGACTACTGACTACCGACGACAACGCCAGATCAATTCGTTCTCCGGTTCGACTGGACGAGTTTCATTTGCTCGGAAAGTCGAACCAAAGCCGGATGGTTCGGAACGAGTTGGTGGATTTGCTCCATCGTGTCCCGAACATCGTTCAAACGACCGTTCTTAAGTTGCAGATCCGCTAATTCGATGTAAAGGTCGATATTGTCCGGCGTTGTTTCAATCGCGGCTCGATAGGTGGTCGCGGCGTCGTCGGTCCGGCCCATCTCCAAGAGCGTTTCCGCTTTGCCGCGAATCACGGAGATCGGTTGCGGGTTCGGACGGTATTGCCGCTCCAGAGTTTGCCAGGTCGCCAAAGCTCGCTGGGGCTGCCGCATTTTCGTTTGAAGAACCGCCAGCTCCGAGAGAATCTCCAAAGACTCGTTCGACTCCGGACCGAGAAGCGCTAAAGCTCGATAATAATCCGCGGCGGCTTTCTGAAAATGGAGTTGGGCAAGGTCGTCCTTTCCGGAAAGACTATGGTTTTCGCCGAAGCTGAGTTCCGTCTTTCCGTGGAGCGCCCAACCTTTGTATCCGCCGGGCGCAATGTCGATCGCGCGCATTGCGAAACGACTGGCTCCGTCGATTTGGCCGAGTACGAGGAGTTTCTCGGCAATCGAAAGGCTGAGGGTTTCGTCTTCATTCCCCTCTTTCCGACTGATTTTCGTCCCTTCTTCGAGCTGATGCAGCGACTCGCGGTGCTTTCCCTGCTGCCAAAGGACCTCGGCGTAATGTCGGCGGATGTCGGTTTCTTTCGGATTGAGTTTGACCGCCTTGACCAGTTTCCTTTCGGCTTCGTCCCAGCGTCCCTGCTCCATTGCGGCGTTCGCTTCACGGCAGATTTCCCGGCTCTGCACGATGCTCGGCGTGAGCGGTCGTGTTTTCAGCCGGTGCAGACACCCAGCGCCGCCGAAAATTTCGGCCAACAGGCAGATGTAAAGCAATCGACGTAAAACGGACATTGTGGGGGGAGGCTGTAGGCTATAGAGGGGCAGCGGTAATTCAGGTAGAATAAACAGATTGAAACAGCCAAAACGCCGGTCCCCTCTCCCCGGTAATCCGGGGAGAGGGTTAGGGTGAGGGGAAATGAAGCGTCAAACAGCTCCACCCCCTCACCCTAACCCTCTCCCCCGGAATACCGGGGGCGAGGGGACCATCCTTTTCTGATCGAAATTCTTCCCTGTTTAACATTCTTTGTCTGCCATTCTTCCCATTTTATGACGGCCCCTCTTAGAGCTCAGCCAACATTTTTTTCCTACAGCCTATAGCCTACAGCCTAAATTCTACATTTTTTCACCAAAAAACCCTAGATCGATTTTTCCGTTTTTACCGTATTTCAGCAGGCAAAAGCAAAAATTATGAAATAATAACGTAAAAATAGGTAAATTAGGTAGTATAAAAAGTTGTCGTCAAATTTCTTTGGGTTATACTTGTAAGAGGTTGTATTCTTTTCCTTGTTCCTCCTTCAGCCTCATTCGTTCTCATTCAACTAAACATTCCTCCCATGTCCGCAACGACTCGAGAAGAACGGCTGAAGCAATATCGCAAAGAGCGGGAAACTGCTTTTGAGCTTATCCTGCTCAGCAGAAAAGACGACGCACTGGCGCTTCTGGAAAGTGTTCGGCAACAAGCCAACAGCGACGGGGACGAAGATTATCGGATGCTGTTCGAGTCGTTGCAGATTCAACTCGTCCAGCCGGACCATCCGCAGCAGATCGAACTCCTGCAACAAGCTCTCCAGTGGGAAACGGAGCAGGGATATTCGCCCGAATTGGTGATGTATCTCGAAATCGGACGTTTCTACGCCGAAGCCGGGGATCAGGACACGGCGATTTCCTGTTTCTCCGAAGCACTCAATCTCGATCAAGGGGATCCTGAAACATTGCGTTTGACCGGAATCTCGATCGCCAAACAGGGGGATCCGGACACCGCGTTGAAGTGGATCGAAGCCGCGCTGGCCGCTTCGGAAAACAATGATTCGTTCTCTTGGCGGGAAAAAGCATTCCTTGAGCAGCCGATGGAAAAGCTCGACGAAGCGCTCGAAAGCATCGAACAAGCGGCCAAGCTCCGACCGGACCTCTGGACGGCGGATCGGGAAAAACTCGAAAAACTCTGCAAAAAAGAGACGCCGCCTCCGTTTTCCCCACCTCAACCGCCGCCGCTTCCTCCCATGCCGCCGATTCCCAAGGTTTCGCCGGAGCTGATGTCGGAATTGGCGGGTGATCTCAATATCGAACCAAAACCGGAAGAATCCCCCGCAATCGACGACGATACGCCGATCGGCGGAAGCGATGGTGAAATGGAAATCGCGCCGAAACAGGAGCCGACTGATTCCCCTTCTGCGTTAACACTGGAAAAAACGGTCGTGGAAGCGGTTCGGAGCGGCTGCGTCGAATTCCGAAAGCGGTTTTTAGCCGAGTCGGTTTTGCCGAAAGAGAAAGCCCTGTGGTTTTTCCTGAAACCGCATCGAACCGATTGGACGTGCGGCGGCGGACATTTTCTCTGGAATCGCGGAACCGGAACGTTGATCGATCCCGGCTTCGGATTTCTCGATTCGTTGGCCGAAATCGGCGGTTCGCTCGCCGAAGTACGCAATGTTCTGATCACTCACGACAACGAATCGCAACTGGCGGAATTCGAGATCATTCGCAAGCTGATGCTCCGAGGAAATCTTGCCGGAAACGTTCGCTTTTTCCTCAATCTCGGCGCGATTCAGAAGCTGTCCGCGATGGTCGATCTGAACGACAAATCGTTCTCCGAAGGATATTTGACGCTTTACGCCGGCGCGAATTACGATTTGCTCGGCGGCGGAAAAATCAGGACGCTTCCCGCTTACCACCAGGAACTCAAGTCCGCCGACCAGGCGGTTGGGCTCCAGATTTCTCTCGACGCAAACAGTTCCGACAATTCCGATTCGGCAAAACGAATCGTTTACACAAGTGATACCGGCCTGTTTCCGCTTTCGCTTTCGTACGATTCGACGGAAAGTCGGATCGTTCATGTTTCCGATAAAAATCAGGTGAACCGCGTCCTTTCCCGACGATATAAAGACGAAGGAGCGGAAAACGCCGATTTGATGATTTTGCATTTCGGACAGGCTCACATCCAATTCGAAAAAAGCCGCTCGGTTGAAGATTCGGGAATCAAAGTCGACGAATTGGAGCACATTGATCCGACCGATCGGCCCGGCGAAACGGAGTTGGCGGGATTGTGTGCCGTCGGACAGCTTGGTTTTCTCGGGACCCGGGAAATGGTCGAGCAATGTAAGCCGAAATTCGCCGTCGTCTGCCAGTGGGCTCGGGAGCTCGGACCGCTCCGAACGGCGCTGTGCGAACTGTTGCAAAAGCAGATCGGGACGGAAC
Source organism: Thermoguttaceae bacterium (assembly GCA_031549565.1). Taxonomy (GTDB): domain Bacteria; phylum Planctomycetota; class Planctomycetia; order Pirellulales; family Thermoguttaceae; genus JAVBSX01. The sequence continues at coordinate 5,284 of JAVBPO010000127.1, forward strand.
CGACGCGACTGGTCGCCGGGGACAGCTTTTTAGTGTATGACATTTTCGCGGATGCCGTTTACGATTGCGTTCGCGACGGCTGGACCGCGGCCCGGGACATTATCGCCGCGGACTGGCAGGACAAACTTTTCTATTTTTCGCGGGAAGTTCGGGACCGATTCGAATCCCTGCCCGACTATTACGCGAATCGTTTTTTGAACGATTTACGATACAAGCAGGAAACCTATTTCCGCTAAACCCGTTTTTTACGTACTTGTACCAATCCCCTCCCCCCCCCTCTCTCACGAAAGGAGAATTCAATGGACGGTTTATCCAGCGCGATTTCCTCGGCGGTTCAATTCCAGCAGGACAAGACGAATATGGAGGTTCAAATGAGCGTCCTGAAAAAAGGCTTGCAAGTGCAAAAGGAAGTCGGCAGTATGCTCGTCGGTCTGATCGAACAAGCCGCCGGAACCGGCAACGCCCAAAGCCCCGGCAAAGCGGTCGGACTCGGCTCGAACCTCGACGTTACGGGGTAATGTTAGCTGCGGGGCCTGCCCGGACCGAAACGCAACTCATGTGCATCAGAGCCGTGTACACAATAAAGCCTTCCCCGGAAGATTTAGGCTTTCGCCGGAAAGTAAAATACCCGTTTTTAGATAAACGAAGCTAAAACTCTGGTCCCCTCTCCCTCCTGGCAAAAGTATCTACACAAATATTTTGTCGAGCTTGGTTCCGGAAATTCCTGCCCCAACGGGGCATGAGAACATAGCCGGGGGTGAGTTGTACTCAACGAACCCCCGGTTGGAATCTCCCGCCAGAAAACAAGCGGCACGTTTATGAATAACGTGCCGACTCATGTCATGCTGAGGTACTCCGAAGCATCTGGTTTCAAGCTGTACCTGCTATGCAATGTGTGTTGGCCGGATCCACCAGATTCTCACTCCGTGAGTACGCTACGTTCCGAATGACAAAACTTGCCCGCCAATTTCCGGCGGAAGCCGATTTGCACGATCTATAAACGTACATTTGAGCAGTTTGTTTGTGCACGATTGATTGATGCGCACAAATGAGAAATTCTCTGTTCGCATCTTTTTTCACGCTTGGTGTATAAAGCATCGAGACGCACGGCCGAAATTGAAGACGCTGCTTGTTCTTCATGAACGAATTTGTTACCCTTGGGTTGTACCGCGAAAAACGATGAAACTTTTTTCGCTTTTTCGACAAAACAGCCGGGCGATCCGATCTTCTCTTCTTCCAATCCCTCTGATCACACCAAGTGAATATCATGACGTTAAATAAATCATTACCGGGACTATTCGTATTTATTGCGGCGGCTTTTCTCGCCCTATGCGTCGGGTGTCAAAAGCCGCAATCGGACACAACGGAAAAGCATGTCGCCGAAACGAAAGTCGACGATAAAAAGCCGATCGATTACGATGATTATTTTGTACCGCAATTCCGTGTGATGATGAATGAATGTTTCGAATCGCCGTACGAAGGTATTCCCGAATTGAAAACCGAGGAAGAAAAAAATAAATACATCGAAATGGCGATGAATGAGATAAAATCCATTGCCCCTGATTTATTTCGTGCAACACCGGATTTGGTCGAATCTTTCAAAAACAAAACCTATGACACGCAAAAGTGCAAGGACCAAATTCAAAAACATGTCGATTTGTTTAAGAGTTACGAGGTGGAATTGCCTATATCCACTTTGGTCATGATTGAAAAGTATGAGAATAATTCGTTGGACGATCAAGGTTTGGAATTTTGCAAGCGCACTTTGGATATTCCAGCCAACAAACTGAAAGCTGAACTGGAAAATTACAACATTAAACAGTAAAGAAACGGAATCGGCGTCCGTGGCCTGGACTCGCGGTCAAATGTCGACGGGTGCAAAACCACCAGGACGGTTTTGACGAGGACGCGGCGGCATGACGCCTGACGGTATCAAGTGAACCGTATGGGTGTAAACTGTCCGATTTTCCCGGGCGACGAGCGTGATGTTTACTGGAAAACTGTTCATTTTGCCTTTCAAAAATTTGCTCGCACCAGTCGAACCTCATACGACAAAATGCTTTGTTTCTCTTGCTTTTTTCTTTTCGCGTCGGTAAATTGGTGTGTCGTGCTACCATTTTCCCTGTACAAGAGGCGGGGTTCCCCTCGCTGTAAACACTGCTTTACACTTTACCTATGAAACGATTCATCTTTGCTTTACTGATCGCTTTTTCATTAGCCGGGATCGTCCGGGCTGATGAACTGGACAACGTTTTCAAAAATCCGCCGGAATCGACCAAGCCTTGGTGCTATTGGTATTGGATTTCCGACAATATCACCAAGGAAGGTATTACCAAGGACATCGAAGCGATGGCCCGGGTCGGGATCGGCGAAGCGATGATCGGCAATATCCTCGAAAAACAAGTCCCTTCCGGCGGCGTTCTCGTGCTGAGCGACCCGTGGTGGGACTGCGTGACCCACGCGATTCGTGAAGCGGACAAACATGGTATCAAAGTCGGCATGTTCAACTGTCCCGGCTGGAGCCAGTCGGGCGGGCCGTGGATCAAGCCAGAAGACGCGATGCGATACGTCGCCAGTGCGGAGTTGAAATTGACCGGTCCGCAAAAAGTCGAACAAAAATTGGAAACGCCGAAAGAGCACTTCCAGCAAATCGCGGTCCTTGCGTTCCCGGCTCCGAAAGCGGACGACGACACGATCGCCAAACACGCCCCGAAAATCACGACCGAACCCGCCGTCGAAGGAGCGGACAAATGGTTCGACGATAATCTGAACACCACCTCCCCGATGCAGCCGCGGCCGCTCACGGTGAACCTCGAAGTCGAGCAGCCGTTCACCGCGCGAAGCTTGCTCCTGTATCCGGCGGTTGACGCGATTTCAGCGACTTGCCAACTCGACTATCAGGACGCCGACGGAACCTGGAAATCGGGACATGAATTGATCCATCTGAATCGGGAAAACACCGAAGTCAACGTCGGACCGATGCCGTTCGGACCGGTCGTCGCGTCGTTCCCGGCGATTACGGCGAAAAAATTCCGGCTCACGTTCAAAGACGGCGGCGGAAAGGGACAAATTGCCGAAATGCAACTGTCCGCCGCGCCGCGAATCGAACGCTTCATTGAAAAGCAGCTCGGAAAAATGCACCCGACGCCGCTGCCGATGTGGGACACGTATCTTTGGCCCGAGCCGGTGCAGCCGGAAGACGCCGCGATGATCGTCGGCGAAAAGCAAATCCTCGACCTGTCCAAGTTCGTCGACGCCGACGGAACGCTCAAATGGGATGTTCCGGAAGGGGAATGGATCGTGCAACGGTACGGAATGACGCCGACCGGGACGAAAAACGCGCCCGCCGCTCCGCAAGGGGAAGGGCTTGAAGTCGACAAAATGAATTCCCGACCTTTGAATAACCACTTCGATTCCTACGTCGGGCAAATCTTCAAAAAGATGCCGGCCAATCAGCGTCAAGGATTCCGGCACATGATCGCCGACAGTTACGAAATGGGTTCGGAAAACTGGACCGACGGGTTCGAGGAAGACTTCCAGAAAACGTACGGATATGATCCGATCCGGTTTTTGCCGACGTTCACGGGCCGGATCGTCGGTTCCGCGGAGGAGTCGGAACGGTTCCTTTGGGACCTGCGTCGTTTGGTTGCGGACCGGGTCGCCAAACATTACGTGGGTGCTTTGAAGGATATCGCGAACAAACACGGACTACGGCTTTGGCTGGAGAATTACGGACACTGGGGCTTCCCGGCGGAGTTTTTGCAGTACGGCGGCGCGTCGCAGGACATCGGCGGCGAATTTTGGTACGGAGCCGGCGATTTGGGAAGCATTGAATGTCGCGCCGCGTCGTCCGCCGGACACATTTACGGCAAGCAGGTGATTTCGTCCGAAGCGTTCACATCGCCGTATTCGTTCAAACAGCAGCCGCGCGACATTAAAACCCGCGGCGACTGGGCGTATTGCGAAGGAATCAACCATTTCGTGTTCCACGTCAACATCCATCAACCGTGGGACGATAAAAAACCGGGCGTGTGCGCTTGGTTCGGAACAGATTTCAACCGGAACAGCACCTGGTTCGAAGCGTCGAAATCGTGGATCGAATATTGTCGCAGGGTCCATGCGCTGCTGCAACAGGGGAACAACATCGCCGACGTCGCGTATTACATCGGCGACGACGCCCCGAAAATGACCGGACTCCGCAAGCCGATGCTTCCGCCCGGTTTTTCGTTCGATTACATCAACGGCGACGTGATTCGCGATAATCTGCAAGCGAGAAACGGGCGACTCGTTTTGCCGCACGGAACGCAATACCGGATTCTCGTTCTGCCCGACCTGAAGACGATGCGGCCGGAAACGCTGGAAAAACTCGTCAAGCTCGTCCGGGACGGTGCGGTGATTCTCGGCAATCCGCCGGAAAAATCGCCGAGTTTGAAAAATTATCCGAAAAGCGACGAACAGGTGAAAAAACTCGCCGCGGAACTCTGGGGCGATTGCGACGGAACGACAAAAACCGAACGGACGTTCGGAAAAGGGCGAGTTTTCCGGGGAATCGACTTGGTCGAAGCGATGAAGCGGCTCAATCTCGGCCCCGATCTCGTTTGTCCGAACGACGTGTTCTGGACCCACCGTCAAACGAAAAACGCGGACATCTATTTCCTGTCGAACCAGCAGCTCGAAAACCGGACGGAAACCTTGACGTTCCGGGTCGACGGCAAGCAGCCGGAGCTTTGGAATCCGGTCGACGGAACCGTGAAAGTTCCGGCGGTTTACCAGGCGAAAAACGGCGTCGTGGAACTCCCGATGTATCTCACGCCGGGCGAGTCGGTGTTCGTCGTCTTCCGCAACCGGATCGGCAATTTCGATCCGATCCAGCCGTCCGCGATGAACGAGCCGACGGCCGTTTGGACGCGGGAACCGAACAATCCGTACGTTTTGCACACTTCGCAAAACGGCAAATACTCGGTTGAAACGGTCTCCGGCAAGAAAATCGAACGGGAAGTCCGAAACCTCCCCGAAGCGAAAGAAATCGACGGAGCGTGGACCGTGAAATTCGATCCCGATTGGGGCGGACCCGCTTCGATCGAATTCGACCGGCTGGTTTCCTGGCCGGAGCACTCGGATTCCGGCGTGAAATACTATTCCGGGACCGCGGTGTACGAAAAGAAGATCGACGTGCCCGCGGATTTCCTCGGGAAGAACCGTAAGGTCCTGCTCGAACTCGGCGAAGTGTACGGAATGGCGACCGTGAAGCTCGGCGGCAAGGAAATCGCAACGCTCTGGAATCCGCCGTACACGCTCGATGTGACGAAATTCGTCAAACCGGGCGAAAACACGTTGCAAATCGAAGTCGTGAACACCTGGTGGAACCGCTTGGTCGGCGACGAACAGCCGGGTGTGGACAAAAAGTTCACGTTCGCGACGACGAAAATTTGGAACGCGAATTCCGAGCTTCTCCCCGCCGGAGTGATCGGGCCGGTGAAGCTCGTCGTGGAACAGTGATTCGTGAGAGTGCGCGGACGAAGCGTCCGCGCATTTCGGTTTATTCCGGTTCCTTGTAAGTCGCCTTTTCCGCTTCGCCGACGGCGAGGCGGTTCAAGGTTCTCCAGTCGACCTGAACTGGTTCGACCATAAATTCCGGGACGTTGTACGATTTCATCAGCGCCCGACTGTACGTCGGATCGCTCCACGGCAACACAAACGGCTTGGAGCAGTTTCCCTGTTCGTCGAAGTGGGAAAAATAGAGCCGGGTGTACGAACCGTCGTCCCGGCGGGAACTGAAAATGAACCAGCGACCGTTGGACGACCAGTTGTGGAAACTCTCCGTATCGTCGCTGTTCACTTCCGTGAGCGGACGAGCGAGTCCGGTTTCCATGTCTTTGACCCACAAATCGCTTTCGGGGTGCCAAATCGTAAAGAACCCGTCGTTGCAAAGACAGTACATTAAATACCGCCCGCATGGGGACAGACGCGGATGCGAGGCGCTCTTTCCTTCCGCGGCGGCGTCAACGACGACTTCCGGTTCGCCGAACCGCCGCGCTTGCGGATCGAACGGTATTCGCATCACGTTGTAGTGCAAATCATGGTATTTCGCGGTGATCTCTGCTTTTCGCTCCGGAGTTTTCGGTTTCGATTTCATTTCCAGTTTCGCGCAGCAGTAATACAACCAACGTCCATCCTGGGAAAAGGACGGAAAGATTTCGAAATCGTCGTTCGTTTCCAAAATGTGCGAAATTTCGTTTTTCTCGACGTCGTAAAGAACCAGATCGGATTCCGTATCGAGAACTTCGAGCCGGTTTCGAGATTGCGTGTGGAAGATTTGGAACGTGTCGTTGACGGAAAACGCGACCAATTTCAACGTCGGGTGCCAAGCGGGATACGCCCCGGCGGAAATCGTTTGGTCGACTTTCAAGTCGACCTTCGACGCCGTTCCGTCTTGAACGACCACGGTTCCGGGTTGGTGATTCCGCAAATGAAAGAGCATGTTGTCCGTGCGGCGATCCTGGTAGGAATGACAATTGGCGCATTGTTTCAACGTTGTAGTGTCATTCTCGAAAATCCGGCGTTCGTCGTCGTTTTCCAAGTTGCGTTGATTGATCGTGATGTATTTGAAGTGTTCGTATCCCGGCTCGATCAAACGGTAGGAAATCCACGGGTCGATCGGCTCTTCGGCAACGCGGTTGACGATGCCGTCGAATTGACGCCATCCGTCCCCGTCCCTGGCGAAGACGTCGATTCGGATTTCACCTCCCCGGTTTTCCGCGAGCAGATTCTTCCAGGATCGAGGTGGTATCACGACCGTCTTTCCCGAAACGAGAGTCGACGGTCCCTTTTCGCCGGCCAGCCGGGTCAGGAATTCCGTACCGGTCTCCCGGACGGTGAAGTTCATCGGCGCGATGTTCGGCGGGATCGTGATCGACGCGTAGTCCGGCTCAAGGACCGGCGCACGATTTGTCGGTGTCGCGTTTTCCGGAAGTTCAAGTCGTGAACAGGAAACGAACGACGGGAGGAGAATCAGAAAATAGAGGATTCCGTTTTTCACAATATTAGGTACGAATGAAACAATGGCGACGGGACGTCTCGATCAATAAACCGTCCATGGTGTCGGATCGCAATAGAAGCACCAGTACGTTTCCGGAAATCGTTCGGCGATTTTATAAGGGAGTTGGCTTTGACGCCCCTGTTGACGCAGCGTCGCCGTCGTCGTATGGAATTCGCGATACCGCGATGCGACTTCCGGGGCGATCCATTTTTCCAGCCCTTCGATTTTCGTATCGAGGGCCGACGAACATAACAGGAGCGCTTCCTGGAAATGCGTCGGCATCCGGGTCGGTTGATCCGCAGCGATCCATCGTTGCCAGTATTCCAGGAATCCTTTAATGTCTTTCGAGAGCAACAGTTGCATCAGACGCAACTGCTTGACTTCCGGCGAAGCGGCGTCATAGTCGGTACGGCCGTATTCGTTGAAAATCATCGCATCGGCGCTGGTGTCAAGCTCGATCGCGTCGGGAGCCGTGATCTTCGGCGCCGCTTCCCGGCCGTCCCGAAACCGTTTCACCCAACCGCGATGAAACAACGTGTCTTCAAGCGGCTCGAGATACTTCTCCGCCAGCGCGGATTCGTCGTTTTCGGCGGCGCAGCGTGCGAGCGTTTTCAAGTTGGAGAGATTCGCTTCTTTCGAGACGAATTGGTTCATCGCCGCCTTGTACGCCATGCGGGGCAAGCCGAATTCGAGAAGGATATTCGGTCCGAAAACCCGGACGGTACCCACCGCGGCCCATCGGAGATCGGGGCGGCAAGAGTAGGGATAATAAAATTTACGGTCGCCGATTTGACCGGTTTTCCATAACGCGAGATCTCGCATCAATATCTTTGCGCGCACGGGAAACCAGAGAGAATCGCGAACCTGGAGCATTTCCTCCCAACGTCGTTCCTCGAGAAGACGCCCCATCCGGACGAGTTCCAAAAAATCGGCATCATTGGCGGCATAACGTACGACACAATGGCATGACGCCAGAAGAACCACCAGGTTGAGGAGGAACGCGGCGGCCCCGACGTTTCGTGAGGGCGTTTCGGCTCGTTCTTTCCCGGAAATCAATGGAACCACCCACGGCAGGAGAAGCAGGACCAAAATCGGGTAGTGCGATGAATCGAGAGTAAATTCCAATTCGGGTCCCGTATAATTCGGAAACCCGACCAGGTAAACCATCTCAAGCGGCGTCATGACACAGTGACAACACCAGAACGCCGGCGGTACGATCACGCCGCAGCAGGCGAGCACGCCGGCACGATAAAATCGGCGTTTGTCCCCTGGAGTCAGGAATTCATGGAGGACGCAAAAATAAAGCCCAAGGAGCGAAAATATTCCCGCGAAATAATAGAGTATGACGCCGCCGCAACAGCCGAAAGAAAGACGCAGCCAAGGAGAAGTAATCCGGACGTAAAGTATCACGAAACCGAGCGAGGCGATCACCCCCAGCGGAACGCCCCAGAGATACGTCAACGGAAGTCCTTTGAAAAGAAGAATACCGGTGTCCGTGAAGTGAAAGAGGATCATCAACGCCGGGGCAAACGACACCACGACGAATCGGGGGGGGATCCTGAACGCGAGCGACGTCAAATGCGCCGTCGTCAGGAGCAGGAACGTGTAAATCAGGCCGCCGAGGAAGGGATAACAGGAAAACTGAATCAAAAACGACGCCGCATAACGAAACGGTTCGCCGACGTGACGGAGATGTTCGAATAGGAAAGAACGGTTCCAGAGAAAAAGATCGTACTCTTGGAGAACATAGAGAAAATCGGCGTTGCGAAGTGAGACATACCAGACGCAAAACGCGAAGAACGAAAGAATCATCGCCACGTTCAAAATGCGAACATCGACGACCGGCAGGCGAAATTCTTCCCGTCGCGAGACCGCCTTCGGTTCGTGTTTCGGGGGAGCGGTTCGTTTTTTTCGTGCAACCATGACACTATTTATTTCATCGAACGCAAAACGGCATGAAACAGCCCCGGCATCGTCGCGTCTTTGCTTTCCACGGCGACTAGGAAACCGAGTTTGCGGATCGTATCGGACGTGATCGGGCTAAGGCTCGCCAGTTTCGTATGGCGGAGCGATTCCCCGAACATGCGGACCAGCGACGTCGCGATCGCGGAACTGGTACAGGTCGTCCAATCGATCCGGCGTGACTCCATGAGCGTAACGATTTTCGGATCCGGCGTCTCCACGTCGACGCTTTCATAAACGACGATTTCCTCGACGCCGTGTTCGTGTGAGTGAGCGGCGGCGAGTTCGCGGAGCATAACATCACGACCGCGGCTGGCCCTGACGAGCAGGATTTTTTTCCCTCGTTGTGCTTCGCAGCGGAGTGCGGCGACGACCCCTTCGGCGGTATGCGGATCAGGTACGATTTTAACGGGAAAATTCCGATCTATCAAGGCGGCGGCGGTTCCCGGCCCGATTGCGCAGATTTTTGGAAAGCCGGCGAAGTGAACCGTTTGATAACGGTCCAGAAAAAACTCGACGCCGTTGGCGCTGGCGAAAACGATCCAGTCGAAAGCATCAAGCCGATGCAGCACGTCGTCGACCGGCTCCCACGATTGCGGCGGTCGAATTTCAATGGTCGGTTGCGAAAGGACATCCAGCCCGGCGTCTCGAAAAAGCGTCCGAAGCGGCTCCTGCGACCGTTCGGGGCGGGTTAACAGTACGGTTCGTACGCTGACAGGGGGCATATTGGCAGAGGGGGCATGAACGGAAAACGGCGGCGACGAAAGACATTATACCACATTTCAGGCGAGGCAGCGTATTTTTATTTCCTTGTGAGAATTTGGCAACTTGGGACCGCAGGCATCTTGCCTGCACCTGGGTCTATGGGCTTCCAGCCCGTAGTGAACCCTCGGCTGGCTAGAAGCCTACCGACCCAGATGCAGGCTGGAAGCCTGCGGTCCCAGGGAAGTCCCCAGAAAATTTTCAAACGGTTTCTCCGTGCGGCGCGACTACCTTTCAGGTTCGGAAACCGATAGAATGAGAGCGAATTGTGCGAACAAGTTTCCTTGTGAAACAAGCGACTTGGGACCGCAGGCATCTTCCCTGCCAGAGTGCGACTCGGGACGGTTTGCATGGAGCCTTTCGGGCTGGAATCCCGCTGACCCAAGTGCAGGCAAGATGCCTGCGGTCCCAGCAATATCCCGTGAAAATTTGTATGTATCCCAATAAATCACAACCGCGGAAAGAGAGAAACCCTATGAATAACAAACGACTAACACGGTCCTGGCGCCTTGTGCTCTGCGTCTCGATGATCCTCGTCCTTGCCACTGCGCCTGTTCGGATCGGCTTGTGTGCGGATACGGCTTCCGGCGAAAAAGGAACAAAAAGTGAGGCGAGGGAATTTTCCTGGCAGGAGGAATTCAAAAACCCGGTGGACGAATACAGGATTTTCCACATGTGGCATGGTTTCGACCAAAATTACGAGACGGCGCTTGACACCATGTACGATTATGGTTTTCGGGGCGTTATTACCAACAACACCTGGGATGAGAACTACCTGAAGGATCGGTCGAATTACGCGATTATGAACGCCGCGATCGACAAGGCGAAACAAATGGGAATGACGGTGTGGTTGTACGACGAGTACGGCTACCCGAGCGGCACCGCCGACCACCAGACCCTCGACGGTTTTCCGGAATACGAAGCGATCGGCGTGGGACAGTTCCGCGAGGAATCCGTGGACTCGGTGGAGTTTGTCTTGCCGGAAGCTTTCCAGAAAATCCTCTATGCCGAGATCCTGCGCGATGGCGTCAAGACGCCGCTTGCCGAGCTCGACTCACACGAATGGGGAGAACGAACGGTCAAAGCAAGTCTACCCGGCGCGTTCACCCTCCATGTTTACGCACAGAAAATCGCTTTCGAGGGTTCGCATGCGGAGAAGAACGGCTATCGGCCGAACCACTATCCCAATCTGCTCAACCGTGACGCCGTGAAGCGTTTCATCGACCTCGTTTACAAGGGGTACAAGGACAATGTGCCCGACATCGCGAACAAGGTGCAGGCGATCTTCACCGACGAACCGAGCCTGATGACTCACTACGTGAACACGAACGACAAATATCCGTACTTTATCGCTCCGTGGGAAGACGGGCTGCCTGCGCTCTTCAAGGAAATGCACGGTTACGATCTGCTGCCGCGTCTGTCCTCGCTTTTCGGCGGCGATACCGACGACGACAAAATTTTGCGAGTGAACTTTTACCAAACCGTGGCCGAGATGTTCACCCAAAACTTTTACGTCCAACTGCGCGATTACTGCGAAGAGATGGGCGTCGCTTTTTCCGGGCACAACCTCCTGGAGGAGAACCTTTCGTGGCATGTGGGCCTGTACGGCGACATGATGAAGAATATCGGAACGATGCAGATTCCCGGCATCGACGTGCTTTCCTGCTATCCACCCGCCTATCTGAACAGTTGGTACATGACGCCGAAATACGTCAGCTCCGCCGCGCGCAACAACGGGAAAGACGTCGTCATGGTCGAGTTTTGCCCGGTCGCGAACATGGAGCAGTTTCACGTCAATGAATTCCCCAACGTGCTCGGGACCACCTCGCTGCTCTTCTTCAACGGCGCGAACCGTTTCAATACTTATTACGCGTATAATCGCATGACCAAGGAAAACGCGAATTTTTGGAACGAGTATTCCGGGCGGCTTAACACCCTGCTGCGCGGTTCGACTTTCGCTTCGGAGATCGCGATGATGTATCCGATCGCGAACACGCAGGCGTATTTCACCGCGGAAAACATGCACTTTTCCTATCCCAACGCGAAAATCCACGCTTTGGATTTGTATGTCAACCGCGTTGCGATGTCGCTTTTCCGAAATCAACTGGATTTCAACTTTCTCGATTCGGACAGTCTTGAAAAGGCGAAAATCGAAAACGGAAAGCTCGTGATCGGCAACGGTGCGTACCATGTCATGATCCTACCGGACATCGAGGTCATGAGTCTTGATGCCATGAAAAAGCTCACGGAGTTCGCCGACGACGGCGGAAAAGTGATCTGGCTCGATTCCCTGCCCCGGCTCGCGACAAGGGGGGAAGACACCACCGAGTTGAGACGGCTCGCAGAAAAATTCCTGCCCGATGTGATTCGCTTTCCCGACAACGAAAAAGAGAGTCAGGAAAAAAAACCGGAATTCCTCAGTCTCCTCAAGAATACGGTCAAGCATGACATCAGCGTCAGCTCGGCGAGCGAGAATTTCGGTGACATTTTTCTCAGCCCTTACATCAAGGAGGGAAAAAAGTTCTATTTTCTCGTCAACTCCAATAAGGACGACATGGAAATCGACATCCAATCGCCCGGCCCGTTCGATCTGTACGCCCCCTCGACGGGCGAGATAACCGGTTACGACGGAACATCGCGTTTTGTGTGCAAGGGATACATGGGGTATTTCCTCGTGCAGCGGTAGCCACACATCCGTACAAGATCCGAAAAATCGAAGAGGGTATCGTGGGCGAATCGGCCCGGAGTGATCCGTACGCAAGTTGCGATTCGTTTCACGGCGGCGTATTACGGATTATTTGTGGCGAAAAACGGTTTCAAATCGAGGTCGATCCAATTCGAGTTCTTTTTGTAGCTCGGCTGGCGGATCGACAGCTCCCGTTTGGCGGGGACGTAAACGAACTGGTGCAACGTGAAAACGGCGTTCGAGTCTTTCACGGGAACCGTGGCACCACCGTCGCCGATTTTTGATCCAGAATGGTTTTCATCGTCGCGACGTCGATTCGGCCTTTGTGGTGCCGCGCGAGGGTTTGCAGGTTCGCACGTCTTTGATCGTAACGGTTTTCCACGACGACGGGAACGTCGTCGAATTTGTAGAGTTTCCCGGCGTCCCATTCGGCGACGGGAGTCGCGGCGAAGGAAACCAGGGGGATAAAAAGTAAGAATGTCGTGAAAAACAGCCGCATAGCACCGTTCCGCAAGTTACGCTGCGCTTCACATGCGGCTCTTTATCGTTAGAGAAAAGGTTTACACTTCTTTCGCGTCGATCCAAGCCATGAGTTTACGAAGGCGCTTGCCGACTTCTTCAATCTCATGATTGCGGTGGCGGGCGCGGGTTCGTTTGAATTTCGGAGCGCTGACCTGATTTTCGAGCAGCCATTCGCGGGCGAATTCGCCGGACTGGATCTCTTCGAGAATCTTCTTCATCTCCTTTTTCGTTTCGTCGGTGATGATCCGCGGGCCGCGGGTGTAATCGCCGTATTCCGCCGTGTTCGAGACGGAATAACGCATGTAATTCATGCCGCCCTGGTAGAACAGGTCGACGATCAGCTTCAATTCATGCATGCACTCGAAGTATGCCATTTCCGGCTGGTATCCGGCTTCGACGAGGACTTCGAACGCCTTCTGGACCAGCGCACTGACACCACCGCAGAGCACGACCTGTTCGCCGAACAGGTCGGTTTCGGTTTCTTCGGCGAACGTCGTTTCGATCACGCCGCCGCGGGTTCCGCCGATTCCCTTGGCGTAAGCGAGTCCGATCGCCCGCTCTTTTTCACCGGCCCCTTCCCCGAGCGCGATCAGGCACGGCACGCCGCCCCCTTTGACGAATTCGCTGCGGACCAAATGTCCAGGCCCTTTCGGGGCGATCAACAGAGCGCAAACGCCCTGCGGAAGATCGAATTGGCCGTAGTGGATATTGAATCCGTGCGTGCAGACGATGATGCTTCCCTTTTTCAGATTGTCCTTGACCTGATTGCGGAAAATTTTGCCTTGCAGTTCGTCGGGCAACGTAAAGACGATCAGATCCCCTTTCTTCACGGCTTCTTCGGTCGTGAGCGGTTGGAATCCGTCCTTGACGGCGGCATCGTAATTCGCGGTTCCCGGCAGTTCGGCGACGACGACCTCGCAACCGCTGTCGCGGAGGTTCTGGGCGTGAGCGTGCCCCTGCGAACCGTAACCGAGAATCGCAATCGTTTTACCTTTCAGTTGGGAAAGATCGGCGTCCTTTTCGTAAAATATCGTGCAAGCCATGTGAAAGAGTGGGGTAAGTGGAAGTGGAGTGTTGTTTGTTAAAACCGACGATTATACACCGGATCGGCGCGGGCGCGGAGTACCGGCTAAAAAGGGAGAATGATGGGGGCTACCCCCCTAATGCATCGAGTTTGATGCCGGAATTGGTCAGATCCTCGAACTTTTGAGGACCGGCGTTTTTCACGGCGTCGGACGCGACATCTTCGTACCGGGAGAAGTTCAGCTTGAACAAACCAGCCAACCGCATCGCGAGCCGTTCATATTCCGTCTGATCTTTCCAGCAGTTTTTCGGGATCAACACTTCGGCCGGAACCCCTTTGCAGTGCGTCGGAACCTTGACGCCGAAAATCGGATCTTCGACCATCGGGCTATCGGCCAGCTCGCCGTCGTGGATTCCGTCGATGATCGCCCGGGTGTGTTTGATCGACATTCGCTTTCCAACTCCGTACTGTCCGCCGCTCCAGCCGGTGTTGACCAACCACGCTTTGGAGCCGTGTTTTTCCATGTCCCGGGCGAGAATTTCCGCGTACTTCGCCGGATGCCAAACGAGAAACGCCGCGCCGAAACAGGCCGAAAACGTCGCTTCCGGATCCGTGACCCCCATTTCGGTCCCCGCGACCTTCGCCGTGTAACCGCTCATGTAATGGTACATCGCCTGAGCCGGATTGAGCAGGCTGACCGGCGGCAAAACGCCGAACGCGTCGCACGAAAGGAAAATGATGTTCTTAGGATGTCCGCCGATGCACGGAATCTTGACGTTCGGAATAAAATCGATCGGATACGAGGACCGTGTGTTTTCCGTGATCGACTTGTCCTTGTAATCGACTTCCCGGGTCGTTTTGTCGTAACCGACGTTTTCCAGCACGGTCCCGAAGCGAATCGCGTTGTAGATTTCAGGCTCGCTTTCGGGAGAGAGGTTGATACACTTCGCATAGCACCCTCCTTCGATGTTGACGATCCCCTCTTCGGTCCAAATGTGTTCGTCGTCGCCGATCAGCTTCCGGTGTGGCTCGGTCGAAAGCGTCGTTTTTCCCGTTCCGGACAGGCCGAAGAAAAGCGAAACGTCGCCGTCCGGCCCTTCGTTGGCCGAACAGTGCATCGACACGATCCCCTTTTTCGGCATGAGGTAGTTCATGATCGTGAAAACGCCCTTCTTCATTTCCCCGGCGTATTGCGAACCGAGAATCACGAACTCGCCCCGCTCAAAGTGGAGCGCGGCGCAGGTTTTCGAGGTTAAACCGGGCAGGTTCGGATCGGCGTACTGCTGCCCGGCGTTGAAGATCACGTAATCCGGTTCGCCGAAGTTTTCCAGTTCTTCTTGCGCCGGTCGAACGAGCATGTTCATCATGAACAATGCGTGATAAGCCCGGGCGCAGATCACACGGACTTTGATTCGGTTTTTCGCGTCCCAACCGGCGTAAGCGTCGACGACGTAAAGCTGGTCGAGCGTGTTCAGGAAATCGATCGCGGTTTTCCGACATTGAAGAAACACTTCATCGGTCATCTTGATGTTGACCGGTCCCCACCAGATGTCGCCGGTCGTTTTCGGGGAATCGACGACCCGTTTATCTTTAGGGCTGCGTCCGGTTTTTTCGGCGGAGAAATTGATGAGTGCCCCTGCGGAAGAGATAACCGCTTTTTCCCGGGTAATCGCGTCCTCGTAGAGCGGCGAAGCAACCGGATTGCGGAAAACGGACTTCACGGAGATTCCGTAAACATTCAGATCGAGTGTGTTTCCTGTGTTCATTTTATCAGGGGCTATTGAAGAATTTCAGTTCAAACCAAAAACGGTCTAATTTTATCGACCGGGTTTTCTTTTGAACAGAGGGGAGCCGGGAGGTTTCCCCTTTATACTCCACACCGTCAAGAACCGGTCGTTTCTGCACAGGTTTTAACCGTCCAAGCCCTCGAACACACGGAGTACCGGTTAAAAGAGAAAAAACCTTTTTATGACGGGTTACAATATGGCGAAACGACGATGTTGCGCAACGGCATTGGTCAATCTTGAAATTCCTGCCGCCCGGAAAGAGCGTCGGCGAGCATTTCCTTGTTCGCGAATTCGAGAAAACTGCCGGTCGTGATTCCCCGGGCCAGCCGCGTAATCCGAATCGGAATATTCTCCAAAAGATTCGTGATACAAAGCGCGGTTCCGTCCCCTTCGATCGTCGGGTTCGTTCCCATGATCAGTTCTCGGAAATGCCCGGCTTTGACCCGTTTGATTAGCGCCGCGATCGTCAAGTCTTCCGCCGCGATGTCGTCAATGGGCGAAATTCGACCGAGCAGAACATGATAGAGCCCTTTGTACCGTCCGGTTTGCTCCAGCGCAATCAGGTCCCGCGGCTGCTCCACGACGCAAAGAAGAGTTTGGTCCCGCGACGGATCCCGGCAAATGTCGCAAAGTTCCTGCTCAGAAAGATTATAACAATTTTTGCAATAGCTGACGTTTTCTTTGACATCCCGAATCGCGTCCGCCAATTCAAGAGCCTTGTTTTTCGGGAGCTTCAGGAGATGATAAGCGATCCGCTCCGCCGATTTCTTCCCGATACCCGGCAGGGTCTGGAATTGCTGCATCATCCGCAACACGGATTCGGTCAGTTCGGACATGGTTCACCTACCTACGGTTCCATTAGCTTCGACCCGTCTTCGGCAACGCCGATGTCGTACGCCCCGAAAACCCGCATCATGTCGATCAGGTCCCCGTCTCGGAAAAGAGTTGTTTCCTTGAAATGCTCCGTCGAGAGATGAGCAAACACGAACTCCCCTTCGACGAGCAGTTCCTCGCCGCGGTGCGCAGAGACGGTAACGACCGCACCGCCGTCCCGGAGCGAATCGATCGACGCTTTGTACGTCAAAAGATCGCCGGGGATCATTTCCGTATCGTGGAAAACGATCTTCGGAATTTTCGCAAGTACGACTCTCGCTTGGTAACCGGTCGCCTCACAGACCAAAAGACCGCCGGTTTGCGCCAACCCCTCAATGACCAACGAACCGGGCATAACCGGGTGATGCCGAAAGTGATCATGCAAATGATCCTCGGCAAGCGAAATCGCTTTGATCGCTTCCGCTCGCCGATGACTTTCGAAAACCGTATATCGATCGAACCAGTACCAATGCATTATTAATTATGAATTACGAATTACGAATTACGAATTAGGGAATAAACGAACATCCGGATTCCCGGGAAAACGGCTGTTGAAATTTTGTAATTCAAAATTCATAATTCATAATTCTCCTAGTTGGCGAGTTTGTTTTCGACGAGATTGCACATATCCTGGACGGTGAGGATCGTCGAGATGTTTTGAACCATCGGGTTCTTTTCGAAATCGCCAAGGTTTTTGCCGGGCATCCGTTTTTTCAGTTCCGCCAGTCCGTCTGCGGTGAGTTTGCCGTCGACGACGAACTGCGCGTTGGTCAATAGATCTTCCGGAATCAGTTCACCGCGATCGATTTTGATCGAAAAAGTCTTTTCGAGCCGATAAACGATGTCGAGCAGATCAATTGATTCCGCTCCGAGATCATCGACCAAGGTCGCGTTTTCCGTCACTTCGTCTTCGTCAACGGCTAAAGCTTCGACCAAGGCGTCCCGAACGCCCGCAAAAATTTCATCTTTCGTCGGCATGAACGATTCTCCAATGAGTAAAGTAAAAAAGAGAAAATTGTTGAAATATTAACGATGATCTTCCGGTGTCCAATCGGTCCAAAGCAAGGACAACTCGCTTTTCAGCGTGTCGACGATCCGTTGGTCCGTTCCTTTACGGCTTGGGCGTCTTTCTTCGAGATTGTAGCGGATAAGCGTCAACTGGGCGCGAAGGGTCGTCTGTTCGTCGACGGTTCCTTCCGCCTTGAGCGTGATTGACGTATCGGTACGGTCGACAATGGTCGCCGAGATCCGGATCGTCTGGCCCGGTTTGACGAATTTCCCGTATTTAACGTTTCTCGCTTCTTTCAGGACGACCATGCTATGGGAAAAATCGTCGGTTACGCGAATCAGCCAAGCGGAGGCTTGCGTCAGAGCTTCGAGCATCAAGACGCCGGGCATGACGGGAAAGTTGGGAAAATGGTCTTTCAAATATTCTTCCGCCAGCGTCAACGATTTCGTCGCAACCACGGATTTCCCCGGTTCCAGCGATTCGATACGGTCTATGAGCGAAAAAAACATCGACGACTATGATATGCAACGAACGCCGGCAAGCGTAAACGACGTACTTCGAAGGCCCACCAAACGATATATTTCCTATAATACCCCGAACATGAGAACCGGAGATTATATTTTTTTTCCCCGCTCCATCAACCCGGGGCGTGAGAATGAGGTGTTCTGGGTGCGCCCAAATTTGGCAGGAAGGCGACCAACGCCAAATCCATGTAATAGATAAAAATAGATAATAGATAAGAGTTTTCCCGAAATAGATAAGAGTTTTCCCGTTGCGAGGCGAGTGAGAGCTTGGACCTCCAGAGAGAATTTTGCCGCCGAGCCAATGGGAAAACTTTGATTGGACGGAAGCGGCTCCGCCGCGAGTCGGCTGCCGAACAGGAACGAACCGC
>JAVBPO010000138.1:0-64543 GCA_031549565.1 Thermoguttaceae bacterium
AAGATGGCGACCTCTTCGCCTTGGCTGTAGAGTTGCCGAGCGGTTTCTTCGTTGAAACCGTTTTCGAGCAGGGAGCGGATATCGATGATCGGTGTCTTGGGCGTCGCCATGAGGAAGTGTTATACACCAACTCGACCAATCCTATAGCCTGAAGCCTTGCCCACGAAAACGGATTTCGTAAGTCAGACAGTACAAATAAGTAAACTATACCTCCAAAACGTCAATAGGCAGACGTTTTCAAATTCTACACTGATTTGGTCGATATTCAAGAATGAGAAAATTGACATGCAAATTTCTGTCGACGGTCTTATTCCCGAAAAGCCTCCCAAACCTTCTATTTGCTCTATTTCATCCCCATTTTCAACATTCTTTCAAAAAAGGAAATCTTTACGAAATTCCTTTCCCACGACGGTTCGATGAAGGGAGAGGATCGCCCCTCCTTTTTCCTTGAGACAATCTCAAAAATTTATTGGCCCGACACGGCACGTTCAGGGTGACGGTATGAAAATGCGCGAAAAAAATTTGACAAACTCCTCTATCTTATGCAAAGCGTGTATTCCGACTCTTTTGCTTGTTTTGTTTTGCGCAAGAGTTCACGCGCAAGAAGCAAAGGGACCGGAAACGTTGTACGAAATGGTGCCGCATGTCGTACTTCCCCAGTCGATCCAGTACAAGCCGATGCCGACTTCGCTTTCCCGTCCGGGTGCGTACACGGCCCCTACGAACTATCCCGCGACTTACACGGCGTTTCCGTCCTACGTTTTGCCGTATCCGGCGGAAATGACGTCGATTCAGCAGGCCGTTTACCCCATTACGCAAGTCGCGCACCAGCCGCAGCCGATCGTGTTTCCGAAACCTGCCGACGCAACCGCGGAACAGCAGAGCGTCTTGCTGATTATCGCGACTCCGACCCCGACGGTGCAACCGGAAAGGCCAGTTTTGGAAACACGACCGGTTCCCGCCCTGCCGCGGGCGATCCGAAAAACGAATCCGGTCCGCGAAATCGACGTTTACGCCGAGGAAGAGAACGGCTTTGAGGAAATCGATACGAATTCCATTGGCGAGTTTCCCGGTTTGACGAGGAACATTTCGGATTCGATCGAATCGTTCGTTTCGCGTAAAACCGTTCCTTTTGCGGCGCGGTACGGGATGTCGGAAATTACGCAGGTGCAGTACTCCACGCCCGTTTATCCGGCTCCGGCTCCGTTCAATCCGGGCCCGTTCGCCAACGCGAACTTGAACGGCGTCGCCAATAATTGTGCCGGCAATGGTTATTATTACAACGATCCGCTGCGGGTTCCGACTCCGGCGCCGGACCCGTTGGGGAACATTTCACCGTACACGGCGGCGGCTTCGACCTACGGAGTTTATCCGCAGTATGCGAATCCATACCCGTACCCGCAGGGCGCACAAGCCGGTTCGATCGATCCTTCCGGTTCCTCAACGCCCGGCTTGAGTCCGGAGGTGCTCAACCAGATCGAGCAGTTGATCCAGAAGAACCCGAACGTGCAGTTTTCCGCCGTGATGATGGGACCGAACGGACAAATGATCCCGATCAACAACGGCGCACCCGTTTACGGTCAACAGGCCGGTCAGGGTGCGCCAAGCGGGGGAACAACTCAGCAAATGCCGCAGATGCAGCAGTTGCAATCGCAAATGCAGTACATTCAGGCAATGAACCAGTACGTTCAGCGTGTGAACGCGGCAAGAGCGAACAACCAGTGCGTGCATCCGCAATCCCCCTCAAACGCTTATCCGGGAGCCGGATACCTCGGATACGGCCAATTCGGCGGTTATGCCCCGTATGTCCAACCGATTCCGGGCGCACAGGGGGCCTACGCTCTTCCCAATCCCTATTACCAGGCGATGTACCAGTCGCTCAACAGCGGTTACGCCCAGCCTAATTACGGGTATGGATACGGTTATGGACCGATGTTCAATCCGTATCTGCCGACTCCGCAAGGGTATCATGGAATGGTTCCTTCTCAGCAGAATCAGGAAAAGGACAAAACTTTCTGGGAACGGTTTCGAGAACGTCGGAAAAAAGGAGAAAAGCAGATGTGCGACGCTTGGCGGGCCCCGCATTACCCGGAAGAGACCGGAATGCGTATGCCGTCGAAAGACGCGTACCCGTGGGGATATTTCGGATCCCACACTTCCCCGCTGGAAACGCCCAATTTCGGCGGATACTACGGAATGTATTACGGAACGAATACCTATCCGGGGCTGTAGTTGTGCTGCCTGACTTACGAAAATTCGTTTTTAGGTTCAAGGCTTCAGGCTTCAGGGAGGCCGTGGTAATTCAGGTACGGCAAACGGCAAACGCTCCCGTTTCTTCATCGCGTGAATTGCCGGACTACCTCGGCGGGAACGATTCGGTATAATTGCGAAGAACGTGATATTTTCCGGAATCGTTCCACCGACGACCCATGCTTTATTTTCAGCAACCGGTTTGGTTTTTGCTCCTGATACCTTTGCTGTGCGCATTGGTCACATGGAGGATTCCGTCCCGTTTGCTGACCGGGTTGCGGATTGCGTTCCTGCTTCTGATCGTGATCGCGATGTGTGGGCCGATGCTGCTTTTCCCGACCCGCAGCGGGACCGTCGTCGCCGTAGTCGATTTAAGCCGCTCCATGCCGCCGCAGTCCCGCGACGAATCGATCGGGGCGATCAATCTGGTGATCGAACACGCCGGGATCGACGATAAAATCGGCGTCGTTTCGTTCGGGGCGCTTTCCTTTCCCGAACGAATTCCGGGGCCGAAGCAGAGTTTTTCCAGCTTCGTGTCCGAAAATTCGCCCGACGCGTCCGATCTTCACGGGGCGCTCGAACAGGCGTTTTCGCTCATTCCCAGCGGCGAAAAAGGGCGGATCGTGCTCTTCACCGACGGACGGTATACCGGCGAAAATCCGATCAACCTTGCCTCGCGGTTGATGCAACGGGGAATCGCGGTCGATTACCGGCTCTTGGAACGGACCAACGTCGGGGACGTCGCCGTTGCGATGCTCGAAGCCCCGCAGATCGTTTCCCCACAGGAAGCTTTCACGATCAGTGCGTCGGTTCGGGTTCCGATTACGCAAAAAGTTCGATACGAACTGCTGCGTGATACCCCAACAGGTTCTCCCGTCGTGATCGGATCCGGCGAGAAAGAAATGACGACCGGCGAAAACCGGCTCGTCTTCCGTGATCGGGCGCTCAAAGGGGGAACGCTCGCGTACACGCTGAAAATCAACGGCGAGCTTCCCGACCCGATTCCCGAGAACAATTCCGCTCGCCGTCTGGTCGGAATCGACGGAACGAAACCGCTTTTGGTTCTCGCGCCAAAATCCGAAAGCGGTTCGCTCAACACGATTCTGCCGCAACTATTGACCGATTCCGGAATCGAAACGGAAACCGCCGACGCCGAATCGGTCGGGTGGTCGCTCCCGTTTCTGAGCGGTTTCAGCGGGATCGTCGTCGAAAATCTCCCGGCGGAAAAGATCGGGGTTCACGGCATGGAGCTGATCGCCGAGTGGGTCAAGCAGACCGGAAGCGGCCTGATGTTCGGCGGCGGGCGAAGCTCTTACGCCTTGGGCGGATATTACAAGTCGCCGCTGGACGAGATCATGCCGGTTTCCATGGAACTGCGGCAGGAGCACCGAAAATTGTCGCTGGCGATCGTCGCCGTGCTGGACCGGTCCGGGAGCATGGCGATGCCGGCGGGCGGCAGTCGTACGAAAATGGACCTCGCCGATATCGCGACGGCGGACCTGCTCAAACTCCTGACACCGCTGGACGAAATCGGCGTGCTCGCGGTCGACAGCGTGCCCCACACGATCGTGCCGCTGCATCCGAACAACACACCCGAGCAAGACCGCGCGAAGATTCTCCGTATCCAGTCGATGGGGGGCGGCATTTTCGTTTATACCGGACTTCGGGCCGCGGTCGATATGTTGCGCAAATCGACCGTCGGGACGAAACATATCATCCTGTTCGCCGACGCCGCCGACGCCGAAGAGCCGGGGGAATACGTCGGCCTGCTCGCCGCGTGCGAAAAGGCCGGGATCACGTGCAGCGTGATCGGGCTCGGGCATCCGACCGATGTGGACGCCAATTTCCTCCGCGACGTCGCCAAGCGGGGCAAAGGACAGGTTTATTTCACGAACGAGCCGACCGAACTGCCGCGTTTTTTCGCCCAGGACACGTTCGTGATCGCGAGAAGTACGTTTATCGAAGATCCGGTCGCGATCCGCTGGACCGGCGGCCTGATGTCGCTGCTCGGTCGACGGTTCGACGATCCCCCGTCGATCGGCGGGTATAATTTATGTTACTTGAAGCCGGGCGCGTTGCTTTCCTCGGTGTCACAGGACGAATACAAATCGCCGATCCTCGCGTCCTGGCAGGCGGGACTCGGACGGGTCCTTTGCTACACCGGCCAGATCGACGGCGATTACACCGGCAAAATCGCAAAGTGGGACGATTATCCGTCGCTGCTGGTCAGTTTGGGGCGTTACACCGCGGGGAAGGACAACAAGCTCCCGAACAACATGATGCTCTCGCAGGAAATCGTCGACGGAAGCCTGCGGATCCGGCTTGATCTCGATCCGGAGCGGGAAGAGGCGTCGCTTGACACCATGCCGCGAATCACGGTCCTGAAACAGACCGCGAACCAACCGTTGGAAACGAGCGAGCCGGCGATGCGTTGGTTGGAACCGGAGCTGCTCGGCGCAACGATTCCGCTGACAGGGAGCGAGACGGTCCTTGCGACGGTGTCGTTTCGTGAGGAGAGAGGACTGAGGACGGAGGACGGGGGGGGAAATGTGATTTCCGTTTCTTTGCCCCCCGTTTGTTTGCCGTATTCGCCGGAATTTCGGCCGGTGGAGCCGGGAAAGGGGCGGGAGCTTTTGAATCAGTTGGCCGAATCGACAGGCGGGAAGGAGCGGATCGAAATCGCCGGAATCTGGAAGGACATCCCCAAGGTGCCGCGGTATCACGACCTTTCGCTCTGGTTCATCCTGCTCGCGGCGGGTCTTTTCGTGTCGGAAATATTCGAGCGGCGCACCGGTTGGCTCTCGTCCTGGCTGAAGCGGTTCAAACTTCCGAAGCGTCAAGCGAAAAAAGCGACGGTCGCGACACCACGGATCGCAGAGCCGGAATCGAAGGAAACCGGCCGTCAACTTTCCTGGTTGCGTCAATATCTCCTTGCCCGTTCACGCAGGAAAAACGAAACGCAACTCGGCGTCACAACGCATCCGACGCTGCCGGAAAAGAAACCGGAGCCGGAAAAAACCGCCGCCGAAAAAACCGGAATGCTCAGTGCCCTCGACCGCGCCAAACGCTCCGTAGACCGAAAGAGAAAGCATTGAAAACCGAGCGGGAAGGTCTGTTCGTACGTATTTCTACCGTATTAACTAATTTTGACCCACCCTAGCCCGGATATTTCATAGGCCGGAGGGTTTTAAAGTTGGGTTGATGTGGTAAAGTATTGCCTGACAAACACTTGCGAACGAATTCGCAAAACTTTACCGACAAAAATCCCAACACAGCGTACCATGTTCAAGGCCAAATTTGCAGCCCCCGGAAAAAACATCCAACGGCGAGCCGTGTCCACGAAGAGATGGATTCTGTTGTAGACCCTAAAAAAAAGTGCGGTATACGAAAGCACATCCCAGCGATCATCGGATTTTGATCTCAAGCAGTTCGGATTTTCGTTCGACGGTCAACAGGATCGGGGACTCATTTTCCGCGGCGAGGATTTGCGTTTCAACGGCGCCGCGAGATGGTGTCAAGCGGTTGTTGACCATCACGATCAAATCGTCGGGCTTGAGTCCGAGTTTCTCCGCTTCGCTTCCGGCGCGGACCGAGTCGATGAACGGCGGCGTACGGTTCGCGACGTTTGAAACCAGGATGATCCCGAGACCTCGCAAAATCCGTTCCGCGTCCGACGGGAGCGGCGGAAGTTCCGGCTTATCCGTGATCGCGATCAGGGACGGCTTTCGTTGATCAACCGGCTCGGACATCAAGATTGCTTTGACCTTCTCGTAAACCTCGCGACCGGGGAGTACGAAATTGAACCACGTGTTGTTCTCGGCGTTTTTCAACTCTTTGCCGATTAGTCCGACGAACCGGCCCGAGTCGCGGAGGACGACCGCCCCCCCCTTGGCGCCGGGATTGTTCGTAATGGCGTCAACGACGTAAACGGGCCCCTTATACGTCGTCGCAAACGCGCCCCGTCGGGCCCGGAGCGAAGTTCTCGCGGCGATGATGCCCTGTTGGAACGAGACCGGTTCGTTGCCTGTCGCAATATTGTACGGATTCGAAGCCGCGTAAATCCGGTCGCCGATCCGAATCGAATCGTCGAAACCGGAAAGGTCGGACAAAGCGTCCGGCCGGTCCTCTTTCACGGAGATTCCGTACAATTCTTTCAGGTCGAAGCAGGGAAGATTCTCGACGTCGATTTTCAGCACCGCGATTTCCATTGTCGGATCGGCCGCGATCAGGCTCGCTTCGTAACGCCGACCGTTGTCAAGGATCACAACCAGTGGATCCGCTTCAAGAACGGAGCTGCTCACCGTCAGGATATGCCCGAGCGGCGTGATGAGGCAACCGGTTTGATACCCCTGCATTCCCCGCAATCCGCCGGCGCCGTAGATTTTGACGATCTTTTGGCGGACTTGATCGATCACGGGGGAGGTGGTACTTGAGAGCGTGGTGTTCGAAAGCATTGTCGGGACCGCAGGTCCCGGCTCGTTCTGTTCTCCGTCCTCTGTCCTCTGTCCTCTCAACACAAATTTCGCGAACGGGGTGGAGCCGTTGCGGACGTCCATTTCGGCGAGCGAGCCGTTTTGATTCCGGAACCGGATTTCACTGGGAAAACGGTTTTCCATCGAATAGAATTCGATCATTGCGAGTTGGCCGGTTTCGGGATCGAAATAGAACCTCGCCCGAACGATGCGCCATATCACGGACACCACGTCGTAGAGTTTGTCGAAGTTTCCGTCCAGCGGAGCGGTTCCGACGTAGAGCACTTCGCCGAAGTCCGGCTTCTCGCCGGTCGCCAATTTATACATCAGATACATCGCCGGAAAGAGCCCGCCGCTGCCGACCGGCTCCTGGAAATACGAGATCGGATCGATTTTCGAATCTTCGTCGAGAATTTCGTGCGGATTCCAGGAAAGCGTCGTGTGCGGGAGTTTCAACGCAACATCGTTTTCCGCGATCGAAATCTCGAACGAATCCGCTTGCGCGACGTCGCCGGATAGAATCCACCGGTCCGGCTTTTGCGCTGCGACCGTTTTTCTCCATTGAGCCAAAACCCGGTCGAGCTCCAGCCGGTTGAAATAATAATTCGCAAACCCTTTCCGCTTCTCGTAAATCGGTTTCGCCCAATCGGGAATGAAGACGGACTGCTTTTCGAGATCAGAGGTTAGAGGATAGAGGATAGAGGATAGGGTCGAATCGACAGAGCTTACTCCGTCTTTCTCTTCGTCTTTCTCTTCTGTCCTCTGTCTTCTGTCCTCTATCCTCTTCTTCTCAATCGGCGGCTCCATCATTTCCTCGGTCATTTCGACGAGTTTCGCTTCGCTGTGGAGCCCTTCGAGGCGGACGAGCAGTTCATGCCGGTCCCCCTGCGGAGTTCGGATCGAGATAGGGACCCGCCAATCGCGGGGAAAAATACCGAGAAGATTTTTGAACGTATTTGCGGTATCCAGCGGATATCCGGCGAAACGAACCATCTCGTCGTCGACGCGAACTCCAAGCCGATACAGGTCGGAGTTGAGCGAAACATCGTCGACGACGACGCGACCGATCCGATCCGTTGCGACGACCGCTCCCAAACCGGCATGGTCGACGATACGTCCGCTTTTCAAATCGCCGAGGAAATATTTGATCTGGTTGATCGAAACGGCGTACCCGATGCCGACGTTGACCCGGCCCCGTTTGTCGAAGGAGCAGCGACCGTTGATCCCGATCAGTTCGCCGCGAATATTGAACAGCGGCCCGCCGGAATTGCCCGGGTTGACCGCCGCATCCGTTTGAAGACAGTCGGAGTATTCCAGGAACGTACCCGCCGGATATTGATAGCGATGCGTTCCAGAGATGACACCATAAGCGACGCACGGTTTGAAATCGATCGCGAGCATGAACGGGTTTCCCATCACCAGCGCTTCGTCGCCGATGCGAACCGCGTCGCTGTTGCCCAGCGGGGCGCAGGGGAAATCGTCACGTCCGAGCAGCTTGATCAAGGCGATATCCCCGGTCGGATCGAGTCCGACGAGAATCGCATCGTACGCGACACCATCGGACATACCGCATTTCATCGCGATGCCGCACGGCTGCACGACGTGAAAATTGGTCAGCGCATAACCGTCCGGCGAAATCACGACGCCGCTCCCGCCGCCGACCGGCCCGTTTCCACCGGCAGGAAACACCGCGATCACCGACTGCATCGTCTTTTCGACTTGCGTGATCCGCTGGCGCTCCTGCTCTTGCCAATCCTCGGAAAACACCGACGAAGCCGGGAAAACCAGCGAAACTAAAATCAAAAACGCAAAACGGGCGATCCTTTTCAATGATTCAGCCACGGCAGAACTCCCAAGAGACGGGGTTGTCAAATAGACGATGATGAAATCGATTATAACGGCCCGCAAACATTCCGTTAGCCCCGGGGAGAGCCCCGGGCATGTTCGTGCTCCCATTCGTCGTACAGGTCCAGAAGCGTTGTCCGAAGATTACCTCCATGTTTCTCGAAGAGAGCGCGGAGTCGTTCTAGGGAAACCGTCGTTTCGTTTCCCTGAAGATGCTCGAGAACCTGCCGAAGGGCATCGAAATCCGGCGCCGTTCGGTAGAGAATCGGAACGCCGACGACCGGACGATGCGACGTGAGCAGGAGCCCGTTTCCCCAACACAGATATTCGTACCACAACCGCAGTCGGGAAAAAACCGAAAGCTGTTCGTATCCGTCGACGAGGAAAACGGCGTTTTTTCGACGACTCTCGCGGCATTGCCGTAAAAATTCGTCGGGCAACTGCCGCTGCCGATCACGGAGCACCACATGTTGAACCGTGAAATTTTTCTCCCGGAGCTGGGTTTCGATTTGCCCGAGAAACGTCGATTTTCCCGTTCCATGCGGGCCGACGATTTGGCCGAGCCGGTTGTCGCTTTCGAATCGCTCAAGAAAACGTTCGACGGAACGCCCTTTCTTCTCCTCGTTTCCGGGGAAAAAGTAAGGCAGTCCCGTCAAATAACGCGAGGAAAACGGATTCGACTTTCCTCGCACGGACGACTTGATTTCCATCGGCTCCGATCAATCGAGGGTCGGACCGACGACATTGTTGTTCTCCGTCGATTCGTTTTCTTTCAGGCGAACGACTTTGATCGTTTCCGGAGCTCCTTTTCCTTCCTGCACCAAAAGCGGGAGTGATTCCTGCGTGAGGTTCCACAGACCGCATTCGTACACTTTCGAATCGTCGCCGACGACTTGGAACGCGACTCGCTGCGTTTCCTGATCGACCGCACCCTGAATCGGAAGGAGTTTATCCTCTTTCTGATCGTACAGGTTGCCGCGAACGATTCCGCCGCGGTTCATCGCCAACTGGAAAATGCGATCGCTTTCCGCTTTTTCCTCGTCCTTAAGCAGCGCGAAAGTTCCCAACGGCATCCATTGCTCGGAAGGGTCGGACGATTGTTTTTCCGGGTCCGGAATCCCGCTGGAGTTCGGCAGCGCCGGCGTCGGGACGCTCAGCGGCTTGGACGCCGTGGTACTGGTCGCGTCCGTTTCAACAACTTGCGGGGCGGGTTGCTGGATCTGGATCACGGTCGTTTTCTCGCCGCGTTTCGCCAATTCCAAGCCCTGCTCGTAATACTTGTCCGCCGAAACGTAGGGAACGCCGTTGACGTAAACCATATCATCCCTATAGACGACGTTGTCGCCGTAGTTGTAGTACACCGGATTCGGCGCGACGGGGGTGTAAACGTACTGGGAGTAATACGCCGGTCGATAGTAATACGGAGCGTATCCGCCGAACCAATTCCATGTGATTCCCCAATTCGGCGTTCTCCACCAGAACGACGGAGAGATCACAACCGGCGGACGCCAATAATTGTACCGTCCATATCGACCGTACCAGTCGGGAGTCCAGTAAGTTCCGTACCCGCCGAAGCCGGTTTGGATATTGACGACCACCTGCGAGCGAACAGCCGGTTTCGGCGGCGGTGGGGGCGGAGCCGGACGATATCCGCCGGGATAACGGTCGTGATCGCGAGCACGATCGCCGTAATTGGAGGGACCGCGCGAGGAAAACCCGTCCCGGCTCCAATCGCGGTATCGGTTCCAATCGGAAGCGTCGGTTGGCCGACCGTAATATCGGCTGCTTCCCCGATCACTGTCCCGAGCGGCAGGATTTCGGGCAACATTATCCCGGAAAGGGACTTCTCGCGAACCGGATTCCCGAGCTTCGCGGCTTCTGCTGAAGTCGCTTCGATTGCGATCCCAATCCCCGCGGCTGCGGCGATTCAGGTCTTCCAACTGCTGCTGTAAGGAAGCACCGGTCCGTGAAGTCGCGCCCGGTCGTTCAAAGGTTCCCGAGCGTCGATCGATTTCCGTTCCACGGGAGGGGCGGCTGCCGATGTCGGGGCGACCGCTTGCTCCTGATCTTGTTGACGAAGAACCGCTCAACGCGTCCGAGAGGATCGACGAAGCCGTAGGGTTCACCGTCGGTTGAACTGTGGATCGGCTCGAACCTTCGGAGCGTCCGGTTTGCGGGCGTGTTCCGAAATCGGGCCGTCCGCCGGACCGTGAGGTCGTGTCCGGTCGAGTCGGTTGCGGCCTCACGGCGGGTGTCGCCGATTCCCTCCGAACGGGGGGGGCGACTGTGGGGCGCACCGTTTGCGATCGAGCGGCGGATTCGGAACGTCCGCTGGAACGTGGCGTCGATTCCGCTCGGGTGGCCGAACGGCTCGATCCCGCTTGCGATCTTTGGGCTGTTTCGGTTCGGACGGGCCGGGGCGATGGTCGACTTTCGCGGACTGCGGGCGATCGCTCCGAACCTCCGCCGCGACTGACCGGCGTGCGAGCCTGCGAGCGGGGTTGCTCCGAACGGGGCGAGGACGCCCGGGCCGAAGATTCGCCGCGACCGCGACGCTCCGATTTGCTTTCGTCCTGGGCAAAAGCGATCACCGGAAAAACCAGCAGCGTCGACAGAACGCCGACAATCCGCTTGGATTTGATGTTTTTGATGATTTCAAACATAATTGCACCTCTTGGAAAGAGAAACGGAAGAGGACCAATCCTTAAAGATCCTACAACCTGACAAGATTTCTACCTAGAGGATACTCATTATCTCTCTATTAAGGAAGATGGTAAAGGAGTAAAAAAAAGCGACACGACTTGAATTATTTTTCCACTCACTTGCCATTTTCTTCTGATCGGCTCGCAAAACGTGTCAAACGAAAAGATCGACTGGAGCGACGTCGAAATCGAACAATAAAGAGCCGCAAGCGAAACGAAGTGAAGCTTACGGAACAGGACGGAGGCACATTGCGCTCGCTTACGCTTCCCGCTCTGATTGACGCTCATTACACGTTTGGGTCAATCGAGCGGAAACTCCATTTCGGCGGCCCGGTTTTGGTACAACGGAAGATGTCGATAATAGACTTCCAGAATCAAAATCGCAAGACTCGTCGTGTAGAGTCGTCCGCCGCGGTCGTTCCATTCCCCTTCGAAATACCAGCTTCCCCGCTCATGTCCTTCGAGGCTTTGCCGGGCGATCAGCGGGTCCCGCATTGCGGCGTTCCAGCGTTTCCACGCCCCGCCGCCGTAATGATGCACCACCTGCGTCGCGTAATAGTTGTAGTAGAGATTGCCCCGGTCCGGTCCCCAAGCGGAAATGTACTCCACCCCCCGGATCAAGGAGGGATTGTCCGCGCTCCACCCCATATACATCTGGGAAAGCAGCCCGATGGCCGTCGTCGCACGGTTGTTTCGGTGTGTGTCGCGACTCGACTTGTATCCGTACATCGCCCCTTTGTCGATTCCCACCACGGTATCGAGAAACCGTCGAGCTTTGAAAAAGACCTCACTCGGGACGTGAGCTCCCCCCATTTGTCCGCTCTTGAGAGCCATGATCTGCCAACCGACGACGGAAGTATCCCCACCGGAGCGGTCCCGGGGTTGATAGCGCCAACCGCCGTCGCCGGGGATTTGAGCGTAACAGATAAAATCGACGGCCTGCTGCGCGGCTTCCTGGAGGAGTGGATCCTGCGACATTGCCGCCGCTTCGCAGATCACGATCGAAACGAGTCCCTGGTGGTACATTCCGCCGTCGGAAACGTCCATGAAATCGCGTCCCTGCGGGCGAAGCGTGCTGTTTTTCAAGAGAAATTTCAATCCTTTATCGACCACGGGCCGATATTCCGCTTTCCCCTGCTTGTGGGTGATTCCGCACCCGAGGAACGGGAGCAGCGCGAGCGCGGTTGCCGAGTTTTGCGAGGCGTTCCAGCCGGGATTGCCGCACTTTCCTTTGCATTTCGGGCATTTTTGAAAATCGTAGCCCCAGCTTCCATTGGTATTTTGGTGGGCCGCGAGCCATTCCAGTCCGAGTGCGACCGCTTTTTCGCTTCCTTCGCTTCCTCCATGCTGGGAAAGAAGGAGTCCTTTTCCTTCTCCCCGGCCGGCAAATCCGTCGGTTCGACCATCGCCGCCTGCCATTGCGGTTTGAGTGCCAGAAGAAGGGAACCAGCGATTCGTTTGCGGCAACAGCAACGGTGTCGTCGTTGCACCCGGGGTCAGTTCACGTGGGACCATGGGAGAAGAAGTGACGACCTCAACGGGAAGCGAAACGCCCGGCTCGCCCGCCGGTTCAGGGTTCCCGTCGCCGAGGTTGTCCAGAGCGCCCGAATCGTTGGAAAAACCGGGCTGGAAAATAATTTCCTGAAATGTTCGCAGCGGATTGGGTAAATAAAGGTGAAGAAGGATCAACACCAATATTCCATGCACCAAAAAACTGACCAAAAATCCCGAAATCGACCCTTTGCGAAACCACGTCGAATCCCGCTGCGGCAACGGATGCGTTTCGGCTTGCGGTTTCATGGGGTTGTTCTATGAGGTTTGTTACAAAGAGCCGTAAGTGGAGTCGATACTTTGACGTGACTTACGGGGCACCGAATGATGTTCCGCAAGTTACGCTGCGCTTCACGTACGGCTCTTTATTTTATCCTCTTTTCCCTTTTAGAAAATATAGAGCAGTCCGACGCCGCCGGTCATTTGGGACGATTTCGTGTAATCGGCGAACGGCTTGCCGCTGTCGGCCCAATCGAAACGGATTTCCGGTCGAACGCTCCAGTGTCGGTTCGGGTTCCAGTTGACACCGTAAGTCAACTCGAAATAGTTTGCCGGAACGTCCGTGATGAACCCGCCGTTGTCGCGTAACCATTCCGCCCGCATTCCGACGCCGACCTTGTCCGTCAGTTGGTACAGGAAATGGTTGTTGATTCCGTACGCGCTCGAACGTTCGCACGGATCCCCATTATTGAAATGCAACGCATCGTTCCGCAGATTGTATTGCATGACGTATGTAAAGCGATCCGTCGGCTTCCATTCGTACACGAACGATTGGATGAAATATTTCGATTTATCCACGTCGGTGAAGCCGGGGAAAAACTCTTCGTTTCGATCGTAATCGCCGCTGTTCGTATCCCCCTGCGTCACATAATAGAAGAGATTCGACTTCGGGGTCAAAGCGTAGGTCAAGCCGGCAATGTACGCGGAGTCGCCGAACTTGTTCGCGAAACCGTTTTCGTGGCCCGCCGTCCAGCCGCCCATGAGCATCAGCTTGTCGTTGATCGTGTATTCCGCGAACGCTCCGACGTGGGTCGACGGTTCAAGCCAATAACAGTACGAATGCGAGTAGAAGAAGTTGTCTTTCGAGGCGACCCCTTCCCAACCGATCGGCGTCATGAATTTTCCGCCGCGGACGGTCAGATTTTTGTACCCGACCGCCCCCATGAGTTGATAACACGCAAGTCCGTATCCGTCGTCGTTGGTCGCCCAATCGTAATCGAACGAACGATCCCCGTACGATTGTGTTCCGGGACCGTCGACGCCGTAAATGAAATCGGTCCGAAATCCCCAATCGAGGCCGTTGCTGGTGTCGATTTCCTTTCGCCGAGCAGGTAAATCTGTTGGAGCGCGAAGTCGGTTCGCTGATTACCGAAAACGTGCATCGGGCCGTTGCCGCCGTGTCCGTCGTAAGACGTAACACCATGCGAGTTCCCCATGATTCCGGATTCGACCCAGCCGTCGAAGCGGAAGGTTTTCGCACATCGCCCCCGTCCGTAGGTCCACAGGTATCCGTCGCTGGTCGATTCGAGCGAAGAACACGCGCTGCGGTAAATGTAGGAACTGTCGCAGCCGGTATCACAACCGTTGTTGTCGCACGAACCGGGTGTTTCGGCGACGCAACAAGGTCCGGCCCCGGCGGGAGTGCAGGTTCTGCAGGTACAGTCGGCCCGACCGATTGCGGTCGATCCCAACACAAAAGCCAAGGCAATCGTCAGACTGCCGTTCCACATATAATTCATGCTACAATCCTTTGTGGGATGAATGAAGGTGACAGGAAAAAGTTTGCGTACACACACGGCACAAAAAGACCTGTTCGCCTTATCGAAAAGAGCGCGGGACGAAAATCAAGAATTTATAACGGCGTGCTGCAACCGATTCAGAGCCTCGGTTCGTTTCAAGAGGTTCGGGGCAAACAACCCGCACAAGCGATCCCGGAACAATCGGCAAAAACCGTCCGAAAGCGCGAATCGATTCTACCGTCCGGAGCCGGAACGAATTTCCTTCAGGTATTGTTCGAAAGAAACGGAACGGAATGTCTTGAGCTGCTCACCGATTCGCTGCAATCGCTGTTCGTCGGCGGGAACGAATCTTGCGCCGAGTTTGCTGGTGCTGACGTAAACATCGGGCTGCGCAACGATACCGGTCAGGCCGGAATTTCCGTTGGGGAAGACGCTGACGTGAATCCGCTTGGGAAAACGTTTTTTTTCCGCGAGAAACCGATTGATTTCCATCCGGGCGAAAAGGGTCGTCGAATCCGGATTAACCCGCAAGTTCAGGAAACAGTACCAGTCGCAAAAATCGTAATACCTTTCCCGAACGGAATTGTCTTCCAGAGGTTGGGTTTCGATCCGGTAATCGATCCAGGGACTTTGGAACCGGGCCAAACCACTTTCCTGTTCGTACGCCTGCTCGAATTTCGGAAACGCGGCGAACGCGAAAAACGGATCAGTTACCGAACGCATTTTTTCCCGCTGCAGGAGAACGGCATCTTTCAATTCCGAAGCGCGGACTTTCGTTTGGATCCGGAGTGTCGGATCCAGGAGCGTAAAGGAGTCCGCCAGTTTGTCGAAAATCGTCGTTTCTCCCTGGTCGCCGATCATGTCGTAGACGAGCCCGCCTCGAAACAACGTGGTCGTTTTGACCTTCGCTTCGGAGTCGTCTTTGCGGACGGCCAGTTCATTTTCAATACGAAAATCCGTCGGTTCCGCAGCGCAACAGACGGTCGAAAATAGAACGGCAACGAGAAAAGTGAAACGCATGGGGAGAAGGCTGTAGTGATACGTTGATTTGACGTTGTTCGAATCAGAGCCGCGCACGCAGTAAGCGGTATTGCGGTTTACACCATTTTCAACATCACGATACTGCCGACTCGAACACCGCTTACTTCGTGCGCGGCTCTGATTCGAAAGGGAATACCGTTTGATTACTTCGCCGCGTATTTCAGCACCGAGGCTTCCGGGGCGGCTTTGTCGATGTTCGGGGTGATGTCCATGTCGTATCGTCCGAGAATCCAGCCGAAGCAGTCGCGGATGAACTTCATCATGTAGTCGTCTTCCCAGAATTCGTTGCGATGTCCCATGGAACAGTACATCACGCGTCCCTTTTTCTGCTTGCGTGCCCAAGTCGCCGGGAACGGCGGACGCTGGTACTCCTGCCCTTCCATCCCCTTGGTTTCCTGGGTAAGAATGACGTGCATGTCTTTGTTGAAGTTCTTCAGGGCGTACCATTCGTCGAAGTACTTGAACTCTTTTCCCTTCTCCTTCAACCACGGAATCCCGGCCGGTTGCGAGATGGTCATGATCGCGTCCTGCTGCGGGCCGTGCGAGATGAATTCGGCGCCGAGCATGGAGATGTACGGATCGACGTTCGTTTGCGATTCAAACGGAAGCCCGTCGGTTTTCCAGGTATCGGTCGCCGAATGAAAGCCGAAGAAGCCGACGCCGTCGTCGATCGCGGCGAGGAATCGCTTTTTGCCCTTCGCCGACATTGCGTTGGGGCCTTGGAGCAGATCGCCGCTGGTGTAGAAGGCGAAGCTGGAAAATTGCTTCAAATCGCCGTCGAAGATTTTACCGTCTTTGGTGCAAACGACTTCGACGTTGTTGGCGGCTCCGAGCTTTTTCAGGGCGATGTCGGAAACGCTCAGGCCGTCTTTGACGATCTTGACCGGATCATGCTCGAACCCGACGGAGTTGCTGAAGTAGAGGACTTTCGTCGGCGCATCAGCGGCAAACGAGCGGGAAAACGGAAACGCGGTCGCCGCGCCGGCGGCCAACCCCAAACGAAGAAAATCGCGTCTTTGCATAGGAATCTCTCGGGGAAAAACTGTGATCAAGGAAAAGCGAGTGGAACAAAACCACTGAGCCGCTTCGGATTATACTTGGAAAAAATATCATTTCCAAGCATTGCAGCGGAGTTTTTTCGGGACGATGTAACACCGATCACATTTCTCACCAATCCGAAACGGCTCTTCTCAGGACTTCGTTCCGAATTTGCAGGTGAACCGTTTCGACGCTTTCCGAGGCGTCGACGACAACGTAACGGTCGGGATCGGTCGCGGCTAAATCCAGGAATCCCTGCCGGACCCGCTGGTGATACTCTTCCCCTTTGCTTTCCATTCGGTCCGGACAGCCTCGCGCTCCGAGCCGTTCCAACGCGACTTCATAAGGGACGTCGAGAACGATTCCCAAATCGGGCAAGACTCCGCCGGTCGCGATTTGACCGACCATTTGCGCCGACTCCAGCGAAGCTCCGCCGCCGTAACATTGGTAAACGAGATTCGAGAGGAGAAATCGGTCGCTCAGGATCGTTTGCTCCGCTTCCAGAGCGGGACGAATGATTTCTTCGACCAGTTGCGCCCTTGCGGCCATGAACAGCAGCATCTCCGCCGTCGTGTCGATACGGAGGTCTTTTCGCTGGAGCAAAATCTCGCGCAACGCGTCTCCGAGCGGAGTGCTGCCCGGATCCCGGCACAGAACCGGTTCGACGCCGCGGTCCGTCAACCAGTCGGCCAGCAACTTCAGTTGCGTACTTTTTCCACAGCCGTCGCCGCCGTCAAAGGTGAGAAACATGGTGTCAGTATTGTACAGTAGTATGTTTTTTTGGGAGGGTGGGCGCCCCGCCCGCCTTGGTTTTTAAGGGAATTTCTAAAGAATTCAATTTCCCAAGAGCAAAACTTTTTTTGATACTTGAAAACATGGGATATGCGGGCGAGGCGCCCACACTCCAGTTTTACTCGACTTTCCGAGCGCGGGAAGCGGCGGCGAGCAGTTTGATCGCGTTGTCCAATTCGGCGTGAAATTCGTTCCTTTTCTCCTCCTCCTCCTCCTCCTCGGGATTTCCCCGGGAATCGTGGAGCGTCAGCAAATCCTCCCAACAGCGGATCGCTTCGGAAATCGAACGAATTTCCCGGTCCGTCTCGCCTTTCAATCGCCAGGCGTGGGCGGCGTACATCCGAAAATGCGGGATCATTTCGTCCATCAGTTCGTCGTAACGCCCTTCTTCGTGGAGTTGACGGATGAAAAGAAAAATTTTATCCAGCTCGCGAAGAACGGCGTCCGCGTTGCCCATATTGACCAAAAAACCAAGACAACGACGCGTTCCTTCAAGAATATGATAATCGACGCAGAGAATCCCGCGCTGCCGGATCAGCTCCAGAATCTTGAGCGACTCGATACTCCACTGGAGAGCAAGCTGATCGTCGTGGAGCAGATAATAGTTTTTCGAGAGACTGAAAAGCGTATGAACAAGCGGCAACGCAACGAGCCAATCTCCTTCCTCGAAAAGTTCGTTGCGAATCCGAACGCTTTCCAAATACCCTTCCAGCGACTTTTCGATTTGATCTTTTTCAAGGAAGTAGTCCGAACGAACCAGCAGGGAGTGGGCAAGCTGTTCCCGTTTATCGAGGTGTCCTTCCTCAAGAAGCTCTCTCCAGAGCGTGATGCTATTTTCAATCGATTCCAAAGCATCCTCGTCCCGCCCGAGCGAAGAGAGTGAACTGCCGACTTCCCGGTACGCTTGGGCGAGATTGATCCGCAGGCAATCCTTCCCCTGTTTGATGAACGTTATTAATTGTTGGATCGCTTCAAGTTGAATCTCCACCGCCTCGCGGTCGTGATGGGAATCGAGGAGAGTTTTCGCACGGTTCAAGCGAACGAGACACTGATCAACCCGGACATCGACGATTCCCCTTTGTTCGACCGCGCGGTAGTGCCGCATCGCTTCGTCAAACTGGTGCTGTGAATCGTCGTAGCGATCCATATCGTGAAGCAGGCAACCGCAACAAGAATGGATGTGCGCGATTCGCAAATCGGTGTAATCGTCCCAACTTTCCAGCGTGTTTTCCGAAAAACAGGACGATAATGTCGCGATCGGGGGAAACAGTTCCGACTCGGGAATGGCCGAACTTTCGAATTCCGGCTGCGACGGAGACCGCGTGACCTGTTGCGACGAGGTTCGTTCTTTCTCAAACTCGCGGACGGCTTGTTCGTACACTTTCAGAGCGGCGGCGAACTGCCAACATTCACGGTACATCCGGGCTTTGTCGACGAGCAGGAGCGGCAACCAGCCGAACACGTCTTTCGGACGTTCCTTCCCCAGGGAGCGGCAGTAGGCGATGGTTTTATCGAAAAGGAGATGCGCTTCGACGAAGTGATGAAAATGCGAGAGTGTTTCCGCTTGAAAAACGAAACATCGCAGCAGTTCGACGGCCGCGCCGGGTACTCCTTCTTCGTCGAGGGTACGTTGAATCTCCTCGGATTCCCGGAAAGCGCCGATCGCGGCGTCACAATCGCCGATTTCGCGAAGCAGTCCCCCTTTGGAAATCAATGCCGTCGCGAAAACCGGTCGCCATTCCAGCTCCCCTTCGTCGATCAGTTCGCGCCAAAGCTCCAAAGCCCGCTCGGCATTGGCAAGGGCCGCGCTGGAGGAAAGTCCTTTCATACGCTGAAAATCGCTCAGATACATCAGCGCTTCGGCCAGATCCCCCCGGCTTTGCATGCAACCTTCGCCGAGAAGTTTATCCAGGTAAACGATCGCTTTACGGAAATCGGCGCAGACTCGACCGACCGGTTCCGTTTCCGCGACTTCCACGGCCCGGTGAACGCAAGCGCGACCGAGCAGCGGGCGGAATTCGAGTTGCCCTTCCCGGATCAGAATGTGACACAATTCGATCAACTCGTCGAAGCGTCGAACCGCTTCATCGCGGCGCCCGTTTTCGGAAAGCTGTGTCGTCCAATCGACAAGAGCCAAGACAAGATCACTGCGAAGATCCAGCCGCCCGTTCCGGATTTCCCGGCGAAGCCGCGACACCTCCTCGTCCAGCGATTCCGCGGAATCTCCAAACGAGTCGCTCCACGACGGATTCTCGTCGAAAAGGTCGTCGTTGTCTTCGCCCAAATAACGACTCATGGATTCTCTCGGAAAAGAACTTCTCCCCTTACGGTCCCCCGGCGGGACATGCGTTGATTATAGCATACCAAGGCCTCCAACAATTCACGGTAACACAATCCGCGAGCCCTGTCAATCGATGTTCGGTTCTTTTAGCCCCTTGCGGAAGTTGGAATTTCGACTAAAATCCGTGGTTTAGTGTGGGGGTGAAGCTCCCGAGTGTATCCGCTTTTTTGAATGTAGGCGAAAACAAACGATGTACGCAATTATTGAAGATGGTGGTCGGCAGTTCAAGGTCGAAGTCGGCAAAGAATTGATGATCGATTATCGTGGTGAAATCGAACCGGGCACGAAAATCGAGTTCGAAAAAGTTCTCGCCGTCAGCTCCGACGATTCCGTGAAAATCGGTTGCCCGACCGTTGCCGGCGCGAAAGTCGTCGCCGAAGTCGTCAAAGAAGCCAAGGGGCCGAAATTGACCATCTGTAAGTTCCGTCGTCGTAAAAATTCGAAGCGGAAAACCGGACATCGTCAAGTCCACACGCTCGTGAAGATCAGCGATATTGCCCTTGGGTAAAAGTGCCCTTGGGTAGGCGCTCTCGGAAATGTCGATTTTCCGGCCCGGGAGTGGGGGGACGTTTGATTTCGAATGTCTCACGAACACAAAACCAATCGAGTCGAAGACCCAAACGCCCCGAAACAAGGGACGCGATCTTCAGGTCCGTCTCGATTGGACCCTTTCTTAGGCGATCCCGTTTCACACCATTCTTCACACGCTTCCGTTTTTGAAGACGCAAAGACGGTCGTCTCCGATCAACCGCCGCTGGGCGTCGTTCCTCCGCTGAAGGAAACGGAAGAGGTCGTCGGAAAAAAAACGCTCAGGGCTCAAGATTTGCTCGGCCCTCCGTCCGGAATCCATCTTGCCGCCGGAGCAATGCTGGGACATTTCACGATCACGAAGTACATCGGCGGTGGTGGAATGGGACGTGTTTATCTCGGAATCGACCAGTCGCTGGACCGGAAAGTCGCCTTGAAAGTCCTACAAAGACAGCGAGCCCAAGATCAATTTTCCGTCGCCCGATTCATGAACGAAGCCCGCTCGGCGGCCCGGCTTAATCACGAGCACATTGCCCAGGTTTATTTTGCCGGGCAGCAAGACGAAATTCCGTTTATCGCGTTCGAGTTCGTCGAAGGGACGAATATCCGAACAATCGTCGAGAATCAAGGGGTCTTTCCGCTTCCGCAGGCGATCACGTACCTGATCCAAATCACGCACGCTTTGGATCACGCCGCGTTTCACGGCGTGATTCATCGGGACGTGAAGCCGTCGAACATTCTCATCACGAAAGAGGGACGCGCGAAGTTGATCGACATGGGACTTGCCCGGCTTTTAAAGCCGACCGATCCCGGCGACGATCTGACGGCCAGCGGCGTGACCCTGGGAACATTCGATTATATTTCTCCCGAACAGGCCCGGGATCCGAGGAACGCGGATATTCGCTCCGATATTTATTCGCTCGGCTGCACGTTTTTCTTCATGCTCGCCGGCCGGCCGCCGTTTAACGAAGGGACCGTTCTTCAAAAATTACTCCAGCACCAAGGGGACGAGCCGCCGGACATCCGCAATTTTATTCCGGACGCTCCGCCGGAGATTTCGCATATCCTGGAGCGAATGATGGCCAAGGACCCGCGGCAGCGATACCAAACGCCGGCGGCGCTTTTGGCGGAACTGACCGGTATTGCCGGAAAACTCGGCATGCGCCCTTCCGGACCGGGCAACGCCGTTTGGACGATGCGTCCCGCCTCGAAACACGCGTCGCTACTTTCCCATCTCCCTTGGATGTCCGGTGTCGTGGTTTTTATCGCCTCGTTAATCTTTCTCGATTGGTTTTGGCAAAAAGCGGAAATGCAGCCGCCGCCCATTACGCCGACTCAAGTGGTGCAAGAGCCTTCCACTTTACCGAAAATGACAAGTCAGACGGATCCAAACGGCAAGCAGAGTTCTCCCACCGCTCCGGGCACGCCTCCGAAAGGTGGAGCGGGTCGAGGAAGCTTCGTCCTCCGCTTTTGGGACGGCGGTGATCCCGGGCGTCCGGTTGGCAATGCCGTCGCTCCCTCTCCAGGTGAAAAGACGGCATCCAATCGCAGGAGCATTTCCGTGTCGGGCGAATCTCGAGCCGCCCTCGGCGTAGGGGTGCTCCGTGAATCATTTGCTTTACGACCCGTTTCGCTGACAACGCCGATCTCCGCCTCACTTTCCGCGACGAAATCGCCGACCGTCGCCGGTTCGTCGAACCTGAACGCGATGCCGGGTTCGGCTCTGCTCGTCGTCGATCCGACGAAGGTTCGACCGGAAGAGGGGATCTTTTCGAATCTTGGTGCGGCAATTGCTTCAGCCGGGAAAAACGCGACGATCGAATTGCGTTTCAACGGAGCCGCGAACGTCAAAGTCGAACCGATGTCGCTCGTCGGGAAGCAGTTGACCATTCAAGCGGGGAAAGGGTTTGCTCCGATCCTCCATTTCATGCCGCAGGATTCCTCCGTTGTCAAAGAAGATGGGCGTATTTATCTATTCCTGCTCAGCGGAGGAAGTCTCCGATTTCACAAGATCGGGTTTGAGATGGATATTTCTCCCTATATTTACGCGGAAAAATGGTCGATGTTCGAACTCCTCGGGCCGGGACAGCTTTCCCTTACCGACTGTACGATTACGATCCGCAACACGAAACCGGGCTCCCAGGACGCTTTTCACGAAGGGGCTTCCGTTTTCAGGATCGCGCAATCGGTCAATGCGGAATCGAATCCGAGTTTATCGGCTGCGGCGTTGAGTTCCGCCCGTCCGTCGACAACGGTTGCCCGTTCGGAAAACGCTGAGACTCGACCGCACGAACCTGTGGAACTCCTCGGGCGGGAAAGCCTCGTTCCTTCCCACACGCTCCTACCGGATCGTGCGTCGGACAGGACTTCCGATTCGCCCCCAATGAGTGGGCCTGCAACGGGGAGTATTGCCGGAATGGTTGAGAAAGAACCGGGAATCGCGGAGAAAAGCGATCCGTTGTCCAGCCGTATTACGTTGAACAACTGCATCGTTCGGGGAGAAACGACGGTGCTGTACGTGGAAGCGAACCGCGAGGTCCGATTGGACGCGAACAACGCGTTTTTCGCAACCGATCTCCCGTTCGTTCACCTCCGGGATCTGCCCGGACTGAGTCGGGAAAACGAACGCAAAGCGACGCTCTCCATGCAGCATGTTACGATTTTCTGCAAATCGAAACTGAACCGATTCGTGAAAAAGGAAAATTCCTTGCCGCTGCCCGTGAAATGGATCCTGAAATACTCCGCAATTCGGATGAACAACACGCCGATCAACGAATTCTTCGGCTTTCTCCGGCCCGAGGAAATCGCGTCCTACTCGGAATGGGACGGCGAGTATGATTTCTTCCAAGACGTTTCTTCGTTCGCGGAAATCAAAGCGAGTGCGTCCGTGACCCATCCGCCGAAGATTTCGCTGGACGAATGGAAAAACTTGTGGTCGATTCCGCCGACGATTAACGTCGACATATTCCAACTTCCGCTTCCGGAAAACCGAACGGTCAATCGGCTTGGCCCCACCGATTTTCTTTTATCGCAGCGCAGCGTCAATCCCGCGTTCCAAAAAATCCCGAAATCCGACGCCGATCCGCAAACAAAAATCGACGCCGGACAAATTCTCGATTCCCTGCCGAGATTGCAAAGTACTTCGACGCCTTAGCGCGACACCGCGGGGCTTTTGAGCGTGAACAGGCGACCGGCCGCCAATCCCGCTTCCGCGTTCGCAAGTTGCCCATCCATGGTGTTGATGTAGACTCCTTGGACTCTCCCCGCATGTCCCGCTTCGACGCGGACATGCTGCCGGTCGCTGGTGATGACTCCGCGGATGCCGAGCGATTGGCCCGGCGACACTCTTGTGTAGGACGGTTCCGTCTCCGAATTCTTCAGGCTGATTCGTACTAAAATCGGCTTCTCCGAATCCCAGGTCAGCGTTTTCGTCTGTCCGTTTTTGAGCGTGAATTCCTGTCGATCCCATTGCGGCTCCTCGCGATCGACTTTGGAAAAACTCTCCTGCGAAACGGATTCCACGATGTAATCGATTTCCAAATTGTTCAGCTCACGCAGTTGATCCAGTAGCGATCGAATATCCTGATGAACGCCCGACGACTGCTCGACACGAAGAAGATTATTCTGCATGTCGATGTTGATGTCCTTTTCGTTGGCATCTGTTACTGTAACGATTAGTCCGGCCAAAGACTCAAACGACATTCCCGCACTCGTCAGGTCGGAAACATTATAAGTAACGAGAAATCGGGGGTGCGAATCCTCCGGCTTCGGGATCGGCGCGCCGAGCATGAAGGATTCCTCCTCCTGCTCCCAAATCGGAGAAGCGTAAAACGTCCGCGTCAGTTGGCCCTGTTCGCCGAG
Organism: Thermoguttaceae bacterium; assembly: GCA_031549565.1. Taxonomy (GTDB): domain Bacteria; phylum Planctomycetota; class Planctomycetia; order Pirellulales; family Thermoguttaceae; genus JAVBSX01. Next base: position 24,161 of record JAVBPO010000138.1, read on the forward strand.
GTCGACGGTGAATTTGATCGTATCGTTTCCTTCCGTCCGCCCGACGATCCCCGTGACGCCGATTCGACCTCCTTCCGGTACGTTAAACTGGATCGGGCGGTTCATCGCGACGTGATATTCGTCCACCGGCCGACCGGAAACCGGCGTCAACTGGACGAACGTCTCACCTTTCCAAGGGAAATCGACGGTCCACGAAAGGCCGTTGAACACGGTGAACGTCCGGCTACGCATCGTTTCATCGATCGGGCCGCTTTCGGCCAAAACGTCGATCTTGAACTGAAGTTGCAGATCGTTGTAACGCCGCAGCCCGCGCAGCAGCTTGGCGATCTCCTCGTGTGCCGGATCCGTTTGACGAATCACGAGACACATATTCGGGTAATACGGAATCGTTTCCGGCCCGTTCTCTTTCCAAGATTCCGGCTGCACCATCGTCTGAATGTAATCGATGAGCGGCTGAAAATCCGACGTTTTATCACCGTCGTTTGTTTTTCCGACGAGGTCGCCGACGTAGTACTGGACGGTTCTTATCACGTTCGGCCGGCCCGGCCCGAACAGGACGACCCCGTTTTCAATGCGATAACCGAGTTGAAGTTGTTTGCCGACGTAATCCAACACGTCTTTGAACGGCATCCGGACGGGCAGATGCAGCATCACCGGCGTTTCCGCCGTGACGCCGAACTTTTCCCATGTACGGACATCCGCGACGATCTTGATGCCCGAGTCTTTTTGAATCCTGGAGAGCGCTTCACCGAGCGGGAGCGGCTCCTTGGCGTCATACTGAAACGTCTCGTGGAGCCGGTCCAAAATGAGAGGCGTGGTATCGGCGGCCGGAATCTCCGTCGCCCTCGACGGCATGGAAACCGGTTCCACTTTCGTTTCGGCACGGAGCGGGACGGAAAGCGGTTGCAGCGTGATCGTCGAAACGAATAACGCGACAAGTGCGAGCGCACCGAAAATCAGTCCGCGAAATCGGGCAGAAGTCGGTTTCCAACGAATGGTTTGATCGAGCAACATAGTCATGCGTTCCTTCATAGCCCGGGAGGCCCGGGGGCCGGCTGGAGCTTCCGCTCCGTGAAGTAATCCGCGAGATGGTCGCTGCGCTCCCGATCTCGCTAACATTTTTCCGAGTAATTTTCCAAATAATTGCATAAGTTTATTGGGGGTGGGAGGGGTGAGAGGATTTCGTCCTTGAAATTCAAGTATGCCGAGTACCATGCCCAGCGAGTCGGCGAAGCGGCGTCGCGTCGTGGTTCGGCCCGCCCAGAGGAGAAGCTGTTCGGCGTAATCGTAACGGTTCGTCTGCTCCACGGCCCGGAGATCGGCCAGGATTTCTTGATCGCGACGCACGGTTTTGCGCAACCACCAAAAGAGCGGATGGAAAAACAGCCCCAGCATCACCAACCGCTCCAGCGCAAGGCCGGACAGGTCTCCGTTTTCGTAATGAGCCGATTCGTGCGCGATCGCGGCTCGGATTTCGTGCGTATTTTCCGTAACAGGCAACACGATCGTCGGTCGAAAAAATCCGACGATGATCGGGGAAACCAATTCCGGATGCATCCGAACGCGAACGCGGCAGTTCGATTCCCGAACGAGGGAAATGAGCGTATCGGGAACGGGAATCGAACGTCGCAGAAACAATGCCGTGCGTAGCAACCCGAGACACAGCCAAGCCGCGAGAATTCCGGAGCCGCAAAATTGCGCGTAAAACAACGTATCGAAAATCGAAAGCGGCTCTCGTTTCACCATTGCGATCCTCTCGGGAGTTTCGGAAAGCGAAATCATCAACGGAATCGTGGGCATTTCATTCTCAGCGAGCCTCCCGAGCGTTTCCTTGTCCGGAAAGCTCGTGATTCCGGTACGGATCGGTTTCGTCTCTTGCGGTTGGGATGGGTTTGCTTCATAAATCGGGCTCAAAGACACCATTTTCGGGCGACCGGGCAAGAGTAAAACCAACGGCAAAAACGCGAGCAGGAAAAACGCTCCGCGAATCCACGCAACCCGTTTGGCCGGTTGCCGTTGCCGTAAAATTCCGAGTCCGACGACCACGAGGAATAACGTCGCGACAAGCCAATAGTCCAATAGAAAAACGGCGTTCATGTCCGGCCTCCTTTCCGTGCGGAATTGGTGGGTTCGGTTTTTCCCCGGATCGCGCGGAGCGACGCCTGGAGTTCGTCGATTTCCTCCGGCGAAAGACTTCCCGCATCGATTCCATGCAACAGAAATTCGCCGGAAGCGCCGTCGAAGACTCGTGAAACGAAATTCCGGATCATCGAGCGAAGGGTTTTGCGACGTTCCTGCAACGGATGATACAAGTACGCCTTTCCGGAGACTTCGTGCCCGACGAGCCCCTTCTTTTCCATAACCTGAAAAACGCTCAAAACCGTCGTGTAAGCGAGGTCGGGATCGTCTTTGCGCAACAGGTCCCAAACTTCGCGAACGGTCGTTTTCTTCCGTTGCCAAAGGAGTTTCAAAATCTCGAATTCCCGGTCCGTCGGCGTGATCGTCGGCATTTTTGCTTTCCTCTTCGTCGTCTTGCGGTTGAAATGATACTGATCGCTCAGTAGTTACGGACGTCATCATACTGATTCGTCCGTAGCAAGTCAAGAGGAAAAAATTTCGCCGTTTGACACTCCGCAAGCAGCGCTTGCGGCTCTTTGAGGGACATCAATTCGACGTCCGATAGATCGGCAGATGCCGGTAATAGACTTCCAGAATGTAGATCGACAGGCATGTGACGTAAAGTCGGCCTTCCCCGGCGTAGCGGTCCTGCGACGGGAACGTCGGATCCCAGGAACCTTCGTTTTCCCCTTTTCGCGCCTGTTGATATTCGCACATATTCTGCTTCATCACGTCGTTCCACGTTTTCCAGTGCCGCCCGCCGAGATGGTGGAACATCTGCGTCGCGTAATACCAGTAATAAACGTCGCGCCCGTTCGTGCGGCCCATCTCGTCCTTGTAGGTGAAACAGACGAGATTGTCCGGCTGGATCAGCCAATCCGCTCCTTCGAGCAAACGAGGATCGTCCCGTTCCCAGCCGAGGAATTGACGGCACAACAATCCTTCGGCGGTCATGCTTCGCGTTACGAACGATCCTTTTTCATAAGGATATTTGCTCCCCGCCTCACCGATGTCGTCGAGAAAATCCCCGACACGATCCAGCGTCTCCTCCGGGACGTCAAGCCCGGCGATCCGACCGCTTTGCAGCGCCATTAAAACCCAGCCGGTCACGGATAAATCGCTTTGAAAATCGTTCCGACCATATTTCCAGCCGCCGCTGCTCGTCTGATGTTTCACACAATAATCGAGCGCCTTTTGCGCCGGAAGACGCAGTTTTTCCTTGAGTACCGGATCCCGGGTCATTGCGTACAGTTCGCAGATCGCGATCGTACAGATTCCCTGCGTGTAAAACAAATGATCCTGAGTTTGCGTTTCAGGGCGGAAAAAACACCCGTCGTCGTCCTGTTGCGTCAGAAGCCAACTCCATCCTTTTCTCACGTTGTCGCGAAACTCTCCCTGTTCGGTGGTTTCACCGTGCCCCTGAAAAGCCAGTAGTGCCATGCCGGTCGCGGCGGTCCAGTTGTCGACTCCCGCGGCGTCATAGGAATTCTTACGCGGTCCGCGACGGAGCGACCAATGTCCGTCGGGAAACTGTTGCCGGGCAAGCCAATGAAGACCGCGTATCACCGCCGCTTCGGTCGTTTCATCCCCACCGCCGCGGGTCATCGCCGTCCGCCGGGCCGTTTCGCTACGACCGTCATACAGGGAACGAATCGTGAGATTGTCCGGTCTTTCGGTTCCGACTCCGGGCGCATTCGGCTTTTCGATTTCCGGTCCACGGTTAACGGGAGCTTCCGCCAGCGGGTCATCCTCGGGAGCAACCGTCGGATTTTCGGCATTATCGCTCAGTTCGTTGCCGGTGACCGGAGTCGCCTCCAGATTCGGATCGCCGAGTTTGACGTCGTATTTTTTGGGATCCTCGATCAGCGCGACATTCGGCTGGAGAATGATTTCCCGGGGCGGTTTGGGAGGAAGTTGAGAGACGATCAGCGCCAGCACGATCATGAGTGCGAAATGAATCGCCGTGCTGAACAGCCAAGGAGGCGCCTTTTCGACCACCTTTTCGACGAGCGGAACTTTCGGTTCCCCGCTTTCGTCGTCCGGTTGGTCCGTATCGGTCAGGATGTTGATCAAAGGAGAAGGCGGAAGGGTGGAAAGGGAGAAAGGTGAAAAGGAAAAAAAACAGAGCGGGGAGCGTAAGCGAGCGTATCCGTCCCTTATTCCCTTCAACCCTTCCACCCTTATTCCCTTACTCCTTTTATCGACCCCCCGTTCCTATTTTTTGAGCGGAAGCGAGTTTATTGTGATTTCAGGAAAATGTGGTATAAATTTTGTGATTGATGTAAGGTTTCCGCCATATCTGTCATTCTGAGGTACTCCGAAGAATCTGGTTTCAAGCCGTGTCCGCTTGGCAATGCGTGTTGGTAAGATGCACCAGATTCTTCGCTTCGTGAGTACACTACGCTCAGAATGACAAAACCAGCCTGCCAATTTCCGGCGAAGGCCTAATACCGACGCCGTTAGCCGGGAAAATTCACATGCTTGATCGTGAGGAATATGTCGAACAATCGTTTTTTTACAGTTCGTTCCTGGAGCGGCTCGAGAGCGGTTTGTCGACCCAGGAGATTTTGCGGGGAATACGGAATGAACTGCTTGCGACGGCAAAACTGCCGCTTGCAATCGATTTCCTGTTGACCGACATGAAGTTGACCGGCGGGCTTGCGGCAGCGATGTCCCGGATTAGTCACTATTTCACGCCGTTCCAAGCGTACGTGATCTCGGAAACGGAACGGGATGCCGGACGGTTTGATTTCCGGATCGCGCTACAGATTCTCGAAAAGGAAGCGAAATATCGAAGCGACAGTCCCCCGGTTCAGGGGCTTTTCTTTTATCAATTCGAAACGCTCTGCCGCAACCGGCTCGGATACGACAAGGGGCTCGAAGCGATCGCGGCCGATTCCGTGTACGATGCTGATTGGAAAGATTGGATCGCGACGGTTCGGCGGCAGATCGGACTGATCGATTTCGCAGACATGATTTACGTGCGGAGCGCTTTTTACCGCAAAAAGTCGAGTGAAAAAGAGGTCCCGGTCCTTTTCGGCGAGCGGGAAGGCCGAATCGCTCACGCGACCCGCCGCCGTGATCCGACGTATCTGTTCGCCGCTTTGTCACGGCACTTGGGATATCCTTCGGTTCCCCGACGGAAAAAGGCGTCGGAAACGGAAAACCTGATACCACTTCTCCAGCGGCGGATCGACCAACTCGAAAACCGGCTCAACCTCCTCGAAGAAGAACGCAAAGGCGGTATCAACCTCGACCGGTTTTACGTCGGCGAGGAGAAAAAAGGATGACCGACGGTTTTCTGTCTCGCGAAATTCATCTCTTCCCGTCAATCCGTCGGCTCGTCGAAGCTCCCCGGTTCGGCGAGATTGTCCGGCGAACCGGCAAACTGATTTAAACGATAATGCGGGAAAGGCAGGCAAAATATTCGAGATTGTTTATCATTCACATTCTGACTTGACTCTTTTTAGGCGAACTCAAGAATGGTAGCCCGGTTTTCCGATTTTCCCTCCATATAGGGCGCTCGTTTACGCTTCCCGGTCGGATTTTGCGCGGTCGCACAAGAAATGTCTAGGATAAGAGCAAAGTAAAGCAAAAACAGCTACCCCCCTAAGCCCTCTCCCCGGAATACCCGAGGAAAGCGGACCATCGGATCGCGAAGCCGGCTTTATCCGCCCTGATTCCTGTCTCCCGACTCCTGACTCCTGACTCCTTGAATGGAAACAATACCGCTTCTCGGGTTTCTTACGGTGATCGACCATCCCCGGTCGGGGTTCATCGGCGGGCTGCTTGTGCTCAATCCGGTCGGTCGTCCGGTCGAGTTCCACTGCACCGCGTCGCTGAAACCGAATCGAGCCCAGGAAATCCTGTTTGGAAACGCTTTAGTACCGTACCTGTTCGGAGAGCAAATCGCCCAAGCCCTGGTTCGTAAATCACAGGCAAACCTTTCGTTTCTGTTCACTGATTCCCCCGGGGTACTCGCGTTGCAGGATTTCGTCGAGCAGCCGCTCATTTTCGTTCCCACCGACGATTCCGAAAATGAACCGCCCACCCCGGAAGCTGCGCAAAGCCAAGACCTGTTCTCGTTTTCCACAAAAAGGACCGAATTCCCACAGAAACGGCAACCGCTTCGCGGCATTCCCGGCTTGAGCGTCGTGCGTTGGAAGGAAACATTCGTCGCGAACTTGCCGCTTTGGATTCCTGACGACCGCAAAATGGAGGTTCAGGCAATTTCGGAAAAATTGATCGATTATACTCGTTCTATCGACTTCGCCGAACCGTTCACAAGAGTACGCTTGGCGCTCGATGAAGCGCAGAAGAATTAATCCCAAATTACGAATCCCAAATTCCAAATTACGAATTACGAATTACGAATAAGGCCCAAGTCAACCCAATCGCAAAGTAATTCATAATTAGTAATTCGTAAATTAATCCAGTATGGATGTTTATTCCGATTTCAACTTCACGCTTTCTCCGGAGATGTTTATCACCGGTTGGAACCGTTCGATCCATCGGGATCGGGACGTAGAAGTGAAGACGCTTGCGCTTCCGAAGTCGGGGGGAACTCGGGTTATTTCGATTCCGATCGTCAATCGTACGTCGATCAAGACGAAAAGTTATCTTTTCACTCCGCCGCCGCCCGAGCCGCTTCCGAAGCCGAAACAGGACGCGGAAAAGCCGGACGTCCTCAAGTTTCCCGGCGATCCGGCCGATTCGAACACGACGGAAAGCGAAATTCCGGAGAACGTCAAACCGCAAACGATTACCCGATTCCGAATTCCGCCGGACGCGATCAAAATCGAGGATCGACTTCACTACATTCTCCAGCCGCCGCTGGAGTCGATTCTCTCGCAGCCGACGCTCGATATGCCGTTCGAGCCGTTTACGTATCAGCGGGAAGGAATCGCGTTCCTCTACGGAGCGCATTTCGCGATCCTTGCCGACGAAATGGGACTCGGTAAAACCATGCAGGCGATCACGACCGTGCGGCTGCTGCTCAAAACCGGCGAAGTGAAAAACGTCCTGTTCGTCTGCCCGAAACCGCTGGTTTCCAACTGGAAACGGGAGTTTGAAGCTTGGGCGCCGGAACTGACCATTCGAACGATCGAAGGGAATCCGGAGCGACGTAAATGGTGTTGGCAACTGGAGAACGTCCCGGTCCGGATCGCGAACTACGAATTGCTCAACCGCGACATGGAGTATTACGATTCCCCGGAAATTCGCGGCGGTGTCAAGTTCGATCTGGTGATCCTCGACGAATCGCAGCGCATCAAAAATCGCAGCAGCGCGACCGCCGAGGCCGCCCGGGCGATCCCCCGACGCCGCAGTTGGGCTCTGACCGGAACGCCGGTCGAAAACTCGCAGGAAGACTTGGTCGGCATTTTCGAATTCCTTTCACCGGGCCTGCTCGAATCCGGCTTGAAACCGTCGGAAATCAGTCCGATCGTCGGCGAGCATATTTTGCGACGGACGAAAGACAAGGTTCTCAAGGATCTCCCGCCGAAGATGATTCGGGACAGTTACGTCGAACTGACGCCCCAGCAACGCGAATCGTACCAGCTCGCCGAAGATCATGGCACCAAACGACTCAACGAGATGGACGAGGAAGGGGGCATCGCGATCCAGAACGTGTTCGAGTTGATCATCCGGCTCAAACAAATCTGCAATTTCGATCCGTTGTCGGGAGAAAGTTCGAAACTGGAGCGGCTCAACGCCGACTTGGAAGAGGTCGCCCAGAGCGGACGCAAAGCGATCATCTTCAGCCAATGGGTCGAAACGCTTTGGAAACTGAAATCCCAGTTGACGCAGTTCGGCCCGCTGGAATTTCACGGTAAAATCCCCTCGGCGAAGCGGGACGGCGTCATCAAGCAATTCAAGGAAGACAAGGACGCCCACGTGATCCTGATGAGCTATGGAGCGGGGAGCGTCGGTTTGAATCTGCAATTCGCCGGTTATGTTTTTCTTTTCGACCGCTGGTGGAATCCGGCGGTCGAGGACCAGGCGATCAACCGCGCGCATCGGATCGGCGCGTCGGGACCGGTTACGGTGTCACGGTTCGTCTCGGTCAACACGATCGAAGAGAAAATCGATCGGCTCCTCCAACAGAAGCGGGAATTGTCGGAAGAGATCCTCTCCGGCGCCCGGGGACTGAATCATTCCAGCGGTATGAATCAGGACGAAATTTTCGGCCTGTTCAACCTGAAACCGCGACACGCCAAAAAAGCCGCGTAGTGGTCAACAGGGAGGGTTTCGATCAGAAAAGATGGTCCCCTCGCCCCCGGTCGTCCGGGGGAGAGGGATAGGGTGAGGGGGTGGAGCTGTTTGACGCCTCATTTCCCCTCACCCTAACCCTCTCCCCGGAATACCGGGGAGAGGGGACCGGAGTTTTGGCTGTTTTGACCTGTTTACTTACGTTTCTTCTACCTGAATTACCGCATCCCCTCTCAGGAAATATCGGAGTTATACGGTTTGCGTTCTTTGCGGATCGGGGTAATTGACACGAATATAACGATTGTATACACTTCCTGAGAATACTAGGGGGGAATGTCTCACCCTACGCGACAGGTGCTTGGGTCGAGACTTCCTTTTCGAAACTTATTTGGAGAATTGTATTTATGGTCAAACCAATCGTTCCTTTGTCTTTGTGTTTGTTGGTATTTTTGTTGACGAATTCCGCTTCGGCTCAATCGCTTCATCGCTCAAACGCGGAACTCGGGTCCGGGATCGGCTCCGATTCCGGTTCAGGGATCGGGTCCGGCGCCCACTGGAATCCCGATGATGACGGGAGAGGGGGAGGGGGCATTCCGTCCCGTGAACCGCACGACAGGGCTTTCGATCGATTTATTACCAGCGACCATCTCTGGAAAGCCATCAATTCGATGAACATCGAAGACAAGGTCGACGCGATCCCCCACTTATTGGAAGGCGAACATTATCTCCACCGCCCGAACAAGGCGATTTCCGCGCATGATTTGGCAATTTTGGCCGCACGCATGTCCGTTCATATCGGAGAACGTAATGCCGTCGAGCGGATGATTCGCATTTTCCAGCGGGAAGACGACCGGGAATTGCTCCGTGAATTGGAACGTGATTTGGACAAGATCAAAGCGAACAACGGCCGTGGAGACGGAAACTGGAACGAGGGACAGCCGCACCATTGGGGCGACGGTTCGGACGACGGCCCCACGGAGGGACCGGGCAATCGAGACCCGTTTGCAGACGCCCCGCTGGGAGCCCAAGATTACGCCAAAGCGGTTTTGGACGAAGCCTCCAAGCAGGTTTTCGCACGATCCCGGGATAATTTGAAGGCGACCGTCGAAGGGCTGCGAAACGATAATTTCACCTATCCGACCATCCGGGATTACCTGATTCGCAAAGTGGAAAAAATGGAATCGCAAATCAAAGGTCGGGAAGACGACGACGATAATCACCTGGGTCGCGCTTTCGAAGGGTTCGGTAACGCGATGGCCGGACGCCCGAGCGTGGCCGCCGTCGGTTCGTCTCCCGGACAGCAGTATGATTCACGTCCTTTCCGCGCCCAATTTCAAATCTCCAGCGGGGGCGCCGTTGCCGAAAGAATTGAATCCGGATCCGTTTTCTATCGACACCTCCAGAAAGGGGATCGGATTTTCAAGATGGACAATTTGCCGGTCCACAACGCCTACGACCTGGAAAATCACAACAACTGGACGGTCATCGACTATATCGCCGCGGAAGACGGTCGCCATGTTCGTAAAACCCTTTACATTCCTCCGCACAGGAATTACGGGGAATAGCCGTTGATACCGTGAGCGCCGGGGCTTGCCCCGGGCTGGGCTGTGCGGACGGCTTCCCTTGAGGGCGTTTGGTAAAACGTGACGTTTCACATAACAAACGCGGGGCAAGCCCCGCCGCTAACCTCATTATTCGAATCATGTACCGCAATTTCCTTTTTCTCCTGTTCGGTTTGATCCTGTTTTCCGTGTGGGATCAAACGTCGCTTGCCGTCGAGAATCCTCCGAATATCGTGCTGATCATTTCCGACGATCACCATTGGGGAGATTACGGGTTCATGGGACATCCCGCCGTGAAGACGCCGAATCTGGACCGCTTGGCCCGGGAAGGGATCGTCTTCACTCGCGGGTACGTTCCGTCGTCGCTTTGCTGTCCTTCGTTAGCGTCGATCATCACCGGGCGATACCCGCATGAACACCGTATTACGGGAAACGACCCTCCCGTTCCCCCGGGAATGGATCGCGGCGAGTTTTACCGCTCCCAGGCGTATCTCGACGGGCGTGACACCATGATCGCCCGGATGAAACAGACGCCGACGCTTCCGAAGCTGCTCGCGGAAAAAGGGTATCTTTCGCTGCAAACCGGCAAATGGTGGTTGGGGCGTTACGATTCCGGCGGATTTACGCACGGTATGACCCAAGGCGGACGGCACGGGGACGACGGTCTGGAAATCGGGCGGAAAACCATGCAACCGATCTCGGATTTCCTTGACACCGCCGCGGAGGAAAAGAAGCCGTTTTTTCTCTGGTACGCCCCGATGTTGCCGCACGATCCGCATGATCCGTCGCAGCGGCTTCTCGACCATTACGTGAATCAAACCGATTCGATTCACCAGGCTCGCTACTGGGGAAACGTCGAACGGTTCGACGAAACTTGCGGTTGGCTCCTGGACGAAATCGACCGCCGCGGTTTGAGTGAGGACACCGTTGTCGTGTATGTCGCCGACAACGGTTGGATCCAGAACCAAGACGATCCGCGATACGCCCCGAAATCGAAGCAATCCCCGTACGACGGCGGTTTGCGAACGCCGATCATGATCCGTCGGCCCGGTCGAATCCCACCGCAACGGGACGATGTTCATTGTGTCGGTTCGCTCGACCTTGTTCCGACGCTGTTGAACATCGCCGGATGTCCGAAAATCGATTCGCTTCCCGGCGTCGATCTGTTGGACGCCGAAGCGGTGTCGAATCGCAAAGCGATTTACGGCGAATGTTTCACGCACGATTTTGTCGACCTGGACGATCCGGTGAAAAACCTCCGTTTCCGCTGGATGATCGAAGACGGTTGGAAATTGATCGTCCCGCAACCGGGCGAATCGACCGGGATCGAATTGTATCACATTCATGACGACCCGCACGAAGAGAAAGACCTCGCCGCATCGGAGCCGAACCGCGTCCGGCAAATGCAGCCGAAGCTCGACACGTTCTGGCCCGCGTTTGTGAGATGAAAAGGTCGCCTTCGAATCAGAGCCGCGCACGAAGTAAGCGGTGTTCGAATTGACTGCGCCGCAACATTTTGTATTGCCTTGTTTGCAAAACGAAATTTTCGAAGCGACAACGAATACTTGGTCTCATGTCGACCTCCTTGAGCCGTTTGCCGCCGATATTGTCATCGGAAATCCTTTGAAAACCAAAGCCATCGCCGAGGCCAAAGTCAAAACCGACAAGATTGACACGCCATGCCGCACTCCAAGGGAAAAATCACTTAACGGCGTTGTCTGACAGTACAACTATCACTTATCACCTGTTTTCGCGTCTTTTTTCGGTTGTGGTTTTTCCTTCAGGACTAACACGGGACACTGCGCCAAATGAACGACGCGGTCGGTCGTCGAACCAAGCAGGATTCGTGTCAAAACGCCGCGTCCGTGGGACGGAATCACAATCAAACCGGCGTCGATTTCCTCGGCGTAAAGCGTGATCTCGTTGCCCGGGTCGCCGAGACGGATCTCGATGTTCAGGTTCTCATGACCGTGATCTTTCAGAAAATCCTGGAGCGTTTCCTTGATTCGCTCGATTCGCGTCACATCGTCGACGGCACTCCAGATGATTCCCGGTTCGGCAGGCTCCAGAATCGGTAAAACGTGAATGATCCGTAAATGATCCTGATCGTCCGCGATTTCCACAGCCGCCCGGAGCGCTTTCATGGAAAATTCGGACATGTCGATCGGAACGACTATCAGTCGATTGGCAAGAACGCTCATGGTCATCTCCTTTCGGGAAAAGGCGGAAAAAAGAAAACGAAACATCTATGAGGAGCTTTTCCTCTATTTTATTCCTCCCGCGGGATAAATGCAATCGTGAAATCGACCGACCAGCTTCCGTCCGATTCCGGCTCCAGAATCCAGTGCGGCTGAACGCAGACCGATTGGTGTACCAATTCGAAGCCTCCTTCCGACTGATTGACCGATTCGATCGGAAACGCGTACAGATCCGTCGCCCGGGAAGAGCGAAAATCGACCTTGATTCCCAACCACTGGTCCGTCAACGAAAGATTTTTCGCCCCGTATAGATCGAGGTTCGAGCTGAGATTGCCGAGCCGTTTCGTTTCGTTCGCCGTTTCCGTCTCGCAATATCGATCGTCCGCTCCGCCCGGCAGTCCGGCGAAATTCAGCTCGATTGCGAAGTGCATCCGGTAATTCTGCGGCAGATTTTCCAGTCGGTACGCGATTTCCAGCTCGTTGCTCCCCGCGCTGAGCGTGATTCCCTTTTGGATTCGGATCGGAGCCCCGTAAGCGGTTCCTTCACACGACATCAAGAGTTGGATCCGGCCCGGCTTTTTGCGGATCACCGATTCGTAATTACCGTCGACAAACGAGCCGTGCTGCCCGGTCTGTCCGGACCGTACCGCATCGAAATTCGCGTCGGCATCGTAAAACAAGTCGATCAAACTTTTTCGCGGATACCGGTCATACTGGATTCGCCGTTCCAACCCTTCCTGTTTGAACACGACGCGATTGCCGTTGACGTCGACCGTATTCGGATCGACGGCCGCACGATGGATCAGCCCGTGATACGATTCCGGACGGCGGTTCATCGTTGCCAGAAGATTATGCGAAATCGCTTTCAGATCGAGTTCGTACATCATACCGCCGTTGTGCGGGGCGATGTAAGCGGCGAGGTTCTCGTTCGACAGCTTGATTTCGCTGAACGAATCGAAATTGAAATCTTCCGCTTGGGCTTCGACCCAGGATTCCGACTCGTTTTCCGCCTGGTCGAGAATTTTTTCCGCGTCGATCAGCTCTCGAAACACCGCGTTGCGCAAATGCGGCAGATAGACCCCGCCAAACGCACCGTGCCAGTAGCTGCAATTGCATTGGGCTTTATAGAGACGACAGACGGCAGACGGCAGACAGCAGGTGGTCGAAGGATTTATGCTGGAACTACTTTCCACAATCAGCTTCCTACCGTCTGAAGTCTGCCGTCTGCCTTCTATCCTCGCACTTACTTCCATCATCCTCGCGTACATTTCGTTCGATTCGGGGTATCGGACTTTGAAATTGCGCCAGAAACCGCCGCGCATAAAACGACGGACGGACGGCCAGTTTTCGTTTGGACCGAATTCCCGGGTCAGCCGGGCCAGTTCGAGCTGGTTTTCCGCCGAAAGAACCCATTCGGTCATTTCCCGATAACTCCCGTCCGGCAGATAAACGGTTCCGAGCGAAGGGACATGATCAATCACCTCACTCGGCGTCGTCGTAATGATCCAGTCGGCGTTGTCGGTCAGCGATTGAAAGAAGCGATGCAACCACCGTTCGCCGAAAACGGTCCCCGCGGTGTTCGGCCAGGAGCCGAACTTTTCCCCGTCGTCGGCGTGGACCAACACGGCGTCGGCGTTCAGATCCGACTGTCGGGCAAAGAATTCGATTGATTCCTCGACGTTTCGAAACGGAATCAAATACCGAAGCCGTTCGCTGCCGGGAAAGACGAACATCGTTTTTCCGTCGTCTTCGGTCGTGTAATGCTTCCAAAGCGCGTGGTCGGGCAGTCCGGCGTTTTTGAAATGCGTGTCGTCGAGAATCGTGTACCGGATCGCCGCTTCGGCCAAGTCGCGCACGCAAGATTGTTCCCAAATCCGTTCCGGCATCCACATTCCGTGGACCGTCGCGTCGAGCCGGTTTTTCAACCATTCGGTGTACAGGCGAATCTGCCCGATTCGGTCCCGGGACGGAAGCATCGCGAGAATCGGCTCGTAAAACGGTCCGCCGACGATTTCGACGCGTCCTTGTCGCACAAACTCCGCGAGCCGGTCGACGTATTCCGGGTGGTGTTCGCTCAACCATTCCATGAGGCAGCCGCTGGTATGCAGCGTCAATTTCACGGCCGGGTATTTACTGTAAACGTCGAGAAACGGAAGATAACTGTCCTGGTACGCCTGCTCGAACAGGTGATCGAAATTCCCGATCGGCTGATGATTATGAAGAGCAAAAATAAATCGTATCGGACGCATACTAACCATTCCCCCCCGTTTAGCCCGAGCACCGCAGGTGCCGGCGCACTCCCCTCGCCGCCCCCCCCACACTTCCTTCAATATAAACCCTCTCGCGACAAAAACCAGAACGAGCATTCCATTCCATGCGACCCAATCAAGAGAAAATTCCCCGCGACACGGTATTTTCGGAAAATCGGGAAAAGTTTTGCAACGGTTCGGAGTTTTGGGAGGTGTTCCCATTTTCGTGTGGTTTTATACAATGATTCCGTTCCCGATTCCCAATTTACCAACTTGTTATTTTTTTCCATGCTCATTCACCAGACGACACTTCCCGGCCTTGAACCGCGACGCGGCAAGGTTCGCGACGTTTACGATTTCGGCGATTCGCTTCTTTTGGTCAGTACGGACCGGATCAGCGCGTTCGATTGGATTTTGCCGACCGCGATTCCCGACAAAGGGCGTGTTCTGACGCAAATGTCGCTCTTTTGGTTCGGGATGCTCGGCGTCGAAAATCACCTGATCACCGCCGACGTTACGAAAATGCCGTTCCCAGTCGGGACCGATCCGGACATGTTCCGGGACCGCTCCATTCTGTGCAAAAAGGGAAAGGTCGTCCCGATCGAGTGTATCGTTCGCGGATATCTCAGCGGCAGCGGTTGGAACGAGTACAAAAAGAGCGAAACCGTGTGCGGTCTGAAATTGCCGGGCGGACTGCTCGAAAGTTCAAAGCTGCCCGAACCGATCTTCACCCCGTCGACCAAAGCGGAAACAGGACACGACGAAAACATCTCGTTCGAGCAAATGGTCGACCTGGTCGGCAAGGAAACGTCCGAGTCGCTCCGGGAAATGTCGATCGAAGTTTTTCGCAAAGGATCCGAATACGCCCAAAGCCGCGGGATCATCATTGCCGATACGAAATTCGAGTTCGGCTGGATCGACGGCAAGCTCACGCTCATCGACGAAGTTCTGACGCCGGACAGTTCCCGATTCTGGCCCGCCGACAAGTACGAACCGGGCCGGGCGCAACCGTCGTTCGACAAGCAGTTCGTCCGCGACTGGCTCACGGCAAGCGGCTGGGACAAAAATTCCCCGCCCCCGGAGCTTCCCGAGGAAATCGTCGAAAAAACCCGGGCCAAATACGTCGAAGCTTACGAAATCCTGTCGGGTCGATCTTTCGAATCAGAGCCGCGCACGAAGTAAGCGGAGTTCGAGTCGATCGGGTCGTTGCGTTTTGCGTTGTGTGAATCACAACACCAATAATAACACCTCTCATTTCCCATGTCGAAAATCCCATGTCTCGGAGCGGCGTTTTTGTTAATCGCGCCGTTTTTTGCTTTCGCCGACGATTTCGTTGCGTTCAAAAATATTCCTTACGTCGAAGGGGGCGGGGAGCGTCAGCAACTCGACCTTTACTTGCCGAAGGATTATGAAAAGGCGGAAAAGCCGACGCCGGTTGTCTTGGTCGTTCACGGCGGCGGCTGGGGGGCGGGCAACAAAGATTGGGCCGGAGGTTGGGCACCTTTCTTCGTGCCTCAAGGGTTCGCGGTCGTCGGAATCAACTACCGGTATCAGCCGGAGTTTCCGCTGCCCGCACAGATTGTCGATTGCAAATCGGCCGTTCGTTGGCTCAGAGCCCACGCGAAAAAATACAATCTCGATCCCGAGCATTTCGGAGCGATGGGACATTCGGCAGGCGGACATCTTTCGGCACTTTTGGGGGTGACCGGCTCAACAAAGGAATTCGATCTCGGCGACCATCTTGACCAATCGAGTGAAATCCAAGCCGTTTGCGATATGTGCGGACCGGCCGATTTCGTCGCTTGGTTCAAAAGCACGCCGCAGGTCGCCGACTTGAGCAAATCGCTCTTCGGCGGACCAGCGGACGAAAAAGCGGAAATCATCCGGAAGATGAGTCCGACGCTCCAAGCCGATTCCAAGTCCGCCCCCATGTTGATCATTCACGCCCCCGACGACGATCTGGTTCCCTACGATCAAAGCCATAGTCTCGCCGACGCTTTGAAAAAAGCCGGAGCGACTTATGAACTTTTCGATCTTCCGAAAGACACCGGCGGGCACGCGTCGAAAGATTTTCACTCCGAAGAAACGAAAAAGAAAATTTTGGAGTTCTTCAAAACACATCTCGACTAAGCGCCGAAAAAATGACCCTCCTTTTGGCCTGTCCACTTGAAGTTCGATGCTTCGTCCTGTTCCTGCTTGGATACGGAGCGGCGGCCGTCGTTCCGAAATTCACGGCCCTTTACGCCTTTTCGCCGAACCGCGTCGAGCCCGGCCCGATTTTCAAACGCGTTCTTCCAATCGCAACGGGAATCGCTTTGGCTTCGCTCTACTGGTGGGAAACGCAAGCGCAGGCCGTTTCGTTGGGAAAAACCGTGATACCGCTGGTGATCGCGCCGGAATCGACGGAAACGCTCCACTTGCGATTTTTGGTCCACGCGATTCTTTGCCTGTTCCTGTTCGCGGCGACCTACATCGATTTCGAGGAGATGATCATTCCGGATACGATTACCGTACCGGGAACGATTCTCGGCCTGTTTTTCGCGGCTTATTTGCCGCAAACGCTCCTTCCGGCAACGCAAATTCGTCCTCCGTCCGAACAGGTGCAAACGATCGCCGGGGAGATTTTGTACGAAAGCGAGGCGGTTCCGCTCCACGTCGCCAGCTCGCGAAGCTGGCCGAAAAGTTTGATGCCCGCCCCGGAAACGCGGTCGCTGACGATTGCCGTTGCGATTTGGTGGTTCTGGTGTTTCGCCGGAATGTGTCGCGTCTGGTACGGTCGATTGCCGTTTCGTAAAGCCCTCGCGATTTTTTGCCGATACCTCCGGCGTTCCCGTTCGACATGGTTTCTGCTCGGAGCGGGGCTGTTCGGCACACTCTTGATCGTACATTTTTGGCGTACGGCTTTGCCCGATTCCCCGCATTGGCGAGGGGGTCTCACGGCGCTGGTCGGTCTTTTCGGCGGCGCGATCACGGTCTGGAGCGTACGGCTCATCGGGCGGCTTACGCTCGGTCGGGAAGCGATGGGATTCGGTGATGTCACGCTCATGGCGATGATCGGAACCTACGTCGGTTGGCAGTCGTGCTTGATGATTTTCTTCCTCGGCGCGATTCCGGGCATGATTCTCGGCATCCGGCAGGTTCTCGTCGGGCAAGGTCGCGAGCTTCCTTTCGGCCCTTCGCTGTGCATGGGCACGGTCCTCCTGATCGTCTTTTGGCCGCACTGCTGGAATCAGGTCGAACCGTTTTTCTCGCTCGGCTGGTTCGTCCCGATCATGATGCTGGTCGTCCTGGTTCTCCTCGGCGTGATGCTACGGGCTTGGGTCGGGATCCGGTCCTTGATTTTTCATTCGCCGTAAACGAGAAAATAATCGAGAGTAAAGCCGAGAATCGTGTGCTGCACGAACCCGGCCAAGAGCGATCTGGTCCGGAAAAAGAGGAAGCCCCAGAACAGTCCGCCGAGAATCGCGCCGAACACTTCGCTCGGCGGATTCCCGTAATGCAGCATCGTTGATGCCAACGTCTGGACGAGAATCGCGGTGAACGCCCCGGTTTGCGGTTCCATCGCTTTTTGCAGAAAACCGCGAAACAGAAATTCCCAACCGGCGTAATAGAGCAGGTACGTCGCTAAATGCGCGACGAAAATCGTTCCGGAAACGCCGGGCCGAACCGACGGATTGAGCGGGTAGACCGCGAGGAAATTCTTATCGCAGCCGGCGAAAAACCCGAACAGCAGCATCAGCGGCGTCATGATTAAAATGGACCGGATCGCGATGGGCAAATCCCCGAGGCACAGGCCGTAATCGGCGAGCTTTTCACGAAACACAAATCGAACGATACCCGCCGGAACCAGCCCGAACAGCACGAACGCGAGAACGATCCGATACGTTCCCGCGGAGAACCCGGTCGTCGGCACAATCGCTGTTTTCCAAAGCGACGCCGTGAAACAAACGTAAAGAATCGCGACGGTCGGCTTGAATTGCGACCCGCGAAACAACCCGCGAGCGAAATCAAACAATCCCTGGATTTTATTGTTCATTTTCGTTTATGCGTGGGGCGGAGTCAGCGGTTAACGGGACGTATACCATTTTTCCAAAACGTCGTTCCACGGTTCCCGGACGAACGCTTCGCGGACGGTTTCGGCTTGGGGATGAAGCTGCGAATACCGGATTCCGAATCCGCGCATCGTCGTCGAGGCCCGCTTCGAACCGTAGAGTTCTTCCGCGAGCCGATAGTGCTCTTGGAGAATATCCCGCTGCTGTTCGATGGTCGGCGGAAGCGGGAGCGGCTCACCTTTCATCAACGCCCGCACCTCGCCGAAAAGCCAGGGATTGCCGATGATACCGCGAGCGAGCGCGACGCCGTCCACGCCGGTTTCCCGCATTCTCGCAACGCACGTTTCCGCCGTGTAAAGATCGCCGCTCCCGATCAGCGGTATATGCGACCAGTTTCGCGATACGAGCCGCTCCTTCACATCCCGGACGAAATTCCAGTCGCTCAAACCGGTATACCGCTGTTTAACCGTGCGACCATGCAGCGTGATCCCCGCGACGCCCAGGTCGAGCGAACGGTCGACGATTTCGTGGAATTTCCGGACGCTTTCCTCGGAATCGTCGAACCCTTTGCGCAGCTTGATCGTCAGCGGAACCGAATCGGGAATCGCCCGGCGGACGCTTTCGACGATTTTCGCGGCGGTTTTCGGATCGCTCATCAGGTATCCGCCGCGAGAACGTCCGAGCACCTTTTTGACCGGGCAGGCGAAATTCAGGTCGATTACGTCGAAACCCGCTTCAACGAGCCGCTGCGCCGCGGAAACGAACGTGTCCGGTTCGCTCCCCATCAGTTGGGCGCCGACCGGGTGTTCGTCCTCTTCGACCTGCATATAGAGTTTCGCCTTACGCCGGGAAACGGCGACGACGAACTGGTCGAGCAAAACTTCGCAAAGAGTGAATTCCGCGCCAAGCTTGCGGTTGATTTTCCGCATCGGAGCGTCGGAGTATCCGCTTAAAGCCGCTTGGATCGCCGGAAACGAAACTTTCAGCGACCCAAAACAAAGCGGCGAAAAAAGCATAGGACAGTTGGCTGATTGAATTACTAATCACGAATTACTAATTACGAGGGCTCTTGAATTATAATTAGTAATTCGTAATTTGGAATTAGTAATTAATTCCCCCTCTTCCCCAGCCGGTGGTCGATCATGAACAGGCTTCCTTTGGAACCTTCGGTCATTTCGAGTTGGACCACGATTTCGTTGGCTTGGGCTTCTTCTTCGACCTGTTCCTCGATGAACCACTTGAGGAAATTGTCGGTCGTGTAATCTTTTTCTTTTTCGGCGAGTTCGATCAGTTTGTAGAACATCGCGGTTACCTTGGTTTCGTGATCGTACACCTGTTTGAACAGGGGCAGCGGACCGTCCCATTTGGTTTCCGGGGCGTCGATTTTCTTCAATTCGATCGCTCCGCCGCGTTCGAGGACATAGTGGAATATTTTCAGCGCGTGGGTTCGTTCCTCTTCCGCTTGGTGCATGAGCCATTTCGAGCAGCCGGGCAGATTTTGCTCCATCGCCCACGCCGACATCGACATGTAGAGGTAAGAGGAATAAAGTTCAGCGTTAATCTGTTCGTTCAGGGCTTTCGCCATTGTTTTACCGATATTCATGATTGTCTCCAAAAAAGTGTTTCCTTGGATTCGGCGCTCCCCAAACAGCTCGGGAAGCCCGTTGTCATACTCGGGCTAATTGTACGCATACGACCGAAAAAAGCAATCGGCGTGGTACGAATTTGGTTTGGTGCGTCTATTTAGCACGGGCATCCTGCCCGTGACACAGGCTGGAAGCCTGTGCTCCCAGGGAAAATCTAAACCTCGATCCCATTTTCTCCCGCGACCTTCAGGAGGTGTTCCCGGCAGCGGTCGTAGGTCGCCTCGTCGGGCATGTGTTCGACCATCAGCGGAAGATTTGCGTCCGGATGCGACGCCACACATTGGAGGTAGGCCGCGTAATCGATGTTGCCTTCTCCCAAGGGGCATTCGGCAAACTGGACGGCGGACGCTTTGATCCACTTGAGATCTTTGGCATGGCAACTGGCGATCCACGGCGAAAGTTTATCGAACACGTCGTGAATCAGCGCGGTCGTGTTCCACATCTTTTCCGGCGAATTGATCAGGTTGCACGCATCGACATGAACGCCGAGTCCTTTGCGATCCACCGCTTTGATCAGTTTCAAGTATGAATCGGCGGAATCCGGCAGCGCCCACGGCATCATTTCCAAAGCGAACACCGTTCGTTTCGGTTTGGCGCCGTCGAGGATTTTGCGGACGTTTTCCACGGTCGCGTCGAAAAATTCCGAACTCAAATCCTTAGGATCGGGACCGTCCCAGTACTGCGTGTTGTAACTCCCGGCGATATTGACACAGCAGCGTGCTCCGAGTTCGTCCGCCAAAACGGTCCGCTGGATCACGCTGTCGAGGACTTCCTTTCGTTTCGTCGGATCGTGTTCGAGCATATTACTCCACGCTCCGACCTCAGCGATCACCAGATCGTGCTTTCGAACCGCTTCGACGACGGCCCGGATTCGGTCCTTGTCGTCAAGGGAAACATTCGGAGCGTAAACGGCCCGGTATTTCTTTTTCGCTTCCGCGGCCCATTTGTCGGGATCTTCGTCGGAAAAGAAAACCGGTCCGCCAAGCCGCACCGAATGTTTGCCCCCCGATCGGGTCGGCGTCTCTTTTTGCGCCAAAATCGAGGTAGTGGAAGTCAACAACGCGCCTGCGGTCAACGCAAACGTCCCGGAAAGAAAGTTTCTGCGGTCCATGAGATGATCTCCGTTAGCGGCGGGGCTTGCCCCGCGTTTGTTCTGTGATACGTCGGCTCCAACCGAACGCTCCAAAGTGAAGCCGTTCGCTCAGCCCAGCCCGGGGCAAGCCCCGGCGCGTTTCCGATCGACGCAATACCAAGTCTACACGTCCACCCATCATACGAAACGCGATTTCCGGATGCAAGACCGCGAAAAAAACGTTTGAGCGGATTAAAGCGGGAAAAGAGTTGTCTATTTCGAGAAATTCGCGGTTTTCCCCTTAAATTGACTTGACCGTAGGTCATAATTGGACGCAAGGTTTGTTCGAAAAACACTACCGAGCGGTTCTATGAGTACGAAAACCATTTCCTGCCGATCTTTCGCGATCATTGCGATTCTTCTCGCATCGCAGTGTATTGCCGGGTGCGCCTTGATCGACCGTCTGACGGGAAAAAGCTCCTCCTCGAAAACTCCGCCGCCGGTTCAGGAAAACGCTCCTGAACTGCACGAAACGGCCAAACCGGTCGTTCCTCCGCCGTTGAATGTGGAAATGGCCGAACAAACGGAACAAATTCGCAAGCAAGCGGACGAAACCATTGCGGCCGTCCAGAAGAAAGCGGACGAGCTTTCCGTCGAAGTGACACAGCTCCGCGGCGAACTGGAAGCGAAAGAACAGAAAGTCCAAAGCCTCAACGCCTCGTTCCAGAAGCAGGCGACGGTTGTGATCCCGCCCAACAGCCCGCTCCAGTACACCCCCGTGATCCAAATCGAAGGGGTCGCGGTCCTGCCCCGGGACGGTGAGACGATCCGCATCGCCGTCGACGATTCCGTGCTGTTCAGCCCGAACGCCGTCCAATTGCTCCCGAAAGCGGACGAAGTTCTCGGAACGGTCATTAAAGAAATTCGCGTCAATTATCCGAACAACATGATCGGGATCGAAGGACATGCCGACCCGATTCTCGAGAATCCACAAAATCCGATGCAGGCGATCGAATTGACGTCGCGAAAAGCCAACGTAGTCGCCCTGCATCTGCTGGAACAAAAACGCGTGACGACGAAGCAGATCAAAGTGACCGGATACGGAGCGGCTCGTCCGTTGGTCAGCGGTCATCCGGAAAAAAACAATCGGATCGAGTTCGTCGTTTACCCATGACGCGGTATCACTTTTTCAGCAGCGACGGCGCGTTGCCGGAAACGAATTGCCCTGTCAACTCTTGGGCTTTTTCTTTCGTCGAGAAGTCGGGGTAGACGACTTCGTCCGGATAGCCGTGTTTGGCGAGAATCCGACTGCACATCAATCGAACCCGGCTCGCTTTGTCCAAGGCGGTCGCGAGGATGCGCTGTGATTCCTGCGGCGAATGAAAGCCCATTCCGTTGGCCGCGGCGATGAAATCCCAGTGCATCTGGGCGTATCGGAGCAGGTCCCGGGCTTCGGCGAGTTCTTCGTCGGTTGCTCCCGCTTCCGCACAGGCGCCGAGATCGAAGTGAGCGTGCGCGATCGCCGATTCAGCCCGGTCGCGGCCTTCGCGGACCTTGTCCTGGATCGTGGTGACACGCGCACGGATTTCACCTTCGCTCCAGCGGTGACACACCGCGCAACTATTGGAAATGTCGGCCAGCGGCGATTGCAAATGGTGATCCGAGAATTTTTCCGCCCCTTCCGTCTTGTACGGCATGTGACAGTCGGCGCAGGAAAGCCCCTGAAACGCGTGGACGCTCGTGGAAAACAGTTCGTAATCCGGATGTCGGACTTTAATCATTCGAACTTTGCTGATCGGGTGTGTCCAATCGGAAAAGCCGTCTTCCTTGTAATACTCCTCAATGTTCTCGGCGAGCAGCCCTTTGGACCAGGGGAAGACGACGACGTTGGTGTCTCTGGCGAAATAATACGTCGAATGACACTGGCCGCACGCGACACTCCGCATCTGTTGGTGGGAGAATGACGCCAGATCTTTTCCCTGCCGTTTGATTCCTTCGTGAATCGCCGGACGGAGTACGCGGAGTTTCATCGTGTTCTCTTCATGGCAATCGTAGCAGGAAATCGCGTGGGTGATTTCCCCTTTGAGTTCGTCGAACGTATGGGCCGCGAACTTTTCGACGCCCTGTTCTTCGATCAGACGCGGCACGTCGGGACTTTTGCAGTACCAACAGGACGCGGGCGTCTTTTCGTTGACGCGTTTGGTATTCGTAACGTCTTCGATCGCATACCAGTGCCCTCGGGCTTGGCAGTAATCCTTGCCGAACCCATATCCGGCGAAGAGAATCACGTTCGCGGGCGTCTCTTCGAGATAATCGCGATGTCCGCTGCCTGCGTATTTGGACAGGAACGAGGTCTCTTCGGTCCGTTTCCACGAATCGTACTGACGGGGAAAGTCGAGTCCCCACTTCGCGGCGTCCATTTCTTTGGCGCCGATTTCGTGCAGCAGATTCCGCTTAACCGCTTCGGCCCGACGTTCGGAGACCGAAACGATCATCATCCCGAGCCCGAAGGCAACCGCGGCGACGATCAGGAAAAACAAAAAACCGGGGAAGAATTTATTTTCTGGCATGATATTCAATTAAAAATTACAAATAACAAATTACAAAATCACGAAGTTCGTTATCGCGGTCGCATCGCGTCTGGGGACGCCGAAAGCGAATGGACGCGTCCGTGGGGTGTTTCACGGTGACAGTCCCAGCAGCGCAAATCGCCCTCTTGGTATCGGCAAGCCGAAACTTCCGCCAATCGCGGTTCGTGACACCGCAGGCAGTTTTCCTGGACGACCGGGATCGCCCCTTCGGAGAGCCGGATCGATTGCGGCTCCATGTGGAGCGTGAAAATCGCCGCGTGTCGCAAGCCGTCGTTCGCTTTGAACGCGTATTCTCTCGGCAACGAGGTGTGCGGAACATGGCAGTCGTTGCACACGGCGTACCGGGCGTGCGACGAATGCTGCCAAGAAAGATACGCGTCCGTCATGACATGACAGTTCATACAGGTTTCCGACTCGCTGCTCAAATACGAGGTCGCCTTGGAAATCTGGAAGAGCAGAAGCCCCATCCCGCAAACCGCGCCGAGCAGAATCAAAGCGGGAATCCTCGCGCCGGGACGGAGAAAACGTAATCGTAATAATGACAAAACGATATTCATCGGAATGAAAAGTCAAGTGGTGATTGTATTCGCGAGGAGATCAAGCGTTTTTTTCGTTGCGCCGAGATTGTTTTGAACCAATTCCCGACCGCGATTGCCGATTTCCTTGACGAACTCCGGATTCTCCAGGCATTTTTGGACGAATTTGAGCATCTCCGGCTGGTCGTGTACGACGATCGCGGCGTCATTTTGCAGCAGCAGGTCGACGATGTCGCGGAAATTCTTCGTGTTCGGTCCGAACGAAACCGCGGCGCCGAACGCGGCCGGTTCGAGCATGTTCTGGCCGCCCCGGGTTCCCATGCTGCCGCCGACGAACGCGATTTTCGAAACGCCCCACCACGCCCCGAGTTCGCCGACGCAATCGATCATGAGAACCCGTTTCCCTTTCAACTCCGGTTGGGAATCCAGCCGGGTTCGCCGCATCCAATCGACTCCGCGCTCGGTGAGCAACTGGGCGACCGCTTCGAATCGCTCCGGATGCCGTGGAACGAGAATCAATTTCAAACGCGGCCAATCGTCTTTGAGTTTTTCGTACACGTCCAGGGCATACGCTTCTTCCGGCTCCTGCGTGCTCCCGGCAAGGAAAACGACGTCCGAACCGACGTCGATGCCGGCAAGGTTCGCCAACTGGACCGTTTTCGGATTCGCCCGATCCGTTTGGGCGCCGTCGAATTTCATCGAACCGGTGATTTCGATCGTTTCGCCGTACGCGCCGAGGCTGTGGAACCAGCCGGCGTACGTTTCGCTTTGGACGGCAATGAGGTCGAGCATTCGCAGAACCGGTTTGAAAAAGAAGCGGAACATTTTGTAACGCCGATATCCTCCTTCGCCGAACCGTCCGTTGATCAGGGCGAGTTTCGCGCGGCGTTTTTTCGCGGCGTAAAACAGGTTCGGCCAGATTTCCTGCTCTGCAAGAACCAGCATGTTCGGACGGATGCGTCGCATTGCCGTGAACACCGCCCAGGAAAAGTCGAGCGGACAGTAGAAAACCGTGTACTCCGCTCCGTAAAGCCGTTCGGCGAGCTGCATTCCAGTGAGCGACGTCGTCGAGATCACACATTCCCACTCGGGCTGTTCTTCGCGGATCAACTTCAAAAGCGGTCGAAGTACGTTGATTTCTCCAACGCTCACCGCGTGAAACCAGACGCGTTTTTTCGGCGATTGCAGTCGCGGAAGCTCCGGAACCAAACCGAAAAACTTTTGGCGAAACCCTTGCCGATATTTCCCATGAACCACGGCCCGATAAAGGATCAACGGCGAAAAGATCACCAGTAATCCTAGATAAGCGACATTGAGGAACCAGGAAACAAAACGATTCATGAAAAACAAACGGGTTGAAAAACAGACGCTTTATGCAATCATTGTTAGGTTCGTTAGCCACGGGGCGTTTCCCTGGGACCGTGCACCTGGGTCGGTGGGCTTCCAGCCCGCCGCGCGAAGCGGACGACGCTGTGCAAAATGATTTCCTACCGCCCACAGGCAGGCTGGAAGCCTGCGGTCCCAGGAAAAAGGCTTCATCGCATTCACGGCTACAGTATAATCCTAACCGACGAACCGGGAAAGGGGAAAAACCATTGAAAATGATTCGATTAACACCGCCGGGTCGAAGTGCGGTCGCTTCGATTTTGCTGGAAGGGGAAAAAGTCGGCGATGTTTTCCGGTTTTTGTCCACGAAATCGCCTTTTGCTTGCAATGTACCGATCCATGCCCGTTTCCCCTTGGATTTGGCGGGCTCTTCGGAGGAAGTCGTTCTCCACCGTCTCGATGAAACCCGCCTGGAAATTCACTCGCACGGCGGTGAGGCGGTCGTCGCGGCGATCATGCAGACGCTCAAAAACCGATTCCACGCAACCGAACTGTCCTGGACCGATTGGATTGCCGCTTCAAACGGCGACCAGAAGCGGATCGCGCTTTCCCTGATCCCGTTTGCGAAAACGGAGCGCATCGCCGGAATTCTCCTGGACCAGTATCACGGAGCTCTGGAACGCGAACTTACCGCGATCCTGGGTTGTAATCCGTCGGAAGCCGAAGCACGCACTGCCCGGCTTCGGGAAAACGAGAAGCTCGGTCGAAGAATCCTGACGCCGTTTCGGATCGTGCTTTTCGGGCCGGTCAATTCGGGCAAAAGCTCGCTGCTCAACGCAATGGTCGGATTTGAACGTGTGATCGTTCACCAGGAAGCCGGAACGACCCGAGACAGCGTCGGCGTGGAAAGCGTGATCGACGGTTGGCCGGTCACGTTGGTCGATACCGCCGGGATACGTTCGACCGAACACGAGCTGGAGCGGGAAGGGATCGAACGATCCTGGGATTCCGTACAAAACGCCGACCTGGTGTTGGAGATCGTCGACTTGACCCGAAACGAAAAAGAAAGGAAAACCGAGCTTGATTTTCCGGGGAAACTGATGATCGTCAACAAGTGGGATCTCCCCGAAGTCCGGGCCGAAGCGGATTCGTATGCCGACGCCGTTCGGGTCAGCGCGAAAACCGGCGAAGGAATCGAAACGCTCCTGGAGCGGATTTCAAAACGGCTCGTCCCGAATCCGCCGGAGCCGGGAGAAGCGGTTCCACTTGCGTGAAGACGCGGGCGAGGCGCCCACGCTCCAAATTTATCCTTCCAGCGCCGCGGCACCGCCGATGATTTCGGAGATTTCGTTCGTGATCTGCGATTGACGTGCCCGGTTGTACGCGGTCGTCAAATTGCCGATGATGCCGTCCGCGTTTTCCGTTGCGGCTTTCATCGCGACCATTCGGGCGATCTGCTCGCCGACCGCCGCGTCGAGGAAGCATTTGTACAGCTTGATCCGGAACGCATAGGGAACGACTTCGTCGAGGATATCCTGCGCCGAGGGGATGAATTCGAACCCGGCCCCCTGATTGAACGCGGATTCTTTGAGTCCCCGTTCTTTTTTCGAAGCGACCATCTTGTCCGCCTGCGCGACCAAGGCCGCTTTTTTCAATTCCGCCGCGGATTTCGGTCGATGAGATTCCGTTTTCGCTTCCTCGTCTTTGAGTTCGAGGATTTCTTCGGAAAACGACTTCGGCGAAAGCGGCAAAACCGTTTCGATTTTCGGCATCTGCCGACTCAACGACGTGAAGTATTGGTAAGCGATCTCAAGCCGGTCGATTTTTCCGGACACGTATTCTTCGTAATACCGGGACGCGACTTCGTCGACCTGTTCGAACGTCGGCTTATCCTCGAAATGGATGAACTCGGCGTCAAGTTTCACTTTACGGAATTTGAACGCCCCGATCCCTCGTTTGCCGGACACCTCAAGGTGAACCTGTTCGTACTGCTCCTGCATCTCCTTGAGCCGATGATTCGCCAACCGCATGATCCCGGCGTTGTACCCGCCGCACATACCGCGGTTGGCCGTAAGAACGAGGAGTGTTACATTTTTCTGGTCCTTGCGATCTTCCAGCAGCGGGTGGGAACCGACAAGCTGCGCTCCGGAGGACCGCAAATCCTGCACCAACGCGATGAGTCGTTTCGTGTACGAATCGATCGCGACGGCCCGATCCATCGCCCGTTTGAACTGCGCGGTCGCGACCAGCTCCATCGTCCGGGTGATCTTGCGAATATTACGAATCGACTTACGTCGCTTGTCCAGTGCTCTTGCTTTGGCCATTGGTGTACTTCTTTACGGTAATTTCAATTTGTCCGGATCCCGGCGAGCGTCCCAAATGGTAATGATGCGAACGACGGATTTTTTGACTTGGTAAAAGACTTGGTATTTTTCAACGACGATGAATCGAACGTCATCGCTTTTCCATTTCTCTCCAAGTTCATCGTGCAGCCGGACCAAATCCATGGTTTCGCAAATTCGATCGAACAATTTCTTGCTATAGTCGGATGAACCATTTCTCTGATCAAAAAAGTCTTTGATTGTCGAAAAATCCCTTTTAGCACGTCTCGTCCATCGAACGCTGCTTGCCATTATCCAAACAGCTCCTTTTCGACTTCTTCCTGTGTTTGAAGCCGACCGGCGGCTATGTCTCGCAAACCTTCTTCAATCGCTTCCCGGACCGCCGTCGGAAACGAATCCTGAGTCGCAACCCGTTTGACAACCGCTTCGTTGCGAACCAAACTTCGAACGGCTTTCAAAAATTCATAATTATCGACGCGTTTGATCCAAAAGGCGATCTCCTTTTTGAGTTTGTTTTTGACCCGAACCGCCTTGTCTTCCTCCTGTTCGACCGGTAATTCCAACGTAAGCATGGTTCACCTCTTCCTCAGGGTAATTTCAGGGAATCCGGATCCCGACGAGCGTCCCAAATGGAAACAATGATGATTTTGTTTTCGGT
This sequence comes from Thermoguttaceae bacterium, assembly GCA_031549565.1. Taxonomy (GTDB): domain Bacteria; phylum Planctomycetota; class Planctomycetia; order Pirellulales; family Thermoguttaceae; genus JAVBSX01. The sequence goes on from JAVBPO010000138.1 coordinate 52,721, forward strand.
AATTTTGTAAATCAACTCGAACGGCTTCAACACGACCGACCGGATATCCGGTCGATCCGTAGCCTGCCCGTATTCTTCATTTCGCGAAACGTACAGCACTAACAGGTCGATCCGGTTTTGGATTTTTGTCCCGTACGCTGAATTTCCATTCCGTTCGCGGTAGAATCTCAGAATCGTATTCAATTCTTCTCTTGCACGGACCGACCAAGTCACGGGTTTTCGGCCAACCATTGCCGAACCTCCTTCATAACGTCTTCGTGTGAACAAAGCTTTCCTTCGGCATCATCCCGCTCCGCATCGTCGATTGCTTGCAACATTACAGGAGAAAGCTTGATCGGAACATCCTGACGAGTCTGTACGAACACCAACATCGCTTCCAGAAATCCGATGTCGTCGATCTGCAACAACCGTTCACGAATTTCATTCCGCAGCGATTTTCCGGAGCGTTTTTTACGAATCTTCGTAGGATCAAGTTCTTTCAAAACGGGCATCGCTTACCTCCCAACGTCGATAAGGAAAAAAGAGTCGGAGATAAAAAAAACGTAGTCCGTTGCGATCTCTCTGTACTCTTTCGACAATAAACCTTACTTCGATCGCGTCTCGAATTGCGTATTAAACTCGTTGATCGTTTTTTCGATGTCCGCGATCAGTTCCGGCGAGAGTTTCTTTTCGTCGGCGATCTTTTGCCAAAGATCCTTTTTCGTATTCTGCACGAATTCGAGGAACATCGTCTCCCACTTCGCGACCTGCGAAACCGAAATCTTGTCGAGAAAACCACGGGTTCCGGCGTAGATCACGAGAACCTGGTCGACGGCGTTCATCGGTTTACACAGTCCCTGCTTGAGCAGTTCGGTCATACGGTATCCGCGGTCCAAACGAGCCTGAGTCGCGGCGTCAAGGTCGGTCCCCAACTGGGCGAACGCTTCGAGTTCCCGGAACGCGGCCAAGTCGAGCCGCAAACCGCCGGCGACTTGCTTCATCGCCGGAATTTGGGCCGAACCGCCGACGCGGGAAACCGAAATACCGACGTTCATCGCCGGTCGCTGACCGCGGAAGAACAAGTCCGGCTGCACGTATATCTGGCCGTCGGTGATCGAAATCACGTTCGTCGGAATGTACGCGGAAACTTCCCCTTCGAGCGTTTCGACGATCGGAAGAGCCGTGAGCGAACCGCCGCCGAGTTCGTCGGACAGTTTCGCGGACCGTTCCAAAAGTCGGCTATGGCAGTAAAAAATGTCGCCCGGATACGCTTCACGACCCGGCGGACGACGCATCAAAAGCGAAAGCTGACGATACGCAACCGCTTGCTTGGACAAGTCGTCGTACACGACCAGCGTGTGCTGCTTATTATACATGAAATATTCGGCCATCGCACAACCGGCGTACGGCGCGATGTATTGCAGCGGAGCGGGAGAACTGGAACCGGAAACGACGACGGTCGTGTAGTCCATCGCGCCGTGTTCGCGGAGCGTTTCGATGATTCCCGCAACGGTCGAGTCCTTTTGCCCGACCGCAACGTAAAAGCATTTCACGCCGGTTCCCTTTTGATTGATGATCGCGTCGATTCCGATCGAGGTTTTCCCCGTCTTACGGTCGCCGATGATAAGTTCACGCTGCCCGCGTCCGATCGGCGTCATGGCATCGATTGCCTTGATTCCCGTCGCAAGCGATTCACGGACCGGTTGACGGTCGGCGATACCCGGGGCTTCCGATTCGACGAAACGGAATTCTTTCGTCACGATCGGACCTTTGCCGTCGAGCGGATTGCCGAGCGGATCAAGGACGCGCCCGATCACGGCTTCGCCGACGGGAACGCGCAAAAGCTGTCCCGTCGTTCGGACTTCGTCCCCTTCCTCGATTTTCAGGTAATCGCCGAGGATGATCACACCCACGGAGTTTTCTTCGAGGTTGAACGCGAGTCCGATCACGCCGCCGGGAAATTCGAGCATCTCCCCGGCCATGACGCCGGAAAGACCGTAGACCCGGGCGATTCCGTCCCCGACTTCGAGGACGCGACCGACTTCACGAACGTCGATCTGGGTTTCAAACTGCTCAATTTCCTTCTGGATTACTGAAGCGATTTCGTCGGCTTTGAATTTCATGGGCGCTACTGTCAATCATCTGTTGACGAACGTTTTTAAGTTGGGTGAGTAACGAGGCGTCGTAAATGGTGTCGCCGACGCGAACGACGATTCCGCCGATCACGTCCGGATCGACGGCGGTTTGGAATAAGGGTTCCCCGCCGAGAATGACACGGAGTTTTTCGGACAACGACTGTACGGTCGTATCGTCCAACGGTACGGCGGTCGTGATCCGGACCGGAATGCGATTCAAACGCTTTTCATAAGCGTTGCGGGTCTCCCGGTGAATCGATCTTAAAATATCGAGCCGACCGTGTTTGGCAACGACTTTGAGAAAGTTCAAAAACGTCTTGGAGGCCTGCGCTTTCAAGGTTCGATCGAGAATCCCGGTCTTTTCGTCCGGCGATACCAAAGCGGAACCGAGAATCGATTCGAATGTCGGATGCTTCGCCAGAACGTCACTCATGAGAGAGTCGAATTGCTCGACCTGCTCCGCCAAAGGTTCCCCTTGAGCCGCGGAGGCGTCAAGAAAGGCGTTGGCGTACATCTCGGCGATCTTTTCAACGGCGACATCCGCGTCGAATTCAGCGGAAAATTGGGCGTCTTGTTCTTTGGGTGTCATTGTTGCCAGTAGTCAGTAGCCAGTAGTCAGTAGTCAGTGTTCGATATATCAGAATTGTCTATTGCTGACTACCGACGACTGACTACCGACTACTAATTCCGAGCAAATTCCTGGATGGCCTGGTTGATCAAATCCTTGTGGGCGGACGCGTCGATTTTGGTCTTGATGATTTTTCCTGCCAAAGTCGTCGCGAGCGTTGCGCTTTTCTCCGCCAATTCCTGCAAGGCTCCGGTCGTTGCCGCTTCGATTTCCTTGGTCACGCGGATTCGTTCGCTTTCGGCGGCTTGCTTCGCTTTTTCGACAATCGCCAATCCGGCCGCTTCCGCTTCCTTTTTTCCGGCGTCCAGCAACTGCTTCACTTCCTCTTGGGCGTCGACCAATTTCTGGCGGTATTGCCCGAGCATTTCCTTGGCGTCAAGGTTCGCTTTTTCCGCAGCGGCGATGTTGTCGGCCACGGACTGCTCTCGTTGGTCAAGCGCTTGTACGATCGGCGTGAATGCGAATTTGCCGAGCACGAGAACCACGAGCACGAACACGACGGCGGTCCAAAGGGCCGTATCGGTTTCAAAGCGGATCGGATTGAGCTTCTCGCTCATATCGCCTTCGGCGGCAGCCGCCGGGTCCGCAGAAGCGTACACCGTCGACAACGGGGCGAGTATCCCGAACTGGAGTACCGCGAGGAAACACAACGAAAGGATTACGTTTTTCATGATGATCTCATGGGAAGGAGAAACGATTCTCTGGGAGACGATCGACGAATGACTACCGGCACAAGAGGCAGATAATCAGCGCGAAGAACGTGACCCCTTCGATCAGAGCGGCGGAAATGATCATCGCGGTTTGGATACCGCCGGCCAATTCCGGTTGGCGGGCCATACTTTCAACGGCTCCGGCTCCGATTTTTCCGATTCCCAATCCGCCGCCGATGATGACCAGACCGCAACCGATCGCGGCACCGGCCTTGGCCAACCCGTCCGAAGCGGCAGCCGCGGCGGGAGCACCACCTTCATCAGCCGCGAAAACCATCGCCGGCGCACAAACGACAAAAAGAACAAAGCAAATGACGGCAAGTTTGGAAAGTTTGTTCACGAAAAAATCTCCTGGAGTGAGGTGATAGGTGATAAGTGATAGGTGACAAGCGGCAAGGGATAGAAAAAATATCACTTATCACTTATCACTTTTCACTTGGTTTAGTGTTGGTGTAATGCAATTCCGATGAATATCGCGGAAAGGAACATGAAAATGTACGCCTGCAAAAACGCGACGAACAGTTCGAGCAAGCTCAAAGCGACGCCCATCGCAACGCTGCCGGTCGTGACGGGCAGCCACCAGATCGTTCCGGCGGTCATCGGAATGAACGCCAGAAAAACGGCAAGGACCATGTGTCCGGCGAACATGTTCGCCAAAAGACGAATGGAGAGCACGACGTGTTTGATTAAAAGACCGGCAACCTCGATCACGAAAAGCATCGGTTTGAGGACTATCGCGAGGATCGGCGGCAAATCCATGTGCGGGACGAGTCCGAGCCAGTATTTTCCAGCTCCGTAACGCTGCATCCCGGAGATGTTGACGACGAGAAACGTCGCCATCGCCAAAACGCCGGTTACGGAAAGCGAACCGGTCGGCGAACCGCTCCACGGCACCATTCCGGCCAGATTACAGCCGAGAATGAAGAAAAAGAGCGTCCAGAGAAACGGCGTATAGCGATCCGCGTCATGTTTTCCGATACTGGGGCGAATCACGTTGTCCCGCAGGTAAAGGAGGAAAACCTCCATCATATTCCAGAAGCGTCCCTGGAGCGGTTTGCCGCCTTTCATTTTCATGGCCATCGGGATGAAAATCGCGCACAGGATCACCCCGACCGCGACTTCGATCACCATATATTTCGTGATCTGGAACGGTCCGATTTTCGGAAAATCGGGCGTATGGCTTCCTAAAAAGGCCGGAATATGGAAATTGATCGCGTCGTTGACGTGTCCGGCAATTTCGTTGAGATTCAGTTCGGCCATTGCTTGTTTAATTATGAATTATGAATTATGAATTACGACGATTGATGAATTTTTCAGTCCTTCATGCAATTCATGGATTCATTTTATCTTTACCGGGCAGCGTCAATAGGACGTCGATCGGGAGCATAGACAAATATACTATGGGAAAAAGGATCAGAACGAGAAAACCGAAATCTTTTTCCGCCGCAATGGCGACGACCAGAGCGGCGCAAAAGGGTATCCCCATTCGGAAAATCCCGCCTATGATATACCAAGGCTGTTCCTTTTTCAAGGCATATCGAAAAAATTTTATCGAAAGAACCGCAAGGACGACTCCCGCCCAACACGTGACGACGACCAACCCGACGGCCAAAATCGCCGAACCGCCTTTGAACGCATAGCCGATCGGCGCGATTACGACAAATTGAATTGCCGCGAAAACCGTGAGCAGAGCAATCTGCCGTTCGGGAGAAAGTGGGGGAAAGATCATCATATCGTTAGCGACGTGAGCTTGCCTCGTGTTTGTGGGGTGAAACGGCACATTTCCTCACAGAAGCCGTTCGCACAGCCCAGCCCGGGGCAAGCCCCGGTGCTAACGGACGGCTATATCGGCCACATGCTTCACTAATGGGAATGGCCTTCGTGCGAATGCCCTTCGTGGGAATGATCGTCACCGGAAAGCTTTTTCAGTGCGGCACTATTGGGCGAGCCTGCGATTTCCACGACGGCGGTCGCTTCTCCCTTCCAACCGTCGCAAATCAAAACTTCCAAGTCCTTGTCGGACGACGTAAATGTGACCGGTTTGCCCGATTCGGAAGCCGCCCGCGTCAAAACGAACGACTTTGGAGCACCGTCCACAAGAAAATTCAACTTCACTTCCTTGGAATCCACGTCAATATTCTCGAATTCCGCGTCGGTCAGATAAGCCGAAACGAGGCCCGTGTCATGGTCGTCCGTAATTTCCATCGTGTACTTATGTCCGGGAAATTCGACGAGAACCTGATTATGTTTCGGCGTGTGGGACCCGTGCGCTTCGGCGCCGTGATCGTGTCCGGCGTGCTCGTCCGCCGGTTTCGGCGTTTGCTGCGTGCAGCCGGTCCAGCAGCCCAGGGAAATCGCCAGTAAAATCGTGCAGAAAATCGAATATCTCATGTAAAAATGGTGTAGTAAAGGTTCAGGGCCAAACAAAAAATCGACATTTTATCGTAGTCCATCGGACGAAGATCGTCAATGCGTCCGTTTTTTCACCGGCAGAGCAGTCCCCACTTGAGTCTTCGGCAATTTGCGTTAGAATTCTCGCACCATATGTTGGGTTTAACTTTTATTGATTGAAAGAGTCTAATTAAGGAGTTTCCAAACGATAATGTCCATAATGACCAAAGAGGAAAAGAAAGAACTGATTGGGAAGCACAGTCGCTCGGAAGGAGACACAGGGTCTTCGGAAGTGCAAATCGCGCTCCTCACCAAAAAAATTAACGCCCTCACGGAGCATCTCCGTGAACACAAAAAAGATTACTCCACACGTCGTGGTCTCTTGATGATGGTCAGCCGCAGGCGACGTCTTTTGGATTTTCTGAAATCCCGTGAGCCGCAGCGCTACGTCGATATCATCCAGGCTCTCGGCATTAGAAAGTAGTCCTAAAAATCTCCTGCTGACAACCCGGCCCCTCCCAGCCATTCCCCCCTTTTAGCCGGTACTCCGCGCAGAATTTCCATAAAAATTGTGATTTGTTCTTCAAGGGGCGGTCGCTGATCACCCTGTTTCTCCAATATATTTCTGTTACATTCCAAAATGTGTTGGGGGTTAAATTAATAGTAAATGAAAGTGATAAAGTAGGTGATCAATTGAAAACAAGAGTTGAAAAGAAAATCGGTGCGGGCACACTTTGGATCGAAACAGGCGAATTGGCCAAGCAAGCGGCGGGCGCGGTACTCATCGGATACGATGAAACCGTGGTCCTTTGTGCCGCCGCGACCGGGCCGAGCCGACCGGGAACGGATTTTTTCCCGCTGACCTGCGATTATCGGGAACGTGTCGCCGCCGCCGGAAAGTTTCCCGCCGGTTTTATTAAAAGAGAAGGACGCCCTAGCCTCAAAGAAGTTCTGACTTCCCGCCTCATCGACCGTCCGATGCGGCCTTTGTTCCCCAAGGGCTTCTATAATGAAGTACAGGTTCTTTCTTTCGTCATGGCCAGCGATCGTCGGATTGATCCCGACATTCTCGCAATGACCGGTTCCGCAACCGCCGTCGCGGTTTCCTCGCTCCCGTTCAACGGTCCGCTCGCTTCGGTGCGGTTGGGATTGATTGACGGCGAATTCGTTCCGTTTCCCGCGTTCGAGCAACTGGAAAACAGCGACTTGGATCTGATCGTTTCCGGAAATAAGGAAATGGTCCTGATGATCGAAGGATTCGCCCGGGAATTGCCGGAAGACACCATGTTCTCCGCGATTGAAGCCGCTCACGGCTATATCAAGGAAATCTGCGAACTCCAGGAGGAACTCGTTCGCAAAGTCGCGCCGGTGAAATTATCGTTCACCCCGCCGCAGATCGATTCACTCCTCGAAAAATTGCGAGAAAAATATTACGATCAATTCTGGACGGCGAAGCGGACCGTCGGCAAAGCAGCTCGATACACGGCTTGTTCCGAATTGAAAGAGAAAGCGAAGGAAGAATTCTTCCCGCAAGTTCCGGCGGTCAAACCGATCGTCAACGGACCGGTCGGCAATGACGCCGCGAGCGAACCTCTCGAGGAAGCCGATGAAGCGGCCGTGCTTGACGCTGCCGCTACGGAATCAAATACATGGAGCAGCGACCTGTTCGAAACGGCGTGGACCGAACTGGAAGAGCGGGTCGTGCGGGATCAAATCTTGTCCGGTACGCGTCCCGACGGTCGCTCCATGCGCGATCTTCGCGACATCGAATGCCGGATCAACGTTCTGCCGCGAGTTCACGGCAGTGCCTTGTTCCAGCGAGGCGAAACCCAGGCGTTAATTACTGTAACGCTTGGCACCGCCAGGGACGAGCAGCGTATCGACGGTTTGTTCGACGAGTACACGAAGAAGTTCATGCTCGACTACAATTTCCCGTCGTTCTCGGTCGGCGAATGCAAGCCGTATCGTGGCCCCGGTCGCCGGGAATACGGACACGGTGCTTTAGCCGAACGGAGCGTCAAACCGGTTTTGCCGGAAGCGGAAGAGTTTCCGTACACAGTCCGGATCATCTCGGACATTTTGGAATCGAACGGTTCCAGCTCCATGGCGTCGGTCTGCGGAGCGACGTTGGGACTGATGGCGGCGGGCGTTCCGATTACGAATCCTGTCGCGGGAATCTCGATCGGCTTGGTCAAGGAGTCGGATAAGTGGGTCCTGATGACGGACATCATGGGGGACGAGGATCACTATGGTGACATGGATTTCAAGATCGCCGGGACGCAGCTTGGTATCACGGGCATCCAGTTGGATTTGAAGATCGCGGGCATCTCGTCGGAGATTATCATGGAGACGATGAAGCAGTCGCGTGAAGCGAGAATCGCGATTTTGCGAAAGATGCTCAGTGCGATACCACGCCCGGCGGAAGACATTTCGGCGTATGCACCGCGGATGTTCAAGACGCACATCGACCCGGAAAAGATCGGTCTGTTGATCGGTCCCGGCGGCAAGACGATCCGTTCGATTCAGGAGAAGACGGGCGCATCGGTGGACGTGGAAAACGACGGCACGGTTAGCATTGCTTCTTCGGACGAAGAGAGTGCCAAGGCGGCGTTGAACGAGGTGAATCGTTTGACGGCTTCGGTGGAGGTCGGCAAGATTTACGAGGGGCAGGTGACGAGCGTGAAGGAATTCGGTGCGTTTATTGAGATATTGCCGGGTCGCGACGGATTGTGTCACATCAGCGAACTTTCGGACGAGTATGTGGACAGTATTCACAACATCTGCAAGGTCGGCGACCGTTTTGACGTGAAGGTCATCGCGGTGGACGACCAAAACCGGATCAAGCTCAGCCGCAAAGCGGTGTTACGCGAGCGCAACGGCAAATAATCGCTTTTTTCGCCCCCCCCCGACAGATTCGAGCATGCCACCATGCCGCCCTCATAGCTCAGGGGATAGAGCGACGGTTTCCTAAACCGTAGGTCGCAGGTTCGAATCCTGCTGGGGGTATTTTCTAAGTCCTTGTCGCCCAATCGCTTGTAACAGGGACTTGTTTCCGCAATCAAACGCCGCAAGCGAAAAGTGCCGGAATCAGTGCCGGCGCAAAACGCCACATACGGACCCAAAGGGTGCGAAAGGGAATCTTTGCCAAATCGGTCGTCTTGATTAACGAAGTGAATTCGGTAGAGGTTTTTTCTGCTTCACACGGGGCAATCTGGTTGGGTTGCCCATTTCTTCAATAAGGCACCGTACGTCAACCGTGGTGACAGGTGGGCGACTTTCTGGGTAAACGGTCGACTTCGGTTTGAAACGCGCACAGGTCAAACAATCGCCCCGCCAGCTTCATTCATGCTGCCCAGTGGTGAGGGGGGCGCTTTCACGCCAAAATCCCCGTTCCGAGTAGGGGACAAAAGTAGGGGACTCTTGATTTTTGCCTGTTATTCGAAGTCCCCTTCTAACTCCATACGCCATCTTGCTTTAGGCGAGTAGGGGACAGGGGACTCCACCCTTAAGAAAAATAAATTCAGTCCCCTACTCCACCTGTGGCGTTGAAAGGGACCGGGAAAGGGGCTTTGAAGCTCCCTTCTCCCCGCCCCTTTCTCCACCCGGTTCACAGGTGAAATCGCAACGTTAATTATTCATCGCCGCGATAACTTGATAGTGGGCGGACATCTTGCCGTTCTTTCCTTTTTTTTCGGTTTTGACGACATATCGTTTCACCATCAGCTTTTCCAAAATTTCACCGACCGTCTTCGTATTGAACGATGATTCGTCACGGATCGTTTTCTGCGGGACCGCTTCCGAATGGGCCGCAAGGATGCTCAGCACCTTCTGTTCCCTGTCGTTGAAGACCGGTGGGACGGGAGAATTCGAGTTGAATACGGAGGAGGGCGAGATACTTTCTGTGTCATCATTCACAAACACGCACGGATTCCAGTAGCGATCCGGGAATTTGCCCTCCGCGACGGTGAGCCGGTATTCACCGCCGAAGCCGACAGAGCCTCCGATCAGCATATTCAGTTCGTGAAAACCGGACCCGCTTCTGTACTTCGCACGGCGATTCAACAAAATCCACTGCCGAGCGAACTCCGCGAAACCGGACCAAGACAGGTCGTTCAGGTCGGGCATGCCCGTTTTATCGCCTGCGACCTTGGTAAAGTGATGAGCCAAAACCATCGTCGCACCGTGATCTTGACAAAGTGCAGTAATCTGACGCAGTTGGAGGCCCATATTCATTACGTTTTCAGCCCGCTCGCCGTCCATCATGAGATAAGCCGGATCGAAGATCACCACGTCCGGTTTCTCAACCTCCAGCCTGGCTTTGAGGTAGACGAGGTGCATCGGATCGGCAATGTGCGGGACGGCGTCACAAATCAGCACGTCGGTTGCGACGGGGGTGGCCCCACTTTTCAGAAAACGCTCCATCGACGGCACGTATTCCTGTATCCACGTCAGCGATTTCTCGTGCATGATTCGATTGATCGCGTTGAGGATCGTCGCCAAGCCGGACTCGCCCGACATGACCAGCACCTTGCACGGCTTGACGACCTCAAATCTGCCGAGGAAGGAGAGACCGCTGCCGAGCGATAGAGCCAAGTCGAGCAGGATCGACGTTTTCAGGCATTTCTTCGGGCCGCCCACGATCATCGGCTGCCCCTCAATCAGCACGTCCTGAATCAGAAAGTGCGGCGTCAGGTCCGCCTCAAGAAGCTGCTTGTGGCTATAAAAAACGAACGGATTTTCAGGAGGCGGCGTTGTTCGCAACTGAACGCCGATCCCCGAAAAAGCGGTGCCCGATCCCAAATTCAATAGCGGTTTCGCTTTCGCGTCGCTGATTTTATGATCGATTTCCTTTTCCGACCACGGCGGCATACAACGAGGATTATAGCGTTCGAGAATCAGTCGCTTGGTCGTCGCTTCGTCCAATTTGAATTTCCAGAGCAAGGCGGACACGGCCCAAAACAATTGTCCGCTTCCATTCTGCCCTTGAATGGCCGGATCGACCGCATCAAGATAGCTCGCGGCCCGGCGGAGAAGTTCGTCGGTGACGGGAACCGCCGGAGATGCAGTGACGGTATCTTGTACGGTATTTTTGTGTGGCAGAAAACCGTCAATCCAAGTTCGTGGGAGAGGAGCCAGTTGCTCCGGGGTGACGAGCGGCTTTTCCCACGAATAGCGTTTGCCGGACTCATGGAGCGAGGGTGGGGCAATAATGTACTGGTTCCCAACCCGAATGTCGATGCCGGTCGGTTCGTCTTTCCACTTGACCGTCGTCCGCCCGCTGATTTCGGCATCGGGGCGAACAAAGAAAAGATGGCGTCCACCGGAGCCTGTTTCGGCGACGGAAGTCGGGTCGATTTGCCCGAGTTTCTCGCTTATTGTTTCAATATCGTCGCTGCCACGCTTGCCGTCCTTGTCGTCAAGATCGAGAACGAGGCAGTTTTTACAAGCGAGTCCGATGTTCGCGGTCGGCCACTTTTTCCACCACTCGGCAATTTGCTCCGGGTCGGTTGTCGCATCGGAGACGCCCTTGTTCGTCAGCGGTTTTTTGCCTTTTTTCCCGGCATGACTGTCGTCGTTTCTCGGATCGCAGCAGGGAAAAACGGCGTAGCCCAGTCCGGCCAGTCGTGCGGCCTCCTCGCCGAGATTGATTTCCGTCGTCATGATCGCCAAACCTTTGTTCTGTGTTTCCAATTCGGCTCCGAAAGCGGGCTTCTTCAAACAACCGCCCCATTTTATCAGTCGGAGCAGGATTCGCACACGGGACCTGACGCAAAAAAGTGCAGCAAAATAACACCGGTGGTGCAAAATAATACACATTACATCAGCCCGTTGAACCCTACAATAGATAAGAGTTTTCCCGTTGCGAGGCGAGTGAGAGCTTGGACCTCCAGAGAGAATTTTGCCGCCGAGCCAATGGGAAAACTTTGATTGGACGGAAGCGGCTCCGCCGCGAGTCGGCTGCCGAACAGGAACGAACCGC
>JAVBPO010000055.1:0-4157 GCA_031549565.1 Thermoguttaceae bacterium
CCGGTTCAACGGAGAAGCCTGTCTGAGTGTTCGCATTCAGGCAGGACCTCTCTCACCTATCTTCTCTGTTGCAAATGCCTAAAAAACCTACCGGCGAAGCCGATTCCTGGCGATTTTACCCACTAATTTTGTCAGAGAGCCAAAAAATATGGTATACTTCGTTAATTCATTTAACAAAGGACGACAAGTCCGCCTGCGAAAACATTATTCGCAACCACAATAATAGCAAGGCGTTTTGCTTGTTATTGCAACCAACAGTGTTGCCGAATAACCGGCACACGACCGATGCGAGTTTTCGGTTTTTTCGAAAAAACCGCATCTTCTTCTGCGAAGATTGTGCGCGCTCACGGATTCAATACTCTTTTTTGACGCCGTTATTTATCGTTCAGTATCTCGTTCTTGGGTTGCGGGCATCGCCCGCCTTAGGAAGTACAAGTAAGCCTGTCGACGGAAAGTCATGCGCACACCATTGTCATTCCGCGACTATTTTCTTTTCCAGCTCCGCGATTTTTTGTTGCAGGGCTTTGAGTTCTTTACGCATGTCGGGAAGCTTGGCGAGTGCGACCTGTTTTTTCATCTGCTCTTTTTCCGGAGTCGCGGGGATCCCGACCCAACGCACGTCCGGCGGAACGTCACTCATGATTCCAGCCATCGCACCGAGAACGGCCCGGTCGCCGATGTGGACATGGTCCCGAACGCCGACCCGACCCGCCATGACGACGTAATCGCCAGTCGTCGTACTTCCCGCGATTCCCGTATGGGCGCAGATCAGGTTGTATTTTCCGATACGACAATTGTGGGCGATCATCACGAGATTGTCGACCTTCGTTCCTTCGCCAATCCGCGTCGAACCGTACGTTCCACGGTCGATCGTGCTGCACGCGCCGATTTCGACATTGTCGGCAAGAACGACGTTGCCCATCTGGGAGGAAAGCTTGTGAATCCCCTTGGAAGAATCGTATCCGAATCCGAACGCCCCCAAAACGGAGCAGGAATGGATGATGCAATTTTTTCCGACGACCGTATTTTCGTAAAGTACCGCGTTCGGATAGATCGTTGAATCGGCGCCGATTCTGCAATTTTCAAACAGTTGCGCGCCGCCGTAAATCGTGCAATTATCGCCGATTTCGACGTTTTCGCCGATCACGGCATGATGCCCGATCATCACGTTTTTTCCGATCCTGGCAGAAACGGCAACGGTCGCGGCGGGCGAAACGGTTCGATTCAGAGGGACCGGTTCCGGCAAAAAGAGTCGGGCAACCGTTTCAAAAGCGGGAAGAACCTGATCGACGAGAATCGACGGAATTCGGGGCCGTTTTCCTTCCGGCAACTCCACTATCTTCTTGGAAACGATCACGGCGCACGCTTTGCTGTTGTCAAGTTGCGCGACCTTTTCCGCGTTTTCCAAAAACGTAATATCGTCCGATTCCGCATTGTGGATCGGCGATGCTCCCCGCACGACAAGCGATCCCTCCCCGGCCAGAACCCCGCCGAGAAGAGCCGCCAACTCTGAAAGTGTTTTACTCATTCCAATTTTTCCAAACGAACGGCTTGATATAAACTGCCCAGTCAGCCCAGATTGTATCGTTTATCTGAGGGGATACAACACGGGGCAGGCCCCGTGGCTAACAAGCCTATTGGACATGTTCGACGACAACCGTGGAGGAAATCCCGCCGCGAGGTGTGAAGGAAGCGGTTAATTTCATCGAGCGAGGCTGGAGAACCGCGACAAGGTCGTCGAGAATCCGATTCGTGATGTTTTCGTAGAAGATTCCCTGATTGCGGAACTGTTGCAAGTAAAGCTTCAAACTCTTCAGCTCCACGCACTTCTTGTCCGGAACGTACAGAAAAGTCAACGTCCCGAAATCCGGCTGTCCCGTCTTCGGGCAAACGGACGTAAATTCCGGGCAAACGATCTCGATCGTGTAATCCCGCTGTGGAAACTGATTGTCGAAAACTTCAAGCATGATCGAAAAAAACAAAGAGCCGGGGATGAAGACACACTCGCCGTAATCCCCGGGAAAACGCACGAAAAACTACTTCACCCACGCTTCAAGGTATCGGGCGAGCCGATGGATGTCGCTGCCGACTTTGATCGGGCGTTCGTAAGCCCGCAGTTTGTTGAAGTCGATCAGGTCCTCGAACACCGGGTAGGAAAGTTCCAGCGTTCCTTCGACGGAGATCATGACGCCGTTCATGTTATGGTCGGCCAAAGCGCGGTACGCTCCAACGCCGATTTGGCTGCCGAGAATCACGTCGAACGCCGTCGGAATACCGCAGCGGACTTCGTACCCGAACTGCACGCCATTCATCTTCTTCGAGTTGCCGGTCCGTTTTTTGTATTCTTCGGAGATCAACCGTCCGAGTCGGCTGCTGTACTTCAACTGGGAAACCGGAAAATGCCCGAACGAATCCGGCTTGAGCGAACGGTATTCGTCGTCGGATAAGCACATTTTCATTTCCGAAAGCGGCAGGAATTCGGCCAACCCTTCGGAAACGACCGCGACGAAACTCGGTTTGCCCTCTTTTTCGCGTTCCAGAACCACGTCGACGCAGCGATCGACGACTTTCTGGATATCGACGACTTTGCGCATCAACGGCTTTCCGTCTTCGCCGTTGACGGTCTTGCCGGTATCCGGATTGACGGTTTCTTCCGAACCAAGCCATTGTTCGGGAATATCTTCGAGTCCGATCACGACGCTTGCTTCCCCGGCGACCGCAGCTCCGTAAGCGAGCCAAGCGGCTTTACGGCCCATCACCTGTGCGATATACCCCGCTCCAGACGCTTCGGAGTCGGCCAACAGGTTACGAATCTGCGTCGAGAGCGTTTGTACGGCAGTGAAATAACCGAACGTGAAATCGATTCCCTGGTAGTCGTTGTCGATCGTTTTCGGGAGGTGAACAACGCGAATCCGCTTCTTCTCCTGCGGGAGCGTATCCTGATACAGTTTGAATTTCGCGGCGGTTGTAAGCGTGTCGTCGCCGCCGATGGAGATCAACGCATCGATTCCGAGCGAAATGAGCGCATCGTAAACGGTTTTCAGCGGAGCCGTTTTTTCCGGATCGTCCAAATCGACCGGCATTTTCAGCATTTTGCCCGGGTTGGCGCGGGCGGTTCCGATGCAAATGCCCTGCCGGGTTCGGAGTCCTTCTTCGAGGTTCTTATCGAGCCGGATGTAATCGACGCCTTCCTGGAGTTTCTTGCCGTCGGTGTAGGAAACGAGCGACGAATAACCGTATTTCATGCCGTAAACTTCAATTCCCGCCCGGGCAAAGCAAATTGCCGCGCTGCCGATCACGGCGTTTGCCGCCGGAGCCGGACCGCCGGAAAAAAGAATCGCGACGCGTTTGAGTTCGGTTTTCGGAAGGATGGGACTCGAAAGGGGAAGTTGCATGATGGGCTCCTGTTTCGCAAGGACGAGGTGAAGCGGTAAAAATAAATATTTACCGATTGGCGAGCGATTTTACTCGAAAAAAAACGGTACTCAATCCCCCGCAAGAGAACTGCAAAGTTTAAAATCCGTTAAAGCCGAGAATCTGGAGGGCTTTTTTGGATTACTAACCGCTCAAATCATGAAAGCGTTTCACGATGTTTCCTGCGAGCAGCGGTTTAAGTTGTTGTAAATTCGTCTTTTGCAGTTGCACAATAGCGGTGATCAGCTCGCGTCCTTTTGCACTCACTTGATAGCGTTTATGTTTCGGTATTTTTCGAATCGAGCCGTGAGCTCGAAGCAAGCGAAAACGATACGACACCTGACTCGAACGTCGTCGTTTGAGATATCCGCGAAAGACGAGTCGATCCCAGCCGGACAAAGTTCCCTTGATTTGCGGGCGATATTTTTGTACAAGGTTGTTCATGGCGTTTTCTCCAAGAGTGAAAGTTGTTTGCGCAACATACTTTACCATTCTTGGCCAGGAAACGCCTTTTTTATTGAGCAGAGCGATTATCGATCAGACTTTTGGGTTGCGGCTACGCCGCGCTGTGAGATTAGGCTTCCGCCGGAAATTGGCGGGCAAGTTTTGTCATTCTGAACGCAGTGTACTCACGGAGTGAAGAATCTGGCGGATCCGGCAACACGCTTTGCACAGCGGGCGCCGCTTGAAACCAGATGCTTCGGAGTACCTCAGCATGACATGAGTCGGCACGTTATTCATAA
>JAVBPO010000045.1:0-21737 GCA_031549565.1 Thermoguttaceae bacterium
TCGGTGATGAGCGGATTTCCGGTGTACTTGATGTACTTGCAAATCGCTCCGACATACTCTTGTATGGTACGGAGCGACTTTTGTCCGTACAGGAACGTCGGCGCATAGATTGTGCGCACAAAATCAGACAGATGGATCATGGGTGTGTTTTTAAGAAAAAAGGGGGTGGAGATTGCTTGGAAGAACAAACCGTATCAGAAAATAGCTCACGGCTCAAGAGGAGTTTCGAAAAAAAAAGGAGAGTTTTTCAACTCTCCCAGCAGGGTTCCAAGCAATAACCCTTTCAACACAAAAAGATTTTTTTACCCTGCACTACGCCCGGAGGGATTCGAACCCCCAACCCTCGGTTCCGAAGACCGATGCGCTATCCAGTTGCGCCACGGACGCTTCCTCAAGCGGGTGGCGGAACACTTGCTCCAAGTCCACAGACACCTCACTCAAAAATGAGAGCATAATGATTTTTTCGCTCCGGGCAAGGGCCGCCTCTTTACATATCCAGCCCCTTCAGACCGCTAACTCGTTCTTCCTCATAACGCCCTTTACCGTATTCTTGCATATTCCGGCATATCGCCGATGAGCGGGCGGAGATATTCGAGGGCTTGGTCGGTTACGTACAGGCGGTCGTCGCAGATGTATTCGTCCGGCATCGGTTTTTCGCCGAGTGCGACTTCCGAAAGCGGAGCATGGGACAGTGAGTATTTATATGGAACATTCGATTCACGCCGGATCGTGACCATCACGCCGCTCGTTCCAGCTAAAGCGAGCTCGACGGCCCGCCGGCCGCAGGCGTACGCTTCGTCAAGATCCTGCTGCACGGCTCGATCGGCGGCGCACATCTGCAACGACTCGGTCACTTGAAATTCACCGCGCCAACCGAACACGTCCCGGATCATTTTGTGGAGCGTAAACGCCGCACTGGTTCCGGCCATGGCCCCGAACTCGACGTTGCCGAACTTGTCCTTGACGCCGGAATCGCTGATCGAACGTCCGTCAGCATAACAGACCCCTTCGCCGCAGACGATGCTGACCCAGCCGTATTTCTCGTGCGTCTTCTTCACCTCGGCCAGAAATTTTTCTTTGTCAAACGGGCGTTCGGGCAGGAGAATGATGTGAGGAGCGTCTTCTTCTTTCTTTTTCGCGCAGGCTGCCGCGGCAGGAAGCCAACCGGCGCTGCGTCCGACGGTTTGGAAAATCACGTATTGGTCGACTTTCTTCATATCCCGGGCAAGGATTCCCGCCTGGAGGACCGAAAGAGCGACATATCGGCCCGCAGACGCGAAACCGGGCGTATGGTCCGTCGCATGGAGGTCGTTGTCGACCGTTTTCGGAATTCCGACCCCACGAAGGTCATACCCCTGCTCCTTACAATATTTCTCGACCCGGTGAATCGTGTCCATCGTGTCGTTGCCGCCGATCAGGAAATAATACCGGACGTTATATTTTTTAAGTTGCTCCAAAACCTTCGGGAAATCTTCGTCTTTGAGCTTGTACCGACAACTACCCAATGCGCTGGACGGCGTCGTTTTCAAACCTTCGATCACGTCTTTCGGCTGGGCGCCGAGATCGACGATCTTATCCTGCATGAACCCTTCGATTCCATAGCGCATTCCGAGAATTTTTTCGATAGAGCCGCTGGAATGCAAACATTTTTCGATTACGCCGCACAAGCTGGAATTGATGACCGTGGTCGGCCCGCCGCTTTGGCCGAGAATCGCGTTACCTTTGAGCATGAGTAGAGACAATAAAAAGGGGTGAAACGAAAAGGATCAAACGATCTCAAGTATACCCCAACCGGTTGCGAAAAACAAGATTCTTGGATTTCATGCAACCGTGTGAAGTTCCGCAAGTTCCGCTTCGCTTCACATGCGGCTCTTTAGCGTCATTACGAGTGTAATCGGTAAAAAATTCTCGATACGACAAGCCCGAGTGGCCGCAGCAGCTTCGGTTCCGTAAAAAAATCGGAAAAAAAAGAGGCAATTTTGAAATTTTCTGCATTTTTTTCCGGACAAGGGGGGGGCGAATGTTTATAATCAAAACGGTGGAGTTTTGCATGGTCGCAATCTTTGCCTTTTCAAGCACTTTATCTTCGAGTCATGACGCGAGAGAGCCAAATTTATTTCGAAAATCTACGTAGGGAAGCGGAAGGTTATATCGAACTGGGGATGTACCAGCATGCCCTAGACCTTCTTCAAAAACTCAACCGGTCGTTCCCTATCATCGACCTTGGGGTGATGTATTTGCAGGGCGAGTGTTTAAGAGTTCTGGATAGGTGCTGCGAAGCTTGGCGTATTATGGAATCGGTTACGGCGATTCAGCCCGGCAATATTCACGTTCTGGTGAATTTGGCGTGGACGCAAAAGCGGGCGGGCCGGATCGACTTGGCGTGCGATTCGATTCGTGAAGCGCTCTATTTCGAACCGAATAATGCACTGCTCCACTTTCACGTCGCCTGCTATTATTCCTTGCTTGGCGAAAAGAGAAAGTCGGTGGACCATCTCGGCCGAGCCCTAGTTCTTGATCCGACGTTTCACGGCATGGTTCCGGAGGAGCCGGATTTCGATCCGGTTCGCAATGAGCCGGAATTCGTTCATCTGCTCGGCGGTGCCGCCTGAACGGGATTCGCGGCATCGCGGTTTCTCCGAAGCTGATCGATGTACGAATCAATCAGATTGAGACACTCTTTGCCGGAATGGATGTTCGTTACGGTCAGATTCAGGACGAATGACTCGAGCATTCCGTACAGGTGCGCCGCGGCGAGTTCCGGATTCGGAACCCCCAGTTCCCGTCGGTCCGACGCTTCTTGGAGCAAACGCTGTAAAAAATGCTGCATTCCGAAAGTGTGTCGGCGTACTTTACGGCGAACATCGGCGCCGCGGTGTTTCTGCGAGAGCAGATATTCCAGGATCACGGACAGGAACAAACGGTTCCCTTGGAGCATCCTTACCGCGATGTGCATGATCCGGACGATTTTTTCCGTCGGAGACCAATCAATCCGGTCGATGACTTTTTCCATCATCGTATTGATTTTACCGGTTGAGAGTTTGACGGCGTAGTCGAAAATTTCTTCTTTCGTCCGGAAATAGCGGTAGATCGACGTTCTCGAAATTCCGCACTGGTCGGCGATTTTCTGATAGGTCACTCCGTCATACCCACTCTCGGCGAACAGCGCGAACGCGTTCTCCAAGATGCTCATGCGACGTTGCTCATGATCGACGACGGAAGCCAACGCTCAAAAATTCGATAAAAAACCAGTGTGGAAAAAATGGCGATCCAAGATCGACCTGTCAGTATAGACGGATTCTCCACGGACTCAACGTGGGGCAGAAAGAGCCGCACGTGAAGCAAAGCGAAACTTGCGGAACGGAAAAATTCGTCCGCAAGCCGGTTTTACCAGACCGGGTCGCAAGGAAGGTCGCGGTGGTGCAAAGGGATCATTTTCGGGGGGAGCGGTTGGTAATATGCCTCCGCCCACGATTCCCGATCTTCATCTGAAGCGTAAAATGCGAGCCAAACATTCGGGTCCCCGCCCGCATGGGAACAATCCCAGTGGATATAACTGGTTCGATGCTCCAGTTTTTTCTCTTTCGAAGGGAGAATATCGCGATAAATGAGCCGATAAAGCTCCAAATCGGACAGGTGATCCGTAAAATCCAGGACGATTTTTTTGTCGTAGAGTCGGGTTATCACTTCGTAAAGGATCGTCTGCAAATCTTCCGGGCGTAGGTTTTCGGGATGCGGCAGCCGCATTTCCGGCTCGAACCAGCGGTAGATCGGCAGGATCGGAGCGGTTTCCCATTCCAACATGCAGGCGAGAAATTCGTTTTCAAACCGCAGCGAGAAATGCCGCGCATTGATGAGGCTGATGGATTCGTCGAAATACGGTTCCAATTCCGTCCGCAATTCGGCGTTGAGGATCATTTCGTCGACATCGCTTGCGGGGATCGTTGACTCGAACATGGGCACTTTCCTTGAATGCGTTGGGTTCGTCTGAATTGGGGGAGCTTTTGAAGAATGGTGCCGGAACATCCTGGCCTCACGCCATCCTTTATCCATGACCAAATACGCAATTCCCTCCGTTTCGTTCCTTGATTTTTTCGACTTTATCAAATATTTTCATTTCTTCAATCTTTTTTGAATGTTTTCCAAAGAATCTTTTTTTCGCCACCGGCTAAAACAGGAATAACCGTTATTTCTTTCCGGATTTCGCGACGCCCCCCACCTTAACGCCGCAAGATGGGCTGAAGCTTTTTTTTCTCCCTGCTTGTTTCTCCCGCTTTCCTTCCGTTAGAATAGACGGTGTTCGAAGCGTTTTCGGTATGACGCTTCTTGCTTCTGAAAACTCAACACGGAGAATCCCTGATGAAAAAAGCGACCTGCTTCACTTCGCTGCTCCTTCTCGCCGTATGCACGACGGCGTTTGGGGCGTTTACACCCAAATACGAAAAAATCGTTCTCAGCGACAAGTTTTACGCCGAAGGAGCCAACTACGGCGATTTCAATAAAGACGGCGTACTCGACGTGATCGCCGGACCATATTGGTACGAAGGGCCCGATTTCAAAGTCAAGCACGAAATCTATACCCCGGAAGCCGTCGATCCGGAAGCGTATTCGGACAACTTCCTCGTCTACATCGGCGATTTCAACGAAGACGGTTGGCCCGATTGCTTCGTTTGCCCGCATCCCGGCACGACCTCGTACTGGTACGAAAATCCGAAGGGAAAAGACGAGCATTGGAAGAAACACATGGCGCTGGAGCAGCTCGGCAACGAGTCGCAAATGTGGGGCGACATCCTCGGAACCGGCAAAAAAGGGCCGGTCTATAACATGGACGGATACCTCGGATTCGGAACCTGGTCGGTCGAAAACGGCGAAACGAAATGGAAATTCCACGCCGTTTCGGGCAAAGACGACCGGTATCAACGGTACACGCACGGAATCGGTTTCGGCGACATCAACGGCGACGGACGCGTCGATCTGCTCGAAGCGGTCGGCTGGTGGGAACAACCGGAAAAGATCGTCGAAGGGGAGCCGTGGAAGTTTCATCCGTATCACTTTGCCGACGGGGCCGCGCAAATGCTCGTCTATGACGTCGACGGCGACGGACTCAATGACGTGGTTTGTACCTGGCACTGCCATCTTTTCGGGTTGAACTGGTTCAAACAGATTCGTGCGAAAGACGGCGAAATCACCTGGGAAAAGCATGAGATCATTTCCGCGACGCCGGACGAAAATGCGCCCTTCCGAGTCAGTCAATTGCACGCGTTTTATCCCATCGACATGAACGGCGACGGTTTGACCGATTTCGTGACCGGCAAGCGTTTCTGGGCGCACGGCTCGAAAGGGGACGTGGAACCGAACGCGCCGGCGATCATCGGTTGGTTCGAGTTGAAGCGGGACGGCAAAGGAGACGCGACGTTTACGCCCCACGTGATCGACAACGACAGCGGCGTCGGAACCCAGGTCGTTGCCGTCGACCTGAACGGCGACGGAATCCCGGACACGATCGTCAGCAACAAAAAAGGAACGTTCGTCTGTTTGAGCCAAAAGTAAAAGGCTAGAGTCTGTAGGCTGTAGGCAACGGCTTTCGCCAAAGCGTGTTATGAGGTTTTGTCATCCTGAGGTACTCCGAAGGATCTGGTTTCAATCCGTGTCCGCAACACAATGCGTATTGGCGGGATGAACAAGATTCTTCGTTGCGTGAGTACACTCCACTCAGAATGACACCATTTACCACCCGGATATTTTCGTTCAACCTATAGCCTACAGCCTAAAGCCCACAGCCCGATATGTCGACATTCGAAGATGAACGGTATCAATGGAGGGAAACGTATTTCGTTCTCTTCGATCCGAAGGACAAGCCGTTGCTCTCGGAGATTCAGAGCGGACTCGGTCCGATGTTCAAATCGCTCGCGGTCCGGCAAGCCCGAGCGGATGAACAAGGTCGGATCGAGTCGTTGACCGTTGCGTCTTGCGACGATTTCGCGGCAATCGATTTGGTGTACCAGAGCGGCGAGCAGATCGTGCGGGAAATCGACGCGCTCGCCGACGAAATGGTCAACTTGACCTCGACGAAGAAAAATCGGGCGAAAATCGAAAAGGCCCGAAAATGCAGTGCCCGATTGGACGTGCTCCACTTCGAGCAAATGGAATCGATCGAGCGTTTGCAGTCCCGGGAAGACCCGCAATTCTCGTTCAAGACGATTGCCAAGCCGAAAACCGGTCCGAAAGACCCGTTTGCCGCACGTCCGAAATTCCAGTTCGATCCGGATCGCTACATCCCGCCGCCGGAGCCCGAAAAGTTCGACCCGGACGAATTTGAAGACGACTCGGATTCGGAAGACAATGATTTCAATAACGAATTCGATCAGGAAGAACGAATGGATCCGAACACATTGATTCTCGTGCTGGAACTCTTGTGCCGCCTCACCGACGGTGTCGCGATCGACCCGGCCGCCGGCGCGGTTTTGATGTAATTCCTATTTCATTTCTCCCAATGGAAAAACCGCCGCGAAAATCACTACTCGGTCCGATCTTTATCGGAGTACTCCTGGTCGGTCTCGTCGTCTATTGCCTGCTTATTTCCGAAAAGCAAACGCATTCGCCGTCGGGACCCCTGCAGTGTCAAATCAACGCGAGAGATATCGCGTTGGCTTTGCTGAATTACGAAACCGCGAGAGGGGAATTCCCCCCCGCTAACGTTTGCGACGAAAACGGGCGTCCGCTGTACAGTTGGCGGGTGCTGGTGTTGCCGTACCTTGAGCAAAATGCAATGTACAACAATTTTCACAGGGACGAGCCGTGGGATTCGCCGCATAATCTCCAGTTTCTTAAGCATTGCCCGAGAATCTTTCATTGCCCCGCGACTCCGCTCAATCCGAAGCAGGGGGAAACGAGCTATGCGATGATCGTCGGGCCGGACACGATTTCCAGCGGTCCGAAGAGTATTTCCGTGAACGATATCACCAAGCCGCAAGAGAGCATGATTCTCATCGTGGAGACGAACCGAAAGATTCCGTGGACCGCTCCGGGCGACATTCCCTTGGAATCGCTTCGCTATGGACTCCTCAAACCGACGGCGGAAAACGAGAACGTCCCGGGAATCGCGGCCCGGCACAACGGCGGGTCCGTCGCCGCGTTTGCCGACGGGTCGGTTCGGTACCTGGACCCGAACACCACGTCGGAAATGCTCCTGAAGTGGGCGACGATGGAAAAACAGGAGCGATGACTGGAGAGTATTGAAGCCGAAGGGCGTCGTCCTTCCTCTTTCTTTTTTCGTCGTTTTTCTTTACAATGGGTCTGTCGGTCTTGCTTTATCATTCCTCCAGGAGCATTTTCCATGTCAGCCGTCAGACTATGCCTGTTTGCGTTTCTTGCTTTCTTCGCCGCCGCTGCGGTTAACGCCGAAGAGAAAGTGGTTTACGTTTCCGTATCCGTCGATAGTGAAAACTCCGGTTTCGAAGGTTTTCTCGCAATGGACGGCAACACCAGCACGATGTGGCACACCGAGTTCGGCGGAGCCAATCCGAAACATCCGCAAGAAATTCTCATCGATTTGAAAGGGGAATACGAACTGAAAGCGTTTTTCTACGTTTCCCGACTCGACGGACAAGAAAACGGAACCGTCAAGGATTACGAACTCTATTTAGGCAACGATCCGAAAAACTTCGGTCAGCCTTACCGTACAGGATCGTTCGAGAAACAAACGGGCTCCCAAACGATCCAAATTCGACCGCCGGTCAAGTGCCGTTACGTCAAATTCGTCGCGCTGAGCGAAGTCAACGGAAACGATTGGACCAGCGCTTCGGAAATTGTTCTGCACTGCGACGGCGTCAAGTTTCTCGCCAAACCGCAGGGTCCGCTCGATCTGCTCGAAGACGCTCTCGGCGACAAGGTCGATCCGTCCGACGAACTCGTCCGGCAGTACGCTTATCTGCTCGACAACCTGAAAAACCGGTCGCAATTCGACAAAGTCGCCGACGAAACGTTTATCAAGGATTCTCTCATTCTTCCCGAAGACCGCGACCCGCTCGACGTCGTACTCCGACGAACCGGAGCCGTGCTGAGCGACCTGTTACAGCTTCCCGGTGCCCCCGATTTCGAGGAAGAAATAGCCGAGTTGATAAGGCTCAGCAATCGGGCTTCGTTGATCAAAGTCGATAAAATTGAAGACAGATATCGTGCGTACCGTAACACCTGTGAATTACGACGAAAAATCGTGTTCAAAAACCCGCTGCTTGATTTCGACGACATCCTTTTCGTCAAAAAGCATCGGGCGACGTTCAACCACATGTGCGACCAGTATTACGGAATCAACCTGCCTCCCGGCGGCGGGTTGTTCGTGCTTTCGGATTCGTTCGGGAAAGCGAAGGCTTGGGATCTGCTCAAAGACAGCGTCGTGAAAAACGGCCGTTTAGCCGGTACTCCGCTGAATACCGGTTCGTTCGTGACGCCGGATCTTTCGTTCGACGGCGGGAAAATCGCGTTCGCTTACGTCGAATGTACCGGTGATACCGAACAGCGGTTCCACGTCGATCCGACCCGGGGACACTGGCACGAAGGCCGCAGCTTCCACGTGTTCACCTGCAATGCGGACGGCTCCGACCTGCACATGTTGACCGACGGAACGTGGAACGATTTCGACCCGTGCTTCCTGCCGAACGGTCGAATCGCGTTCATTTCCGAAAGGCGTAACGGCTATCTCCGCTGCGGTCGGGAATGTCCGACGTACACGCTCTTCGACATGAACCCGTCCGGCGGTCAAATTCGCTGCCTCAGCTACCATGAAACGAACGAGTGGAATCCGAGCGTGACGCCGGACGGTCGGATCCTGTACACCCGCTGGGATTACGTCGACCGGTTCGGTTGCATCGCGCACCACCCGTGGTTGACGACGCTCGACGGTCGTGATGCCAGAGCGGTCCAGGGGAATTTCACGCCCCGGACTTCCCGGCCCGATATGGAGCTCGATTGCCGCATGATCCCCGGCTCGCACCGTTTCGTCGCGACCGCCGCGCCGCACCACGGTCAGGCGTACGGCTCGCTCGTGATCGTCGATCCGCAACGGGATGACACCGCCGACCCGATGAATCCGGTCAAACGGATCACGCCGGACGTCGCGTTCCCGGAATCGCAGGGCGGGGCGCAAGTGTACGGAGCCGCCTGGCCGCTGTCGGAAAAATATTATCTCGCCGTCGCCGACTTCTCCATGCGCAACGGGCAAGGAGCGCAAGGGGGCGAAAATCTGCGCGGTGATTACGGGATTTACCTGGTCGACGCGTTCGGGAACAAGGAATTATTGTACCGCGACCCGGAAATCGGCTGCATGTCGCCGATCCCGTTCGTGTCCCGGACGGTGCCGCATTCGCCGCCGCAGCTTGTGGAAAACGAGGAAATCGAACACCAACCGTATGTCGCCCCGAACCGCGAAAGCGACGGACCGGAAGCGATGGTCTCGGTCGTCGACGTTTATCAAAGCCTCAAACCGTGGCCGGCTGGAACGAAAATCAAGGAGCTGCGGGTCATTCAAATCCTCCCGATGTCCGTTCCGTCCGGAGCGCCGCCGCATGAAACCGGATTCCGGGAACCGTCGGCGGGGGATTCCGTGGTGTTGTGTCGTTACGTCCTCGGAACCGTGCCGGTCGAAGAGGACGGCAGCGCTCATTTCCTCGTTCCCGCCCACAAGGAACTGCTTTTCCAGGCGATCGACGACAAGGGGCTCGCGATCCAATCGATGCGGAGCGCAACGTATTTGAAAGAAGGGGAGACGCTCGTGTGCAACGGGTGTCACGAACCGAAACACCAGACGCCGCCCCGTACGACGAACATGCCGCTCGCGTTCGCCCGGGCGCCGTCGATCATCGCCCCGGACGTTCCGGAGGCGAATCCGTTCAGCTATCCGCGACTGGTGCAGCCGGTTTGGGACAAGCATTGCGTCGATTGCCATGCGAAGGAAATCGCCAAGGGAACGCCGAATGTGCCGAACATGGCGAAGGAGCCGATCACGCGCAAATGGTACGCGTCGTTCAACGAACTGGTCCCGAAATACGGGTTCTACGATTACAAGGATCCGCTCAAGACGACGCCGGGCCAGTTCGGCGCTCACGCCGCTCCGCTGTACAAGCTGCTCAAAGACGGTCATTACGACGTGAAGCTCAGCGACGACGAGCTGCACCGGGTTTCGCTTTGGCTCGATTGCGTTTCACCGTTTTACGGCGTGTACGAGAAAGAAGGGGGAGAAGCACAACTTCGCGGCGAAATCGCGATGCCGACGTTGGAATAAACGAACTACTCCTCGACGAGAATCGTCGAGGCGACGTCCCGACCGAGCGCGAGGCGGGTATTGCCGATTCCGACCAGAAGCGGACCGGATTTACCTTGACCGCCGCGAAGAATATCGACTTTCGTCCCGACGAACAACCCCATACCCATGAGACGGCCTTGGAGTTCCTGTTCGGTATTGATCGCGACGATCGTCGCGGTTTCTCCCGCCGGAATCCGGGCCAAATCCTGAATATGCGTCGATTTGAACGAGTCGGTTGAAGTAATCATCAGCGTGCGGGAGCTCCCTGGAAAGTTTTACATCTCAAACAAACGAAATTTTAACACACCCAACACGCCTCGAAAAGGGGCGCATCATTTTTTAGCCGGTACACCGCGCCTCCGCGCACCCATGGGCATACGTTTCACTTGTTCCAACGGACACAAACTCAACGTCAAAACCGAATTAGCCGGACGCAAAGGCCGCTGTCCGCACTGTAATGTGTTGGTTCAAATCCCGACGCAAAGCGAACGTTCGGACAGTTCTTCTTTTTCCGTAATGATCGACACGTCGAAATCGGGACTTTTGGCGAAATCTTCGACGCAGACAACCGTTCACAACGAGTTGAAAGCTCTCGAAACGGCAACTCCGCCGGTTCTTCCTCAAGGAGGAGAAGCTTTGCTGACCGATCCGAACGCCGTTTGGTATCTCCAGGTTCCGCACGGCCCGCAATACGGCCCGGCGACGGGGGCGGTCGTGGAAAATTGGATTCGTGAACGCCGCATCTCGCCGGAAATGCTCGTCTGGAAAGAAGGGTGGAGCAACTGGATCGAAGCGAAAAACGCGTTTCCCGAGCTGGCCGAACTTTTTTCGACTTCCCGCATCACGGCTCCACCTGCGTCTCCGGAAGAAGCCGATTCTCCGTTTTCGGAAACTCCTTCCGTCGCCTTGACGCCACAAGCTCGGGAAAGGATCGTCAAACGAAAAAAAACATCCCGCAATTCCATGATCCTGGGACTGCTAGTCGCCGCAATCATACTCCTTGCAGGGGTTTTAGTCTGGATCGTCGCCGGGAAGTGAGGAGGAAGACGCAGAGAAAAAAGAACGGGCGGTAGAGGTGGCGTCGTGAGGGGGATTACGCCCCGCTGGGGCTGGGGCGTTTTTTGGGGGGCGTCAACCGCCCGTTCACACCGGCGGTTATAGACATTCAGCCCCGTTGGGGCCGGAAATCCTTCGGAACGCGTCAGGTCTGTCGGCTGCCCCTCAACGGCAAACGCTCCTCTTTTTTAGATTAACGACCGGGAGGTTTGGACGGCTTGCGATTGTCATTTTTGTCCTTATTTCGGTCTCCAAGATAGTGTTGCAGTATCATCTCTTTCAAGGTAATTCCGAGCATTTAGTCAGTCGGCTGAAAATGGGCAAACTATAAGTTTGTCGATTATCAAAACTTAACATAATCTTAACACTATCCTGACGGTTTCTTGACCGGCGTCATCTAAGATTTCCTGAAATTGCGGCTTTCAGTATTCCCAATTCACAGGAGAAATTATGAGATCCCTTACTTTAGCGCTGGTTCTGTTCGCCTGTTTCGCGCCGGTTCTTCCGGCTCAAACGGAAATCCGGGTCGACGGTTCGACGACCGTCGGACCGATCGTCGACGCGTTTGTCGGGGCGTTCGCTCAAACGCATCCGGATGTGAAATTTTCGGTCAAAAAAACCGGCTCCGGCGACGGCGCCGCGGCTTTGGTCGACGGACGCTGCGAAATCGCGGCCATGAGCCGGTCCCTGAAACCGGAAGAATTCAAAAAAGCGGTCGAAAATGGAAAAATGCCCGTGCCGTTCACGATCTGCATGGACGGCGTGTGTCTTGTCGTACACCCGTCCAACCCCGTCCGTCAACTGAATAAAGAACAAGTCAAGCGGATTTACACCGGCGGTGTCACGAACTGGAAGGAACTCGGCGGACCGGACCAACCGATCGTGGCGATCAGCCGTGACACCTCCAGTGGAACGTACGAAGTCTTCCACCAACTTGCCGTCGATTCGGAAAAACTCGGCGCGAAAGTCGAATACGCCAACTCCAACCCGCAGATTTTCACCCGGGTCAGCACCACGCCCGGCGCGATCGGATATGTCGGGCTCGGTTTCGTCAAGGAGGGCGTCGCGGCGGTTCAGTACGAAAAAGTCGCCCCGACCCGGGACAATATCGCGAGCGGTCGGTACAAAATTTCCCGCCCGCTCTTCCTGATCACCGACGGATACCCCGAACTCGGTTCTCCGTTGTTGGATTTCTGTAATTTCTACCTGAGTGAAAAAGGACAGGAAATCATCGAGTCCAAAGGATTCGTTCCGTTGACGGAATATTGACCTTTAATGTCACTCAACGCCGTTAAGTATTTCCTGGGACCGCAGGCATCTTGCCTGCACCTGGGTCTGCGGGCTTCCAGCCTGCGGTACGAAACGGTCCGACGCCCCGCAAACGGTGCCCAACCGTCCACTGGCAGGCTGGAAGCCTGCGGTCCCAGGTTTCGAAACTTAATCGCATAGAATGTCACTATTATCGCAGCGAGAGTACAGGAATCAACGCCTACGTGCCAAGGTCGGCTCCGCCGTGCTCGGTGGTGTCGCGAATGTGACGATCCTGTCGGTCCTGGCGATTTTTTTCTTCATCGCCTGGAAAAGCGTCCCGTTTTTTCAAGCGGTGAACCTCGGGGAAATATTCACCTCGTCGCAGTGGCATCCCGAACGGACCGGACCGGAATTCGGGATGCTCGCGATGATTTACGGATCGTTTTTGGTGACCGTCGGTGCCATGGTTTTCGCGATTCCGATCAGCGTGCTCGTCGCAGTGGTGTTAAGCATTATGGTGCCGTTTCGCGTCCGGCAATGGATCAAACCGATCATGGAACTTTTGGCCGCCGTTCCTTCGGTCGCCTTCGGGTTCTTCGCGATCAAAGTCCTCGCTCCGTGGTTGCAATCAACCTTCGGGTTCCCTTCGGGCACAAATGCACTGAACGCTTCGATCATCCTCGCGATCATGGCGACGCCGACGATCATCAGCGTCGCGGAGGATGCTTTGAATTCGTTGGGACGCGAACTCCGGGAAGCGTCCGCCGCCCTCGGGGCGACACGGTTTGAAACGATAGTATTCGTCATCCTCCCCGCCGCGAAAAGCGGGATTCTCGCCGCTATCATTCTTGGCACCATGCGGGCGGTCGGCGAAACGATGGTCGTCTGGATGGCCGCCGGGAACGCGGCGAACGTTCCGCATCCGTGGTACGACGTGAACGCCGTTTTCGGCTCGTTTTTCGAAGCCGTCCGAACGATGACCGCGACGATCGCCGGCGATATGGGGGAAACCTCCGCCGATTCCCTGCACCGCAGCGCGTTGTTTGCCGTGGGGCTTGTCCTGCTCGTTTTCACGCTGTTGCTTAATGGCGTCATCGAATACCTCCATGCCCGTGGAACGTCAAGTACGACGGGAAAAGCCGGTTTTTCGACGATGCTGTTGTGCGGAAATCTTCACAAACGACTATTGCTCGACCGCTGCTTCACTATACTCGGTGGTGTCTCGGTCGCCGCGTTAGCAGCAATTCTCCTGATCGTTCTCGGACCGCTCTTGTCGCAAGGCATGGAAGCGTTCCTGTTTCGTGGAACCATCGAACATCGGATTTCCCTGGGCGAAACCGGAGATCAACAAGCGTGTTGGATCGCGAGAAAACCGGTTTATGACACGCTGCAAAAGTTCGACTGGCTCGATCCCTTGCCGGTGAAGCGGAAAAAGGGAGAAAAGAGAATCAAATACACGCCGGAGCAACTGGCACTGCGTGACACCTTCACGGAAGCGGATCCGACGAAAACGTGCGGCGAAGCGTTTCGAGAGTTGCGCAACCGTATTCTGGGAACCGACGGAAACGGCGGGCTCCTCGGCCCGGAAGTGCGTGACGCCGATACGGCCCACCTGCCGCCGGAAATCCGCTATGGCGCCACGCACTGGTCGATGTCCCTCAAGTACAACGCCCAAGTGCAACAAGCCGTCGTCTGGAAACCGCAGTTCGGACCGGACGGCGAAGTGCTTCCCAGTACGCGGGAAACGGTCGATCGTCGCGAGTTTTTCAAACATCCGATGCTCGCGGAGATCCCGGAAATGCTCGACCGGATCGATGCCGATCTCGACAAAATGATGATGCCGCGATGGACGTTTTACTGGCGGTATTTCCTCGACGCTCCGAGCGCGGGCCATTTCATGGGCGGAATCGGTCCGGAGATCGTCGGCACGCTTTTGGTCACGGTTTGCTCAATCGCGTTTTCGCTCCCGATCGGTGTCGCCACGGCGGCGTACCTGGTCGAAACGGCCAGGGACGGTTGGGCATCACGGTTGATTCGCTTGAGCATCAATACGCTGGCAGGGGTGCCAAGCATCGTGTTCGGCCTGTTCGGGTTAGCGATTATCGTCAGATATCTGACGGGAACGCCGTGCATTCTCGCCGGTTCGCTCACGCTCGGATTGATGGTGTTGCCACTGATCATCCGTGCCAGTGAAGAAGCGATTCGCAGCGTCCCGCAGACGTACCGCGAAGCCGCGCTCGGACTGGGGGCGTCACGGACCCGTTGCTTTCTGACCGTGACGCTCCCCGCTTCGATGCCGGGAATCCTGACCGGTTCGATCCTCGCGATGAGCCGGGCCGCCGGGGAAACCGCCCCGCTGTTGTTCACCTGTGCGGTCGCAACAGGCGGCATTCGTAATTGGATGAACCCGCTTTTCGAGGCGACGCCGGTGTTGTCCTATTCGGCATACGATGTCGCCGTCGGGGACCGGCTCGCCGAAATGGTGCCGTACAACCAGTACGGGCTGGTCGCGACGTTGATACTTTTGGTTATGTTTTTGAATTTGACTGCGATCGTGCTCCGCGGTCGCATTGCGAAAAGGTTACGCGGAGGAGCATAAGAAGACAATGGAAGACACCATCATTCGTTCACACGATTTCACGTTGTATTACGGCGCCAAAAAGGGTGTCGACGGTATCAACATGGAAATCGTCCGCAACCAGGTAACCGCGATCATCGGGCCGAGTGGATGCGGGAAAAGTACGTTTCTGCGTAGTATCAACCGAATGAACGACTTGATACCAGGCGTCAGGACCGAGGGTCAAATTTTCGTCGAGAACGACGAGATTCACGATCGGCGAATCAATCTCGTCCAACTTCGTCGCATCGTCGGCATGGTGTTTCAGCGGCCCAATCCGTTTCCAAAAAGCATTTACGAGAATATCGCGTACGGCCCGCGATTGCAGGGGATACGGCGAAAAAACGAACTGGACGATATCGTGGAGTCATCACTCCAATCCGCGGCGATCTGGAACGAAGTGAAGGAAAATCTGCACAAGTCGGCATTGTCCCTTTCCGGCGGGCAGCAGCAACGGCTTTGCATCGCGCGGGCTTTGGCGACCAAGCCGAAAGTGCTCCTGATGGATGAGCCGTGCAGCGCTTTGGACCCGATCGCGACCGGAAAAATCGAGGAATTGATTCGCTCGCTCCGTGACACCTATACGATCTGCATCGTGACGCACAACATGCAGCAAGCCGCCCGGGTCAGCGATCGCACCGCGTTTTTTTGTCTCGGAAAACTGATCGAATACGACGCCACGAACCTGATTTTCACCAACCCGACCGTCAAACAAACGGAAGACTACATCACCGGTCGTTTCGGCTGATAGAAACGCCCCACCTTTGAATCATGTTAGCCCATGTCCTTGACTGCCTCGCTTTTTCCGGCTTCTCGAGCAATTTGCTTTCTCTCCAAACCCGTTGACACCATGCAGGAATTCCTTCAACGACTCGACCGTTTGTTTTTGAAACTCGATCACACCGCGCTGTTGGTCGAGCAATCGTTGGCCGACGTGCTTTACGCGCTCGAACACGGCACCGCCGAAGACGCCGAAAACGTGATTCACGCCGACGATGTCATCGACGCCCGGGAAGTGGAAACGGAGCGGGAATGTGTTCGTCTGTTCGCCCTGTTTCAACCGGCGGCGATCGATTTACGACGTATCTGTTTCGTCATCAAAGTGAATAACGATTTGGAACGCATGGCCGATTTCTGTGTCAACATGGCGAAATCGTGCATCGTGCTGAAAAACGAAGGAATTTCGATCACGACGTTTCCCCGCTTCCTGAAACTTGCACAACAGGTTTCCGAAGCGTTGCGTAAAACGATCCGGCTCTTTTCGCCGCAGCAGGAAAACGGTAATTTGATCGAGTCGGCCAAGTCGATCATCGAAGCGGACGAGCAAGTCATCGACGTGACGTTCCGCGAATTCCTGGAGGAGGTTTTTTCCGAAGAAAAATCGTACAACGGCAAAATGAGCGTCCTCGCGGAGTTGACGTCACTGGGACGCTCGTTGGAGCGGATCGGCGACCATTGCACGAATATCGCCGAAGACGCCGTGTTCATGATCAGCGGTGAGATCATCCGGCATTTGACGACGAGCTGAACGATTGCGGTTTACTGATTGCTCGTTCCACCCAAACGATAACCGATTCCGCGAACGGTTTCGATCATATCCCTGGCCGCACCGAGTTTGTTGCGCAGTGACGTCAAATGAACGTCGATCGTTCGGTCGGTTACGACGGCATCGGTTCCGATCGCGCGGTCGATCAACTGATTGCGAGTCAGAACACGACCTTTGGACGTCGCAAGGGCGTACAAAATTCGAAACTCCGTCCGGGTCAGCGATACGGGCAGCCCCTGGACGCTGACGAGAAAGCGGTCGACGTCGATTTCGACCGGCCCGATTCGTACGCGATTCGAAGCGTCCTCCGCCGTGGAATCGGCGCGGCGAAGCAGTGCGTTGATCCGCGCGACGAGCACGGACATGTTAAACGGTTTGGCGACATAATCGTCCGCGCCGAGCTCAAGGCCGACGATCACGTCACTTTCTTCGCCGCGTGCGCTGATGATAATCACGGGGAGCCGGGCGGTGCCGTGGTTCTCGCGGATTTTGCGCAACACTTCCAGACCCGGCAAAAGCGGAAGCATCAAATCAAGCAGCACCAGATCGGGAGATTCGTCGAGTGCTTTGCCCAGGCCGGTTTCCCCGTTGGACGCTTTGAGAACCTCGAAGCGTTCCCGAGTCATTCGCAGCGCGAGCATATCGAGAATATCGATCTCGTCTTCGATGATCAGGATTTTCTTCTTGGACATCCGATGGAATGAAGCGTGACGTTGCCAAGGGATAGTTCCTTCGACACATTGGGGATCATTATAAAGACACTACAGTGTGTGTCAAGATTCAATCGGGAAAGCGCTTGTCGATCGGCTCACATGGCCTGATTCAATCGTCCGGTTTTTCCCGCAGCAACAACCAAGTCCGGTGTGGTTTGCGGCGAACTGAAAAGAATGTCCAAGCGTTGTTCACCGGTCAGCGGAACCTCATCCGGAACCAACGGGACCAGAAAATATTTCGCCCAAGGACCGGTTTCCGCCTTGCGATAAATCCCCAGACATTGGAGCGGCGTTTTGTGAGCGTATTTAAACAAGCGGCAGGCGGTCCCGAGAATCAAGCGCAAGTCGAACCAGAACGACGCGTTTTCGATGTACTCCGTGTCGAGCGCCAGTTTGCGACGCACATCATTCAATTCACGATCCGCCGGAAGGTTCAGTTGGGCATAGCCGGTCACCCCGGGAACCACGAGCAGCCGCAGCGAATAGCCTTTGATCTTTTTGTCGAGAATTTCGACGAATTCCGGTCGTTCCGGTCGGGGCCCGACCAAAGCCATATCCCCGCGAAGGACATTGAAAAGCTGCGGCAATTCATCCAGATGAAGTCTTCGAAGGATTGTCCCGAGAAAAGTGGTCCGGGGATCTTTTTTGACAGCCCAAACGGCGCCGGTCGCCGCTTCGGCGTCGACACGCATCGTCCGGATTTTATACATCGTAAAGAGTTTTCCGTCCTTGCCGACGCGGACCTGCGAATAAATCGCCGGACCTTTCGACGTCGACTTGACAAGCAGCATCAAGACCAAAATGATCGGAACGCCCGGAATGAGCATCAGCGCCGCCGCAATCGTATCAAACCAACGCTTGGATTCATGGTAAGGGGAAAGCACGATTCTGGAATCCGCAGCTGCGAATCGTCCCAAATCGACCTGGCAAAACTTCGGTTCGGACTCGCTCATGATGTCTACTTTCGTAATTTTCCCCCACCAAGTGCATTTTAACGCTCAGAATGCAACAAAAACGATTGATCTCGCTCCTTTCATTGTACTCTAACAGAATTTTTTTTCAAGTAAAAAACGCGGATGAGCCCAAAGAACCGCAAAATCCTCCTTCTTGTGGGAACCGCTCCGGTCAGGTAGAATTCTCCTTTCCCATTTACCGTTTTTCTTTCCTCACGGAGCTCATGATCACTTACGAAGGAACAGCGTGTCCTCCCGAACAGGGTTACATTGCGATCGTCGTTTCGAAATTTAACCGAACGATCACCCAGCGTCTTTTAGACGGGGCGATTCACAAATTGAAGGCCCATAAGGTTCGGGACGAAGAGGTTCGCGTCTGCTGGGTGCCGGGCGCTTTTGAGATTCCGCTTCTGGCCCAACGGTTTGCCGACGAGGAAGATTGCGTTGCCGTGATTTGTCTTGGAGCCGTGATCAAAGGGGATACGCCGCACGACGAACACATCAATCGCGCCGTGAGTTTGGAAATCTCCCGAATCGCCGCAGAGTCCGGTACACCGGTCGTTTTCGGCATTTTGACCTGCAATACCGTCGAGCAGGCGGAAGTTCGCAGCGGAATGCAGGAGCAATCGCGGGACAAAGCCGTCGATCCGGCCGCGGGCAACAAGGGGGCGGAAGCTGCCGAAACCGCGTTGGAAATGATCGACCTCCTCTCCGAACTTCCGGAACCCAAATCGTTCCCCGGCATGGAGATGTTTTCCAATCTCATGGGACAATTAGGAGAAGACGAAGACGAGGAAGACTTCTACGATTATTGGGAAGACGAGGACGATGTCGTCGAAATGGTCCCCAAGCCGAAAAAAACCAAAACGAAGAAAAAGGGAAAGTAGTCAGTAGTCAGAAAGATGAATTCATAATTCATAATTCACAATTAGTAATTCATGCTCTCTTCTCTTCGTTGGAAAAAATTTCCCGTTCTCGATAACGGTTACGTTTGCCTGGTGGACGTCATGGGGGACGATTCTTCGATCGTTCAGGCGGCTCGGGTCAGTTACGGCGACGGGACCAAGAAGGTTTCCGACGACCGGACGTTGATTCGGTATTTGATGCGACACCAGCATACCACGCCGTTCGAAATGGCGGAAATCAAGCTGCTCGTTCGCGTTCCGATGGATTGCTGGCGTCAGTGGATCCGACACCGGACCGCGTCGGTCAACGAATACAGTACGCGCTATTCCATTGCGATCGACGCCGCTTATTCGACGGAACCGGACGCATGGCGGGTCCAGGCTCAGTCGAATCGCCAGGGAAGCGACGGGTTTCTCAACCCGACGCTCGGCAAAGGACTTACGGAAGGGGAACGCGAGTTTCACGAACAGGCGAGAAATCTGTACGAAGAACGAATCCGAACCGGCGTCGCCCGGGAACAGGCACGCAAGGATTTGCCGCTCTCGACGTACACGGAAGCGTACTGGAAAATCGATTTGCATAACCTGTTTCGATTCCTTTCGCTCCGGATGGAACCGAAAGCGCAATGGGAAATCGTCCAGTACGCGACGACGATCGGACATGAAATCGTCAAGCCGCTCTTCCCGGTCGCTTGGGAGGCTTTTGTCGATTATCAACTCGAATCGATGCGACTGACGCGGCTCGACCAGGAAGTGATCTCACGTTTAAGTCTCGCCGGGCATGTTCCCGCGACCTCGGAGCAGTTCCTCGCCGCGCAAGATCCCGTCTGGACGCCGCTGGAGCGGTGCCGGGAACGAGACGAATGTCGCGAAAAATTGCAACGGTTGGGAATCGTGCAATCATTCGACCGCGATGTTCTTTAAGGCGGCGGCTCGTCGTCGTAAGATCAGTAACCATCCCTTTAGCCGGTACTCCGCGTCATCTAACACAACCGGGTTCACCTCGCCGGGAGTTTTTTATATGCGCTACTGCAAAATGATGTATCATTTTGACACACTGCATCATTTTGAAACACGATCTTTGGCACGAAACCGTGCGTTCTTTTCCGAATCAGCCGGTTATTCTGCGGTTTTCGAGGATTTTTTCTCACAACCGAAACTGGCACGACATTTGCATCTATAATTCGATTGTTCCCGCCGGCAACGGGAGCAAATGTTTAACACTAGCTATCAACAACGTCTTCAGGAGATTATTTCCATGAAAAAATTCACAACAATCACGTTTTTGTTCGTTTCCATGCTGTTCGTTGCTTCGATGGCGAAAGGTGATGTCGTCACTTTTAATTTCGTAGCCGCCGAAAGTGGTACGCAAAGCCGATTCGATGCTGGAAATAATCTCTTGGATTATCTCTATGCGGAAGTAAACTTTACGGAGACTCAAGCGATTTTCGACATTAAAGTCGATAAAGACTACAATCCTGGCGCTAAAGCACCGAAGTTCGATTACCTTTACATCTGGGGAACCGATGGTTTGTTTGCTGATTTGAATCCCAAAAATACTCCTTCCGAGTTCAAAGGGGTCGAATCGGTTGCCGACTTCTATTTTAGCGGCGGCAAAGAAAGGATGACTGACGGAGGAGACTATTCGTTCTTCAACTTCACACTCAACTTTGCGGAAGGATTCGGGGAAGCTGATTTCTTCAGCTACCTGAATTCCGAAGATTGTGATTTCATGATGGGACTTCACCTGATGTCCTTGACTGAAGGCGAAAGTGTAAAAGTTTACTCCGTGTATTTGACTCCGGGTGATGTGACGCCGAGCGGCGGCTCCGCGACTCCGGAACCGGCGACCATGCTTGTCATGGGGCTCGGTCTGCTGGGAGCGGGCTTTTACGCTCGACGGCGTATGAATCGTTAACCAAGGAAGCGGCGATCAAATTGCCTAAGGAGCAATCTTTTCGGGCTCAAACCCGGGAGATTGCTCCGATTTTGTTTCGAAACGCCGTTTCGATTGTTTCACTCTCGTTCCGCAAGAGAGGTCGCGGTAAAATAGGCAGAAAAGGCCAACAAAGAGTGGCCAATAGGGAGGGATTTCGATCTGAAAACATGGTCCCCTCGCCCCCGGTCGTCCGAGCAAAGGTCTCTCCACAACTTTGTGGAGAGACTTGCACAGAGGGAGAGGGGACCGGCGTTTTGGTTGCGTTTATCTAAAACTGGTATTAGACATTCTGGCGGAAATTTTAGAGGTTCAGTCCCAGACCGTCTTCAAGTTTCACGATTTGAATCCGAGGCGTTTTGCGGTGGGGCGAGGATCGGCTTGGCATTTTTCTCGAACCTCGCGTAAGGTTCGCTCCCCTTTTCTCGGCAATTGCGTCAACGAAACCGCGATGTTCGTC
>JAVBPO010000181.1:0-8038 GCA_031549565.1 Thermoguttaceae bacterium
TCATGGCGAGCGGAAAATGCAAGGTTTTTGGGCGATACGCTACAAATTTGGAGAAAACGTTGCAAATTAAACCCCGCGAAATCGCGTAGGTTTTCTTGATTTTCAAGGGTTTTACGCTTTTTTCTGAGACGACTATGTACACCACCGTTACGACATTAGACGATGAGATGGATTTGACGAATAATACTGTTTCGCTCCGCGAGGCGGTTTATATGGCGTCTGAGTACACAGAAATCACTTTCGCCGAAGGATTGATTGGGACGGTCTATCTCGATCCCGTTTTCGGACAATTGTGCATCGATAAAGGATTGAAAATTCCTGTTTATGCCGTTTTAAGTGGCGACGGTTTTCTCTTTGGCACGGCGGACGTTGCGACGAGAAGATTGGCGAGCCAGTTGTCCGCGTATCGCTTGCCGTTCAAACGCTCCGCCGGACAACGAAAACCCTCGTTCTCCAGTCGCGTTTTCCGGCCCCAGTCCCAATAATTGTGCAATAGCGCCCAGGCACGACTCCGTAAATTCGCCGATTCCCACGATCCGTGAAAATATTGGCCTCGCTCGAAATACCTGTTCTGGTGTCGCATCAGACGATCCAACGCATTGCTCGTCGTGTACGCGTTTTCACAACGTTCCTCATACCACAAACTCCACTGGACCTGTTGATCGCAAAGGTCAAGCGTCTTCTCTTGTAGTTGTACTGTCTGACTTACGAAACCCGTTTTCAGGGGCAAGGCTTCAGGCTATAGGCTTCAGGCTTCAGAATAACAAGGATGGGCCGCCATCTGAAACCTGAAGCCTGAAGTCTGAAGCCTCGTTGCGGATTCAAGCGGAATTCGTGAAAAAGGTCAAAATATGTGAGACAGTACACCTATCCTTTCTCGAAATTTTCGGGAAAAAGTTCGGGATGGATTTTGTAATTTTCGTCGATCCAGGCACGAAATTGAGCGGGTTGGGCGACGATTTTTTCATATTGGTCTTGGTCGATCGGCAGGATTATGGTACGATCTTGCCGTTGGGATGGCGTCGTTGCCGTCTTTGGGGTCATGGTTTACCTCCTTGTTTCGCGAAAAACAAGGTGAATCATGACCTTTTTTTACATTTTTGTGAAGTCCAATTTTTGCATTTTACCCAGATTGACAGCCACTTATTCCGGCGGATTCAGGTTTTTTATACCGTCTGGTACGCGATGTTTCAAATAAGCTTCATTTCGGTTGGGATTGGAAATGATCAACAGATGCAACAGATTAACGCAGATGTTTTTAAATATCTTCTCATTTCTCTATCCGTTATATCTTTTCCATCTGTTGATCATTTCAAGGATATTTGAACTTGGATAATGAAGTGTGTTTGAATGTCTCTGCACCAGATTCCTTTCGTGGTGGATTTACAATCGACATAAAAATTTCCAAATGTCGGGTTTTTGGGATATTTTTGGATTTTCCGGCAAACACTCCCGCTTTTTCGGCGTAGAGGGCGAAAAAGGCTTTATTTTTTCCAGCCAACACTTTTCATTCAGTGGGAACTATTGTAAATTAACGCTAATTCGTCAAATTGGCGGTATACGAAATCTTAGTTCAACTCATAATGATTCAGTAACCCGGGCCCCGGTTGGCAACTGGAGCTTCCGTTCCATAAGTAAGTCGCGAGAGGGGTGTTTCACTCCTGATCTCGCTTACATTGTCAAATCAATTCACTATCATTCCCTGTCATTCAATAACGAGGCGGTTTCATGGTATCCGGATCGGACATTGTCGTCGAAACAAGAAACCTTACAAAAATCTATCGAGACTTTTGGGGACGCCAAAAAGTGCGTGCGCTGAAAGCTCTCGACTTGGAGATCAAGCGTGGAGAAGTTTTCGGACTTCTCGGCCCGAACGGCTCCGGGAAAACCACCACGATCAAACTCCTGCTCGGTCTGCTTTTTCCGACCAGCGGCGATGTTCTCGTGCTCGGCAAACCGGCCACGGATGTCGAAAAGAACGAAAAAGTCGGCTATCTGCCGGAAGAATCGTATCTTTACCGGTTTCTCAACGCGGAAGAAACGCTCGACTTTTACGGTCGCCTCTTTAACATGTCAGGCGCCGTTCGCAGGCAGCGGGTAGCCCAGTTGATCAACATGGTCGGTTTGGAATCCGCGAAACGGCGGCAACTCCGGGAATATTCCAAAGGAATGACCCGCCGGATCGGTTTGGCTCAAGCCTTGATCAACGACCCGGACCTGATCCTGCTCGACGAACCGACCAGCGGTTTGGATCCGATCGGCACGAAAAACATGAAGGACCTGATTCTGGAGCTCAAATCGCAGGGGAAAACCGTGATTATGTCCTCGCACCTTCTCGCCGATGTCCAGGACGTTTGCGACCGAATCGGGATCCTCTACCAAGGGGAACTGAAAGAGCTCGGTCGAGTCGACGACCTGCTGCAAGTGTCCGACCAAACGGAGATTCGTGCGACCGGGCTTAGTGAGGACGCCCACAAGAAAATCGAAAAAATCATCGAAGAAGACAACAGTAAGCTGGTCTTCAGCGGGCATCCGACAACGACTCTTGAGGATTTGTTTCTCAATATCATCGCCGAAAGCGAATCCCGACCCGGTCGCCGCGTACGTGGAGGGTCCAACGAATGATTATAGAACAGACCATTCTTCCGTTTCGCGAATGGATCGGTCCGATCACGCTGCAATGGTTGATCGCGATCGGCGTTTTGCTGGGAACCACGATCATCGTCGGATTTGTCATCTCCGCGATGAAATTCGGGTTCGCCGCCTCGTTTCGGCATTGTTACGAAGGATTCGGTCGCGGCGTCGAAGACTTTTTCTTCCTCTCGCCGAGCCGGACGTGGGCGATTGCGCGATTGACGATCAAAGAATCGATCCGACGCCGCGTCCTTTTCGTTTGCGTCGTCTTTCTCGTGATTTTGATGCTCGCCGGTTGGTATCTCGACCCGAACAATCCGAACCCGGCCAAGCTGTACCTTTCCTTCGTCATGACGGCGACGTGCTATCTCATGCTGCTCTTGTCGCTGTTTCTCAGTGCGTTCAGCTTGCCGACCGATTTCAAGACGAAAACGATCTTCACGGTCGTTACCAAACCGGTTCGAGCCAGCGAGATGGTTCTCGGTCGCATCGTCGGAATCGCCGTGGTCGGAACGGTCGTTCTGCTTTTCATGTCGGGTTTGAGTTATTTTTTCGTGCAATTCAGCCTGAATCACACGCATCTGCTCATCGAGCGCGAAGATTTGACGGAAGTGTCTCTCCCGACGGGAATGAGTACGGAAAATTTCAGCCCGGTCGTTCTCAAAGGGGAAACACAGCAATCCAACGGCCACAAGCACAAGGTCGAAGTCCGCGCCGACGGTTCTTATGTCGTCGAGGAGGTCAACGGACACACCCACCAGTTGGTGATTGAGCGACCGGACCAAAAAAAGAGCACGGATCCCGAGTTTCAGGGGCACTCGTTTACGTTCGAACCCCGGGCGGGAAATCGGTTCACGGTGCTCGAAGCCGAAGGATCGATCCAGGCGAGAGTTCCCGTCTACGGTAAGCTGGTTTTCCGCGGCAAGGACGGTCAGGATACCAAAGCGGGGATCAACGTCGGAAACGAATGGGAATACCGCTCCTTCATCGGCGGAACCGGGGGGAGTATGTACTCCAGTGAAAACAAAAACCAGGAAGCCGCGTTTTGGAGTTTTGAAGGAATCACGAAGGACCGATTCCCCAACGAATTACCAATCGAAATGACGCTCGGCGTTTTTCGGACCCATAAGGGGGACATGGAGAAGCAAATCTCCGCCAATATCGCCCTTCGCAATCCAAAAACGGGTCTTTACGTCGACGTAATGACGTTCCGGACCGAGGAATTTATTACCAAAGCGATTTACATTCCGCATGTCGTCGAAAGTACGTATTCCGAAATCAACCAGCGTCGAACGCGCGACGTCGATACGGGCAAGGAGATTCTAACTCCGTCCAATGCTGATGCGGCGAAAAACGCGTCCCTGGCCGGTAAAAAAACGTACGACCTTTTCGAAGACCTGACCGACCAGGGCCGAGTGGAAGTTTGGCTCAGTTGCGGCGATTCGCAACAATACATCGGCGTCGCCCAACCGGACCTTTACTTCCGGGCTCGTGATGCGAGCGTTCCGATGAACTTCGTCAAAGGATTCTTCGGAATCTGGCAACAGATGGTTCTGGTGATCTGCTTCGGAGTCGTCCTGAGCACGTTCCTCAGTGGGCCGGTGACGATGGTCTCGACGCTCGGCGTGATGATCGCGGGCTTTTTCAAGTCGTTTTTGCTCAGCATCGGATTCCTGCAACAGCTCGGCGGCGGTCCGTTGGAAGCGTTCGTACGGATTTTGACGCAGCAGAACCTCGTCCAGGATTTGCCGTCCGGTTTCGCGACGTCGTTCGTCAAGGCGGTCGACGCCGTGTTCGGAGCGTTTCTCTCGCTGATCGGACAAGCGATCCCGCCACTTTCGGATTATTCGCTGTACGACAAAGCGCTTGCCAACGGTTTTGACATCCCGATCGATTGGATACTCCAGAACGGTTTGACGACCTTTTCCTACATTATTCCCTTATTCATCGTCGGCTATTTAATCCTGGGCAACCGGGAAGTGGCTAAATAAATTACGAATTACTAATTACTAATTCCAAATGGATGCACTCGGTTGTGTCTTACTGACTCGTCTTGGAAAGGCG
Source organism: Thermoguttaceae bacterium (assembly GCA_031549565.1). Classification (GTDB taxonomy): domain Bacteria; phylum Planctomycetota; class Planctomycetia; order Pirellulales; family Thermoguttaceae; genus JAVBSX01. The sequence continues at coordinate 4,699 of JAVBPO010000181.1, forward strand.
TTGCTTGTGATTCGTAATTCGTAATTCGTAATTATTAATTCGTAATTAATTCCCATGTCTCATAAATCGTATCGCAATCAAATTATTTATGCGGCTTTGATCGTTTTGTTCCTGATCCCGCTTTACCTGCTCGGCAAGCCGTCGGTGCTGAAAAAAGGGGACGGGCTCGGCGAAGGGGAAGTGACGCCGGGCGGATTTTTGTCGCAACTGCGGATGAAAGAAGGTTTTTCCGAAGTTCAATTGGGCGAAATCGATCCGACGAGCAGTACGATCAAACTGGCAACGTTCGGGCTCCGCGGCGTCGCGGTCGCCGTGCTTTGGCACCAGTCGAACGAATTTCAGAAACGGCTCGACTGGAACAACGTGATCGCGACGAGCAACCAGATTATCCGGCTCGAACCGCATTTTGTTCCCATCTGGGAGTTTCTCGGCTGGAACCTCGCCTTCAACGCTTCCGCGGAATTCGACGATTATCGGGAGCGGTACCGCTGGGTCATTCGCGGCTTCGACTTTCTCGTCGATGGAACGAAATTCAACCGAACCAGTCCGATCCTGTTTCACAATGCCGGTTGGGTGATTTCGCAGAAAATCGGAATCGCCGACGAAAAAGTGCAATACCGCCGCCTGCTCAAAGAGGACGAAGAATTTTATCGAAGATACCCGACGCCGCCCGATCTGGAGCGGGACAACTGGTTAATCGGTCGAATTTGGTATCACCAGGCGGAAGCACTCGCCCCGGAAGGGACGAACATCGGCAAAAAATCCGGCCCGCTTTTCTTCTCGGCGTCCCGGATGAATCTCATCCATTACGCCGACTGGTTGGCCTTGGACGGACGTTTCGGCGACGACGACAAAGGGGAATTCATCAAAAGTCGTTGGCAGATCGCGCAGGACGAATGGAGAAAGTTCGGACAAATGAATTTCAAGACGGCGATCCCCAAAGACGACAATCCCGACGAAGTCTGGGAAACGACCCTGTTGAAATATGCCGATTGCGAGAAACGGGAAGAGGAGCTGATCGACGAACTCAAAGGGCTTTCCCCCGGCTTGTACGATAAGCTGGTGATCGGAAATTGGGACAAGCTCCTCGAACGATCCAACGGCGAAGAACTGCAAGCCGCTTTAGTCGACTGGTTGACCTATACGCCGACCGTCGCCCAGGAAAAGGAGCAGCCGGCGGATCAGGAATCGTTGATTCTTCGCAAACATCTGGACGAAACCTCGCCGGGTTGGCAGGAGAAATTCAAGGAAATCCAGGATCAAACGCTTCGTAAAGCCCTCAAAGGGGACGAAGCGGTTCTCGACAAACCTAATCTGCTCCTCAACGAACAGCAGCAAGCGATCCTTGGTAAAGCCCGCGGAATCGTCGGCCAATTGAGAGGCGAGGCGATGATGAACGTGAAAATCGATCCGAAACTCCTCGCGGACAAAATCGAAGGAGCGGACGAACGTCCCAAAGCACTCGCGATCCGCGAGGAATTGGATGGTTTGACGCGGGAAAAGCACATGTCCGACCTGTTTCGCGGTATTTTGAACTACCCGTACTGGCAGGATCATACGATCATCGAGCGTCAGGATGAAACGATTCAAGGAAGACGCTGCATGTTCGAGGCTCGTGAAAAATATGCCGACGGCGAACAAAAGGAATCCAATCGACTCTGGCTCGAAGCGATGAAGCATTGGGAAGAATTGATTCATAAACCGGGTTTCGAATACCTCGCCGACGACACGAAATTTTCGGGAGATATTTTGTATCTGGTGGAGCGCTACGTGATTATTCTTGACGCCGAAGAACGGATTTTCCCGGAGACGTTCCCGCTCCAGGATCTGGTTCGCGAGAATCTGATCAAGGAAACCAATTTCAAAATGATTGAGGAAGCCGCGAAATACGCCGAGAAGATTTATCACGAAGGAGATATTGCGCAAGCGACGGGATATTTGGCGACCGTCAACGAGGGGTTCATTTCCTTGAATTATGTGAAGGAATACATGAAGTTGGCGCCGCTTCCCGACGTTCGCGACGAAATTCTCAAGGCGGCGTCTCTTTACGTCAACTGTTTGAGAAAGCAGGATCTGCCGTTGCCGTTCACGTTCGAAACCAAATCCTACGTCGACCTGATGTTGAAAAACGATCCGCTCCAGCTTCAGGCGATCGACCTTTCCAATACGGCCTCCGGTCTGTTGGGCGAGGAAAAGTATCCGGAATCGCAAGCGAAGTTCGACGAAGCGATCGCGTTGTGGGTGAAGCTTCTGGACAAATACTCCCTGATCTACATGGAGCCGGAATCGTTGTGTTACGGAGTGCTCACGTCGACGGCTCACGACTACCAAAGGGCTCTGGAGCTTCAAGGAAAAGTCCTTCCCGAAGATTTTCCGCTCAAGGATTTCCTGAAGTAAGCGGCGAAAAAATCCGGTCCCGGTTGCAAAAACCCCGGGATCGGGTATGGTATTGATCCTTCTAAGTTTCGGGCGCATAGCTCAGTTTGGTTAGAGCGCGGCCCTGATAAGGCCGAGGTCCATGGTTCGAGTCCATGTGCGCCCACTGTCGAAAACCCTATATTTTCAAGGATTTGCGACGACAAGTCTTGCTTGCGTCGGTGTTTTTTTGGCAAACGCTTATGATTAATTAATCATAGCGAAAACGTTAGCACCGATGTACCCATGACCACCTCGCGAAAACGCACCCGCGACGGCGAACCGCCGCGCATTTGTCTCCATCAACCGAATAATTCCGCCTACATCTTTCTCGACGGAAAACGGCATTATCTCGGAAAGTTCGGGTCCCCGGAATCCAAGGAAAAACGGGATCGGCTTGGCCGATCCCCGTCCCACCGTCAAACGCCTCGGACTCAAATCGTAAACTTGTTAGCGGTCTGAGCGGAGTGGAGCCCCCCTTGAAAAAGGGCTGGAAATATTGTCAAATGCTGTCGGTGTGTCGAGGATATTTGCGCACCCCTAGCTCAATTGGATAGAGCATCGGTCTACGGAACCGAAGGTTACTGGTTCGAATCCAGTGGGGTGTATTGCAGGAAGATTCTTTTGATATGGTTCAAAGGGAAATTTGTGAGATTTCCTGCTAGCCCGGGATTGTATCCCGGGTTTTTTTCGAATTTTTTGGATGCGCTCTTGTTCCAAAAAGTATTTTCTGATACGGTTTGTGCTTCTCACAAATTTCAACCCCTTAACTTCTTCCCCGTATCATGATCCATCTGTCTGATTTTGTGCGCACAATCTATGCGCCGACGTTCCTGTACGGACAAAAGTCGCTCCGTACCATACAAGAGTATGTCGGAGCGATTTGCAAGTACATCAAGTACACCGGAAATCCGCTCATCACCGA
>JAVBPO010000083.1:0-3393 GCA_031549565.1 Thermoguttaceae bacterium
TCAAAAACCGATTCCTTGGCAATAGCATATCGTTTGTTCATTTTCGCTCTCCGTGCTAAAAATCGCCGCTTTCGAGCGACGGAAAGCATTTATACACAATATGTTAGGTTGAGTCAATGTGAAATCCATACAGTAGAATTACGGAGAATTTTGTAGTACCGAATAAATTTACGTTGCAGATGCCGGGTTTAGCTGGTATCTCGGAAACCGGAAAGTTTTTAACAAGGAGAATTGAAATGCTCAAACAAATCGGAACATGGAAACTGCGTTGGAATATTTTGGCCTTCGTGGCCGTATTGTTTCTCGGTGTCACGACACTGACCGACGCCAAGGAGAAGAAACCGAAAAAGTCCGCTACAGAAATTCAAGCGAAAATCGATAAACTGCAAATCCAATTGCAGAAGGTAAAAGAAACAGAGAAAGAAACGTTATTGAGTCCGTGGCTGGCGGTTACCGAAGTATCGCCTGCCAGGATAAAGATGCTGCTTGTCGGAAGGTATCTTGGAACGGAAGGCGACGATAAGATCGGGATCGTGCTTGAACAGCCAAAGGACGAGGTTTATCCGATCACGATTTACGAGGACGGCCTACCGGAAAACGGATACGATCCTGCCGATGACAATAAGTACGTCGGCATAGCGACCATCGGCTCCAATGAGGACAACGGCCAAATGTGGTTGAATATCGCGCTGAAGCAAAAATTCGATGAAGCCCGCGAAGAACGTGTCGAACCGGCGCTCCGTGAATTCAAGGCCGCGATTGAACTTAAAAAGAAGAAAGACGGCGTCACGGTAAGTCTCACCGCACTGAAAAACAAAGAATGGGATGCCATTCGCGTTTCCAAAGAAAAATCAGCTCCATCGAAAACGACTTCCACGTCGGTCTCCGTTTCTCCTCCGAACATCGGCTCTCTTGCCGGCAGTTATTCGGGTCGCGAAGGAGACGACAAGCTGGGGCTGGTTTTGACGCCGTCAAAGAACGGCGAAGGAGAATATGACGTGGTTTTTTACGAAGACGGCCTGCCGGGAGCGGGACATGACCCGAAGGACGATGATCGTTATGAAGGGACTGCGACTTTCAAGAACAATCAATTCGAAATTCAACTCACGAAAAAATTCGACGAAGGGAAAGAAGAGCGGGTTGAAAAATCGTTGCATAAAATAACTGCGACCGTGAATATCGGTCAAGAGGGAAACGTCAAAATCGAAATCCCCAAAAGTATCGAGTGGGATTCCGTACACCTGACGAAACCTGGGGGAAATCAATAACCTCATTTTATGATCGAACCGCCACTTAGTCCGTTGTGCGTTTGGAAACTCACCACGTCAATTCCGAAGTGGAGGCGTGGAATGAGGAAATGGGACATCCTGCATTTTCTCTTGCAGGTCGAGATACTTCTTTTGTGTTTCTTCCGAAGGAAACCGGTCCGGACGTTGCGAAGCAAAAATTCGAGGAGTACGCCAAGGGCCTGAAAATCCCGGAGGGGATGGAACTTGGCGAGGTTTCCTTGGACGAAGAAAAGAGTGCCAACAATCTCTACTACGGCACCATTGTCATCAAGAAGCCGGACGGAGCGAAGATCAAGCGAAAGATCGCCGACGACCTGCTCGAAATGTTCGGCGAAAAACTCGTCGAAGGTGTATCCCTTCCACGAATGACGTATTCAGCTTGGCGTGATCTTGGTCGATAGGAGTTTTGTCGTACTTTACGTCAAGATTCCTTTCACCACCGTCTTCCCATGCCGAAAAAACGTCCGCCGCGATATGACGCCGCTTTCAAACGTCGAGCCGTCGAACAAGTTCTCCTGCACCACCGCCCCGTCGCCCAAGTCGCTCGCCAACTCGAATGTTCGCCGCAGTCCGTCAATAATTGGATTGAACAACACCGAAGCGATTTTTCTCCGCCCCGCACGACCTTTCTGCCGCTTCAGGTCGTTGACGATGCCCGGTCGATGTCGTCCTCCGCATCACCAATCGAAGTCGTCACGAAAAACGGTTTGCCGAGTTCGAGCAGAAATTGTTGTAACCGCTCGATAATCGCCGTTTCGAGTGTGTTCTCGTGTCCCTCCCACGGTTCGGGCAGTCCGAGGAATTCCAGCACATACGGGTCTTTGACGAAATCGCTGGGCAAAGATTTGTCTGTGACGACCGGAAGCGTTGTTCGTTTCTCCGGGGCGTTCAAATGTCGCTCGAAATCCAACGTCCGGATACTTCGCTCCAACTGCCGGGTACTCCAATTTTGGTCTGCCGATTCTCGGATGTAAAACTCTCGTGCCGCCGAATTTCCGACCCGCATGATGAGGCGAATGTGCGTCCACGTCAATTGGCTACGCAGTGCGTAGCTTTTTTCAAGATCGGGGAACGTGAGAAAAAACTGCCGGAAATTCTTGAGGTTGGCGACGGAGAACCCTTTGCCGAATTCGTCGCCGAGTTGACGGGAAAGTTCCCGGATCAAGTAGGAACCGTACTCCGCTCGCTCGTTCCCGGCCTGCTCTTCTTCGACGATCCGGCGTCCGATCTTCCAGTACGCTTCGACCATGATGAAATTGACCGCTGCATACGATTTCCGCCTTGCATCGGCGAGGATGGATCGAACGTCTTCGAAACACGAACCGCTTGCGGGATCGGCGTCAACGGACTTCGGAAGCAGTTTGGTCCCGCTTTTCTTGATCGCTTTTTTGATGGTTTTCTTCGCGGCTTTTTTCGGCATGGCATTCTCTCGTTTCGCTCACCTTTCGAACGTATCACCTTCATTATAACGGTCGGTCGTTGCCGCAACAATCCATTGTTCATTTTTCAGGTGCGGGTTCATTTTTCCTTTCCTTCTGCTTGGCGGGGGCTTCGTTTTTCGGTACAATGGGCGAAATTATGCCGTTTTCCCGGTAACTCCCGTTTTCCTGTCCTGTTTTCATTTTTCGACGTTTTTTTCATGCCAACCACGATTCGGTCGCTTATCGATGCCATCTGCTCCATTGCCTCTTCCACCCGTGATCAAGGGGGGCGGTTCGAGCAGTTGATGCGGCAATATTTCCTGAACGATCCACTCTACTTGGACCAATTCAGTGACGTTTGGCTCTGGATCGACTGGCCGCAGCGTGGAAACGAACCGGATACCGGAATCGATCTCGTTGCCAAGAATCGCGAAGGGGACGGATACACCGCGATCCAATGCAAATGTTTTTCCGAAGAGGACACGATCCAACGCGGCGACATTGATTGCATGATTTTTTGAAAGGAGGTAAAATGTGTTTGTCGGCCCTTGCCGTCCATGCTGTTTTGGGTGTCACGACCTTCGAAGCACTTCAAAAACTTTTCGCTGATGTATTGCGAACCCTGGTCCGTGTTGAACACTTCCGGCTCGCCGAAATTCGCAAACGCTTCCTGAAGCACGTCC
>JAVBPO010000075.1:0-14440 GCA_031549565.1 Thermoguttaceae bacterium
GAACTTATTGACTTGTCCCCAGGCATTGGAGTGCGAACGCCCCATGAACCCTTGCCCGATCATCGCGACATTCAATTTGTCAGCCATAATTTCCTGCTCCTTATCTGAAGTTGAGTTCGTGTGTCCATCGACACGGAAAAAAGGAGTATAACGGCTGCAAAATCGAATTTCAAGAAGAGGCGAACTTTTTTCCCGACTTCCGGCTCGTCCACGGGGGCCTCTTTAGTGATTTTCATGCAGTCGTTAACGGGGGATGATTCTCGACGCTCCCGCAGTGTACTGTTTTTTGACCGTCGGACTTCCTTGGTAATAGATGCGGCTTGCACCCGATGCGCCGGCGGATAATTCTTCCGCGATCTTGCCCAAATCGGCGTGCGACGCGCCCTTGGACTCGATGTCGCAGCGGTCGATTTCCAGAGACGTCGCCCGCAAACCGGAGGCTCCATTGATTGCGATTGACGCGGTTCCCACCTTTCCCGAAACGTCCAGCGTACTGGCTCCGTCGAGTTTGATTTCCAACTTTTCGCAGGAAATCTCTTTCAACCGTTGTTTGCTGGCTCCGCTGACGCGCAGCGACATCGCGTCGGTTTGGAGCGGCTCGTCGCAGACCAGTCGGGACGCCCCGGACACGGCGAATTCCCGCGGAACGGTCGGGCTGGAAACGGCAACGAACAGCTTTCGGACGTTGCGAAACCGCATCGCGGGATTCTGACGGATGGAAAGCGTGCCGTCCCGGACTTCCGTAATGATGTGCGGCATCACATCTTCATGCGTTTCGACGGAAAGCGCATTACGGTCGGACGTCTTATATTCGACGTGAATCGCGGAAGAGACTTCCAGTTTCGTGAAGTCGCCGATTTCACGTGCCTCCGAAACAATCGGACCGGTTGCAGGAAGCGTGTCGACATCGAAAATCCCCCAGGAGATCCCGTTCCAATTGACAAAACCGCCCGGGAGCGTGGCGACTCGATACAGGAGAAACGCCAAGAGAAGAGCGACCAAAATCAAAATAATCCGCCGCAACCGATTCATTCGTCCGAGTCGTTGCAGTTCGTGTTGCACGTATTCGCGGGTCAAGCCGTAATTCGTCCCCTGGGCCAGGAGTTGTCGCTGGTAGAATTCCTCATCCCGGCTGGAACTTTTGCTGAACGCGGAGGCGATCGCGTAAAAGAAGAATCCTCCGCCGACCGCCCAGCAGAGAAACATGCACATAATTCCCATCCCGGGGTCCCCGTTGATTGCGAACAAAGGTACGAAAGCAGGTCCGAGAACGGTCAAAGCGAAAGCGAGCCCGAGATACAGCGGCGTTCGGGACGACTTGGGCGGCGCGTAAATCGGCATTACCGCGGGAGCGGTTTCGATATTGACGGCGACAAGCGGTTTCGATTCCGATTTCTTGCTTTGCGGCAACGCGCATTCGCGGAACAGTTCGTCGAGATCGCCGATCCCGGACAATGCGATATGAAATGCCGTCGTGGAATCATACCCGCCGCGCAGCAAATCATCGTACTTCTCGTTCAAATTGACGAGCAGCTCCTCTTTCATCTCCGCCGCCCGCACCGTCTTCGGCGCCGCGGCAAACAGGATTTCAACATGATTGCGAATTTTATCGTTCATTTTGGAGAGGACAGAGGATAGAGGTTTAAATAAGAAATATGAAATTAAGAAATATTACAAAGTTTACATTTTTCTCATGCGATTTATTTCTTATTTCTCATTTCACACTTACCAACTTATCAATAATTTCTTTGGCTTTTTCCCAGTCGGAGATGTTTTCACGGTACAGGATTCTACCCTGTTCGGTAATGGAATAATAGCGGCGTCGCGCCCCGGTCGTTTCGTCGCCCCAGTAGGAACGGATCATCTTCGCGTTTTCCAGGCGGCGAAAGGCGGAGTAGAGCGTCGCTTCTTTCAACTCGTACTTTCCGCCGGTTTTCTCCTGGATTGCCTTATTGATTTCGTAGCCGTACGAGTCCTTCGGCAACAGGTGCGCGAGGATGATCGTTTCGGTATGTCCACGAATCAAATCGGAGGTAATCAACATATCAATCGGGAAAACGTCGCCGTTTCGAATCAGAGCCGCGCACGCAGTAAGCGGTATTGTGGTTCACATTTATAAAACATTGTGATACTATTAACTCGAACACCGCTTACTACGTGCGCGGCTCTGATTGATGTAATACCAACCCCAACTCTCTTCGACTATTGACACGTCGAGAAGATCAATTTCGTTCCGTCGATTTGCGGCAACGTCTTGCGGAGGGCGCCGCGGGCGATTTCGGTCAGCAGGGGGATGTATTCCGTGAGGAATACCAACGCCGGCTGGTCTTCGGCTCCGGCGACGATTCCGCTCTGCAAACCGATTCGCAACGCTTCCGCACCGGCATCCTGGGCCGTGTAAATGAGCTCTCTTAATTCTTCCGCGTCGGTTTGAGTCGAGGTTTGCACTGTCAAACCGGCCCAACAAGTGTAGGGATTCACGCCGAAAGCGGCCCATTGGACTTTATCCAAAAAAATGTCGGTTGTCAGTACGGCTTGCGGAGGGAGATCGGAAAGATCCACCGATTTAAGCAATTCCTGAAAATTGTTCGGCTTGATCACGATTCCCCGCAGAATCACGTCGTCCGAAAACCACCGGAACGCCTCTTGGACGGCGGGGAGCGGAGCGGACGAAGTTTCGGCAAGATGTGTTTTCACCCATTGCGCGGCTTCTTCCCCTTTTTCCGGCGAACCGGGAATCGCGAGGATCAGGAACCCTTCCGCTTGAAACGGCTTGATCGGGGCGTCATTGAAAAACGATTCGAGCAGTGCGATCTGGTTCGGCGTTTTCCCTTCCAGCGGCGTCGCAATGATCAAGGGAGCGTTTTTCAAATTGCCGGAATAAGAAACCAACATGATTTCATCCAACTTCGTTCCCATGATATAGAGTTGATAAAGCGGACGAATCAGGTTGAGCTTACTCTTGAGGAGCGTTTTCGCTTCACGGCAGATCGTTTCCCGGGAATCGTCGTCGTAGTTCAGACCGAGAAAAAAATTGTCGATCCGATCGATTTTCCCTTGGACAAATCGATCGAAGTCGAAGTTTTTCAAGTTCAGGTGAACCGCAACGATCGTGTCGGGACGCAACAGCGGCGTGATTCCCTTGGACTGCTGAGCAGAGATCGTGCTTGTCCCGAGCAGGAAAACGCAAAAAAACGGTAAAATGGAGAAACTGGAAAGACTTTTCATGGATTTGGAGGGGGAGGAGGGTGAAATTTTGACAAAGAAACGATGAACAATGTATATCTTATCTCAAAATACTTCGCCTGTCAAGGTATATTAACACGAAGAGTCATTGCGTTTTCGCAAACACTTCCGGTTAGATGGGAGCGTTTTGCCGTTTTGGGGCTGTCGAGTGACTTGGAGTGTCCAAAATGATTCCCAGCCCCGGCGGGGCTGAATGTCTATAACCGCCGGTGTCAACCGGCGGAAAACGACGACAAAACTACTTTCAGCCCCAACGGAGCGTAACTGGATCGACGGAAAAGTCACGCCCCGTTGGGGCTAGCCTTTCTCGGGGGTGCCGTGCCTCCCAGCTCTACCCTGTCGAGTAGACGAGGAACGGTTTGGTTTAGGTTTCGGCAAGCACTGGAATGATCACTGGAATAGTGCCAAATAAACCGCCCACTAAATTTGCGTGCACTCTGTACTTTGCAGTCCTCTTGCCCCCCTTAGGCAAAGGATTGATTATCGATTAGACTGGACGGGACCCGGAGTGAGGTTCTTGGTCGGGAATGAAAGCCCTTCTTTCACATTTTCTTCCCCTTCGTGATTCCATGTCGAAATTTATCTTCGTGACCGGCGGTGTGGTCAGTTCTCTCGGAAAAGGCTTGACCAGCGCATCGATCGGCATGCTTTTGGAACGTCGCGGTTTGACCGTTCGAATGCAGAAACTCGATCCCTACATCAACGTCGATCCCGGAAAATTGTCTCCGGCCCAACACGGCGAAGTTTACGTCTTGGACGACGGCAGCACGACCGATCTCGACCTGGGACACTACGAACGGTTCACCGACAGCAAGCTGACTTGGGACAGCAGTTGGACCAGCGGACAGATTTACCAGAGCGTGTTCGACAAGGAAAGACGCGATCAATACCAAGGCGCGACGATCCAGGTGATCCCACACATTACCAACGAGATCAAGCATTGCGTCAAGCGGCTCGCGGGCAAAGACGTCGACGTCGTGATCGTCGAAATCGGCGGCACTGTCGGCGACATCGAATCCCTGCCGCACATGGAAGCGATTCGCCAATTCGCCCTGGATGTCGGCAAAGACAATGTCCTTTACATCCACCTGACGCTCGTTCCGTACCTTAAAGCGGCCCGGGAACTGAAAACAAAGCCGACGCAACACTCCGTCGGACAGTTGCGACAAATCGGGATCCAACCGGACATTCTCGTGTGTCGCAGCGAAGTCTCGTTGAGCCGGGAAGACCGGGAAAAAATCGGTCTGTTCTGCAACATCGAAACCGAAGCCGTGATCGAAGAGAAAGACAAGGATTTTTCGATCTACGAAGTCCCGGTCAGTTTGTCCGACAATAAAATCGATCAACTGATCGTCGACAAACTCCACATCACCAACGCCGGCCCGCTCGATTTGACCGATTGGCACGATTTGATCCATCGGATGCGGCACCCGGAGCATGAAGTGTCGATCGCGGTCGTCGGGGAATACGCCGACACCCGGGACGCGTACAAATCGATTTACGAAGCGCTCGATCACGCGGGCAGTACGAATCGGGCGCAGGTTCGGATTCAGCGGGTCGTCAGTTCGGCCGTACTGCAAAGCGAAACGCGACATCAACTCGAAAAAGCGGACGCGATTATCGTGGCCGGAAGTTTTGGCGAACGGGAAATCGAGGGGAAAATCGAAGCGGTCAGAGTCGCCCGGGAACGCGGGATCCCGTTCCTTGGTATCACGCTCGGAATGCAATGCGCTTTGGTCGAATACGCCCGGAACGTGCTCGGTTTCGCCGACGCGAATTCCACCGAATACGAAAAGGATACGAATCACCCGGTCGTTTGTCTGCTGGAAGACCAGAAAAACACGAAAGACGAAGCGAAACCGAAAATCGGCGCTCACACGACCCGATTTCTCGACGGCAGCCGGATCGCCGGAATCTACAAGAGCGAGGAAGCGAACGAACGGTTCCGACACCGTTACGAATTCAACAACGAATATCGGGACGAATTCGCGAAAAACGGCGGCATGGTTTTTACCGGGCATGATGCTACGGGCAAAAACGTCGACGTCCTCGAAATTCCGGCTCATCCGTGGTTCATCGGCGTCCAGTTCCAACCGCAATTCAAATCGCAACCGACCAAATCCCACCCCCTATTCGCGTCCCTCATCGCCGCCGCCGTGAAGCGCAGAGGGTAGAGGAAAGGGGGCAGAGTAATGATCAGTGCAGTCTTTGTCCCCCTTGTCATCCAATGCCGTTAAGTTTTTTCTGGGACCGCAGGCATCTTGCCTGCACCTGGGTCTGCGGGCTTCCAGCCCGCGGCATGTAACGGTCGGACGCCCTGCAAACGGTGCCCAACCGCCCACTGGCAGGCTGGAAGCCTGCGGTCCCAGGTTTCGAAACTTAACGGCGTTACCTGTCATCTGTCCTCTGTCATCCGTCCTCTTACCCCCATGAAACTCCCCGTCAATCCCGCTCGTTCCCGACGATCGCTGCAAAATATGACGTCGATGATCGACGTGATTTTTTTGCTGCTGATCTTTTTCATTTGTACGGCGAGTTTCAAGCCGCTGGAAGAGGAGCTGCCGCTGAATCTTTCCCGACCGGGCACGTTGGCTGAAACCATCCCGGCAACGAAACTGGAAGAGGATTTCAAATTCGCAACGCTTCGGATTTTTCCCGAGGATGGAGGGGTTCGTTGGCAAATCAACGACCGTTCGTGTGCGACGCTGGGCGAACTCGGGCAGGTTTTACGGCAATTGGCGCAAATCAAACCGGACTTGCCGGTGCTGATCGACATGGATGACAATGTCGCGTGGGAGCACTTCATCCACGTCTACGACCTGTGCCGCGAAACCGGTTTGAGCCGCATTCAACTGGTCGGCGAACAAACCGGTACTCCCCGTGAAAATGCGGGGTAACCCCACGCCGCTAACGGGAAGGGACGACTGTCCCTTCATCTCCGTCGCGCAGGATCAGTTTCGCTTCGCATGATTTCGGAACGACCACGGTGATTTCGTGTCCGCCGCCGTCTTTTTTCTTCGCTTCGAAACGAATCGGTCCTTGCGGTGTGAAGTACGTCAACTTCAAATCGCCGAGGTCGGCCAGTTGCGGCCGGATTTCACACTTTGTAAAGCCGGGCGCCGTTGCGCGGATTCCGGCAATGTCCGAAAAGAGCACGAACAGCGGCGAAACCGCGCAGTGAGACCACTGCGAACCGCTGTCCGGCTGCGCGGTCCAATCTTCGGCAAGCGTGTTGTTGAGCCGTACCGAATCCATCGTCGCCCAACGGTCCCGGAATTCCCGGAGCACGATATCCGAGCGACCGAGCCGGCAAAGCGCCCAATATCGCCAACAGGCGTTGCACGGGTACGAATAGCCCATTTCCGGCGGCTGCTCGACCAGAAGCCGGAGCGATTCAGTGGTGTCACCATCGGGGCATTGGTCGAACAGGATCGCGTTGGAAAGCGAACGGTCGTCCATGCGAACCTCGTTTTCTTCTTTCGTCCAGGGACGATTATTGACGAACGTTTTTCGATCCGGATCCCAATATTTCGCGATCGTGTTTTCCAGCAGCGTCTTTCCCCGTTGGCGGAATTTGTCGGCGTTTTCCCGATCCCCCCGCGCTTCGGCGATTGGAGAGAGCGCTTTTTGAAGCATCGCGGCCACGTACAAATTAAAAGCGCACTGTTTATGCCGTTGCATTTTGTACGCGATATGGTCCATCCAGACCGTCGGAATCCCGAGGTTTTCCACCGGCAAAAGCCCGTCCGCTTCCCTCATGGTATCAAGATAATCGGCGAACTTCACCAGCCGCGGATACGCTTCGTCCAGGGCCGCGAGATCGCCGGATTCGAGGTAATGATACCAGCAGTCGAAATTGAACCCGACGCCGTGATCCAGAAGCGGCCCCCAGTACGCGCCGTCGATCTGCTTCTGCATCACCCGGGCCAAACGGTCGAACGCCGGCCAGGAATCCATGAAATACCCTTCGGGCGACTGCCCTTCGGAAAACGTTCGCACATAACGTTTCGGTAATCGATATTCCCCAAGCACGCTCCGCACGGCCAAAAGTTGATGCCCGCCGTCGCCGCTGTACTGTTGGCGTTCCCGGGCCATGCCGTCGACGCAGGTGTCAAGGCAGCTGTTGTACAGCGTATTGACCGACGCGTCGAAGAGCCGTTGCAGTTTCGGTTCGTCGCTGGAAATCTGCGGCGCGTTCGGCCAATCGTACATGCGACGCAGCACACCGACTTCGCTGATTTTGAGCGGCCCTTCGACACCGTCGGGGAGTCGAACGTGAAGCTGCAACCAGCGGAGCGATTCGAAATCGTACGTTTGAAATGTGTTGACGCCTTCCTTGCAGGTGAAGCGGGACCACCCGAAAAACTGCGAGTCGAGCCAGAGATTTTTCCCGAGCGCGTGGGCTTCCTGCGGCATCACATCGACGATCGTCCCTTCGGGGGCTTCGATCGTGAAGTACGGAAACCCGACGACCTGTTCGTTCCACTCGAACGTCAGAAAAGCGGAAGTGTGGGGGGTGGAAATCGCGGAATGGGGAGAATTGTCGAGTTCCCACTTCCCGTTTTCCAATTCATGGACGACTTGTTTCAATTCAATCTCGAACGAATTCGGAATCCGCATATCGAACCAATCGTTCGGATCGCGTTTCCACTTCACGACGCCGGTTTCGGCAAGCCGCATCGCGGGGACTTCGAGTTCCCGGATGAGCGGGATTTCCCGAATTCGGAGCGTACTTTTATTCGGGGCGGCCCGCTCGATCAGGTCGTTCATTTCGTATCCGCTGGTCGACGCCGGTTTGGCGGGGGAGCAATTTAACACCATCGCGGGCATCCAGCTCGAATCCGGTCGAAAATCGGCTTCATCCCACCCGTCCGGATAAAGCCGTGCGTCGGCTTCTTCCTGCAAACTACGGAGAAACCAGCGTTTATGCTGTCCCGGTTTGTGGGAACGATCCAATTTGACCGACCAGCTTTCCTCCGACACGATCAGCTCTTTGCGACCATCCTGATATTCGAGCGTTAAGTAGAAAAGAAAGCCCGGTTTGCCCGCCGGACTGGTCCCGTCGCCGAGTCCGTAAAAGAGCACTTCGGAAGCGAGTACGTTTTTTCCTTCGACGAGCGTTTTGGTCAAATCGATCGGATCGACGTCCCAATGTCGCGGGTCGCACGGAGCGGGGCCCCACTGGAGCGTTTTGCCGTTGACGCGGAGCAAATAGCGACTATCCGCCGTGATCCAGCCGGTCGCGGATTTCAGCGGGCCTTTGACGTCGATTTCCTTCCGAAAGAAGACGAACGTATTGCTCAGCGTTCGGCCCGACGGAATCCAGATCCACTTGGCCGGTTTCATATCGACGACGACCGGTCGCCAATCGGCGGACGCGGGATCGACTTCGGCAATCGGGACCGCTCCCGAGACCGGGTTTGTTAACAGACAAAACAGAACGACGACAACCGGTACAATAGTCAGTGGTTTCATAGTGATGAATACGTAAAAAAACTTTTTTTCGATCGAACTTCCCCAATTTACCACATTTTCACCCGTGCTGCACCCTACCGCGGACGTCAAGGATTTCCACGGGGTTGGTTGCTCTTACGACGATTTCCCCTAGAATCCTGCTTATACAAATCATGCAGAATGCCGGTCCCTTCGAAGATTAGCTCCGCCGCAACGTTTCCCCCCGTAATTCATAATTCATAATTAATGATGTCTCGTTCTATCACAATCTTCGATACGACGCTCCGCGACGGTGAGCAATCGCCGGGGGCGAGCATGAATTTGAGCGAAAAGCTGGAAGTCGCAACCGCGCTCGCCGAACTCGGTGTCGACGTGATCGAAGCGGGATTCGCGATTTCTTCGCCGGGCGACTTCGAATCGGTTCGGGAAATCTCCAAACTCGTTAAAAATGTCTCCGTCTGCTCGCTTTCCCGCTGCCGCGACGCCGACATCGATTGCGCTTGGGACGCCTTGCAACATGCGGAAAACCCGCGGATTCACGTCGTTCTTGCGACCAGTTCCATTCATCGGGAACACAAGCTGCGTAAATCGGAAGACGAAATCATCGAAATGGCCGTCGCCGGGGTCAAACGGGCTCGAAAACACTGCGGCAACGTCGAATTCTCCGCCGAGGACGCCGCGCGAACCGACATCGATTACCTCTGCCGTGTCATCGAAGCGGTGATCGCCGTCGGAGCGACGACCGTAAACATCCCGGACACCGTCGGTTATACGACGCCGATCGAAATGTTCGCCCGGATCGAAGAGCTTCGTCATCGCGTCCCGAATATCGACAAAGCCGTGATCAGCGTTCACTGCCATAACGACCTCGGAATGGCCGTTGCGAACAGTCTCGCCGCCGTCCACGCTGGAGCGGGGCAGGTCGAATGCTGTATCAACGGGCTCGGCGAACGGGCCGGGAACTGTGCGCTGGAGGAAGTCGTCATGGCACTGAAAACCCGGGAGGATTTCTACCATGCCAAAACGCGGATCAACACGCCCCGTTTGGTCGCGACGAGCCGCTTGGTTTCGACCGTAACCGGCCTGCGGGTTCCGCGACACAAGGCGATCGTCGGGCAGAACACCTTTGCCCACGAATCCGGCATCCACCAGGACGGCGTTTTGAAGAATCCGACGACGTACGAAATCATGAAGCCGGAGGACGTCGGGTTTCAAAAAAGCGACATCGTTCTCGGGAAACACAGCGGTCGGGCCGCGCTGGTCAATCGGGCAAAACATCTCGGTTATACGCTTGCCGCCGAACAATTGGACGCGGTGTTCGAGGAATTCAAAAAACTTGCCGACCGTAAAAAGCAGGTGTTCGACGCCGATTTGCGGGCGCTGATCGAACAGAACATCCGTGAACAGGGAGCATCGGGAATTTTTCCGGTCAAGGGTTCGGCAAAATCGGAAAAACCGGAATGGACGCTCGGCTCCTACGAATTACGCTGTCGAACCGGCAAAAACCCGGACGTTGCGATCACGCTCCATCTCGGCGACGCGGAATATACGCAAAACGTCGGCGAAGGTGACGGTCCGGTCGACGCGCTCTTTCACGCCGTGCTTCAAACCGTCGGCGTAAAAGCGACGCTCAAGGAGTATCACGTCCAAAGCGTCTCGGTCGGGGAGGACGCCCAAGGCGAGGTTTCCGTTTTGATCCAAACCGGGCCCGGCGACGAAAACGTCTTCCGCGGACACGGCGTCTCCACCGACACCATCGAAGCGACCGTCCAGGCGATCCTCGCCGCGGTTAATCGAAGCAACGCGAAAAGATAACAAAAAAAAGAGCCGCATGTGAAGCGAATCGCAACTTGCGGACCACCGTTTGATGTTCCGTAAGTTACGTCAGAGTACTGACTCCACTTGCGGCTCTTTTAAACCAAAACTGAACCATACATCATGCACGAACAGCTCATGGAATTGATCCGGGAGAAGTCGCTGAAATTCGGCGATTTCACGCTTGCATCCGGAAAAAAAGCGACGTATTATCTCGACGGCAAACAGGTCACGCTCGACAGCCTCGGCGCGAAACTGATCGGACAGGGAATCCTGGACGTGATTCGTAACGAAAAAGCGTTCCTGACCGAAGAGGGGGAACTCCCCGACGCGGTCGGCGGAATGTCGATCGGCGCCGATCCGATTACCGCCGCGACGATTATCATGGCCGCGATCAACGGCATTCCTTTGCGGGGATTCATGGTGCGCAAACAAAGCAAAGGGCATGGTACCAACCAGTATCTCGAAGGCCCCGTCAAGGCCGGCGACCGCGTGATCATCGTCGAGGACGTCGTGACGACCGGCGGCTCGTCGCTCGAAGCGATTCAGCGGGTCGAAGACGCGGGGCTGAAAGTCGTCGGCGTCGTCGCGATCATCGACCGCATGGAAGGAGGCGCCGAAGCGTTTGCCGAAAAAGGGTACACGTTTCGTTCGCTGTTGACGATCAAAGACTTCGGAATCGCGCCGCCGAAATAATCGCCGTTTAGCCCGCGAACCGAAGGTTCCGGTGCCTATCGCAAAATTGATATCACAATCACCATGCAGAACACGGAAAAATACGTCGAATCGCAACAAGAGCGTTATTTAAAAACGTTTTTCGAATTCCTACGAATCCCGAGCGTCAGCGCCGACCCGAAGTACAAAAAAGACCTCGCCGACGCGGCGTCATGGTTGGAGAAACATCTTTCCGACCTGGGATTCCAGGCCGAAACGATTGCGACGAAAGGGAATCCGCTCGTTTACGCGCAGACTCCGCCGGTTCCGGGCGGAAAAACGATCCTCGTGTACGGACATTACGACGTGCAGCCGCCGGACCCTTTGGACCTTTGGAAGACGCCGCCGTTCGAACCGACGGTCCGCGACGGAAACGTGTACGCCCGGGGCGCGACGGACGATAAAGGGCAATTCCTGACACACGTGTACGCCGCGGAAGCGTATTTGAAAAACGCGAATCCGCCGAAAGTGCAGATCAAGTTTCTTTTCGAAGGGGAAGAAGAATCGATCGGTAGTGTCAGCTTGACCGAATATCTCGAAAGCGATGAAAACCGGGAAAAACTGGCGTGCGACTGCGTCTTTGTAAGCGACAGCAGCATGTTCGGGGAAAACCAGCCGGCGATTACGTACGGATTGCGGGGCATCCTCGCGTTCGAGCTGTTCATTACCGGCCCGAACCGCGATCTGCACAGCGGCGATTTCGGTGGAACGGTTTTCAATCCTGGAATCGCATTGGCGAAAATGCTCGCCGGGCTGATCGACGAAAACGGGACGATTCTGGTCCCGCACATCTACGACGACGTTTGCGAGATTACCGAGCAGGAAAAAATGGAGCTGCAAAAACTGCCGTTTAACGAACGGGAATTCTTCCGGAAGATCGGCCTGGACGAAGGGTTCGGCGAAAAAGGGTTTACGACGCTCCAGCGACGGTGGTGCCGCCCGACGTTCGATATTAACGGTCTCACTTGTGGATACCAGGGAGAAGGTTCGAAAACGGTGATTCCGAACACGGCGTCGGCGAAGTTTTCGTTCCGGCTCGTTCCGAACCAGAAGCCGGAAAAGGTCGTCGAAAACATCCGAAAACGACTCATCGAGCTTTTGCCGCCGGGCGTGCAGATGCGGTTGAAATACGAACACGGAGCACCGGGAATGCGTTCGCCGCTGGACAGCCCGTACATTCAAAAAGCGGCGACGGCTTTGGAAAACGTGTTCGGTACGCCGCCGGTGTTCGCGCGGCAGGGCGGTTCGATTCCTATCGTCGCGGAACTGCGGGATAAGCTCGGCGCCGAAGTGCTGCTGCTCGGCTGGGGTCAGGACGACGACAATCTGCACGCCCCGAACGAAAAATTTTCGCTCCTGAATTTCAGACGCGGCATGTTGGCAAGTGCGCAACTGATGCACCTGCTCGGTGAGGAAAAATGATTTTCGTTCTCCGTTTTATTTTTCCTTTTTTTGTTGCACGATAATCTCGACGACGGCCGTTTTCAGTCGGTGGTCTTCGATTTTCTCGACGGAGATTTTTAGGCCGTGTCCTTCGATCTCCGGCGTTGCACCGTCCGGTGGGATGCTTCCCAAAAGGCCGAAAGTGAAACCGGCCAATGTCCCGTAAACACCGGTCGGCAGGGGGATTCCCAATCTCTTTTCAACTTCCGTAAGCGGCGTGACTCCACGAATGCGCCATGCTCCCGGCCGTATCGCTTCGATCCACGGGCGCTCGACCGGTGCGGTGGTGTCATTTTCCAGTTCGCCGACGAGCTGCTCCAAAAGATCGTTCATCGTAACGATGCCGTTCATGCCGCCATATTCGTCCAGAACGACCGCGAAATGATTGCGACTTTCTTTCATCTCACGAAAGAGCACGTCCGTTCGCATGGTTTCCGGGACAAAATGGACCGGATCGACCGCGCCGGCCAGGATCGTTTCGCGTTTTCGGTCCCTTAAACGGAAGTATTCCCGCGTTTTCAGGACGCCGACGACATTGTCCGCCGTCTCGTCACAGATCGGATAATGGCTGTATTTGCTTTCCCAAACGGTCTTTTCCCAAGCGGCGTCATCCTCTTTCAACCAAAGGGAGGTGACATCCTTGCGGTGCGTCATGATCTCACCGATTTTTCTGTCGTTGAATTCCAGGACATTGCACATCATTTCCCGTTCTCCGGCTTCAATGACGCCTTTTTCGTTCCCGGCGTCGATCATCATACGAATCTCTTCTTCCGTCAACTCCTTGTCCTCGGCATTCGGGTCGATCCCCAGCAGTCGAAGAAACACATTGGTCGAAACGGTCAAGAACCAAACCAGCGGGGCGAATAACGCCGCAATGAAAACCACCAAACCGGACAGACTCAGTCCGAGCGTTTCGGAATGGCGCATCGCGATTCGTTTGGGAACAAGTTCTCCGAAAATCAAGGTGAAGTAAGAGAGAATCAGCGTAATGACGACCACGGCAATGACGTCGAGAACGGCGGGTGATGCCGTGACGCCGAGGGAAACCAGCCAGTCCATGAACATGTCGGAAAAGTGATCCGCCGCGAACGCGCTTCCGAGGAAACCGGCCAATGTGATCCCCACTTGAATCGTCGCCAGAAACTTCGCCGGATTGGTCGTGAGTGAAAGAAGTCGCCCGGCCCGCCGGTCCCCCGTTTCGGCCAAGCGACGCAATTTATTATCGTTGATGGAGATGACGGCAATTTCGGTACAGGCGAAAACGGCGTTCAAACCGATTAAAATCACCTGAAGAAGTAAATGTCCGATTAACGAATCGTATTCCGACATGATGGTACGTTGGTCCAACGTGAAAAAAAGTTTGTTCATAAAGTTTCCGTTTCACTTCCCCAAGAAGCTCATCCGATGCCGTTCATTTTACCATGCGGAGGGATTCCGCGGAAAGAGTTCGGGCGAGAAGACGATCAAGCGCGGGGCAAGTGCGAGGCCCTGATTGATGTAACACAACGCAGGATCTACTCCTGGACGAAATCAAAAAGGGCGATTATGCTGGATTTGGATGGTGCCGTGTCCCGCCACAGTTTCCTTGAGTGGACACTTGTATGATTCAATTAGTTCTACTGTGTCATCTATCCTTACTCTTTGCTGTCACTTGAGTTAGGATCGATTTGTTGATATTTCAAGCACGATTCGATCGCTTCTTTCGTACGATTAAGCCGTCGCGTGCTTCGAAAACAGGCGTATTCCTCCGGAGAGCAAACCTTCAACC
>JAVBPO010000095.1:0-5378 GCA_031549565.1 Thermoguttaceae bacterium
AAATTCACCACCGCAAAAAAAAGTTGACGGACTGTCATTCTGAGGTACTCCGAAGAATCTGGTTCCTCAAGTTGACGTCTTCGAAAAACCGGAACGTCTTGATTCGGGAGCCAGATGCTTCGTTTCACTCAGCATGACAAACACCTCGCTTTTACAGTGTATAATTATCAAACAACCTCTTACTTATCGGAGCGGAAGCTCCAGTCGCCTACCGGGGCTCCCGGTTAAGCTTTGCCGATGTGGTAGTTTTCTTGGAAAGCCGATTCGAAATCGTAGACGTCGTTGAAATCTTCGCGGCGATCGTCGGCGGTTTTTCGCATGCGTCCGATCCGAATCATGTTGTAAACGATTTCGCCGATGTCGCTGGTGCTGTTGATTCCGAGCGACGACAAAACCGCCCGGGCAAGTGCGCCGTACTGGTCGATCGCATACTGTCGGGCCGCGACACACAGATCCTGGCCGGTGATATGACGCTGCGTTTGCTCTTCCTCCGTTTCGGGCGGAGCCGGTTCCTCCGGAAGCGGTTCGCTCGGCGTGTTCTGTCCCAAGTTCAGCGTGTTTTGCGCAAAGTCGAGCGTTTCGAAAACGAACACATACGCTTCTTTCGGAAAACGGTGATCCTGCTTAAGCAGTTCCATGAACTCGACTGGAAACGGAAACATCGTTGAAAAAAGGAAAAAAGAGCCCCAATACCTTACCTGATAACATTGTACCTCGTTTTTCCGCCTTCTCCAAGACCACCCCGCGCTTACGCTTTCTTTTTCGCAACGACAACCGAACACATATCTTCCGCCGGAATCGCGAGTTGAACGTCGACGAATCCCGTGGAGTCCAGGTCTTCTCGGATTTCCTCAAACGTATAGCACATTCCCGTGTCCGTGTTGGCAAGCATGTTGACGCCGAAAAACGTGCCCAAAAGCGGTCGGGTACGGTCCGAACTCATCACGAAATCGCGAACGGCCAAAGTTCCGCCCGGCTCCAGGGCCGCGTGAATCTTCCGGTAAAGCGCCCGGGATTGGTCGCGACCGTGTTGGTGAATGATCGCACTGAGCCAGACGAAATCGACGCCGCCTGGTAAATCGTCGCGGTAAAAGTCCCCGCCGACAAAAGTCGCCCGGTCCGCGAACCCGGCGTCGGTAAGCCGCTGTTTCGCGATCGTTAAACTGTCCGGCAGATCGAAAAGCGTCGCTTTCGCATTCGGAACGGCGCCAAGCAACGCAATTGTGTACGTTCCCGGCCCGGAACCGACATCCAAAAAATGCCGAAACGTGAGCAACCCGGCTTGTTGCATTTTCTCCACGAGCGGACCGGCCAGGATGTGCGAAACGGAATTCATCGCTTGGATAAACGCTTCCCAATCCGCCCTCGCGCCGTGAATGCTCGTGTGGTCCGGAGCCGGAATGCCGGACTTGACCGTCCACGCCAACTGCCCCCACTGCCTCATACAACCGGCGGCATGTCGGATCATCGGAAGGAAAGAGTTCGGATCGCTCGCATCCAGCGGTCGGCGATATTGTTCGGGAATCGAATAGGAACCGTTGATCTTCAAAAGCACGCCTAGCGCGGCGAGCGCATCGAGAATCATGGTCGTCCCGCGAAGATCCGTGCGGGCTTGTTCGGCGATCTTCTCCGCGGACAACCCTTCGGGCGAACGGATCATCGGCGCAAACAGATCGAGTTCCCCCGCGCACATAAGGATGCACGAACCTTGGTAGAAATTCAGAAGCTGTTGAAGTTTTTGCATCGGAGGTCTGTTGTTGGAAGTTTTTTGCGGAGGGGGAACTACTCCGTCAATTCCGCGATCCGGAAGTTGCGGAATTGGATTTTTGTCGTCGGATCGTGTCCTTGCAGTTGGATCGTGCCCGGCTTGAGACGCATGCCGTTTCTAGGATTGTCGTTCTCGTCGCGGGTATCGGTCCAGTCGGTCACTTGAATCCCGTTGACCCAAGTCGCGATGTTCGGCCCTCTTGCGGCGACGGTCAGGTAGTTCCATTCGCCGTCTTTCGGTCCGACGTTGCGACCGACCTGACGCCGAAAAATGCCGCCGGTATCGGTTCCGATAAATTTTTTGTAATCGTCGTCCGGCGGAGCGTTGAAAATCTGACATTCGTACCCGTTCATCAGCTCGCCGGGAATGCAGCGGAAAAAAACGCCGCTGTTCACTCCCTTCTCCGTGAAGTATTCGAGTTGCAGTACGAAATCGCCGTATTCCTTGACGGTCTCGACCATCCCGCTCCCGCCGGTCAGTTCAAGCACGCCGTCGGTCCATTTCGCTTCGCTCCTCCCGGCTGCAGGTTTCCAATCGGCTTCGGTGAGGGGGACCATGTTGTTCGGCTTGGCGCGAAGTCCGCTCAACCAGGCGTTTCCTGCAGCGTCAAAATGCGTCGCCCAGCCGTTGGTGGCGACACAATCCGACTCGGCGTTAGCTTTGAATTCGATCCTGGCATTGGTAAACCGGTGCGCGACGGTCGCTTTTTCCTGGTCGCCTTTCTCGAAGACGAGAAAATTTCTTTTTCCATTGGTCTTTACCGAAAGGGTTCCTTTTCCTTTCGTGACGTCCCAAGCGAACATGCTGACACCATCGAACAGTTGTACCCAACCTTCGTCGAGTTGCTCTTTGGTGAGCGGTGTAAAGCCGGTGAGGATCGGCGGTCGGGTTCCTAGTACCTGTGCCGGATACGCGGCGGCTTCGTCGACGGCAACCGGCGTGAGCGGGGCGGGACCGATCTTCGGTTGACATCCGACAAACGGGAGAAGGAGCAGGAGGGGCAGTAATGGTTTCATCATGAAGTTTTCCTAGTGAAAAATCAGAGCATTCGAATCAGAGCCGCGCACGAAGTAAGCGGTATTGTGGTTTCATAACCGAACGGTTTTGGATTGCGGAGAGACGATTACCGCTTACTGCGTGCGCGGCTCTGATTCTTGATTTGATTCTTGGTCCCTCGCTTTTTCGTCGATGTACTTCAACACCGGCCAGACGCCGAGCGTTGCGGAGCAGTCGCGGGTGCAGTTGCCGCAGCCGGTACAGAGCACGAGCCCGAATTTGCCGGGGTAAATGCAGAACTTGTGCTGAATCCGGTTGCGTTGCCGAAACGCCTGGTTCGAACGCGGATTGTGACCCGACGCGTGATGTGTAAAAAGCGCGAATTGACACGTGTCCCAATTTTTCACACGCTGCCCCTGTTGCATGCCTCCTTCGTCGACGATGTCGAAACAATGACACGTCGGACAGATATACGTACACGCCCCGCACCCGACGCAACGCAAGCTCGTTTCGGCGTAAATCGGATCGTCGAAATGCTCCTCCAGGTATTTCTGCACCCGTTCGTGATCGAACTTTTTTTCCGGCGGCGCGGCGGTTTTGCCGGTCTTGTCCGACTTGCTCGTTTTTCCCTCGAACAGCTTTTTGCCCTTGTCCGTCAAGGTCCGTACTTCGTAAGAGCCGTCCTTCAGATCGAGGAGCATCACGTCGGCCCCGTCCGTCGAAGCGGGGGAAAGTCCGACCGACGTACAGAAACAGTTCGGATCCGCCGACTCGCAGGCGATACTGATCACGGTCGTGTTTTCCCGGCGACTCTGGAAAAAACGGTCCTGAAAATCCCAGGCGAACACCTTGTCGAGAATCGGCAGACTCGCGGCGTCACACGGTCGGGCGCCGAACACGAACTGCGGTCCGACGTACGGCTCGGCGTCGGTCAGTTCGATTTCCTTCCCTTCCCGCTTGAACGTGTAGAGCACCTCGTGTTTCGGAAAGAAAAACTCCTTGATCGAGTTGGTCGGCATGATCGACGAATCAATCACCGCTTCGTCCGGCTTGGCGAGGTACTGAAAAAAGTACCGCCCATCCGGCCCGGCGACCGGCGCCGCGACTTCGGCGCCGCTTGCGAGTAAGGATTGGAACAGGTCCTGGAGCTGCGATTTCGTGATAACTTGAGACATGAAAAATAATTATGAATTATGAATTATAAACTATGAATTAATCCTCGATTTCGGGCGCAGGTTCGACTTCGGCCGGTTTTGGTTTTTTGGCTTTCGGGAAGGCGGCTTTGCGTTGGGGTTCTTGGGATTGGAGCGAATCGGGGATCGGCATGCCGGGGACCCAGGAGTCGGCGTTGGGCATCCACTTGGAAATCGCGCCCAGACCGCCCATCATTTTCAGCATTTTCGCCTGTTGAGTTTTGACAAGCTTCGTCGCTTTTTTCAGTTGCTCTTCGGTCAGGATCTCGCGGAGCCGTGTTCCGATTTTGTTCGTGAGCGTTTTGTTTTTCGCTTCGAAATCCTGCGCGTCCTTCATATTGATTTTCCCGCTCTTGAACATTTTCGTCGTAAATTCCGTCAGGTCGTCGAGCATTTCCAGCTTTTCGTCGGCGATATCCTGTTGGAGTTCTTCGATTTCCTTTTTCTGTTCGTCGGTCAAATCGAGCACGCTCATCGCGTCGGCGTTGAGGAACGGCGATTCGATGCCGCCGAACGTCGCGAATTCCAGCTCTTTGATTTTTTCCATCTGCTCCGGCGTGAACACTTCGGGCGCGACTTCCGAAAACTTGTCGAAAATCGTATCGTATCCCTGTTGGATCGTTGCGAGTTCTTCTTCGGACAGTTCCAGAAATTCCGCGTTCTCATCCTGGCCGGCCCGCTCGTCGAGCTTTTGGAGAAGTTGTCCGAACGCTTCCATGTCTTCCCGGTTTTCGAACTTCTCTTTCAGCTTTTCCATGATGAGCGCGGATTGGTCTTCGGTAAAGCCGTATTCTTTTTCGAATCCGGATTTGAACATCGGATTCATCGCGAAGGAGAGCCCGAGCATGCCGGGCCGATGCTTCGTAAACAACGAATTCAACGCCGGTCCCATGATCGTGGTGATGAGCAGCCTCTGTTTGTTGCTCAGCGGCATCGGGAGCGTAATTTCCTGCGCACGACAACGGGACAATTCCAGCGTCGTCTGCAGCAAGACGGCGAACACGACCAGCAAGAGAATCGAGCGTTTCATCGGATTTGCGGAAAAGAGGATAAAAATCGAAAAGTCTCACCCAATTCTATCCCACCAAAGACGGCGAATCAAGGCCGTTCTCCGGGCGAGCTGGGAGAACCGCAAGGCTTTGAAAAAGCGCGGGGAGACGCAAAGAAGCGGCGTCGTTAATAAAAAGTTCCCATCATTGACAGCGTTAATTTTGACAGGATCACAGGATCATTAGGATTGAATTTAGAAAGACAATTCCTTTGTTTTTGGTAAGAGAGGAAAATGTCCCTTGTGGCCGATTAGTATTGACACGGCCGTAAAAATCCATCATACTCCTGCCTCGCTTGTAAGTCGATAACAGTCAAGACATTGGAACGGGAGGAAACGATCATGGACGATCTCGATAAGTTTTGTTGCCAGA
>JAVBPO010000134.1:0-7927 GCA_031549565.1 Thermoguttaceae bacterium
GGTTCGGACGTTACGTCGTCCGGACGGTCGTCCGGGCCCATGCAGTCCGTCGATGTCCGCCGGACTGACCGACCACGTTTGGACGATCCGCGAGTGGCTCGCCTTCCCGGCTTGTCAATAATCACCGGTCACAAGGGAAAATTTATGCGTGCAATCATCCTGTAAATCCTGTTGATCCTGTCAAAAAACACATTAACCTACGATCGCGGCTACACTCCAAATAAAAAACCCCGGACTTTCATCCGAGGTTTCGCGAGTCGCAGCTTAATTCGACTTTTCCGCTTAGAAGGTGATCACCAGGTCGGTGCCGATGGTGAACTGGTTGTTCTTGTCGTAGTCGCCGAACGGGCCGGTGATCGTCGTGCCCATGGCGTTGATCTCACGTCCGTTGACCCAGTCCCAGCGAACTTCCGGACGAAGCATGACAAACGGCGTCGGTTTCCAATTCAAGCCGAGCGACAGTTCGACGTAATCGTCTCCCTTGATCTGATCGACCGGAATCGCCGGTTTGAGGATTCGGGAGTGGTTTTCATCCTTGAACCATTCCGCCCGACAACCGAACGCCAACGTATCGGTCAACTGGAGGTAAATGTACTGGCTGATCGAGTACCATTTTCCGTCCAACGCTTTTCCGTTGCTGTCCACGGCCGCGTCCGCGTCGATTCCGAGATCGTGCTGGAGAACGTAGTGGAGGTTCGGCGAAAGCTGGTGGCTGAAAATCAAGCTGTAGTTCGTCCGATTCGCCTTGGAGCGAGGGAACGTCGAGTTGTCGTACGCGTCGGTGCCCGTGTTGATCAGGAATCCGAGGCTGGTCGTCCGGTAAATGTTTTCCCACTTCGCTCCGGCAAGATAGGAAATATTGTCGATCGGCGTGTCCCACTTGTCCCAACCGCGATGGATGCCGAAATACCCGGTCCAGTTCTGCGTGAGCCGCTGGGAAATCAGCATTCCGGTCAGGGTCGTCGGTTCTCCGTACATCATCGAGTAGGAGTGCGAGTAGAAAAAGTTCTGCGTCGCCATAACCGATTCGTGACCCATCGGGGAGTAAAAATGTCCGAGTTTGACGTTCGTTCCCATCGGGGCTTGAACTTCGCCGTACAACTGCGGGATCGAAAATCCGTACAGAGCGGCGGTTCCTCCGCGACGGGGGCCGTCGTTGTCGTTCCATTTCAGCTTCGCGCCGGTCGGATCCAAAACGTCGCCGCCGTAGATTCCGGTCGTTTCCGTTTCCCAGCCGAGGGCGCTGGTGAAGAAATAATCGGTACCGTAAAGCAGGTCGATCCGACCGCCGAGATCCCAGTTGCACGCTTCCGAATTCACCGAACGTCCGGCAGTCAGGTAAAGCTGGTTCATCTGGTAATCGTTCGCGCGATCATTGTAACGGAGCGTTCCGTTGAATTTGTTCTTGGGCCAGTACGGATTGATCGTGACCCCCTGTTGAACCCAGCCGGTGACGAACCACTGATTCGCTTGGCAGGGATTCCAGCCGGGATACCCCATATCGTACGTTCCGCAAGGATCGTATCCGCAGCCGACGTCCATTCCCATGCCGCAACCGCCTGTCGTACAGCCGCCTGTCGTGCAACCGCCGGTGTAACAGGTTCCGGTCGAACAACCGGCTTCGTAACCGCCGTAACCTTCGGAAGGTCCGCAGGTATCACATTCAGCCGTCGTATAGGTGGCTGTCGGCGCCGCATGGCTGACCGTACCGGACGCATGGCTGATGACGGAGGTCGGAACCGGAGCAGCCTGCTGATTACATCCGCAATCGGCTCCTTGGGAATAGCCCACGGTCTGGTAGACCGAATTCTTGTTCGTCGAGGCTTGCCAATAGTCGGCCTGTTGGATGGCGCCCTGATTTCTTGCTTGTCCCAACGCGGTCGTCGAAAGACAGACCCCCGCAATGAGGCATAAAAAGATTTGTCCTAAGCTGCTTCGCATTTCTATCTCCTGAGGAGTGCTGTCGGAAAACATCCGAGGTTTCCCGCCGTAAATCTCAAACAATCCAATTCCGGAAATGGCACATCTCCGATTGTATGTTTTGCCTATTTTGCGTCTTTTAACAAAACAGGTCTTGTTCGTAACCAGATAATCCTTGGATTACTCTCTTCTTATCGGATAGGAACATGTAATTCTATCCAAAAAACGGGAATAATTCGAATAAATGAAAGAAAAAGCAAAAAAGGCACAATCGATACAATCAAACCGGGTGAATCCTGTCCCCTCGGAGGGGCCGTGGTAAATTGGATAAAATGTCGAGCAAGGTGAGGTAAACTGGGAAGGTTTTCGATCAGAAAAGATGGTCCCCTCGCCCCGGTATTCCGGGGGAGAGGGCTGGGGTGAGGGGGGTGGAGCTGTTTGACGCTTCATTTCCCCTCACCCTAACCCTCTCCCCGGAATACCGGGGAGAGGGAACCGGCGTTTTGGCTGTTTTAACCTGTTTTCTACCTGAATTACCACCGTCCCCCCCCCCCGCAGAACGCGGGGCAAGCCCCGCCGCTAACGAGTGCGACATAAAATTTGAAAATTTCTGTAATATGCTTGTTTTTTGCGTGGGAGCTTGGCATAATGGGCGAATCGTTTTTACGGGCTTGCCATTTATTTCTCTTTCGGACCCCTCCCATGAAAAGAATATTGCTCGCTTTCGTCATGCTCGGCTTTTTGCAGCTCGCTCTGCTGGCCGACGAACCGGTTGTCCAATCGAAGTACGCGATTGAATTGGGGGATCAATTCAATACGCCGGACGGAATGACCGTTGATTCGCAAGGAAACATCATCCTCGCCGTTCCGAACGCTTATGCCCGGGAAGGTGGAACTTGGTTGCTCAAAATCACGCCGGACGAAAAAGTCGAGAAATACTTCTGGCTCAAACCGCATCCGCAGACGAACAAAGCGTGCTGCATGGGAATCGTGTTCGGGTCCGACGGACATCTCTATATTTGCGACGGACAGGGAATCGGCAACGACACGACGCACAAATCGCGGATTCTGCGGGTCGTTCACCAAAACGGCAAACCGATTCGGGAAGAGACGCTTGTGACCGGCCTAGTCCAGGCGAACGGAATGACGTTCGCCAACGGTCATATTTACTTTGCCGAAACGCAATTCCTGGAAGAACTCAAGGAATCGCCGATCGAAAGCGGCGTCTTTTGCTTCTCGCTGAACGAATTTCGCGGCTTGCGTCGTCCGATCCACGTCGGAGCCAACGGAAAGGACCGGCATTGCATTTACAAATTCAAGACGCACAATCCCGACTGGAAAATCGGCGCCAACGGCATCGGGGCGACGAAAGACGGTAAAGTTTACGTCGCGAATTTCGGTGACAAGCAGATTATCGAGTTGACGCTTGATCCGAGCCGCACGAAAGTCGTTTCGGACCGGGTTTGCGTGGAAGGAGGCCCGATCGAAAGCGTCGATGGTTTGACGGTGTGTCCGAAAGGGTACATTTTCTTCGCCGATTTCGCGGGCAACGCGGTTCATGCGGCGAATCCGGCCAATGGAAAAGTCGTGACGCTCGCGAAGGATCCGATCGGCGGAACCGGCGCTGGCGGCGAACTGGACCGGGTCAGCGAAGTGTGTCTGCGAGGTTCGAAGCTGTATTGCTCGAACATCGATCTGCCGTACGACAATAAAAACGAAGCCCCCCACACGCTGGCGGTCTTCAATCTCGAAGGCATCAATTTCGACGAACTTTTGAAATAACCCCCCCGGTCGCGACTGTTAGCCCCGTCGCCTGCGGCGGGTTTGATCGCTTTCCCCAACGGTTCGCAGGCGAACCGGCTAACGTTTATTTTGATATGACTGATACCAAAACGAATACGATGGTTTACCCGCGGCTTTGCGTCGCATATTTTACGCTGTTTGCGATCTGGGGCGCTTGGGCTGGAGCGCTCGGTGGATACGGAGCCGAACTGAAATTGCCCGGTTGGCAAATCGGTTGGCTTTATTCGGCAATTCCGCTCGGCGCAATTATCGCGCCGCTTTTTATCGGACCGATCGCGGACCGTTTTTTCCCGGCTCAAATCATTTCCGGCGTCCTACACCTTTTCGGCGGACTCTGTTTACTGGGGTGCGGTTGGATGTGCGTCGGAGCGACCCCGGAGGCGCAGCCGAATTTTGCCGTTCTCGCGACGTTGATGATTCTTTCCGGAACCTGTTTTATGCCGACGATCGCGTTGATTAACTCGATCGTGTTCAAGCATTTGCCGAACGCGTCCAGCGCCCCGTACGTTTTCGTGTTCGGAACGGCGGGCTGGATCATCGTGAACCTTTTCATCGACTTCGTTTGCGGTGGTGCCAAGAATCCGAATTTCTTTTTCGTGGGGGGCGGGTTGAGTATTTTCCTCGCAATCTACTGTATGACCCTGCCGCACACGCCGCCCAAAGGAGCTCCCGCGCCGGGAGAAAAATCGGACGCGTTGGGATTGGGGGCACTCAAACTGTTCGAGGATCGCAATTTTTTGATTTTTGTCGTTTGTGTATTTTTAATCGGTATTCCCGCGTGCAACTACTATTTTCCGGCGATGGTCCCATATCTGACGGACAGCGGTTATAAGTATCCGCTTTCGCTGACGACGATCAATCAATTCTCGGAATTGGCGTTCATGGCACTCCTGCCGATCTGCATCACGCGTTTCGGTTTGAAAAACGTGCTGCTCCTCGGCATGGGGGCGTGGGCTGTGCGTTATTTCCTGTTCATGGTCCCGGCCCTTGCGATTCCCGGGTTACTGCTGCACGGTTTGGCATACGCGTTCTTCTATGTCGCGGCCTATACTTACGCCGACAAGAAATCCCCGCCGGAACTCAAGGCAAGCGTCCAATGCTTCATGGTCTTCCTGCTTCTCGGCGTCGGGCAAGTGCTCGGCGGACAGCTTTACGGTTTTACGAGCGATACGCTCGTCAAGCAGGTCGGCGAGGAAACGGTCAAGAACTGGCCCATGATTTTCGGCATCCCCGCCGTGTTCTTCACGGTTATGACGGTCGTTTTCTTCGTTCTCGGTAAAGACCCGGAAGAGAAGAAAGAAGAGGAAAAATAATAAAGAGCCGCATGTGAAGCGAAGCGTAACTTGCGGAACGGCGTTCGGTGGTTCCACGTGATCCGCGGGACACCGCCGGCTGTTCCGCAAGCTGCGCATGCGGCTCTTTCAACGAATTTTTATCATCATGAAACATCTCGTATCACTTCTATTGTTCGTGTTCGCCGTTCCTTGTTTCGCAACGGAACCGGTTAAAATCCTGTCGACCAATGTCCGCTTAGGCGACGCAAACGATGGGGAAAATTCCTGGAAATTCCGAAAGGATTTTCTGCTCCAGGTCGTCCAAGAAGGAAATTACGACTTCATCGGCGGGCAGGAAGTGTTGACCACGCCCGATTCGGAAAATAATCAGATCAAATTTTTCTTCGAAAATCTGCCGAACTACGGGATCGTGTTCAAAAATCGAGAAAAGGACGGAGTCGCACGGGGGGAAGGAACCCCGATTTTCTATCGGACCGACCGTTGGCGCATCGATCCGGAAGACCAAGGCTCCTTTTGGCTGTCCGATACGCCCAGCATGCCCGGCTCCGTAACGTGGGAAGGGCAAAGCACCTGTCCGCGCGTCTGCACCGGCGGGCTGTTTCATGAAATCGACAAAGACGGCAAACTGACCGGCAAGACGCTGTACGTTTACTCGACGCATTTCGATCACGTCGGCGAAATTCCGCGGCAAAAAGCGGCGGCGCTCATCTTCGAGAAGATCGCGAATCGGAAAGACAAAACCGCCCCGGTCGTCCTGATGGGAGACCTGAATTGCGGTGAAAACAGTCCCGCGGTCCGATTCCTCAAAGGGGAAACCGTCGTGCTCGGCGGCGAGGAGAAAGTTCCGCAAATGAAGCTGCTCGACACGTTCCGCGTCGTTCATCCGGACGAGAAACAGGTCGCAACGTTCAACGGCTTTCGCGGCCCGAAGCTCGACGGTGAAAAAATCGACTACATTTTCATCACGCCGGACCTAAAAGCGACTGAAGCGGAAATCATCCGCGTCGACCGCAACGGCAAATACCCGAGCGACCACTACCCGATTCGGGCAACGATAGAATTGTAGGGAAAGGTAGAAGGGTAGAAGGGCGGAAGGGCTTCCGCATTTCCCATTTCCATCTCCCATTTCCATCTCCCGACTCCTGACTACTGACTCCTCCCAATGTTCATCTCCCGCTTCAACGACAAACAGGCTTTGGGACTCGCGGCGGCTTCGCTTGCGGCGACGGCGATTCTTGATGCGCTGGACGAAAAGAACCACGCTTCGATCATCCTCGCGACCGGGGCGAGTCAGTTCGAGATGCTTTCCGCGTTGACCGCCGTGAAGTCGATCGACTGGTCGAAAGTGGAAGTCTTTCACTTGGACGAGTACATCGGGCTTCCGTCGACTCATCCGGCGAGTTTTCGAAAGTATCTGCGACAGCGGTTTGTCGAAAAAGTCTCGAACCTTGGGGCGTTCCACGAAATTAGCGGCGAAGCGTCGGACCCGATCGCGGAATGTCAACGTATGGGGGACATAATCCGGACCCGCGAAATCACGGTTGCGTGTGTCGGAATCGGCGAGAACGGACATCTCGCGTTCAACGATCCGCCGGCGAATTTCGAAACGGAAGAGTCGTATCTGGTCGTCGAACTGGACGAGAAGTGCCGAAGACAGCAACTCGGAGAAGGTTGGTTCGCAACGTTGGAAGAGGTTCCTCGAAAAGCGATTTCGATGAGTTGCCGCGAGATACTCCGGGCGAAGCAGATTGTTTGCACGGTCCCGGACCTTCGGAAAGCGGAAGCGGTGCGGGATGCGGTTTACGGCGACGTTTCCCCGAAAGTCCCGGCTTCAATCCTGCAAAAACACCCGGACTGCACGCTTTTTCTGGACATCGGTTCGGCGTCGCTTCTGGAACGAATCGCCTAAACCGTGAAGCTTTTATTTGTGATATCCCAAGCCGACGATGACGCTCAGCATTTCTTCGTAGGTAATGAAGCGGCGTCGATTTTTGAGCTTATACTCATCGATCGCTCCGGCCAGTTCTTGCGCGTCGGGAGAGAGCCCGTCGTAACAATTTGAAAACTGCCTTCTTTCCGCCCCCGGGGGGGGGCCGCCCTGCGGATTCATCCCACGACGTTCGACAAACGGGTAATTGACCTGATCGTTCGACATATTACATAATCCTTAAACTTCGTTTTTGCCTGATCGCTTCGACGGCCTCTCGCGAAAAAGAGGCGAATAACAGCGTACTCAAAAGCCCGACCGCCTACCATTATAAACCATAATTTGACATAAACCATAGACCGCCGCGCGACAATATCGAAAAATATTTTCCCTTTCCGAGGTTTATAGGTTTTATACCTATAATTCCTCAAAGGCAAGTCTCAGCGACTGGGCAGACAGCCGGGTAAAATCGTAACCCAAGTTCGACAACCGAGGCCGTTTTGTAGCGTAATTTTCAGATCCGAGCCTCGGATTTTTCCACTACATTTTATTCAAAATTATTTTTGAACCGCTTCGGGAGATTCAAACCCAACTTTTGCAGTAATATTTTTTGATGCTCTGTCGGCTCCGCAATACAGCGGCGACGGATCGCAGGGCCTTCCCGAATCGGCAACACCACGTCCACCAAGCTGATTTTGCTCAATTCGTCCAGCACTCGACGAGGTTCGTCGCCCAAGCCTGCTCCCGACACCATCCGACCCAACGTCTTCCACAACACATAAGCGACGACGCGTTGCCTGGGTCCGCGCGGAGTGCGATAAGACTCGACGAGGGCCCAGTATGACATGCCCCAGCGGAAACGGACAGAGAGCAAGTCAACGGCTTTGGCGCCGCCGACCGGATTGTAGGTTTTTTAAGGCATCGAGAACAGAGAAGTTTGCGAGCAAGAATCCCGCCTGATCCGCTGACGCACCAGACAGGC
>JAVBPO010000096.1:0-7197 GCA_031549565.1 Thermoguttaceae bacterium
GGTTCGGACGTTACGTCGTCCGGACGGTCGTCCGGGCCCATGCAGTCCGTCGATGTCCGCCGGACTGACCGACCACGTTTGGACGATCCGCGAGTGGCTCGCCTTCCCGGCTTGTCAATAATCACCGGTCACAAGGGAAAAATCTATCCCACCACTTTTTTCTACGCCGGGGAAAGATGCTCCCTGATTATCCGTTCGATTTCCAACGCTTCGCCATAGAACAGCCAGGGGATCGTTAATTGCGGCGTCGTTTCGCGGTCCGCTATTCGAATTCGATACGGAGCTTGGATTTCATTGTTAATCTGGAGCGATTCCGGATCGAGAAAAGTTCCCCAGTTCTTCGGTTTGCGATCGTAGACGATTTTCGTTTCGCCGATCCGGTCCGCCGGCACAAATCGATTCTTTCCGAAAATCAGGAACCGGCGGCGATAACGCACTCCCTCCTTTGTAATTCGCAACGTAAACACCCAGAGCGGTTGCAATAGGAGTGAAAACACCATCGCGACCGTTCCGACTCCGACGCAGAGAAACGGAATCAGGAAAATCAACAGCGGCCAGCCGAACAAAAAATTCTCGCCGGAGAACACGTTTTCCAAGCCTTCGGCAAGGAAAACCAGTACGATGCTGTTCCAAAAAACGGCGATGCCGATCATGGTGAAAAGATAACCCGGCGAAAAATCTCCGCGCCGCCGCAAGATGAATTCATATCCGTCGTAATCACAATTCCACCGGGAAACGGTACGAATATGTTCGAGTGAAATTTCGGGACGCTCTGACCGAGGCGGGGGAATTTCCCGCCAAAAATCGTGGATCAAATCGTAAAGCGGTCGTATCGATTTTTCCCAATCACTTCCCCAAAACGCACGAAGCGACCGCGTCGCCGTGGTGAACACGAGATTGAACACGATGTTTTCCTCTTCGTTATCGTATCCCCGTTTTTTCATCATCTTTCGATGGGTTTCCAACGGATTCAAATAAGCGATTTTCCGACGGCCGATATTATCGCACACACCGACGCCGAACACGTCTTCCCGGGGAATGTCGCGAATGGAAAACGGTATCACAGCGCCCCAACGATATTTTAAATACGTGGGAGTGAGCGTCAGTTTTTCATAACGACACCAATAATAAATCGAACAAAGCACTCCCACCAACACCAGAAACGCCATGGGGACGCAAAAGAAAAACTCTATCGGCCTCTCAACGGCAAAATCCCGAATCATGAGGAACACAATCCAGCCGACCAAAATGGTCATCGGCGGCAAAACCAGCCGCAAAAGCCACGAAGGTTCGCGGATGATCGTCAACTCTTCGTCGGTCTGATGGACGAGAAAACCTTGGATGATGTTTTGCATAGGACCAATCAAAACAAGGGGAGAATAAGGTTTTCCGCCTCAAGCCTTTACCCTGCCTGTGATTCAGCGAGGCTTACTCGTCGATGTCTCGCCAAACCATCGGACGGCGGTGTCGTGATTCGATGCGGAGGAAGACTTCGCCGTTATGGAAGATGCGGACCGTTCCGCCGGACTGGCTCACGGCGACCGCAACGGCGTTGGTCGTTCGGGAAATCGCGGCGGCGGCCCAATGTCTTGCACCGAGTCCTTTCGAGACGGTAATCATCGCGGTCGTCGTTTCCAGATACCGACAAGCCGCTTCGATCGTGCCGTCGGACGCGACGACGAACGCTCCGTCCAGTTGCGCGATTTCTTTCACCCCCTCGCGCACCTTCGGATCGCCGAGGAAGCGTTCTTTCCGCTGGTATCCCCGGATCGGATCGAATCCGGCCGGTTTGCTTTGGGCGAGAACTTTACGGGTATCTCCAACGACGAAAAGCGTTCCGACCGCTTTACCTTCCCGTCCTTCGCGGCCGATTTCCAAGGCGAGATCGACGACCAATTTGAGCGTCTTGAGCGGTACTTTCGTCTGGAGAAGCCGTAAATCCTTGCCGGACAAACGGTCCAAGTGTTCGCCGAGGTTGATGATGCTGATCGAATCGAACTGCGTCGGATCGAAATCGCTGTAAAGCGTGACGACTTTCGTGCCCGTCGGAATGAATTCC
The DNA here is from genome assembly GCA_031549565.1 of Thermoguttaceae bacterium. Classification (GTDB taxonomy): domain Bacteria; phylum Planctomycetota; class Planctomycetia; order Pirellulales; family Thermoguttaceae; genus JAVBSX01. The sequence goes on from JAVBPO010000096.1 coordinate 2,060, forward strand.
GTCGCGACGGATTCCAGGATCGCGTGGGTCAATCGGTCGTAGATCGACATCGCTTCGCCGTGATCGACCGCGATCCCGTGAAAGCGGTGGTGGTCGGCGCCTTGGAGGAATTCCGGTCGGGTTGCCGTGACGATCACTTTCGCATCACCGCAGAATTTACGCAATTTCCCCCAATCGACCGGCCCCTCGATAAGCAGCAGCAGCGCGGCAGCGTCCATATCCTGCCAGGCACGCAGCGCGATTTCGAGGATTTGGCGAAACGAGTCGGTGAATTTCAGCGGTTCCATGGAAAAACGTCACGGTCGAATGAGAGGAAAATGTATACTGATACCGAAATCTTCCGCTCCGGAATCAAGCACACATATCCTAAAATGTTTTGCCCCTTTGGACAACGGAGGGGGCAATTTAATTACGAATTATGAATTACGAATTACGAATTTTAATATCGTTGAAATCATTCCCTCCGCGAGGTTTCCGGCAATGAAGAGCATTTTTTTGCCTCGAAAAATGGGATTTTTCTTGTTATTTTCAGGATTTTTCGTGGTTTTTTTGTTTGACCTCTTGAAAAAAGCCGAAAAACATGGGAAAAGTAACGCACAGTTGTGCGGGTTATGCCGTAAAAACAGGCGTTGCGATGCAAAACGTGAACCCGCCGATACTTTTCTTTCACCCGCGTTGGGTTGAAAGAATGACATTTTCATTCTGCAAGGAGAAAACCCATTATGGCCAAAGCTGTTGAAAAGAAGGCGACCGACAAGAAACCGTTGACCAAGACCCAAATGATCGCTGAAATCGCGGAAACGACCCAACTGTCGAAGAAACAGGTCGGCGACGTCATTGATGCTTTGAGTGAGGAAATCAAGAAAAGTCTCGGCAAGAAAGGCGCCGGTTCCTTCACGCTTCCCGGCGTACTGAAAGTCGAGAAGAAGCACGTTAAAGCCCAGCCCGCCAAAAAGAACGTTCCCAATCCGCTCCGCCCCGGCGAATTCATCAATCGGGAAGCGAAGCCGGCCCACTACCGCGTGAAGATTAAAGCCCTCAAGGGACTCAAGGAAGTGGTGTGAGCTTAGTAGAGGATAGAGGATAGAGGATAGAGGATAGAAAAAAAAGCGAAAAAACTACCCTCCGTACTCTATCCTCTATCATCTGCTCTATCCGAATGCCGCCAGTTCGTGTTCGTAGAGGAGGCGTTGTCCTTCGAGGAGGATGATGACCTCTTCGTTCACCTTGCCCATGCCTTGAATGTATTGGGCAGAGTCCGCTCCGGCGGTTTTCGGCGGCGGGGAAATCTGTTCGTCGTCGATGTTGCGGACTTCGTTGACAGTGTCGACGACCAGGCCGACCTGTGCCCCGTTGATGTTGACGACGATGATACAAGTCCGCTCGTCATAGGTGCGGCTTTCCATGTGGAAACGCAACCGCATGTCGAGAACCGGAATCACCTGTCCGCGGAGGTTGACCACTCCCTTGACGAACGGCGGCATGTCCGGAACTTCCGTAATCTTTTGCATCCCGACGATTTCGGTTACGTATCGGATCTCGATCCCGTAATCTTCGTTGCCCAGCCGGAACGTCAGATACATGTTTTTCAATGTATCCTCGTTCTCCGCGGTAATGTTTTCGATCGCTTCATTAAGTTGGTTCAACTCTTTCGCGGTTACTTTATTGGCAAGTTCCGGCATACAAATAGGCTCCAAGGAAAAAGCACGAGGGGAATAAACGAACGGCTTCGAAGAAATCCGAAACCTCTTAGGGAATATTAGGTTCCAAATGAGCGACGTGTGTCCAAAATTTGGAGTTTCTTTCAGTTCCACGAAACGACCGGCCCAGATTATGGGCACAATCGTTATAATCGCGAGTTCACGTCTGTTTCAAAAGCTTCAACCGCTCAGGTCCAAAGAATTTCCGATCTGACCGGTCGGGTCGATCGATTTGTGTTGCCCTTCTTGATCCTGCTGTTTGTTTTTCAAGATCCATTCCCAAGCTCTTCGCCCGTCGGCGTCGCGATCTCCTGACGATTGGCTGCTTTCTTCATCGTTGGCGCCGACCCCTGCGGCTTTGACCGCTCGCTCCTTGCTGTCTGTCGTTCTCTGCTGAGCGGCGGCATCCTGCGTCGCCCGATCGCTCGCGGACGTTTGCCGTTGAGCTTGAGCACTCCCTGCAATCCCAGCCGCAACGGCCGATCCGAAATTGACGATACTCATAGGACGTCTGTGGGAAGGGGACGCGAAAAATCAAATCATTGCCGACTGGGCCGACTCGTTCTGAAAGCTTCGGTTTCGACGGCTTTCGCGTCCTGATTTTGGGGAACTTTCGGATTCACGACGATTTGTGTGGAAGTCATCGACTGAGTCCGAATCAAATTATTCTCGCGATCGTACTCCCAACTTTCTTCCCCCTTAATCCAGCCGGGGACCTGGAGCGAACAATCCGCGAGACTATAAATCGTACCGTCCGTGTTCTGTTTGACCGTTTGGACGCGGTAGGTTCCGAAGAACGACCCCCGCAAAGTCGTCGAAGGGGGATTGAGGACGACGCTCGTGACGCGTCCGAGCAGTTTTTCCGTCGGCTGCTCCGCCGTAACGACACTGGTTTTCGTCGTTTCCGTGCAGAGAACGTAGGGTGCAATTTTCGGATTGTACCAGATTTTCGTTCTCCGTTTGGCTTGTGGAGTCGCATATTCGTAGACCCGAACACCGCAAAGAATAACGCGTTGCCCGATTTGAATTTTTTCGGACGGAAGATTCTGTACGGTTCCCCCGGCCGCGGATTGTTGATAAAAATCGAGTTTCCGGTTTTGAGGCTCTCCCTGCACTTTTTTTCCACCGATTTCCACCGAATCGGTTTGCTTCAAGAGAATTCCTTGCTCTTCGATCGCTTCAAGCGTGATCGTCGATTCGGAAACGCTTTGAGCGGCTTTCTCATGATAAGTCGTGGTCGTCGTTCGCGTGTGAATCCGACTTCCGATCTTAAACGTACCCCACGGCGTTTCGGCGGCGGTGAGCGGAGCGATCGGTTCATCGACGGCGTCAACATTTTCGATCACGGGAATGGAGGTCGTGTCGACCACGTCTTGTGAGCCCGAGGTCGATGCTGCGTTTTGCGCGAAAAGAGACAGCGAAAAAAAGACGCACATTAAAAACGGCGTAACCGTCTCCGCGTAATAACCAATATCGCCACAACGACACAATTGGTTCGCGTCGTCTTTTTTGAGGGATCGATCGACCGCAAATCTCGTCATTTTTTCGTCGGATAATCCAATAAGAGAAGATACATCTATCCAATCATAACAGATTTTTCGAATAAATACAAGTTTCGCAGGAACAATCCCGGAAAAATCACTAAAAAGCTATTTAATTAAGAATGAATATTTCAAAAGTGCTTTTTTGGAGAGGTTTAGCGATAATACCGCAAGTTAGTCGCGAGCATTCACGCGTCCATCCGCGGGCGGATGCAAACGCAGCCGATTCGCTGCATTACCTTTTTCAATTTGACGTATTGTTCGTCCGTTTCGCATACGCCGATGATCGCCCCGCCGCTGCCGGCGAATTTTGCTGAAACACCGACATTTCTTGCCGTTTCGATCATTGCAATGTGTTCTTTCGGGAGTTGACAAATCGAGCGGCGTAAATCGAAATTCGCGTCCATGAGCCGAGAAAGCTCTCTGGAATCCCCTTTTTCGATCGCCGTTTTGGCCGAATCGGTCAGTTCGGCGAATTTTTTCATTGCTCCGACGACTTCCGATTCCCCTTGGTCGAACCGAAATCGCAAATTATTGTGAAAAACTTCCGTCGGTTCGCTGTATTCCGCCGAAAAAGCAACGTAAAGCGGCGGTAATTTAGCCGGTTCGATCGATTCATATCGTCCGCAGGAAAACCCGTCGCTCATTTCCATCTGCCCGAAATCCATGTAAACGGCCCCTTCGTAAATCTGGATCACGCGGTCCTGAAGTCCGGCAGGGATGCCCAACTGCTCTTTTTCGATCGACAAAACCAGTGAGGGGAGGATTCGCTTCGGGATGTCGATTCCGTAAAAATCGATCAAAGCCCGAAGCGTCGCAACGACGATCGCGCTCGAACCGGCCATACCGACCTGCCGGGGAATCGTTGTTTCGTAGCGGATCGAAAAATTCCGGTCGTGCAGCGTCAAACCGCGCCCGATACAGTAGTCGGCAAATCCTTTTATCGCGGCCTTGACCAAGCGGATTCCTCCGTAATAGCCGTGCAGCTTCACGTCGTGGGCTAACTCGTGGATCGAGCGGAAGATCGAATCGTCGTTTTTAGACGGAACAATTTCCAAACGGTCCCATTCGTAGAGAGTAACTTGGGCCCAATAATTCCGGACGATCACGGAAATCGTTTTGCCGTTGTACCCGTCGGACGGGTTCCCAATCAGTCCGGCCCTAGCGTAAGCTTTGCGCTTAATGAGTTCCATGGGTGTAATACTGATGTTTTATTAAAGAGCCGCATACGCAGCTTGCGGAACATGCAACGATAGTGGTTCGTCAAAGCATGGGAGAGTTTACCGTGGATGGGCTGCCGACGGACATGAAGCATTCCGAATGATTTCCAGCCCCAGCGGGGCTGAATGTCTATAACCGCCGGTGTCAACCGGCGGGGAGCGGCGGCAAAACAACTTTCAGCCCCAACGGGGCGTAACAGGATCGTCGGAAAAGTCGCGCCCCGTTGGGGCTGAAGGATTGTGTGGGCGACTTTCCCCCGGCTTGCACCGGGGGTTATAGACATTGCGTCCCTTCAGAAGTTTGTTCATTACGGATTTACGCTAAATCAATGGTCTCCTTTTCGCAAACGCCCCTCGGAGCACAGACTTCACCCACGGCCCAATTTTTTGCTTCATGAAAACGATTATGCACACCAAGTCGAAAAAAAAACACCGAAGTTTCCCTCGGTGTTTCGTATACAAAAGGGTGATGCGTATAGTGAGCCGAAAAGGGATCAGCTCCATACTTATTCGGTAGTTCATTACTGAACGACCGCATATCTAAGTATCCTTAGAAAGGAGGTGATCCAGCCGCAGGTTCCCCTACGGCTACCTTGTTACGACTTAGTCCCAATCGCGGAGTTCATCTTCGGCGCTTAGCTCCCATAGGGTTGCTTCGGCGACTTCGGATGCCCCCC
>JAVBPO010000115.1:0-47717 GCA_031549565.1 Thermoguttaceae bacterium
GAGGCGTCTGGCACCAACGGTGTACCCGGATTCCAATCCGAGCGTGGCGTCAGCGGGATGGACGCGCAGATCGCAAGGACTACACTCGGTGTAGAGACGTTCCAGTTCGAGCTCGCCGAGCGAACTCAGGATGGTTTTGTCGCGGTATCCGCGGTGTCTTGTTTTTCGGAGCATTTTTCACATTCCCGGTCTTCCGCCCAGTGAAGACAATTCGCCACCTCCCAATGTCCTTGGATGATCTCCTGGAACTCCGATGCCGACACCACGTCCGGATTAAGACTGCTCACAAAGTAACGAGTTTCAAAAGACGGAGCAGCGAACGGCAGCCCGGAATTCCCAGCTCCTCACGAACGAAATCGGCTGCCCAACCGTTAGCCACAGGGCCCTGTCCCGTGCCCCTCGCATACCACAAAAAGCCGTCTGCCAAGTTGCCTGCGACGGGCTGCACAAGGCTGAATAACCTCACTGCGGTTCGCTGGCGAACCGGCTAACGGCAAAAACTTTGAAAAACGGTTGTTTCGCCGCGAGGGAAAAGTTATACTCGTATCATGCCGAGAAAAGCACACCTGAAAACGATGTTGACCACGTCTTGAATCTGGAGTCGCTCCTCACCCCCATCGGAAGGCCGAAAAAATGAAGATTTCACTTTACGCGACGTTTTTCCTCAACCTGATTCTGCTTGCCGTGATCGGGGTGGTCTTGCCGAAAGAGGTTGCCTCGAAGTTTTCATTCGACGGAACACCGGTCCACTGGCTTTCGATCGGGAATTTCGTTGTGACTTGGGGGACCGTTTTTCTTTTTTTTCTCGGGATGGGCGAAGTGATTCATTACGTGATCCGTATTTGCCCGGCGTATGGTTTTAACGTCCCCCATGGGGAATACTGGAAAACGGACGAAAACTTTCCGAAACTGCGTGCGATCATGCAGAATTGGCTCCTTGAATTTTGGGTGGGGATGTTCCTGCTGCTTTTTGCGCTCAATGTGGCGATACTGATTGCCAACATGCGGCAGCCGGTTCATTCCGGAATCGAGTTGTATTTCATTTTCGGAACGTTTTTCGTCTTCCTGATTGTTTGGCTCTTTCGACTCTACCGCAAAATGCAGCCCCCCGCCTCGGGCATCCGGACAGACGAAGGCGACCGGTGGGAGATTGATCGGAAACAAACCCGATAAGACACACACCAAGATTTACTGTACCTGGTAAAACAACCTGCGCCCTATGCCCTTTTTGTAATTCATCGAGTATAATCAGGGCGATTTCCGGATCGATTGATGTTTTTACGTTTCACTTTTCCCGTTCAAATAATGAAAACCAAGCCGCGCATTTTCCTCTCCGGTTTTGCCGACGAATCCGCTGTCGAAAAAACGATTTCCGAACAGTTCGCCGTGTTCGCCGCGATCGGGCTCCAGTATTACACGATCCGGTTCGTCAACGTCGGCGAGGGGATCAAGAACGTCATGAAGTTGACGAAAACGGATATCCAGAAGATCCGCCAGTACCAGGACGATTACGGCCTGAACGTTTCGTCGATCGGTTCGCCGGTCGGAAAAGTCAAGCTCCTCGACGTCGAAGACGGAACGACCAATGCGTACGTCCCCTTCGAAAAATATCTGGAACAGGACGTTCGGCTCGTTTGCGATTTGGCCCACGCGTTTGAGACGAAATTGATTCGCGGCTTCTCCTTTTATCCCCCGAAGGGGAGCGATCCGAAAGAACACCTTGCGCAAGCGGTCGATTACCTCGGTCGGATCGCCGAAACATGTCATCGCAGCGATTTGACGTTCGGCTTGGAAGTCGAATCGAATCTCGTCGGGCAGAACGGATATCTTCTCGCGGAGATTTTCCGACAAGTGAACCATCCGGCCATGTTGCTCGTTTTCGACGCCGCAAACCTGATCGTACAAGGGTATGGCACCGCGGACGTTTTCGCACAGTACGAAGCGATGAAACCCGGCCTCGGCTGGTTCCATGTCAAGGATTACAAGAATGCCGAAGTTCGGGAAGCGGATCAATACGTCGAAGAGGAATCGTTGGCGTCGTTCGTTCCGGCCGATCAGGGGGACGGCGGACACGAAGCGATTTTTCGCGACTTGGCGACGATCTTGCCTTCACTGGAAGATATTCTCAAAAGCCGCGGGCTGCCCGGCGTGTTTTTCGACTTGGAGCCGCACTTGAAAAAAGGGGGCCAATTCGGCGGTTACAGCGGCCCGGACGGTATGGGCGTCGCACTTCGCGCCCTGTGTCGAACCCTCGACTACACCGGCATCGCCTACCACCTCCGCGACTTCGACGACGTTAAAGCGTTACTATAAGAGGACAGACGACAGTGGACAGAGGACAGGATTTTTGTTTTCTGCGTCCGTCCCCCCGTCTACCCGCAATCCTCTATCCTCTGTCCTCTATCCTCTATCCTCTATCCTCTATCCTCAACCAACCATGCTTGAAACGATTTTTTTCTGTTGTGCGATATTTGGTGGGGCGGTCATGGTGATGCAATTCCTGCTCACGTCCATGGGGTTCGGCGCCGGTGAGGATATCGACGGAGCCGATTTTCCCGACGGCGATCCGGGTGATCCGCATTCCGGTCCAGTGATCGAGCACCACGGAACGCTGGGCTTGATTCGCATGCTGTCTTTTCGAACGGTAATTGCCGGGGCGACGTTCTTTGGACTCGGCGGATTAGCCGGCGGTTACAGCGTGAGCGAATTCAACCTGCCTCCGGCGATCAAACCGGCGCTGTCCGTCGGGGTCGCGCTGCTTCTCGGTCTGTCGGCGATTTACATTGTTCATCATCTTTACCGCTGGATGTACTCGCTGCGGTATGACGGCTCGGTCTCGGCTGCAACGCTTGTCGGAGCGAAGGGGACCGTTTACGTCAAAATTCCCCAACACGGAGCGCTCGGAGGAAAGGTCTTGGTTAACCAGCAGGAGCGAACGATGGAGTACGAAGCGATTACCCAAGGAGAAGAGTTGAAAGCCGGAACGCCAATCTCCGTTCTCCGCGTGATCTCCGGAACGACTGTTGAAGTCGCGAAGGTTTAACAAACATCTCGAATCCGCACAATCGCTATTTTTTACCGAAACCGTCAAAAAATCGTGAGAATCACGTTTAAGGCGGCTTCTTTTTCGGCTCGGTTGTCTGGAAAAAGCTAGGATTCGTGGGAACCGGTTTCCTGTTTGGTTGCATTCTCCGAATTAATCGATACAATCTGCGCAAACTACCGTCGCGGTTCGCTGTGTCGATTGTGTTCACGACGGGGCCTGTTCCAAGTTATGCCGCACATTCCGGTCGATTGACGCGACCCGGGAAGATGCCGAGCTTTTACGAATGAAACGATAATGATTCCCTCCCGATTTCTCCGATTCCTTAGCCTGTTGTTCGCCGTATTTTTCCTGATTGGCACCAAAACGACGGTCAAAGCCCATCCCTTCGGGCAATGGTCCTTGATCCGTTTGCGACCTAGTTGCGCAGTGTATCCAACGCAGCGAACGCCGATACAAACTCAAATGCGGAAAGACGCTGCGGCGGCTTCGCACAGTGTGGAGTCCCTCACAACGGAGCAAATTCTCGAACAGCTCAACGCGATTTGCTCCTCGATGAAGGAAACGGAATCAAAACCGCGCGACTTCCATTTACTTTCGCTTCGCAACCGACTCCGAAAAGAAGTGGACCGTTTCGATGTTTCTTTATCGCGTCATCCCGATCGGGCCGATGCGGTACTCTGGAAAGAATCGCTTCGCTTGGATCAACTGCGACGTTCATTGCGACAATCCGGCGATTTTCGTTCCGACGCGATCACGGAAACCTTCCAGGTTCTCAGCGTTCCGGGAAGCGATTATGTCGAGGATCGCTTTACGCCGTTAACCCGGCTGTTACGGCAGTATCTGACTCTGGAAATCGCGTCGAAAAACGAGACTTTCGAAGAAGACTACGTCGCCTTTTGCAAAGGAATTCCCACGTTTGCTGAAGCGTTTTTGTCCGGCGATCATCCGGAATACGCTCCGACTTATACGGACACGGTGAATTGGTTAACCGACCTTGAGGAAATCGTCCCTTCGGCTGGTCGAATCGCAAACCTTCTCAAGGGGGCGTTTCGATATTCGAACCTGCATTTCCAGGTGAGTTCCGACTTTCTCGCCCAAGCGTTCCAACGGTCCATCGACGAAAGTTTCGAGATCAACGACTGTATTCTCGACACGACCGTTCGCGGTCGGGGAACGGCCAAAGGGGAAACCCTTGCCGTCTTTTTCCCAAACGAGAATCATGCCGAAATTCGGTTGTCGTTGACGACGCAAATGCGGTCCGACACGCTCGGATTCAACGGTCCGATCCGGGTTTCCTCGGTCAGCGGCGGCACCGTTTCGGGGGAGAAAACGATCTTTCTTTCCGAGGAAGTTTTCCGTACGACTCCGGCGCGGGCTTGGGCGAACGTCTCGTCGAGAACGACCGGAATCGGGGCAAACGGCGGTCCGATCGTCAGTTCGATCCTGCAAAAAGTCGCGGCGAAACAGATTTCCAAACGAAAACCGAGCTATGACGCCGAAGCTCGCCGGGTCGCCGCGAGGCGTTTGAGCGGACGGCTCAATCAGGAAACCGATCGAGAAATCGGACAATTGTTTGCACGGTATCAAAAGGAATTCCGGGAACCGCTTTTGAAATCGGGTCTGTTCGTCGATCGCTGGAAATTTCAGACGACGTCTCGAGAATTGAAATGGACTTCCACGGTTCGAAGCGGCTCGCAGCCTTGCGCAACGGAAAATCCGCCGGAGTTGCCGGGAGATTCGGATATGGCCGTTCGCGTTCATCAATCCGCCTTGAATAATGCCGCGCAGACACGACTCGCCGGACGACGGATCGTGATCGACGAATTCCTCCACGACATGAAGGAAAAATATCCGAAGATCATGGAAAAGTTTCAACGGGACGAGGAAGAAAATCCGCTGACCGCGATCACGTTTGCCGAAAAATCGCCGATCACGTTCCTCTTTAAGGATGGTATCGCGAGCCTGATTATCCACATCGACAAGTTCGAGCAGGAGGAGCAGGAGCATCCCGGTCTGGATATTACGCTCAAATACCGTTTGAAAACGGAAACGGTCGAAGAAAACGGAACGACCACGACAAAAATCGTGTTCGAAAAAGCGGAGACGCCGATCGTGTTTCCGCCCGGTTTCGATCCGAACAGCGGGGCAAGAATTGCCGGACGCAACCTCGCGATCCGCAACCTCGTGATCCGGCGATTGGAACGGCAACTCAAAAGCAGGTTCGAACTTTCCCCGACGGAACTCGGCGAGCAATGGGAAGGAAAGGGCCTGCTCATTCCGCAGAACGGTTCCGCCGAAAACGGTTGGTTCGCAATGAGTTGGCTGTTTCGATAAAATATTCCGCCCGTTAGCGGCGGGGCTTGCCCCGCGTTTGTCAGGTGAAACGTCCGCCCTACCAAACGTCCTCAAGTGTAGCAGTCCGCACAACTCAGCCCGGGGCAAGCCCCGGCACTAACGGCACACTTTCCAATACCGAGCCTAATTCAACCTTCGCTCTTACTGGAAAAATTCCTCGTGGCGGATGATCCCGGATTCTTCTTCGACTTCGGCGTGGGTTTGCCAACGCCAACGCCGTGGTGCGCGGCGTAATTCATCCCGCATTCCGACGCGGGGTTCAAATTTGAAGCCGATCATTTCCAGCAGCGATTCCCACCAACGTTTTTCCAGGGTGTACTCGACCTGGATATTTTCCGGCGGCTTTTCCGGCTCCAGGTAGAGTTTTCGCATGGAGGTTTTCGGACCAAAATCCCCCCCGCACACGCTGCACGGCGCCCGATTCTTTGGCGCACGCACCGCATGTCCGCAACTGACGCAAACATACCGGTACTCCCAAGGACCGTAACCGTAATGGGGATCTTTCATGGAGAAATTACTAATTACGAATTACGAATGACTAATGATGAATTTGAAAGCATCCACAGCAGAAAACGCTCTCCGGTAATTCGTAATTAGTAATTCGTAATTCACCTATTGGACCACGTATTCCGTGGCGAGTTGGGTGAAGGCGTTGACTTGGGCGTCGTCGAGGGTTCCGCGGCGTTCGATTTCGATTACGGCCGCTTTCCCGGTCGTTTTTTCCCGGGCGGAAACGCTGATCCGGCCCGCCCGGTCGAACGCGTAAGTCACTTCCACGGGCGAACCTTTGGGCAAATTCGGGGGAAGTTCCGTGATGCGGCATTTTCCCAGCAGCGAACAAGCGACGGGATCCGGCGCGTCCCCTTCGAGCACCTGGACGCTGATCCGCTCTTGATTGTCCCGGTTCGTCTGGAATGTCTGCGTAATCTGGAACGGCAAAGTGGTGTTACGCGGAATCATGATGTGGTTGACCGCGCTTTTCGACTTCCGGTCCATCGCGACGATACCCAAACCGTGCGAATTGACGTCCTCTTCGTGAACGTTTTCGAGCATTTTTTTGACCTTTTCGGTCAAACCGGCTTGATCCTGTCGGAATTTCGCTTCTAAAATCGCCGCATGGATCGCCGCTCCCCGCGCAACGGCGGTATGCGGATTCAGGTCGGGGTGAATGTACGGTTGCAAGCCGGTCAACTCCTTGAGCATCGCCGGAACTTGCGGCATGAGCGTCGAACCGCCGATGAGCACGATCGCGTCCAGATCGTGAAATTTCAGGTCCGCCTGCTCCATGACGAACTCGGTGGTGTCGGAAGTCCGTTGGAGCAAATCCTGCGTAATTTCCTCGAACTTGGCCCGGCTCAAACGAACGGCGATCGATTTTCCTTCATGACGACAGTGTATGACCGTTTCCGTTTTGATGGTCAAATCGATTTTGGCGATATCACAATCGTTCCGCAGAATCTGGACCGTTTGCTCCGACTCGCGCAGATCAACTCCATGCTTTTCCTTGAATTCTTCGGCGATCAGGTCGAGAATCCGATCGTTCCAATCGACGCCGCCGAGTTTAACGTCGCCGTCGGTCGAAAGCACCTTGAAGTGGGACGGAGTGTACTCGACCAAAGTCGAGTCGAACGTTCCGCCGCCCAGATCGTAAATAAGGATGCGTCGCGGTTTGACGTTTTTCCCTTGAACCGCCCCGATTTCGCCGCGATGCCAGGCGTAAGTCAACGTCGCCGCGGTCGGTTCGTTGATAATGTCGATCACATTCAAACCGGCGATTCGACCCGCGTCCTGCGTCGCTTTGCGGCGGGTGTCGTTAAAATAATACGGAACGGTAATCACCGCGTTGCCGACTTTTCCGATCCGTTTTTCGGCGTCTTGTTTCAGTTTTTTCAGGATCAGCGCGGAGATGAATTCCGGCGTGATTTCGCGACCGTCGAATGTTTTTTTGAACGCGCTGACTCCCATGTGTCGCTTGATCCGTTCGACGACGTTTTCCGGCTTTTCCAAAGCGGCGCGATTCCGTGGTGGACCGACGATCACGTTTTTCGTCTCGGTCAAGAGAATCAAGCTTGCCGTTTCATCGTCGTCGTCTTCGTTAGGAATCGGGACCGGCTCTCCGGCGTCGTTGACTTGGGCAATCGCGGAAAATGTCGTTCCCAAATCGATTCCGACCGTGTTGCCGGATTCGAAAAGAATTTGTTCCGATGAACTTACACTCATGATATTCTCTGGTGAAAAGGAAAAGTACGGGAATACACGCAAGAAACAGCCCGCGACTCCGAAGGCCCGAAGCCAAGGTCCGTATTTTACCGATCCCGCCATGAAAAAGCAAGCGAGAGAATACAAAACGAAAAAACGCGGGTGTGGTAAAAATGGTGGGGCAAACTTTTCCCCGGTTGTTTTTGACAAGATCAACAAGATTGACAAGATTCGGTCATTTTTGATCCTGTTGATCACGAATCGGGCTAAAGATTCTTCGGCTTTCGATACTTTCGTTTGACTTCGAACTGATTGGTCCGAAATTGAGTAACAGTCACCCTATTTCCCCTGCGATCATCGGTTGAGCGGTTTGTTTTCGCTGGTGGAAATCGCGGTTTCGTTTTTGATGAGCGAATCGGTTTGTTGGATTTCTCCTTTTTGGATCGCGATTTTGAGCGATTCGCGGGAAAGACGAAGCGTTTCGTTGGCGCTGGTCGCCGAGTCGTTCGTCTTTTGCAGCTCGGCCAACTCCATGAGTTTGTTGGAGCGAAGCAGCGGACTTTTGATCCTCACGAGAATGTTCTTCGCCGACGTGAAATCGCCGACATAATGCCCGCTCCGCTCCGCAAGGGCGGCGTAAGCGTCGTCTCGCACGGAATCCGGTTTGATTTCTTTCGCGGTTTGAGAAGCCGTATGGAGAATATTGGCAATTTGGTCGACTTTCCGAAACAGTTCCTCTTCGTTGATCTGGTGTTCACTGTACGAGTTCTTGACTTGGTACGCCAATTGGTCGCAAAATTCGATCAAAAGCGTAAACCGCGTTCGACGGTCGGGAATCGCGCGGATCATGTCCATCGTATCAACGACGTCTCCTTCCTGAAGGAAGGAGCTGAGTTTTTCGTGGAGCAACGTAATCGCGGGGTTTTTTACCTCATTGCCGTGATCGTCGAGAATCACGAGCGGACGGAAATCCGGCTTGATCAACTGGGACGCGAACGGCGTTCTTGCGTTGGGGAACCGTTTGACGAATGGCTCTTCCGATTCATAAGGCGAATCGTCGGAATCGTCAACCGGATCGAATGCCGTACTATCGGTTTCGATCGCACCGGCCAAGGCGGAAATCGGTGGGACCGGAGAGGGAATCCCTCCTTGCGGCTGTTGAGGCGTTTGCAGCTCGTGGATCGGTTGCGTGAACAGCGAATTACTTGCGCTGAATTCCGGCTGAATCGAAATGCTGCCCCGAACCTGCTCGATCGTTCCCTCGTCCTCTCGGGGCGGCGGATACGGAGCGGTCGGCGCGTAAGGAACCGACGGCTTGAAGCCCGGCCTTGCGACGGTTCCGTTCGGGATGTTTTGCGCCAAATTCGCTTCCGGCGGGAATTGCGGCCCCGGCTCCACCGGAGCATCGGGGTTCACGGGAAGTCCTCGATTTTCAGCCAGTTCGGGCAGCGGCTGCGAAATGTTCGGTATGCCCCAATCGGTCAACAAGGGCTCCGATTCCGGCGAGGTCGCATCCGCAACGGGGTTCACGGCAGGTTGCGAGCCTAATTCCGTTCCCCAACCGGGATCGTCGGCTATGTCGTTTACGCCGGTTTGAGCGAATTGCGATTGCTCCGGCAAAACGGGATCGAAACCGGATTCCGCGGTCGGTTGTTCGTCCACAGCCAATGAGGTCTCGCGGGCGGTTTCCTCGGGCGTGTACAAGTCGATTTCCGACCGTGTATGTTCGTTTTGAGTGTTGTATTCGACCGCAAGCGGTTCGGCAATCGCTTTGCTTTTGGACGCGGAAACGGATTCCGCGGAGTGGTGATACGGTTTTTCCCGATTCGTTCGGTTGCGATGAGCGACGGAGGACGTCTCCTTTTCACTCGGTTCGATCTGTACGATCAGCGCGAGAAACATCAGCGTCAAAAGACCGGCAAGTCCCGATTTTTTCAGTGCGGAATCGATGAAAAGCGATTCGTGCCGGAATGTTTCCAGCCGTGAAATCCGCAGGGAAAGATCGTTCGATTCCTTCTCGAAATCCCGTCCGAGCGAAAATTGTTGCTCTTTCGTATAACGATTGGCAAGTTGATCGATGTGTTCTTTCCATTGGATCAACGCGTTTTGGAGCTTGTCCGGCGATTCCGAGGTTTCTTGAAACACTTTTTCATCGCAAGCGAAATCGACGGAACGGTCGAACCGGCGTAGCGCGATCCAGGAGAGCGGGTTGAACCAATGCGGAAGGACGAGCAGCCGGACAAGGAAAAATTTCCAGAGATCGCGGCTCCGTAAACGGGAAAGTTGGAGTCGGAGCAAACACAACCGTTCACGCGGCTGAAGCGTTTTCCACAATTCCATCGGAACGACGATTTCGTATCCGTGCAAACGTCGTAAAAGCATCGGGCCGAGCTGGTTGGAGACCCGCATTGGGACGGGCTTGGGAAGGTCTTCGTATTTCGCGATTTTTTCCCACTGTTCTTTCCACGGATTCGTCGGCTCCACCGTTTCCGAAAGGAGGTGGATCAACTGGCGATATTTTCTCAAAGCGCGGAGCAAAACGACACAAATTCCGACCGTCCAGACGAACAAGACGGTCAACGTGATTTGCTTGGAATATGCGGAAAAAAGCGTTGAAACCGATGCCGATGGAACTTCGGTCGACGTCGGCTCCGAAGATAAAGCGGCATGCTCGGAAAACGAAAGATCGAGCGTCGGACGAATCCAGACCCAGCCGAGCAGGAGAACCGCAAACCAGCAAAACTGATGTGTTTTTGCCGAGGAGATTTTAAAAAGACTCAAAAATCCTTCCACGAGACAAAATCCGATGGAAAGGAAAAGCGTCGTTCGAATCAATCCTCCGCAAAGCGGATCATTGATAATATCGGTGATAAAGTCCATGCAAATGAATTCTGCTGCACAAATATCGGGGAAAACTTTACCCTGATATTCATTCGTCTACTCATCTTTCGCGCGGATCATAACAACTCACTCCTTGTGGAACAAGGGCATTTTTGAGCTTTTTGAAGAGAAAATCTCTCAAATTAAACTGGAAAATGGGCAAAAATCTGGTAAACTGGCGTAATCGGAGGGGGTTCGATCCCATTCCGTGGTGTTGCAACAGTTAGCCCCGTCGCCTGCGACGGGCAGTGTTCGGCGATCATTCACTACGGTTCGCAGGCGAACCGGCTAACGAACAAATAGACCATTCCCGCCGTTTACCTTTCATGTCGCATTTTTACGTTTCGACGTCCGATCAGCTCGATCAACTTTTGGAGAACATGCGTCCGGGCGGTTGGGTCGGATTCGACACGGAATTTATCTCTGAAGGTCGTTATCAATCGCAACTGTGCCTTGTCCAGGTCGCCTATGATCGAGGACTCGCGATTATCGATCCGACGACGGTTCGCGACTTAAAACCGTTTTGGAATCTCATTTGCGACGGTCGACGGGAAGTGATTGTTCACGCCGGGCGGAGCGAACTGGAGTTTTGTTATCGTGCAGTCCAAAAGCTGCCGGAATGGCTTTTCGACGTCCAAGTTGCCGCCGGTTTCGTTGGAGCGGAGTATCCCCTCGGGTTCAAAGCTCTAACCGACAAATATCTTGGAATCGACGTTTCCAAGGGCGAAACGCGAACCGATTGGCTCAAACGTCCACTCAGTCCCCGGCAACTCGAATACGCGTTGAACGATGTGCGGTATCTGGGCGATTTGGCGAAAATTCTCCGCAGAAAACTCAAGGCAATGGACCGATTCGCTTGGTTTCAGAGGGAATCCATGCAAACGACCCACCGTTTGCAGCGTGAGATGGAGATTCCGAAATGGCGGGGCGTTGCGAAATGTTCGTCGCTTCCCCCGAGGGAACAGGCGATCGTTCGCGAACTCTGGTTTTGGCGGGATCGGGTCGCGAAAAAAACGAACATGATTTCCACGCGAGTTCTCCGGGACGATTTGATCGTCGAAATTGCGAAACTTCAATCGTCGGAAATTACCCGGATCGAGTCGATTCGCGGTTTGAACCGACCCGATTTGGCCCGGCAGTACGGCGATCTGAAAAAGGCAATCGATCGCGCTTTGGCTTTGGATCGCAGCGAGCTTCCCGAACCGGCGGAAAAACAGTCGTATCCGCAATACGCCGTCATGGTTCAATTCCTCTACTCGGCGTTCAACATGATCTGCAAGAAGCACCGACTTTCGACGCAACTGGTCGGAACCCAGTTGGACGTGCGGGAATTGGTCGCCCACCTCTACAAAACCCTCCCCGACGGAATCGTTCCCCGATTGACTCGCGGCTGGAGGGCGCAACTGGTGGGAAACTTGCTCGACGATCTTCTTTGCGGTAAACTCTGTATGAGATTAAATCGGGAACATCCGGAAGAACCGATCGAATTCGTTTTACCGGCCGCCAGCACCGTAGAGTCTTCCCGCTAAATCACGACAACCAAAATGCACATTTCTTCAAAATCAGAGTCAACGCCCGCCGGGATCGATTTGAAATACCAGGCGATCCAATGGTGTTTTTTGACGCTCCTGGTTCTGTTTTGGGGAATCGGGACGCTGGTCGTTTTGCGATGCCGGCAGTTCACATTCCCTTCCAGCGGGTTGACGGCATACGTGTTGCTCGCCGTTTTCGTCTCGGGAACGATTTTTCTGCTCCGTTTTTTGGAGCGGAACCCTCGCGAAAAGGAGATTCTCCTCATCGCTGGACCGGGCGCGCTTTTGGGGCTCTTTCTCGTTTTGCCGGGTTTCCATTTTTTCGGTATTCTACTTTACTGTGCGATCTATCTTTCGACCGTTTGGCTGATTTGGCCCCGAACGCGCTGGACGGCGGAAAACGAACCGGAAGAAGAGGAGTCCATCCCGGCGTCTGAATGGGACGAAAACGTCCGTATGCGGCTGCTTCGCAAGAAAGACGAAACAGGAACCGAGACGCTTGAATCGTGGATTCGGGCCGATTTCCGACCGGGAGAGCGCTCCGTCAGTGTCCACGTTCCCTTTTGCCCCGTTTTCGAGGACCAGCCGCGAATCGATGCCGTTCCCTTCGAGGGGGAAGAGATTGAAATCGGGACTTCACAGCTCACTCCGCTCGGGGTGCGTCTCGATTTGAAAAGACCAAGCGCCAGAAAATCGCCGGAGTCCGTCGGCATTTACGTCGTTGCGACTCGGGTTTGTGATTGAACGGTTTGAGCTAAGACGCCGACAGCTTCGCTGTTCGGGCTAAACAGTGCTTGCTGGCGCAGCCGGAAAATTCGATTTATTCTTTCTATTTTATCTAATAGTCAAGATCTTCTTATCCGATACTGTTAGTATTGGATTCTGTAGTAATTCATTCCGTGTAAGAGAGCCGTACCCGCTGAAGCTGGAAATGTCTGAAATTCCCCCGAAAATCGATCCGAATGAACTCGTCCCCCCTCCGGGAGACGAGCCGGGAGGCGTTTACGACATGTTGACCAATCCGGTTCATGACCTGATCGAAAACCTGGTGCAATTCGTTCAAAAGCGAGTCGAAATGATCGGAGTCGTTTCGATTTTTTTCGCGAACACGCTTTTTTGGCTCGTCGCGAAGCCGACCCGGCGGGAAACGCTGCTTCAGTCGTTCTACACGATCGGCGTGCTCAGCATTCCGGTCGTCATGCTCACGGGAACCTTCATCGGAATGGTGCTCGCCGTTCAGACGTATACGCAGTTCAAGTCGATCGGAATCGAAACCCGAATCGGGGCGGTGATCAATCTGTCGCTGCTCCGGGAACTCGGGCCGGTCCTGGCGGCGACGATGCTCGCCGGTCGCGTCGGTTCGTCCATTGCCGCCGAACTCGGGACGATGCGGGTCACGGAACAGATCGACGCGTTGACGAGCATGGGCACCAATCCGATCCATTTTCTCGTCGTGCCGCGATTCATCTCCTGTTTGGTGTTGATTCCGGCGTTGACGGCGATGGGGGATTTTGCCGGGGTGATCGGCGGAGCGTTTTACTGTACGCAGATTCTTCCGATCGATTGGTTTTATTATTGGAAAAACTCCAGTAATTTCGTAACGCTGTTCGACCTGTTCGCCGGAATGTTCAAAAGTACGTTTTTCGGAGCCGCGATCGCGATCATCAGTTGTTTCCAGGGGTTCAACTGCGAAGCGGGCGCCGAAGGGGTCGGGAAAGCCGCAACGAAATCGTTTGTCCTTTCGTTCGTCGCGATTTTGTTCCTCGATTTGGTCCTCGGTATTATCCTGGACCGTTTTTACCTCCTGTTCTGGACCCCGCCTTTGATCACGGGATGAATAAATGATAAGTGATAGGTGATAAGTGATAATTATGTATATCACCTATCAACTATCACCTTGAGCCGGATTTGGATTGATTTTTTGTGAAATGTCGCAACTCAGCCCTGCATAATGGATCCCAATGATTATCGTAAAATCCCGAAGGATTCCCGATACGATCCGTTCGGGGACGAAGAGCTGACCGATTACCTCAATTGGGACCAGCCCGAAGACGATATCGTCGGTGCCCGTTTAGCGCAACAAGAGAAAGAAAAGGAAAAACGAGAAGCCGCGAAAAAATCCCGCATCATTCGGGAAGATGCGTATCCGGAAGTCGAGGAGAGGGAAGAGCAGACGGCAGACGGCAGACGGCAGACGGCGGAAGAAGAGCGGGAAGAAGAAGAGGACAGAGGACAGAGGACAGAGGACAGTGAAGAGACGGTAGACGACAGACGACAGACGGCGGAGGAGATTGACGAGGAAGAATTTGACGACGAAGACGGGGAATTTGAGGAATTTGAAGAGGATGAGATCGAAGATATTCAGGACGAGGAAGACGAAATTGTTCCGGAATCGATCGTTGTTCCACAAAAAATCTCTTTGATTCCGGAAAAGGAAGCCAAGCCGCACGAGAGCGGTTTGAAAATTACGCGGCTGGCCGGGGAATCGGATGGGAAAAACGAAATTCAACGCTCTCCGCAACCGGCAGGCACTCCGGTTTCCACGACGCCGATTTTGGAAGTGAAAAACCTGTGCATCCAGTTCGGTCGGGCGAAGGTGTTGCGTGATATCAACCTGACGATCCGGCGTGGGGAAACCGTCGCGATCATCGGCGAAAGCGGTTGCGGCAAAACCGTGCTGCTCAAAACGCTCATCGGACTTTTGACGCCGACCGAAGGGGAAGTGCTGTTCGACGGAATGGACATCAACACGCTCCCCGAAAAGGAACTGACGCGGCAGCGGACCCGATACGGTTTCGTTTTTCAACAGGCGGCGTTGTTCGACAGTATGACCATTTATGAAAACATTTCCTTTCCCCTGAACCAACATACGGACTATTCCGAAAAGGACATGCGTGAGATCGTCGTTCAACTGCTCGGCGAAGTCGGACTGCCGAATTCCGTACTCGAAAAGAAACCGGCGGAGTTGTCCGGCGGAATGAGAAAGCGGGTCGGATTCGCCCGGGCTTTGGCAATGGGACCGGAAATCATGCTCTACGACGAGCCGACGACCGGTTTGGATCCGATCATGAGCGACGTGATCAACGAGTTGATGATCCGCTCGAAAAAGCTCCATGACGTCAGCGGCGTCGTCGTCACTCACGACATGGTGTCCGCACGGAAAGTCGCCGACCGCATTATTATGTTGTACCCGATCGCCCGACTCAAGCCGCACGAACCGCAAATCCTGTTCGACGGCCCCCCCCGGGAAATCGACCAAACCCAAGACCCCCGCGTCACGCAATTCCTCAAAGGCGAAGCGGGAGATCGGCGCTACGAGCCGTAATTATGAATTATGAATTACGAATTACGGATCGCGTTGAGCAATCTTCAATTCATAATTCATAATTCGCAATTCATCATTAAACAGCCATGCGTCGAAACAAGGAATTTACCATCGGGATCGCGGTTGCGACGTTGTTTGTCGTACTGGTTTGGCTCGTCCTCATGTTCGGAAAACAGTCGTTTCCGACGCTCGGGGAAGAGTATACGATCACCGCGAAGTTCGACCAGGCTCCCGGGATCGACAAGAACACGCCGGTCAATATGAACGGAATCCGAATCGGCCGGGTCGTTTCGACCAACCTCGTCGACGATGTCGGAAAACGATACGTGGAAGTGAAACTCCAAATCCGAAAGGACAACAAGATCTACACCAGCGACGAATGTCGCATCAGCTCGATGCTCCTGAGCCTGGGGGGAAACATCAGCCTGGAAATCGCCCGCAATGATAAATACAAGGGCCCCGCCGTCGAACTGAAAGACGGCGACGAAATCAAAGGCGCGGTCCAATCGGACTTCATGCAGTCGATCGGCAATCTCGAAGGGGAACTGACCGGGGCGCTTCAGAACATTTCCGATACGGCCAAGAAAATCGAAGTGTTTATCGATTCGATCAACGCCGCCGTCGGGACTCCGGCCGAAGCGCAGGAAAAGAACCGTAAATTCCAGGAAATCATCAGCAAGTCCGGCGAGATGATGGACGAATTTCATCGGCTTGCCGGCAACGTCAACGAAATTCTCGGCGATCCGGATATCCATGACAATATTCGATCCGTCGCCAAGGAACTTCCCGACACGCTTCAGCAGGTTCGTAATTCGCTCGACAATTTCAACACATTCTCCCGGGAAAGCCGGATCACGCTCAATCGCGTTTCGAAAACATTCGATAAAGCGGAATTGAATCTCGACCAGCTCCAGAACTTCACCGAAGCGCTCGGCGAGGAAGGGCCGGATATTCTCCGCTCCGTTTCGAAAACCTCCAAACGGCTCGACGGGCTGTTTAACGACATTTCTTCGTTGATGAGTGCGCTGAACAATCCCGACGGTTCGCTCGGACAACTGCTCGAGAATCCGGACTTGTACAACAATATCCAACAGACGATTGCCAACGTCGAGGAAATGTCCGAAACGCTCAAGCCGATCGTCAGCGATTTTCGTGTTTTCTCGGACAAGATCGCCCGGGATCCCGGCGTACTCGGCGTTCGCGGCGTCATCAGCCCCGGTTCCCCGCTCAAAGGACTGCCGTTGGGGCGTACGCTCGACTGCGAAGGTTCGCTTCATCGGGGAAGTCTCGCCCAATACGGTCCGGCGACCGGGATCGTCCAAGCGTCGCACAATACGCTCTTTTCGGGATTGACCGGTTCATCCCAGGCGGGTTGCCTTTCGTTTGACACCTCGGATCCCGAACTGGAGATGATCCAACGGCAAAACCTCGTACAGCGTGCTTTGCATAACGCTTCGCAACGGCAACAGTCGCAAGGAATGTCGATGCAGTACGGTAATCAGGTTCGCGTCAATCCGCTGCGGCATCAAAGTTGTCTGGACGGCCTTTTCCCGAAAATCTCGTTCGACCAACCGGAATACGACGACTGCACGGAAATCATCGGCGACGACCAATATTACGGCGAAGGGTATTATCCGCCGGAAGGATGCGTAACCGACGGTTTCGCTCCGGACAGTGGAGTCATGGACGGGAACATCGTCTACGAAGGAATGGATGGAACCGGCTTCACCGAAGGGAACATCGTTTTCGATCCGAATACCCAAGGCGGTATCGTCCGGCAACCGGCTCCGACGCCGTCGATGAGTGCTCCCTCGCCGCAGATCGGTTCGCAATACGCCGCTCCGCCGAGACCGGCGGTCGCGCCGGTCCCCGCTTTGACGGTCCCGAAACCGACGCAGAACCCGCTGTTGCCGACGACAATTCTGGAGTTCGGACCGGTCGAGGATTCGTCGGATCCGTCGGACAAGGGAGCGAACATGAACACCTATCCGACCGGGGACCGTGGTTATGTTCTCGAATTTGAAACGACACTTCCACAACAATCGCCGGAAGTTCAACTGGCCCAAGCGGAACCGCAACCGGCGGACGCTCCCCAACCGGCGACCGTCTCGCAACCGGCGGAGGAACTCGACCGTTCCGCTTACTCGCCGAAAATCATCACGCCGACGCCGCTTCCGATCCAAACGCAGCCGCAATCGCCGCCCGCTCAACCGGAGCCGCAATACGGCTCCGTCCGCAGGAATCTTGCGCGATAATGGGAGTGCACCTGGGACCGTCAACGCCGTTAATCGCTTCGAAACCTGGGACCGCAGGCTTCCAGCCTGCATCTGGGTCGGTAGGCTTCCAGCCTGCCGTGGGTTCACTACGGGCTGGAAGCCCATAGACCCAGGCGCAGGCAAGATGCCTGCGGTCCCAGGAAACACCACAAACCGTCAGTCCTGCATGGCCAGATTTCTATGAAAATCCGCGAGGTCGTTGGCGGGAGATTGGAGGATACGACCGAGCTTCAACTCCCGGCGTCGCAGTACATTTTCCAAATGCTTCCGGAAATAAAACGCGACCGATCCGACAAAATTAACCGAGTGTTCCCGATGCTTCGGATACCGGGCGACATTGAAATCGAGGAACTCCTCGAAACTCGTTTCGACGATCCGAACGATCGATTCGTCGTCGAGGTTTTCCTGGAGAAAAACGGTAAATCCCGCCAGATATCGGTTCGCAAACGGTTTCTTGTAGACGTTTTCGAGAATGGTTTCCTTGGTTAATCGATATTGCTCCGCCAGTTGCCGATGAGTCGACGCGTTCAATCCTCTCTTGAGAAAGGCGGAGAGCAGTTTCTTGCCCAGCGCCGCTCCGCTCCCTTCATCCCCGAGGACATACCCGCACGGCGGGATGTTGTCGACCATTGTTTTTCCGTCGTAAAGACAGGAATTCGAACCAGTTCCCAAAATACAAACGATTCCCGGTTCCGTTCCGCACAGAGCTCTTGCCGCCCCGAAAAGGTCGGAATACGCTTCCACTCGTCCCGCCGAAGGGAAAATCCGCCGAAGAATATGGACCAAAAGCTCCGCCTTTTCCGCCGTCGCGACACCGGCGCCGTAAAAGTAGATTTCGTCGATCGAGGTCCCAACGTGATCGCGGAGATTTTGATCCATTTCCGCAAATAATTCCTCATCCGTCTGCAAGTACGGATTGAGTCCGAGCGTCGTATAAACCCCTTCGGTCCGCTCCGGACTGATCAAACGCCAATCCGCTTTCGTCGAGCCGCTGTCGGCAATGAGAATCTTTCTGTTCATAACGCGTTGATGCGAAGGGTGATGTTGTTGGAGACTTCAAGTTTTCGCTTCATCTCATGAGCAGACTGCTCTGAGAATGGCAAAAACTTGCCCGCCAATTTCCGGCGAAAGGCCAGCACTTGGGGCTGATATTTCTTGCCGAAACTCACTCCACGGTCAGCAGGATTCCCGCGCCCGGCGAGAGCCAACACTGCTCGCCCTGAAACGAAGTTTTGCCGGGATTATACGGGCTGATCATTTTCACCGCCCCTTCCTTTTTGAATGTGATACCGAGGTAAACCGGCGACTGCGTGCTCTTGTTGACGACCATCACGTAAGGATGTCCTTCGGAGTCGACGAATTCGCCGACGACGTAGGTTCCTCCTTCGATTTTCGAAATGTGGACGGACGATTCGATTCCCTGCGCGTTTCGCGGCACGGTTCCGTGATGAAAGACGTTCATGCTTTTCAGAGAGCAGTAGACCGGCGCGATCGCGTGGATTTGCAGGTTCGTGTTTCTCAATTGTTCCCACGTTTTCGTGCGGTATCCGTATTGATCGATCGGCGCGAAACGGTAATTCCCGACCCGGGGCGCGTAGTGCGTGAAATATCCGATCCCTTTTCCGCCGTAGGCGAGCGTGGAGTACGCCTGGAGCCGGAACGTCGTGTCGGACGGCTCGGCGTACGCGAAATGCGTGTTCGCCAAGACGACGTTCCAGAACGGAATTTCATGCCGCAACGCGACCTTTCGCGTCGTTTCAAGGTTCCCGTAAAACCGATCTTCGTCCAGCTTGTCGCCGAGGAACAGGGAATAATTGTCGTAAGAAATATAAGGAGGCCGACAGGTTTCGACGTAGCTTTCCAAGTGGGCTTCGTAATCTTTCGATCCCAACTGTTCCGCCGACGCATAATCGGGAAAGAGGTTGATGTACGGAAGGATCGACGGGTCTGTTTTTCGAATCGCATCCGACCAGCGGTTCAAATTCGGAAACAGCGAGGCGTTCGGTTCATCAATGAGGTACATGGCGTAAACCGCTTGGCGTTGTTCCGGATCGGTGATCTGACCGAAGACTTTTTCCATGGTTTCGTCGGCCTTGTCTTGGGAAACGTCCGTACCGCCGTAAACCCGGGAATCGCTGAGAATCACTTTCAAATCGTGATGGATCGCGTTGGGAATATATTTCGCCGGGACGAATCCGGTTGCGTTGTAGCCGCAGTCGTATAAATCTTTCATCATGGAATCCGGATCGGCGAAGTCGCCCCAGGCTCCGTTTTCGGTTTCCGCGATCGGCATACCGCCCCACGGGAAGATGATGAACTCCGAAGCGCCGATTCGCTCGGGCGCGGCGGCGGACACTTTCAGTGCGGTACAGGGAGTCGCCAGAAAATAACAACAAATTCCCAGGATAAAAACAGGGATCGAAATCGGTTTTTTCATGTTCGTTCGTCGGAAGGAGGTGGAGAAAGAGAATGCGCTGACGCATCGTCCAACAGGGGTCGAACGTATGTTCAAGCTCATTGTAGACCTGTGCCTCGGAAGAAACAAGACCGCGAAATCTCAAGACGGGAGCACCGCGTTCCCTGTCTTGCCCAGTGCCGACGAGCCGCCGAGCGCAAAAAAACGGGTGTCGCATCTTGCGAAGGACACCCGCGAAACAAACGGTTTGAGATCAAATCATTTGCTTGTCAATTCGATCTTGATCGGATCCTTTTGACCGGATTCGATCTTCACGGCGATGCCGGATGTTGACGAGGCGCCGTACCTATCGGGAATGACGCTCTTGTACTGGACGTTGAGCGACTGCCCTTTTGCGGCGGCGGCCTGCATTTCTTCAGGGGTCGGAACTTTTCCGACCGGTTCTTTTTTGACGACCGTGACTTTGTAATCACCAGGGAACGCGCCGTCCCCTTTTTCGATCGTCGTGATCTCGAAATTTCCGGACGCGTCCGAAGTTCCGCTGGCTCCTCGTACGGTATCCGACATCACGGTCGGAACCAACATAATCGAAGCCCCTTCCAACGGTGCGCCGTCGAGAGTGATCGAGCCTTTGACCTTGACGAGCCCTTTAAGTCCCGAAGATTTCGAGCAGCCCGTGAAAAGAACAAAGGAACAGACGATAAAGATCGCACAAAAAGTTTTCGTGTATTGATTTGCCATGTGTAAATTTTTAACGATGATATCCATGGGATCAAGTCGTACCGTCTTGCGTACTCAGAGCACACGAACGGCGGTACGATTCGATCCCAAAAACAAGCGGTGAACCGTCCCAACCGAAAGGCGGGCTTACGGAATCGTCACCGACTCGCCGCCGTTTCTCGATCCCAAGGCGCCCCAAGTACCGAAGTTCGAGCGACCGGACCGTTTACAACGTCCGTTGTTGACGTCCACACCTTCGGCGACATCCGCTCCCGTCAGGTTACCGGCACTGATCGTTTCGGACACGAAACGAACCGATCCGTCGCAAAGCGCAACATTGACGCCCCCGGTATGGAAACTGGTCGGCGGAGTCAACATCGGGGTGTTATGCCCCTCGCCGGAAGCACAACTCGGGGAGTTCGGTGGAAGGATGAAGTTCACCCAGTTGAAGATGGCTTGACCGTCGCTCCATCGTTTTCCCGAATCCATGTTAACATTCGCGGAGGAGAGATAGCTTCCCTGATTACCCCGCAAATCCAAGCATGCCTGAGGCCGGAATCCTTCGGATTCACAAGCATTGTGGTTCGTGTTCGGGAACGCGGCGCTGACACTTTGTGCGACACCGCCTTTGATCAAGGTCCCTTCCTGGGAAACGACACGTTCGCTGGCACAGGCGGTATTGCTCGTACCGTCCACCATGTCCGCCAATTTGGTCCACATCTGCGGTTGGAAAGCACCGCGGGAAAAACTGGCACCATTACCGGTTCCCCATCCGTACCCTTCGACTTTCTGACAATAGTCCCCCGCACTCATGCAATAGGAGCCGGTTCCGAAATCGTTCATCACCTGACCGCTTCTGCCATCGGACGGACAAGCCAGATAAGGAACAGCGTTACCTCGGACCGTTGCATCGATCTCCCAAATATTGATGACGGTATTCGGGTGATCCGAATGCAGCTTGGCAAACTCGACCATGAAGCGATCATACAGAGCGGTCTGTTCAATGAACGGAAGGAGGAAGACCCAACCGCTGTAGTTTTTTGATCTCCGCCAGCCGTCGACCAAGGCACCCCAGCTGTCCGTTCCCATCGGGAAGGCGTTGTAGGCGTCATGATAGTTGTGTGACGCCAGCCCCAATTGTTTCAGGTGGTTCGTACACTGCATCCTCCTCGCGGCTTCGCGTGCGGCCTGAACGGCCGGCAGCAATAAAGCAATCAAAATACCGATAATCGCGATCACCACGAGCAATTCCACGAGGGTGAATCCGCAAACTCTACCCCCCCCCCCATTTTAACATGGTTTCTTTTCATACTAACCTCACTTTTAAGACAAGAACTCGATAAAATCCGCCTCCACGGTCGGTGGTACCACTGTCGTAAGACGGAACGACAAAGACAAACGACCACAGGTCGATTTGCTTCGAGAGCACACTCGGGACATCATCCCTCCGTGCACACCCCTATTAATAAGTATAGACGAAAAAAACTATTTTCACAACGAGATATAGAAAAAAATCCATGATTTTTACCGCACAATACGCATAATCTGTGGCGATTAACGCCGTGCAGTGTTGTGTGCCACGTGGAATCCGTGTTATACTTTTCGTAAACACCCTCGTTTCCACCCATTCGAATTTCGTCCATGCCCACTACGATCCTGCTTCGTTGGTTTGAGCCGTTTGAATCCGCTTTGGTCGCCTTTTCCGGCGGGCTGGACAGCTCCGTCGTCGCCAAGGCGGCTCAGCTTGCGCTCGGCGCTAAGTCGTTGGCCGTGACCGCATGGAGCCCGAGCGGGTGTGGGAATGAAAAAGAAGATTCCGTCGCAATCGCCCGGGAAATCGGAATC
Organism: Thermoguttaceae bacterium; assembly: GCA_031549565.1. Taxonomy (GTDB): domain Bacteria; phylum Planctomycetota; class Planctomycetia; order Pirellulales; family Thermoguttaceae; genus JAVBSX01. The sequence continues at coordinate 22,595 of JAVBPO010000115.1, forward strand.
GAACATCTATTGGTCGAAAGTCGTGAGTTCGAGGAAGACATGTACCTTCGTAACGACAAAGACCGTTGCTACCATTGTAAACGGATCCGGTTTTCCGAATTGGTTCGAATCGCGCGCGAACAAAATTTTCAGGTCGTTCTCGACGGATCCAATGCGGACGACTTTTTCGACTTTCGGCCCGGCAAGCGAGCCGCGGAAGAACTCGGCGTACGCAGCCCGTTGGCCGAACTCGGCATTACGAAAGAATCGGTTCGCCAAATCGCGAAAGATTGGGGCTTGTCCGTCTGGAATAAACCGGCCCAACCATGCTTGAGTACCCGGGTTCCGTACGGACAACCGCTCAGCGAACCGCTCTTGCGGCGAATCGAAGCGGCGGAACGGTTTTTGTCCGAACTCGGATTCTCTCCGCTCCGAGTTCGCGTTCATGGGGAAACAACTGCGAGAATCGAAATTTCTCCGGAACAGTTCTCCGAATTGACACAGCCGACAACTCGCGAGAACGTCGTCGCACACCTCGATTCACTCGGATTCCGAAAGATCACCCTTGACCTGCGCGGTTTCCGCAGCGGAAGTTTGAATGAGTGATTTACAGATAATCGGCGAACAATTCCTGATTGGGGCGAGGAATGACCGTTTCGCTGACCAATAGGCCCCGTTTTCTCACCGCGTCGGTTGCGGCTTGAACCGCCGCGGTCACGTCGGAAACGGAACCGGTCATGAGCAAGAGCCCTTTGCCACCCATCGCCATCGCCAAGTGCAGCCGAAAAAGTGTGACGTTGGCCGCTTTTCCCGCGAAATCAGCCGCAACCAACGCGCTGACGGCGCTAAAGGTCTCAACGATTCCAAGTGCGCCGACATTGCCGGATTGAAGCACGACGGACTGACCCATGGCGGGGAAAACCCCCTCGAACACATTGGCGACCGTCAGGAAATCGATCACGGCGTCTCCACCGGTTTTCACGGCGGTGTCCATGCCGGCTTCGACATCGCTCACGCCGCCGCCGAAAACGAGCAGATATTTCCCGCTGCAAATCGTCCGGGCAATGAGAACATCGACCTGGGCCGCTTTGAGAACGGCATCCTGAACCTGATACCCGACTCCGATGCTGGATAATTCGATTGCCCCGACTGATTTTACTGAAGACATTTCCGATGACGTGATGGATTGAATGGGCCGGGAATCCGACTTGGAAAAACACTCGCGCAGGATTCCTTAGTCTTTATCGGCGGAAACGGCCCAAAATTTCAGAAAAAACGATTCTGGAGCGTGGACGTCGGCCTCAAAAACTTTGTCGCAAGTCTATTTGGGGGGATTGTAAGCCCGGAAATGAGAAACCGTGAAAAAATCAGAAACTTTTTCGTTGTTTTTCGTAAAAATTTGGAAGAATATTCTATACTAAAATGGTTTCTTGGCGGTTTTTTGTTATAATCGCTTCTTCCGGTTTCATTCAGCTTGTTTCTCGAACGATGGATATTCAGATTTCCATTTTCATCAACAATCAACTTCGCGCGACGCGTGTGGCTCCCTTGCCGTGCGTGATCGGTCGGAGTCGGAAGGCAACGCTCACGATAGGACATCCGGTCGTCAGTCGTCGACACTGCGAGTTGTATCTGGAAAATGAAACCGTGAATCTCCGCGACGCCGGTTCGCTCAACGGGACCTATTTCAAAGGGGAGATTCTCAGCGGCGGTGTTCCCCTGAAACCGGGCGATTCGTTTCGTATCGGCGAATTGACCTTCGTCGTCAATTTCCAAGTCGCCAAGGACCCGAACTTCGGGTTGGTCGGTCCGACTCCCAAGAGCGTTGCGACGATGTCCGCGCTGTCCGACCAAGCGGCCGGCGATTCCTCCTCCGCCTTGGCGCCGCCGTCGAGTCTGGATATTATCGACTTGGCAACACTCCCCGGCGCCGCGACCCCGCCCAAAACCGTCACGGGCATCGGAAGCAGAGTCGAGGAGAAGTAGTCCCTGTTCTTTTGGGACGTCTTTATTTCCTCACAAACGCGGGGCAAGCCCGCCGCTAACGGAAAATTCGTAATTCATAATTCGTAATTAGTAATTAACTTCAATGTGGCAGGGCATCCTGGGACACGATTCAGTCGTGGAAAAATTTCGCAAGGCGGCGACTCGCGGGCGGCTGTCCGGGAGCTATCTGTTGATCGGTCCGCCCGGGGTCGGGAAAAAAAAGTTCGCGTTCGCCCTTGCCAAAACACTCTTTTGCCAAAATCGAAAAGCCGACTCCTTTGAGCCGTGCGGAACCTGTGCTTCCTGCTCGCTTTTTCCGAACCATCCGGATTTCTTCACGGTCGCCAAGCCGGACGACAAGACGTTCATCCCGCTCGAACTGCTGATCGGCTCGAAAGAGCATCGTGGTCGGGAAGGGCTCTGCTATGAAATTTCACGAACCCCTTTTATGGGTTCCCGGAAAATCGCCGTGATCGACGACGCCGACTATCTGAATCAGGAAGGGGCGAATTCGCTCTTGAAAACGCTGGAAGAGCCGCCGCCGGATTCGCTGCTAATTCTTTTGGGAACGAGCGCGACCAGGCAGCTTCCGACGATCCGCAGTCGCTGCCAGATTCTTCGTTTTACGCCGCTTTCGAGCCGAAACCTCGGGAAGATCCTCCACGACATCGGCGCGGCGGAAACGCTGGAGCGCGGTCTGCAAATCGCCCAGCGAATCGACGGTGGGGACGGCGGGGTCGAGCAGGCGCTGAACTGGAACGACGAATCGTTGGAGTCGTTTCGAAAAACTCTCCACCAATCGCTTTCGCACGTTCACCCGAACGGCGTCGAATTGGCAATGTCGCTGAACGAATTCGTCGAGTCCGCCGGAAAGGAAGCGCAGGTTCGCCGCAAAAGACTGCGAACGGTCTTCGCAATGGTTCTCGGACACGATCGCGGACTTTTGGAAAAAAGCAAACCGACCGACCCGATCAAAGCAAGTCGATACCTCCGCCGAATCGAACGAACCCTCGACGCCTTGGAACAAATCGACCGCAATATCAACCTCCCGTTCATCATAGAATATTGGACGCAAGAATAAGTGATAGGTGATAAGTGATAAAACGATCCTCTATCCTCTGCCGTCTGCTGTCTGCCGCCTATGAACTACCGCCTTGTCCTTCGACAATTGGGAGCCGTTGCGTTTCTGGTTGCGTTGGGAATGCTTTTGAGTATGCCATTCGCGTTCGAGCATCCGCTGAAAGAAACGCCGGGGGAACGAGCCGGTTTGTTCGGTCTGTCGTGTTCGATTGCGGTTGCCGTGTGTGTGGGATTCGTACTTCGACGGCTCGGGCGGCGTCCTTCGGGTGAGCTGTTTCAAAAGGAAGCGATTGCCGTCGTCGTTCTCAGTTGGTTTCTCGTCACATTTCTCGGCGCATTGCCGTATTTGTTCAGCGGCGTCTCGCGCGAACCGGACGTGAAGATGAATTTCGCCGACGCGATGTTCGAGTCGGTTTCCGGATTCTCCACGACCGGTTCCTCGGTTCTGTCCGAACTGGAAGACCCGAACATCATTCCGCGCTGCATCGTTTTTTGGCGCAGCTGCACGCATTTTTACGGCGGCATCGGAATTCTCGTACTTTTGGTCGTTCTCGGCGGGCGAAACGCGAACCGGAAAAATCTCGCCAATACGGAGATGAGCAACATCATCGCCGAACGTCCGACGGGGCAAATCAAAAAAATCACCGGGATCCTGTTTTCGATTTACGTTTCCTTGAACGTGCTGTTGACCGCGATCCTGCTGTTCGCGGGAGTTCCGCTGCTCGATTCGCTTTGCCACGCGTTCGGGGCGATCGCGACCGGCGGTTTCAGTACGTATAACGCCAGCGTCGGGCATTTCGCGTCCATGACCGATTTGAACGCGCCGTTGATCGAATGGAGCATCACGATTTTCTGCCTGTTCGGCGCGACGAATTTCATGCTCTTTTTCTGGTGCGTCCAGGGTAAGCCGGGCATCCTGTTTCGCAACGAGGAATGGAGAACGTTCCTCGGAATTTACCTGGTCGTCAGTCTTGCGATTTTGATCAGCGGGTTGGCGTACGGCGATTTCAACGTCCAGGGGACTTCCGACCAACCGATGATCCACGGCGCGTCGATCGACGAAAAAGCGCCGCTGGAGCTTTCGGTGCGATACGCGTTTTTCAACACGGCGTCGATGTTGACGACGACCGGATATTGTACCGACGAATTCGACCGTTGGAACGGCCTTTCCCGTTTTCTGTTGCTCGCCGTGTTGTTCGTCGGCGGCTGTGCGGGGAGCACCGCCGGCTCGATCAAGGTCGTCCGGCATCTCGTCTGCTGGAAAATGATGCGTCGAGGGACGGAAACGGCTTACCGACCGACGCTGGTCCGGCCGATCTTCGCCAACGGAACGGAATTCGACCGCGAACGGCAGACGAAAATCTTGCTCTACTTTGTCACGTACGTCATAGTTTTTGCCTTGGCAACCGCGACCGTGCTGGCCATCGAACCGACGAGCAAGTGGGTCGAAAGAAATCTTGATGTGGGCAACAAGATGGACGACGTGATCAGTTGTGTCGCCTCGACGATGGCCGGAGCCGGGCCCGCTTACGGAATTTCCGGCCCTCGACGCAATTTCGGTCCCTATTGCGATGTCAGTAAATTCCTCTTCTGCGGCACGATGCTGCTGGGACGGCTGGAAATCTACATTCTCCTCGCACTGTTCTCACCCGGTTTTTGGATCAGGAAGAGAGGATAGACGGCAGGGAAATAAGAAATAAGGAATAAGGAATAAGGAATAAGAAATAGGAAATAGGAAATAGGAAATAGGAAATAGGAAATAGGAAATAGAGGATTCCCGTTACACACTATCCTCTGCCGTCTGCCGTCTGCCGCCTGCCATCTAATTCTTCATTTTTTTCCCAAACAAGGCTTCATTTTTTGCGTATCGTCTGGCATAATGGGGGTTTTCTCCTTTGAGGACTTGTTAACTTTTCTTCGCTTGTTTGGACTATGAGTTTATGGAAAATCGCTTGGCGGAGCATCCAGCACCGCTCGCTCGCTTCCGGTTTGACCGCTTTCTCCATGTCGCTCGGGGTCGCGCTGATCGTGACCGTGATCGTGATCTATGGGGTGCTCGACCAATCGTTTCGCCGTAGCGCCCAAGGATACGACCTGATCGTCGGGCCGAAAGGAAGTTCACTTGAATTGGTGATCAGTACCGTCTTTTACCAGCGGGAACCGATCGGAAAAATCCCTTACGCGGATTACACGGAGCTTCGGTCCGGGCGGTATCGATCGGCAGTCGAAGTCGCAATTCCGATCGCGCTGGGGGAGCATTATCGCGGTTTGCCCGTGGTTGCGACCAGCAGTGAGTTTTTTACGAAGCTGGAATATCTCGACGGCCGGAAATACCAATTTCAACCTCCCGGCAAGAATTTCTCCGACAGTGAAATGCACGACGCCGTGATCGGATACGCCGCCGCGAAAAAAGTCGGCCTCAAGCTCGGCGATAAATTCAAAACCATGCACGGCAAAGATGTTGCCGACGTGGAGCATCAGACGGAGTACACGATCGTCGGCGTTCTCAAGCCGACTGGAACGCCGAACGATGGGGCGATTTTCATCAATGTTGAAGGGTTTTTCGACATGCACGCCGGCCAGGATACCGTCTTGGACAGCAGTTACCGGCTCAAGGCAGACACGCCGAAAACGGAAGAGAAAGCCGATGATCACGATCACGCCGACCATGCCGACGACGATCATGGCCACGATCACGCCGAGGATGCCGCCGCTCCGCAGACCGCGGCAAAAGCGGACGATCACGGACATGATCATGCTCACGATCATCCCAAGGAACTTTCGGCGGTGCTCGTCTTGACGAAAGAGGTCAAAACGACCGCTTCGACGACGAAGAACATCTACGGGATGGAAGACGAAGTTCAGATGGAAAAATCGACGACCAAACCGATTTACGATACCGCCGTCATGGCACTGCCGAGCCGAATCGAAGCGGACATGGACGCGCAAGCCGTCCGGCCGACGGAAGTGATCGCGTTTTTGTTCGAGAAAATCATCGGGAACGTCCAGTTGGTGCTCCTGATCCTCGCCGCGTTGGTCGTCGTCGTCGCCGGAATCGGCATGATGGTCAGCATTTACAACTCGATGAACGAACGGCGTCAGGAAATCGCGATCATGCGGGCGCTCGGAGCCCGGCGTACCACGGTCATGGCGATTATCCTGCTCGAATCGATCCTGCTGTCGCTCGGCGGCGGAGCGTTCGGCGTCTTTTTGGGACATTCGCTGATTTTGATCCTCGGCCCTTGGATTTCCGGGGCGACGGGGATTATCGTTTCCGCGTTTCATTTCCAGTGGGCGGAGCTGATCCTGATCCCCGGCCTGGTCGCCTTGGCATCCGTCGTCGGGTACCTCCCCGCCGTCATCGCCTACCGAACCGACGTTGCGCAATCACTGCAGGGCTAGTCGTTTAATTACGAATTATGAATTACGAATTACCTGGCAAATGGTTACGGAAATGTTTTAGTCACGATGGAATCATTAGTGGTGAATTTGGCTTGGTATTGCGTTTATTTGGATAAATCCCCGTTAGCGGCGGGGCTTGCCCCGCGTTTGTTATGTGAAACGTTTCGTCTCACCAAACACCCTCAAGTGAAGCCGTCCTCGCAGCCCAGCCCGGGGCAAGCCCCGGCGCTAACGGAGCGACGCGAATAAACCAAAGACCAAACCAAATTCACCATTAGTAATTTGTAATTCGTAATTTGGAATTAATTCATGAAGACTGAATTTGACGACGCATTACGCGGGATTTACACCGATCACGACGAAGTTCGGCAGGAGCAGACGACCGATTACCGGCAGGTTGCGGCGTATTCGGTCGGATCGTTCGTGTTCGGAATTCTCTCGGCAATCACGTTCTTGCATTGGGCGCTCGCGATTTTTCCGATCATCGGCCTGGTGCTCGGAATCGTTGCGCTGCGTAAAATCCTGCACGCGCCGGACGAAATCGGCGGGTTCACGCTCACGACATGCGGAATTGCGCTGTCGGTCGTGTTTTGGATCGGTGGATACGGCTGGTTGGCCTGGTCCTATTTCAACTCGGTTCCGGCCGGTTACATTCCGATCCATTTTCTCGAATTGGCCGCCGATCCGAAAACGGGCAAGCTACCGGAACACATCGTCCAGCTCGCGGAAAAAGGGGAAAAGATTTTCATTACCGGATACATGTATCCCGCCCGAAAGATGGCCGGAATCGAGGATTTCACACTCGTTCGGACCACGGAACACTGCAAATTCTGCTCCCCGACGACGAATCCGTGTGATATGATTTACGTCCACATGATCGACGGACAGCGGGTTTCGTACCGAACCCGAACGGTTCGCGTCGGCGGTACTCTTTCGGTCAATCAGGATTACGCCTTGACCGGCACCGCCCCGTATTCGATCGACGCGGACGTGTTTCGCTGAGAATCGGCGAACCGCCGTTATGGAATGATCTTATTTTCGCCGTCGACTTTCAGGATCGTCGGCTTGTAGTTCGGCAGTTCGCGTTCGTCGACGTTGGCGTAAGTCAGGACGACGATGATATCTCCGACCATTCCGGCTCTTGCGGCGGGGCCGTTCAGCAGCATGACGCCGGAATTCTCCGGTCCTTCGATCGCGTAAGTGATCAACCGGGAACCGTTGTTGAGATTCAGGACGTGAACCTGCTCGCCGGGCAGGATATCCGCAGCTTTCAGGAGAGCGGCATCGATCGTGATACTCCCCTCGTAATGCAAATCGGTCGCGGTCAACGTCGCCCGGTGGATCTTCGATTTCAGCATAATACGTTGCACGATCAACTCCTCCGCCCAAACGGGATGACAAGGTTAAGTTTCAACAAAATCCCTCCAACCGAATTATAAATCCGATCCCCATTTGGACAACCAACCCCAAGGCGGCTTTACCTCTTGCTTTTTCCAAGACGGTTTCCTATAATTTTTCGAAGTGTGTGGGGCGATGCCGTCGCGCTGTTCTTTCGGATCGACGCGGCGTTGTGAATGATATGGAGTTTCGAAACTTGTAGCGTATTACCGCTCGTTAACTATCCTTTTGCCTCGTTTGAAGATATGCAAAATCGAAGAGATCTTTTGAAAATCGCCGCAGGAACCGCTTTGGGCCTTTCCGTCGGCGCAGTCGGTCGTGATGTTCTCGCTCAGGATCCCTCGGCCGCCGGTTGTCCCGGTTCCGCGACCCGTTGGTCGGAACTGCTCGGCTGGAAAGTCGGTTGCCAGGTTTACTCGTTCAACCGCTACACATTCGAAGAAGCGGTCAAAAAGAACATCCAGACCGGTTGCCGTTTCTTGGAAGCGTTTCCCGGCCAAAAGCTGACCGCTGCCGGAGGGAACGTCGGACCCGGCATGAGCAAGGAGGATAAAAAGACATTCCGTACCATTCTCGCCGACAACGGTTGCGTTTGCACGACGCTCGGCGTGACGGACGCGTCCCGGAAAACATTCGAATTCTGCGCCGAAATGGGAATCGGCGTCATCAACGCGGAACCGCCGCAAGACCAGCTTCCCGCGATCGATAAACTCTGTGAAGAGTTTAAGATGAAAGTCGGACTGCACAACCATCCGACGCCGTCGATTTATTGGGACTATAAAACCGTTTTGGAAGCGATCAAGGATTGCAGTCACCGAATCGGGGCGTGTGCGGATACCGGGCATTACATGCGCTCCGGAATCAATCCGCTTGACGCGATCAAGGCGCTCAAAGGCCGGATCATCGGTTTCCATTTCAAGGATCTGAACGAATACGGTGAAGGCGCGCACGACGTTCCGTGGGGAACCGGTAAAGCGAATGTCCCGGCCCTGTTGCGTGAAATCGCCGACCAGAAATTCCGCGGCTGCTTCTCCGCCGAGTATGAACACAACTGGGAAACTTCCGTTCCGGAAATCACGGAAAGCGTCAAGTTCTTCGACAACACGGCGAAGGAAATTTTACTCGGGTAATCGTTTGTCAGGAAAAATAAGCGGTATGCTTTTGATTGACGTATCGTTCATGTCATTCTGAGAGGGGCGTCGTAAAATGGGTGAAATGTCAAACAAAGAATGTTAAACTGGGAAGAATTTCGATCAGAAAAGATGGTCCCCTCGCCCCAGGTATTCCGGGGGAGAGGGGACCGGCGTTTTGGCTGTTTTAAACGATATATTCCTGTTTATTCTACCCAAATTATGACGGCCCCTCTGAGGTACTCCGAAGAATCTGGCTTTGATTCGTGCTCGCATGGGAATGCGTGTTGACGGGGTAAACCAGATTCTTCACTTCGTGAGTACACTCCGTTCAGAATGACAAAACGTCCGTTTCTTATCCGATGTAAGTTCTAATACGGTTTCCGACCAACAAACCCAACGATCCCCATGAAACGCAGAACATTTCTCAAAACGTCGATTCTCGGTTCCGCGGCGATTGCCGCTCCGTATGTCGTTCCCGGTTCCGCTCTCGGTTTGGAAGGGAACGTCGCTCCCAGCGAACGGATCACCATGGGGTTGATCGGCTGCGGTCAGCATGGTACCGAATGGAATTTGCCGCTGATGTTCGATAATCCCGCGCAGCAGGTGATTGCCGTGTGCGACGTCGATCACCAGCGGATGGAAGGCGCCCGGGTCAAGGTCAACGATTTTTATAACCAAAAAAATCAAACGACCGACTACGATTGCAAGGCGTACGAAGATTTCCGCGATCTGGTCAACGACAAAAAGATCGACGCGATCGATATCGTGACGCCGGACCATTGGCATGTGCTGCTGTCCGTGTTCGCGATGAAGGCGGGCAAAGACGTGATCTGCGAAAAACCGACATTGACGATCGAAGAAGGGCGCATTCTTTCCGACACGCAAAAAAAGACCGCCCGGGTCTTTCAAACGGCGTCGGAAAACCGTTCCATCGACGAGTACCAACGGATCATCGCCGTCGTTCGCAACGGTTTGATCGGCGAACTGCGGAATATCAAGGTCCTTCTCCCGCCCGGTCTGGTCGATAAGGGAAAAATCGGCGGCTCGTTCGACGTGAGCGAAGTGCCCGATTTTCTCGATTATGACATGTGGTTGGGCCCCGCGCCGGTCAAACCGTATATTCCGGCGCGAGTTCACTACAATTGGCGTTGGAATCTCGATTACAGCGGCGGGTCGCTCACCGATTGGGGCTCGCACATGATCAATCTGGCTCAATGGGCGAACGATACCGACGAAACCGGCCCGGTCGAAGTCGCCGGAAAAGGGGATTGGCCCGGAATGGACGAAGTCTGGAACGCGACGCCGACGTTCGATATCGATTACAAATACGCCAACGGCGTCTCGATGCGGGTCTGGAGTGAAGTTCCCGGAATCAAATTCGAAGGAACCAAAGGCTGGATCCTCAATCGCGGTTGGCGTGGAACGACGACCGCAAGCGACGAGAAGCTGTTGACGTGGGAGCCGGGCCCGAACGACCAGTCGTTCTGTCGCAAGGAAAGCGTCGTCGGCAAAGCGGGACCGTCGCCGATCACCGGAAAGTCGCTCGGCGGCGAGCATGTCGATTTCACCGAATGCGTCAAATCGCGGACGTTGTGTTATTACACGGCGGAATGCGGACATCGAAACCACGCAATCGCGCACTTGGGCAACATTTCGATGAAAATGGACGGCGCGAAACTCCAATGGAACCCCGATAAGGAGGTTTTCGAGGGGGATCGAGCCGCGGAAGCGAACGACTCGATGTTTTTCCACCGGGAGCAGCGTGAACCGTGGACGTTCGCCAACATCGATTCCTGGATCGCCTAAAAGAAAAAAAGAGCCGGGGATGAAGCAAAACGCAATCCCCGGGCAATCGGAATCTCGGTCCAAAGTTCTACCCGGGGATTACGTCGGAGTACCGACTTCATCCCCGGCTCTTTCATTGGCGACTAATTCGACCAGAATTGGTTGCCGGTCATGTGGGCGAGGCTGGAGCGTTTTTGGCTCAGCTCTTCGTTCAGTTTCGTCGATTCGATCCTGGACCACGGGTTGATTTCCACGCCGCCGCAGCCGACGACCGCGCCGCCCGCCTTCTTTTCGATCACCCCGATGCTGCGGACCTGCTTCGGAACGTCATACCGGGGAAGTTCGATCGCGACCCGATCCATGAGCATGTTCACTTTGCATTCGGTTCGCTTGAGGAGATTTTCCTTGTAGATCAACGCGACCGCAACGGACATATCCATGCAGTTTTTCAGGTCGGCAAAAACGGAATCCTTTCGACTCAGGTCGGAGTAATTCCGGGTCAGGCCCTCCGCCCAGCGGGTCGCGGCCGGTTCGGACGTTCCCGTCGCAAGATGACGCCCCTGAACATCGGCGTAATCGGATTCGGTCAGAACCTTCACTTTCGACTGGCTCAAGTCCCAAGTGAGGCGGTCCACATCGTGCGTGATCATTCCGTATTCCGGAGTCAACCAAAATCGGGGACTCAGCGAAGTATTCGCCCTGAGCGAAACCTTGGACAAATAGCTCGAAAAACCTTTCGGAGCACCGGGAACGCCGAGTCCGATCTGTTTGAGTTTGTAGTCGGCCGCGGTCATGACCCGGGCAATCCGGCAATCGTCCGGCAAACCTTTGAGGACCACTTCGTTCATTCCGAACGCCAATTCAAGTTCACGTCGATATTCCTGAACATTGCTGGTCCGAACAATGAAATTTTGCTTCAGCCGGGCAACGCGAGCCATCGCTTCCGGGGTCGGATCGATGGAGCAGGTCATCACGACGGGTCGCGAATCGTCGCTCCAAAGCCGCATCAGGGTAATCAGGTCTTCCAGCAGAAGAATCGGCTTGCCGGTTTTCGCGCCGACAAGGCACCCGGCTTGGTCGTATTTCCACCCTTCGGCAGGTCCGACCAACAGAATATCGTTCTCTTCCGGAACCGCGACGACGTTCTGAATCGAGGTCAAGCCGCCCAAGTAAAGTGCTTCGTCCGGCAAAACGGTTCCTTCTTTCGAGGATGTTTCGAGAACTTCGTTCAGTTTTTTCAGCGAAATTTTCCGCAAAGCCGTCGGTTGCGTCAGTTCGTCCGGAATCGCCTTGAGGTGCTGCTTTAAAACGTCGCTTCGCTGGCGGAGAACCTGCATCGGAGCGCTGGACAAAACCCCTTTCGCGTCAATCGAAACCCCTCCGATCGCCTGCTGGTAGATCGTCCCAGCCGAGGAAATGACCTGCGTTCCGTCGTTATTGTTGTTATTGTTATTATTGTTGTTATTATTGTTGTTGTTGTTATTATTATTGTTGTTGTTATTATTCGTGTCGTTCGTCGCGGCGTAAGCAGCGGATTGGAACAACATACCGATCAAGGCGACAAGGGCGAAGATCAACGCCGCTCGAACCAAAACCGAGTGTCGACGGGAGATCTGTTCTGCGATTCTATTATTCATACCAAAGTCCTCGTTGTTAGGTTGGTCGGACAGCCAACGGCCCCGATCCTGTCGTAAATGCGTGGTCAATATTGCTAAGCGTCAAGAAGTAACACGACGGCTGGGTCGCCAGCCAAAACGAGCTGCCGCTCGGATAAGTGTTCGCTCTCGTTGGGCGCTTATTTCATGAAAAAAATTCACGATGTCCCATGTTAGTAACACGTCGACCGAGTCGGGTTCTTTGACGATCACCGAAAAGATTACCTATTTTTAGAATCCAAGACAAGACAAGTTTACCCTTTAAACTCGTTTTTCGCAAGATTTTATCCCCGCTCCGGTTGACTTTGGGCGAAAAAAATTGATAAAAAGGAAAGAAACGCGGAAAAAATGGTTCGGTTTACACGGAGTACCGGCAAAAAATGCGTATCCCTTTTCCCCTTTGCCCGGATGAAATCCAAGACGAAACCTATTGACGCTCCCTTTCGACTTTACACGGCCTCATTTCTCTGTGGAGCGATGGTCATGGTTTTGGAAATGACCGGCTCCCGGGTGCTTGCGCCGTATCTGGGAACCTCCTTGATCGTTTGGACGAGCTTGATCGGGATCGTGCTGGCCAGTTTGAGTTTCGGGTACTGGTACGGAGGGATCGTCGCCGACAAGTATCCTCAGTCGGCTCTTTTAGCGAAAATCATCTTCGCAGCCAGCGTGTTTATCGCGGTCGTCGGGTTTTCTTACCCCTTTATCCTCAAAACGCTAACCGCCGGGAGAACGAATCTTTACACGCTGGCGATTGTTTCGTCGGTTGTGTTGTTCGCGGTCCCGGGCGCTCTTTTAGGGATGGTTTCGCCGTTCGTGGTGCGCTTGGCGATTCAGGACATCGGTTCGTCCGGCAAAATCGTCGGACGGCTTTACGCACTTTCCTCGATCGGCAGCATCCTGGGGACGTTTTTAGGCGGGTTCATCCTGATTTCGTTCCTCAAAACCGGCACGATCCTGTTCCTCATCGCCGCCGTGCTCGTTTTGGTCGCGTGGATGGTCCAAGGGCAAAAACCGGCTTTTCCCGACCAGAAAACCGCACTGATTCTAGTCGCCGTTTTCCTCGGAGGGGGTGGTTGGTTTCACATTTACGGAAATTCGCTCCTCCCGGACGGATTACATTGGGATACGCCGTACAACCATATCCGTGTTTACGATTCGTCCAACAGAGTTTGGCGACATCTCCAAACCGATCCGGGAACGACGTGCCAGTCGTTCATGATTAACGATCGACCGAACGAATTGGTGAGCCGCTATTGCGAATACAATGAACTCGCGTTCCATTTTCACCCCGATTTGCGGAACATGCTCGTCATCGGCGGCGGGGGGTACGGACTTCCGAAAAACATTTTGACGAATCGGGAAAACGTCAATGTCGACGTCGTCGAAATCGATCCCGGCATCACGAAGGTCGCTCACGATTGGTTCCACTTGACCGATGAAATGCTCGCCGATCCGCGATTACGAATTTACCACGAAGATGCCCGACGATTTTTGCGCCGAATGAAAAGCGAAATCGAAACGGGCTCCCAGCCGAAATACGACCTCGTGTTCGGCGACGCGTTTAATTCCCACTACAATATTCCGTTTCACCTGACGACCAAAGAGTATATGCAAGAAGTGTCCGCGTGTCTTTCGGACGACGGAATTTTCATGACGAACGTCATTTCTTCGCTCGGCGGCGAAAAGTGTAAACTTTTCCAAGGATTCCATCGGGCGCTGACGGAAGTGTTTCCGCAGGTCGAGGTTTTTTTCGTGGGCGATCCGACTCGGGAAAACGAACTCCAAAATATCGTTTTGGTCGGCTTCAAGAAACCTTACGACTTGAAAGTGGACGCAAACGCTCCGCCCAAGGTCGTCAGCCAAATGAAACACCGGAAAAAGGTCACCGTTTCCCAAACCGTCCCGCCGCTGACCGACGCGTTCGCGCCGGTCGAGTGGTACGTTTTGGGGGAGTGATAAACGGCAGCCTCAAATTTCATGCACGTAGATCAAACGACGGTTTTCCGTACCGCCGCTCGGGTCGGAAAGAAGGACGATCCGGTCCCCTTGTTTGAAATAGCCGTCCGTTTGCCCTCGTTGGAGTATTTCCTCGAGCATCTGCCGCGGTGTCGTCGCGGCGAGTCGGACCGGGAGGACGCCCCAGTACAAACACATCCGGCGCAATGCGACATCATTGGTCGAACAGCCGATCGTCATGGCGCTGTGCCGCAGTTTCGAGAGCCGCAGGACCGTGCGGCCCGATTTCGAGATCGCGAAAATCGAAACCGCGCCGCTGACCTCGGCCAAATGAACGGCGGTTTCGCTCGCCGCGTCCGGCAAATCGACGCGACCCGGATTGCCGTTTCCGGAAGTCCGCGCGGCCCGGGCCATGCGGAGATATTGGCGTCCCACTTCGTCCCGGAGCCGTTCGTGAACAAGCTGTTCGGTTTCCAACGCGATCCGGTGCATCATTTCGACGGCGAGAACAGGGTGCTGCCCGACCGCCGTTTCCCCGGACAACATGCACGCGTCTGTTCCGTCGAGAATCGCGTTGGCGACGTCGGTCGCTTCCGCCCGGGTCGGCATCGTTTCGGTGTGCATGCTTTCGAGCATTTGCGTTGCGACGATCACCGGCTTGTTCTTCCGGCGGCAGGTGCGAATGATCCGTTTCTGGACGACCGCGATTTTCGCGATATCCGTTTCCACACCCAAGTCACCGCGTGCGACCATGATCCCGTCGGCGGCGTCAACGATCGAATCGAGCGCGGCAACCGCTTCCGGTTTCTCGATCTTGGCGATGATTTGCGTCTGCGGTTCGTTCGGCTTCGTCGCTTCCCGGAGAATAGCCCGTAATTCTTCGATATCTTCGGCGCTGCGAACGAAACTGAGCCCGAGAAAATCGACGCCCGCCCCGACGGCCCATTTGGCGTTTTCAATATCGATCGGTTGCAAAGTTTTGATGCTCAGCTTCGAGCCGGGCAGGTTGACACCTTGGCGACTGCGAACTGTACCACCTTGGACGACGTTGCACAGGATTGCGTCGTCGGTTTTGGAAACGACTTCGCACACGACCGTTCCGTCGGCGAGCATGATCCGGTCGCCCGGCTTGACGTCGTCGATCAGCGGATCGTAGGTCGTCGTGAAGCTGTTCGGTTCCGTCGTCGAGACTCCGCGAACGAACCGGACCGGCTTCGCGGGATCGCAAACGTAACTTCCGCCCGGGATTTCGCCGAGCCGCATCTTCGGACCGGCCAGGTCGGCCAGAATCGCGACCGGAATCCCAAGTTCGGCGCTCACCTTTCGAATCCGGTCGAGTCGCTGTTGGCTGACGTCCGTTTTTCCGTGGGCCATATTCAGACGAAACACGTTGACTCCGGCGTGAATCAGGTCGGCGGTCAATTTTTCCGTATCGGACGCCGGTCCGACCGTTGCGACGATCTTCGTATGACTCGGTCGGCTTCCGGAAAACGGCAATGTGGGAGGAGGGGTCATGATGAGTGGATTGGTCAATAATTCGCGGGTTGAAAACGCTTCAAGCGTACCATTTCTTACTTTTTTTCTTTTTCCCCCGGTTCCGCGTCGGGAACCTGTTCATAAGCGGTCGGATGGAGATGTTCCGTCTCGCCGGGCGTACGAACGACTTTCCAGCCGCACCAGACGAGCAGCCCGGTGAAGAATCCGCACATGAGAAGCATTAAACAAACGCCGCCGAAAGTCATAATTCCGTAATTCGTGAGCCCCGTGTTTTTTTGTTACTCCTTAAAATATACCGGACACAACATTATCTGGCAACTTGTCGTAATCTGAGAGTTCCCGTAAAATGGAGTTTTCCCGTCGGCGTCCCCCCAAAGAGCCGCATGCGAAGCTTGTTCGGTGATCCGCAAGTTGCGCTTCGCTTCACATGCGGCTCCTTAAAATCATCATGAAAAAAATATTTATATTGCTGTTCCTGCTCACGACGCCGGTTTCGGCGTTGGAAGAGATTCAAACGTACTCGCTCGACCCGGCGCTGGTGATCCGTGGTAAAGACGGCGAACCGCAGCCGCTGGAGATTCAGGCCTGTTCGATCGAAGTTCGGATTCGCGGTTGCGTCGCCGAAACGCGAACGACGCTGGAGTTTTACAACCCGTCCTATGTCGATCGGCGCGAAGGACGCTTCCTTTTTCCACTGCCGGAAGGTGCCACGGTCGACGGGTACGCCCTGGACATCGACAACGAATTGCTCGATGGTGTCGCCGTGGAAAAGAAACGGGCGAAAACCGTTTTCGACACGATCCCGGCCTGCTCGAATGGACCGGCAACAATGTGTTCCAGTGCCGCGTCTTTCCGATCGAACCCGACGAGAGCCGCACGATCCGCATTCAATACGTCGAACCGATCACCGGCCCAACGTTCCGGATTCCGCTCCGTTATACCAAACCGATCGGAGAGTTTTCGTTGAAAATCATGAGTGATACCGCGATCGATTTTTTGCAAGGGAAAATCGACGGGTTGAATTTTGGAAATCCGAACGACGAGTTCCTCGCCGAATTCGAAGAAAATGATTTTTTGCCGCAAGGCGAGATTCTCCTTGACGTGTCCGCGGCTTGGAACGATTCTTCGCCGTCGGTCGGGAAGACGGAGAAAGAAGAAACGTTTTTCGTGTTTCGAGAGCCGCTCGAACAGCTTCGTACAAAATGGGAACCGCAAATCAAGCCTCAAGCGCCGAATCGGGTCGCCGTGTATTGGGACGCGTCCGGATCGCAAGGGGAAACCGATTCCGCACGAAAAATCGAACTGCTCCAAAAATATTTCGCGGACAAAAAGTGCCCGATCGATTTGGTTGTGTTTCGGGATAAAGCCGAGCCGGTCCAATCGTTTTCGACGGCGGACGAGCGGTTTTTTCAAACGCTCCGCGATCTCGCCTACGACGGCGGTACGAATTTCTCCGCATTGACGTTTCAGGAAACGAAAGCGGACGTCGCCCTTCTCTTTACGGACGGAAATTCGACATTCGAGCCGGACGGTGGTAAGCCGGACGTCGTTCCGCCGGTCCCGGTCTACACGTTTTTGCAGGAAACCGGCTCCAACGACGCCCGGCTTCGCTTTCTCGCGGAATCCTCGGGCGGCGAGTGGTTCGCGTGGGACCGGGAAACGTCCGACGCGATTGCCGCGAAACTCGACAAGCCGTGTTTGAAACTGCTGCGGATCGAATCTGCCGAATCGGAAGCGATCGAATTGTGCTGGTCCGCCGCTTCGGAAAACATGCTGCTCGTCGCGGGGCGATTGGCTGGAAAAACGGCGAAACTGCGGCTCCATTTCGGATACGGAAAGACCGTGCTGGAAACCGTCGAGCGAACCGTCGAAGCGAATGACACCACAAACGATCTGCCGGGCCGGATGTGGGCGCAGCTCCGGTTGGCCAAGCTGCTCGACAGCCCGCAATACGACCGCCAGGCCGTACTCGACCATGGAAAAAAGTACCAAATCGTGACGCCGGAAACGTCGCTCCTGGTGCTCGAAAGCGTCGATCAATATGTCGAGTTCGAGATCGACCCCCCGGCAAGCCGGCCGGAGTGGCTCAAAAAGTTTCGCGAAAAAATCGATCGGAAACTGAACCGGGCAAACGAGCGGGAATCGGAGCGAGCGAGAGACGCCGAAACCAATCGACTCAAACGAGAAAAGAAAATCGAGGAGATGAAAAAAATTCTCCAGCGTGAATGGGACATCATCGTTCGCTGGTGGGAACACCCGTTCCGTATGCCGCAAACGCCGTTGCAATTTCATCTCGCCCCGAAAAATCGCCTGGACGCGTTCGGCTTGCCCCGCGACCGATACCGCATCAGAAGCATTTCCGGCGGCTTGGGGGGTGGAATGTACGGCGGTTTTACTTATGGTGGTATGGGGGGCGGTTCATGGGGAGGCAGCTCGCCTAAACCGCATGTTTCCGCGGCGACGATTTATCTCCAGCCCGATCCCGCGACGGCTCCTTATTTGAACGAAATCGTCAAAGAAACGTCCAAGTCGCCGAAAGACGCTTATCAAAAATATCTCCAACAGAAGAAGCGGTACGGTCTGTCGCCGAAGTTTTACGTACACTGCGCCGACTATTTCGCCGGGCTTGGGGAGAAAGAGTTTGCGGTGCGAATTCTCAGTAATTTGAGCGAACTCGGGCTGGACCAGAAAGAAGTTCGCCGTACTCGCGGACTGTACTTACTCCACTGGGACCTCCCGGAACAGGCGATCGTGGAATTCGAACAGATCGCGGACACTCACTTGGCGGCATTGGCTCACGCCCGGATCGCGGAACGAACCCGAAGCCGGGACGACCTTCAAAAGGCTCTCGATCTGTACGGGAAACAACTCGACGTTTCCAAAATGTACGGATATACCCTTTCAAACGACATCGAGCGGCATTTGATGTGTTTGGTCGAGGCAAACCGGCTCGTTGCGAAAGCGGAACAGTGGAAATTGGAAAAGCCGACGATTCCGTATGACGCCAAACTTGCCAAACCGCTCGACGGGGACATTCGAATCGTCGCCTTTGCGTCTCACGACGGGACGTCCTTCGATTTTGCCGTCACAGAACCGAGCGGCGAAATCGCGAACCGGACGACACCGCTTTCGCTGCTTGGAGGCGCGATTGCCGGGAGCGAGAGTTGCGCGGAATACATGATCCGTCGCGCCGGGCAGGGGAAATTCAAGATCGCATTGGAGTATTTCGGAAACCGCAGCTTCGACGACGAGGAGTTTGAAGAGGAAGAGGACCTCTATCTGGAAGATGAGGACGATGAAGTCGAGTTCGTTTTGTTAAAACCGGTCAATCCGGAGATGAGACCGGGGTTCGTTTACGTCGAGGTCTACACCCATTACGGTCGTGAAAACGAGACCCGGCGCACGTACATGATCGAACTGAAACCGGATACGGAAACCTACGAACTCGGTACGGTACGTTAACCCCCAAAGAGCCGCATACGAAGCTTGTTCGGTGATCCGCAAGTTACGCTTCGCTTCACATGCGGCTCTTTCAATCATCATGAAAAAACTACTTATATTGCTGCTCCTGTTCACGACGCCGGTTTCGGCGGCGGTTGTCGCTCCGAACGGGGCGAAGGAAATCGAGAATTATGTAACGTCGTGGATCGGCAACACGTACGGCGGTCTGAATCCGCAGACCGGCAAAGCACAATGGGTGCAGCAGGACATTGCCGGGATGTGCGTGACGCCGGACGGGACCGTTTACACGAACGTGCCGTGGGAAGAAGCGGGCGGGAACTGCTCCATGTACAAGGACGGCGAAATGCTCGGCGCGGCGATGCACACACACGGCTGGGGCGCGCTCGGCGGCAAAGCGGTCGCCGTGAACGACAAATACGTGTACATCGCGATGGAATTCCACAACGAAGGGGGCAACCTCGTCGATCCGGGAACCTGGCCCGACAAGGGAAAACGCTGGTTCGGGGTGTCAAGACGTCTACGAAGCGATTTCACCCAACCCGCTCCGTTCGAAGACGGCAAAGGAGGAAAAGGGGACACGCTCGAAAAATCGTTTCTCGTCGTTAACGAGGTTCCAGACGGTCAAAATGCCGACGTTCAAACGGCAATCACCGGACTTTGGGCCGACAACGAACGGCTTTATGTGAGCAACCCGCACACCAACAGCGTTGAAATCCATGATGCCGAAACGATGCGAAAGCTGGAAACATGGGCTTTAGCAGAGTGGAAATATCACGCTCCAGGCCAAATCGCTGCCGATCCCCACGGCAACATCTGGATCGCACATTTGGAAAAACAAATTCGCAGAGATACTCCCATCTCTTCCAATTTTCCGACACGAGTTTACGAAATTGACATCCCGCAGATCACACAATTCAGCAAAACAGGAGAAAAACTCGCGGGAAAGGTGATGAGTACCGGACCGTTTTGTTTCGGCCCCCCAAAAACTCGATTTGAACCAAGAGAGCTAATGTATGTTTTCGATCCTAACTTCGGAATCATCCTTCTCCCTCTTGATTTTAGTGGCAATCCGGCCGGTGATTCCGAGCTGCGTACTGATTGGAGCTATAAGGATTTGCCGGTTCGCCGTTTGCTGGGAATGACCAATCCGATGAATGCCATGTCACCATTCTTTTATCCGCCGGGAGAATTCGGTGATTTTCGATTCGACTGTTTCGGCGTGAAAGCTCTCGGTTGCGATAAGCATGGTCGTTTATATGTTGCCCAAGATATTTCAACAAGCGGCGGTGGAACGATTCTTGAATGTCATATTGTTGAAAAGACATCCCGAACGGCAGACCATCCACGGTGGAAAGAACAGGAATCCTTCTTGAGATTTGCCGACACACGTCTATTGTGGCGGCGTTTTGGCCTTTGTTTCCTGGATTGTGCGTGTCTTGATCCGGATGATGAAACGATTGCCTACACGAAAGATGAAAAGTATCGACTCGACTGGTCGAAAGGTTCCGGTCAAGAGTGGTCGCTTGTTGGAACCGTTTACCCGGACAAGTGGTCAGCGCAACAGAAATGGCTCGGGGATTCCGGCGGCGTTTGGGTTCGCAACATCGGTGGGAAGAAAACTTTGTTCCTGCTCGACATGAACAATAGATACTTGCGTTACCAAAGCCTCGATTTCGGTGACAATTCCGAAATATTGGCCTGTTTTGAACGGCATGAATATCGCGAAGTGGCGAACAAAGAAGAAGCTGGAAGGGGAGTCGGAAGAAGGTTTTTTTCCCACCTGTGCGAAAAAGAAGGCGAAGGTTGGTACTCCATGAAAGAACTGATGAATGAAGAAGAGGAAATCAAACGGCTGTTGGATTGTCTTTCTGAAGCGAAGAAGACGAAAAGCGATCCGCCTGCCCAGGGATGGTGGGTTGACCTGAACGGCGGTGTTTGGTTCGCGGCCGAAACGGACGGCGTTCGTTACGCGCCTTGTGAAATACGCAAAAGTGAATCCATGATCGGTGATTTTGACTACATTTATTACCATCCTTTCCAAACCTTCCCCCACCCCGCCGAATTCACCGCCGTCAAACGTATTCGTTATGACGCCGCGACGGATACGCTTTATCTCGGCGGGTGTACGCAGGAGCACAAGAATCAGCATTGGAAGCCGATGGGGCCGGTCGTTTGTCGGTACGACCATTTTCTCCACGGGAACGGCAAGCTCGCCTGGAAAATCGTACTCCCTTACGTGACCGGTTCGAGCGGGCATGAGTCGTGCGAGCCGATGGGGTTCGACGTCGCCGGGGATTACCTGTTCGTCCCGTACACCGGAGCGTCCAAGGAAACCGGGTTCAAGACGGGACACGTCGAAGTGTACCGTATTTCCGACGGTCAAAGCGTCGGCTGGATGGAGCCGGACCCGAAAACCGTCGGCGAAGTCGGACTGATGGACCTCCGCGAATGTATCTCCGCACACCGCCGCCAAAACGGCGAATACGTGATCTTCCTCGAAGACGATTACAAGGCCAAAGTGATTATGTATCGGTGGAAAGGGAGATTAAATAAGAAATAAGAAATATGAAATTACGATTGCCTACGCTTATCATTTCTCATTTCTCATTTCTCATTTCAAATTTTTTAATTTCATATTTCTTATTTCTTATTTAAAATGTCCGTTTATTTTTCTGAAAACGAAACCATTTCCCTTGATTCGATTCGCGACTTGCAGTTGCGGCGGATGAAGAAACAATTACTTTACGTGCTTCACGGGAACGCCGTGTACCGGGATCTGTACCGCCGGGCCGGGATCGATGCCGGTTGGGTCGAAAACAAGTTTCGCGACTTCGAGGCGATCTCCGAACTGCCCACGATCAAGAAGGACAATCTCCGTGACACCTATCCGCTCGGCTTATGCTGCGTCGACAAGGCGGAAATCCGCGAGATGCACATGTCCAGCGGTTCGACGGGAACGCCGATCGTGATGCCGTACACGCAAGCGGACTTGGCCCAGTGGTCCGAGTGCATGGCCCGGTGCTACATCATGGCCGGCGCCCGGAAGGGGGACGTCGCCCAAGTGACGCCGTCGTTCGGGTTGTTCAACGGCGGCTTCGGAATGTATCATGGTGCCCGGGCGGCGGAACTGTTCGTCGTACCGACCGGGGCGGGCAACACGGAGCGGCAGATCCGGCTCGCCCGGGATTTCAAGACGAAAATCTTCGGCGCCGTCGTGTCCTACGGGATCCGGATTCTCGAAATGCTCGACGAAATGAAAATGACGCTCCCCGACTGGAAGATCGGCGTTTTCGGCGCGGAAACCTTTTCCGACGAGCTGAAAAACCGTTTCCGGTCCAAGCTCGACATCGAAGCGTACGACATTTACGGTATGACCGAAACCGGTGGTGTCGGCACACTCGGCATGGAATGTCCGGCCCGCGACGGCATTCACGTTTGGGAAGATCATTATTACGTCGAAATTCTCGACCCGCTCACGCTCCGCGTTTTGCCCGACGGTGAAGAAGGGGAATTGGCCGTGACATCACTAACCCGTGAAGCGCTGCCGGTGATCCGGTTCCGGACCGGCGACTTGACGAAAATCCAATCGCGGGAAAAATGCGTCTGTGGTCGCACGCACGTCCGGATCGCCCCGATTTCCGGCCGGACCGACGACATGTTGATCATCAAAGGCGTCAACTTCTTCCCGAAGCAGGTGGAGCAGGCGCTGCTGGAAATCCCGGGCGTGTTGCCGCACTTCCAAATCATCGTCGAGGAAATCGACGGCGTCAAGGACGTTCGCATCAACGTCGAAGCCGAAGACGACGTCACGGGCTACACGGTCGAAAAGCACCTCAAGGAGCGGCTCGGATTTTCGCCGAAAGGCGACGTGTACAAAAAAGGAGAGTTGCCGCGCCAGGAAGGAAAGGCACAGCGGGTTTTCAAATAATCTCCGAGTCGTTCGTAAATTATTGACACCATGCCGGTTTCCCATATTCGTATTCTTATCGTCGTCGTCGTATTGTGCGTGTTCTGCTGTCGACATACGACGTTACGGGAGCAGATTTTGCTGCATTCGATGCGGCAGGTCGAGTCGCTCGCGCTGGTCGAACCGACCGGGCAGCTTCTTTTCGAGGGGGCGATGCAGGGAATGCTCGACAAGATGGGGGAGCAACTCGGCGACGATTATTCCATGTACATTCCGCCGAGCGACGAAAAGGAATTCCGCGAGACGCTCGAAGCGAAACTCGAAGGGGTCGGCATCCGGTTCGACGTGACCGCGCCCGAGGGGACTTACAAAGTTCTCTATCCGATGCTCGACTCCCCGGCCCTTGCGGCGGGGATTCGTTGCGGTGATATCATCTTGAAAGTCGACGGCGAAAGTACGGAGAACCTCGACCAACGGGCGCTCGCCAAGAAGATTCGCGGAGAAGCCGGAACAACCGTGGTCCTGACCGTGCGACACCAGGGCGACCCCGACCCGGTCGACGTGCCGATCCGCCGGGCTTCGATCCAACAGAAAACCGTTTTCGGTTTCGAAGTGAACGATCGCGGTGGGGCCGTTTCGGAAATTCCCGGCCGTCCGACGATCGGGTACGTTTATATCTCCACGTTCAACGAGAACACGACGGCGGAAATGATCGATCGGCTCCGAACGTTTTCGCCGAAGATGGAGAAGTTGATCCTCGACTTACGCGGCAATCCCGGCGGGTACCTTGACACCGCGGTCGGCGTCGCGGACCTTTTCGTCGACGATCGCGGACGGTACAAAGAAATCGTAACGACGCGCAACCGGGACGGCAAGGTTAAATTCGGCGGTCAGTATTACGCGACGGACGCCGTGATGTTTCACGGCCCGATGGTCGTGCTGATCGACGAAGGAAGCGCGAGCGCCGCCGAGATTCTCGCGGCCTGCCTCCAGGATTTCGAACGTGCGCAAATCCTCGGGCAGCGTTCGTACGGAAAAGGGACGGTCCAGGAAATCTTCCAGGTTCCGCTGAACAACGGAATGCTGAAACTGACCGATTCGAGTTATTGGCGACCGAGCGGAAAGAATATCAACCGGATCCGTCGGGCCTCGAAAGTCGAAAACGGTCGTTATTCAAAACTCTCCACGGAATCCGACGACTGGGGCGTGACGCCGGACCCGGGACTCGAAATGAAAACGTCACGCAACCAACGGATTCTGACTTACTTCCTCCGGGACATGCGGATCGCGATTCCCAAGTCGATCGTCGAGCCGTTGTTGCCGGTCTACAAAGACGAACTGTGCAAGGATTCTTCGAAACTTCTCCAAATCGGCGAGGACGAACTGGAAGAAGCTCCGGACGAAAATCAGGACGAGCCCGACGTCGAAGAAAAGCCGGAGCAGAAAGACGAAGAAGAAAAACACACGGAAAAAACCTTCAAGCCGGAAGGAAAAACGCCGTTTTACGATCCCGTTTTGGACAAAGCCATCGAAATTCTCTCGAGGGAAACGCTGGCTCCGACAATGGAGAAGCGGGAACTTTAGACCACCTACGACGCCTGGGACCGCAGGCATCTTGCCTGCACCTGGGTCTATGGGCTTCCAGCCCGTAGCGAACCCTCGGCAGGCTGGAAGCCTACCGACCCAGGTGCAGGCTGGAAGCCTGCGGTCCCAGGTAATCTATTCCCACAAGGAAATTTGCACGCACCCCAGACCGTCTTCAAGTTTCACGATTTGAATCCGAGGCGTTTTGCGGTGGGGCGAGGATCGGCTTGGCATTTTTCTCGAACCTCGCGTAAGGTTCGCTCCTCTTGTCGCAGCAATCCCGTCAGCGACACCGCGAT